>NZ_JBFAHL010000001.1:839485-1380571 GCF_040654155.1 Amycolatopsis sp. NPDC050768
GAGCGGTCCCCTCACGCACCGGCGGCGGTCTGAACGGTCCCCTCGCGAGGTGAGAGCGGCGCGAGCGATCCCCTCACACGGCCGAAACGGCGCGAGCGGTCCCCTCACGCACCGGCGGCGGTCTGAACGGTCCCCTCGCGAGGTGAGAGCGGCGCGAGCGATCCCCTCACACGGCCGAAACGGCGCGAGACGGCCGTGGCGGAAGGGTGCGCCACTCGATCGGACTACTTGTAGTTCGGCGAAGGCGGCGTGGCCGGGCCCAGGCGGGCGCCGACCCATTTCTGGTAGCTGGATTGCCACGTGCCGTTGGTGCGGGTGGTTTCGAGGACCGAGTTGACGTAGCGGACGAGGTCCGGTTGGTCCTTGGGGATGCCGATGCCGTAGTTCTCCGTGGTCATGGGCGCGCCGGCGACCTTGACGGTGGGGTCTTGGGCGGCCATGCCCGCGAGGATGGTGTCGTCGGTGGAGACGGCGTCGACCTGGTGTTGCTGGAGCATGATGAGGCAGTCGGACCAGTTGTCGACCGAGATGGCCGTGGGGTGGGCCGGGTCGGTGGCGATTTTGGCCAACGAAGTCGACTGTTTGGTGGCGCAGACGCGTTTGCCCTTCAAATCAGACAAGGATTCGGCGTTGGAGGCCTTGGGGACGAGGATCTTCTGGCCTGCGACGTAGTAGACCGACGAGAAGGCCACGTCCTTCAGGCGCGCGCACGTGATCGAGTAGGTGCGGACGACGATGTCGACCTGGTGGTCCTTCAGCACCTGCTCACGTTGCGACGACGCGATCGCCCGGAACTGCACGTGGCCCTCGGCCGAGCCGAAGATCGCGGCGGCGATCTGGTTGACCATGTCGATGTCGAAGCCCTCGAGGTTGCCCGACTTGGGATTCCGGAAGCCGAACAGGTACGTGGTCTGGTCGACGCCCGCGATGAGCTTGCCGCGGGCCTTGATCTTCGCGACCGAAGGCGAGCTGACGGAGGCGCCGGCGGGAGAAAGGCTGGCGGTGGGGTCGCAGCTGGAGTCGGACGAGCCACCGGCGGAGGCGTCGGGCCCGCCGACGTCCGCGGGCATCGGCCAGGCCGCGTCACTCACCGGAGCCGGGTCGATCGGCTGAAGTGCCGAGCCGCACGCGGTGGCCAATACCGCGACCACCGCCAGTGCGGCCGCCCGGAACAAGTGACGCGACCGAATCACCGGTACTCCCTCAATCTCCGCCGTCCGCAGGTCACGATGCCCGCTGTCGCCGATCTCCGTCTCATGCTGTGGGCGCCGTCAACCGACGCCGAACCCCGCCGAGCGCACGACACGGCAGCCGCCGGCCGTGCGGAGGACGTCGGGGAGGGAGCCGGGGTCACCGGTACTCCCGGAGGCGTTCGCGGACGCCGACCGTCACGCCGCCGGCGGCGAGCACCGCGAGGAAGCCCACGCCGGGGGCCAACGCCGTCAACGCGTTGTCGCCGGCCTGGGTGTCGTCCAGGAATTCCTGGCGGCAGACTTCGATGGCGTCCTGGAGGTTGGCGTCGAGGCGCGCGAAGGCGGCCGCGGCGCTGCCCTGGCTGACGGAGGTCGCGAAGTCGACGGCCTGCTGGTACTGGCCGGAGTCGTCGAGTTTGCGGACTTCCAGGTGGGCCAGTGACCACTCGCGGGCGGCTTCTTCGGCGGCCTCGATCTTCTGCTGGCCGGGGGTGCCGGCGGCGAGGTCGCGGGCCTGGCCCAGCAGGCCGCCCGCGCCGTCGGCGCCGACCAGCTGCTCGGCGAGCTTGATGAACTGCTGTTCGTACGTGCCGCCGTCGCCGCGGGCGACCAGGGTCAACGTCTCGTCGGCGCGGGCCTGCAGGGCGGCGATGCGCGCGCGGGCGAGCACGTCGACCTGCGAGCTGCCGTCGGTCTTGCCCGCGCCGACCAGACTGCCCTGCACGACGAGCGCCACGGCGCCCCACAGCATCGACAGCACGATGCACGCCGTCGCCACGAGCAGGCCGATGTTGACCACGCGGTTGGTCTTGCGCGTGAGGTACACCTGCGTGACGACCAACGCCGCCACCAGCGCGAGCAACAGCGCGACGGCCGCCCACGGGAAACCGGTGCTGTCGTCCTGCTCGGCGGAAAGCTTGTCGGTGTCCGCGCGGTACAGCGCTTCAGCCGCGGGCAGGATCGTCGTCCGCATCAGCTGGGAAGCCTCGCGAAGGTACGAAGCACCCGAGGGGAAGCCCTGACGGTTGTTCGCGCGCGCCGTCTCGACGATCCCGGTGTACACGGGGATCTTCTGGTTCAGGATGTCCACCTGGTGAGCGGCGTCACCCACATCGGCGGTGTCCGACGCGGCCTTCGCCAACGCCGAACCCGCCTCCGCGATGTCCTGCTCGTACTTCTTGCGAAGCTCCGGCGGCTCGGTGCCCACCGACAGGAACGTGGTCGCCGCCGTCGCGTCCGCATCGGACAGCGAGCGGAACACCTGCTGCGCCGCCGCCGCGAGCGGTTCGCGGTAGCTGATCAGGCCGGAGATGGTGTCGTCTTTGTCCTGCGCCGACAGCGTGCCCACAAGCCCCGCCACCAGCGACAGCAACACCAATCCCACGGCGATCACCGAAAGACGGCCCGGCGTCGTCGCCGCCGATCTCACGATCGCGCGCACCGCCTGGCCCGGCAGCTCCAGCAAGCCCGCGATGCCGCTGCGGCCTTCCGGTTCCTCAGGCGGGGGCGCGGAAGCACCCGTACCGCCAGTGCCCGCAGACGTCTCCGGCCGCGTCACCGTGCTGGTCATCCCCGATCCTCCCCGTACGCCACCCGCAGAAGGTAGCCGGTCGCGGAGAGCCGGGCGAACCTCACCCGGAAGGTGTCACCAGCACGTGATCTCGATCAGCGCCCGGCAGCGGCCAAGAACGCGGTCCACGCTTCAGCCGAAACGGTGAGGTGACCCGCACCACGGTCCTTCGTGTCCCGCACGCCGATCTCGATCGACGGGGTGGCAGTGACCTCGACACAGTTGGCCTGGTCAGTGCTGAAGGAACTCTTCTGCCACCTGCCAACCTCAACACAGTTGGACTGCGAAGTGCTGTAGGAGCTCTTGCGCCAAGTTGCCTGGACTGGGTTCGGGGCGATCATCGTGCGTGCTCCTAGGATGCGGTCATCTTGTCGATCACCGTGGAAATCAGCCCGGCGGAATCCTCGGGTGACAAAGCCGCGGCAAGAATCCCACGCCAGCCGAGCCTAGCACGGGCAACTGGCTCCTCATCCTCGATAAAGCTGGTGGCGCTGCGGGTTTCCGCATGGGTGAGAGTCGGCTCATCGCGAAACTCGAGGATCACGAGCGGCCCTTCGAGGCCGGGGTGCCCGCCTGCGCTGAAGGGCACAACCTGCATCGTGACACAGCTGCGATTGTTGATAGCGAGCAAGGACTCCAGTTGCAGCCGCATCACTTCTGAGTCGCCGATTATGCGGCGGACTGCCGTTTCCTCAACCAGCAGATGGACTTCGGGTGCATCTCGCCGACTGAGAACCAGCTGCCGAGCCAATCGCGCCGCGACGAGTCCCTCGACATCGGACTCGGTCAAGCTCGGGTTTGTCGCGTGAATGACCGCCCGCGCATAGTCCGGCGTCTGCGCCAGGCCGGGGATCACCAGCGGCTCGTAGTTCTTGATCCGCAGCGCGTCGTCCTCGAAGCGGATCAGTTCCTTCCAGGTGGGTGGCAGCTTGCCGTGGATCTCGTGCCAGTTGCGCTCCTCGCCGTCGCGCAACAGCTTCAGCAGCTCTTGGCGCTTTTCCGTTGGTGCGTGCAAGAAGCCGAGGATGGCGGAGACGTCGTCCACGTAGAGGCCGCGGTCGCCGGTCTCCATGCGGCTGATCTTGCTCTCCGAGAAGCCGAGGCCCTCGGAAACCTCTCTGCACGTGAGGTTCGCCTTGATCCGCAAGGCCCGCAGCTCCGCGGAGACCCGGCGCTGCCGCACCGATGTTCGCTTGGTCATGGTGCACACCATCGCCGCTTGCCACGCGGGCAAGAAAGATCACTCACACCAATGGTGGTTGCGCGTACGCGGGGCAACCCGCGCGTGCCAGCGCTTCGCGCACCAAAACTAGCCCGCGACGGCCGATCCGTGCACGACGACTTCGAGGTTGTCGGCGAACCGGTACGGCCGCCCGACGATGATCCCGCCGACGATCCGCCGCAGCCGCGAAACCTCGGCGCGGACGGTGACCGTGCGCGTCGCGTCGCCGAACAACACTGACGAGAGTTGTGAAGCGCTGCAGCCGTTTCGGTGGGCGGCGAGGGCGTACAGGAGCTGTGCGTGACGCGGGGAGACGCGGTGGGTCCATTCGCTCGCGGAGCCGTAAACCGTGAGCACCGGTTCGCCGGGGATGCGCAGGTCGAGGGAAACCCGGGTCGGCGGAGCGGCTTCGGAGTCGGTCATGCGAATGAGCCAGCCGCCGGGCAGTGGTTCGACCACGCAGTGACCGTGGGCGGGCAGCCACAGCGGGCCGGGTCCCACGGACACGGGCAACGGCAGCCGGCCGGCGGCCGCGAGGCCGGTGGCGGCAGAGATCGCGGAGGGAGTGGTGGTGGCGATCCAGCCGTGCTGATCGGTCACCAGCGCGCGGCCGGAAACCTTGGCCAGCAAAGGAACCGCGATGCCACGCAGGCGTTCGAGGTCGGTCAGGTGCGTGGTGCGCAGCTGGGATTCGGCAAGGCGGCCGACGGCGTCGACGAGGGCGAGGGTGGTGGCGTGGACCGTCGAGGCGGAGCCGGAGAGGTCGACGACGCCGAGGAGCCGGCCGTCGCGGGGATCGTGCAGCGGGGCGGCGGCACAGGTCCAGTCGTGCTGGGCGCGGACGTAGTGCTCGGCGGAGTAGACCTGCACCGGCCGGCGAGCCACGAGCGCCGTGCCGATGGCGTTGGTGCCGACGGCTTCTTCCTGCCAATCGACGCCCTCCACGAAGCCGAGGCGATCGGCGCGGCGGCGGACGGGAACCGAGCCGTCGCGCCAGAGGACGTGGCCTGCGGCGTCGACGATCACCATGATGTGCGCGGCCTGCTCGGCCAGGCTGAGCAGGCCGCCGCGCAGTATCGGCAGCAGCGGGGCGAGGCCGCTTTCGCGGCGGCGTTCTTCGAGCTCGACGGCGTCTAGGATCGGCGAGGACGCGCCGCGGTCCGGGTCGATGCCGAGCCGCTGTACGCGGGACCAGGACTCGCTGATCACCGAACGCGGCGCGCTGGGCAGCGCTTCGCCGGCGATGGCGGCTTCGTGGAGACGGGCGAGAGCGCGCGCGTGCCGTCGGGGGTCAACCCCGACCGGCAACGCTGCCTCGAGGTGCTGCTGGCCCAACAACCACCCGCTCCTAGTCCGACTCCCCCAATGTGGCGTTCGGTGCGCTCAACGCACCCAACGCCGCATTGGGGTGCTCCTCACCCGGCCTCCGGCGCCAGTGTGCAGGTGGTCGGGCCGTGATCGGAAGGGGCGGTGACTTCACCGACAGAGTCGATCAAGGGTCGAGCAAGGCCGTGACGGCGTCGGTCAAGGCCGTAAGGACGTCGGTCAAGGCCGTGCCGATCTCTCCGTCGCCTCTGAGACGATCTCGACAACCACCTCGACAACGGCCGACGGTTTCTCCAAGTGGACCAGGTGGCCGGCGCCCTCGACGGAGTGGACGTCCGGGAGGCCGGCCGCGTTTTCGGGTGGGAGGACGGCGTCTTCGCTGCCCCAGACCACAGTGATCGGGCCTTCGTACCGGGCCAGGAGCGGGGCGATGTGCAGGGCCGGGGTGTCGTCGTCTTCGAGCAGGGTGCCGAGGAGTTTCTCCAGGACTCGGTCGACGCCGTCGAGGCGTTTGTACTTGAGGAGGTCGTCGGCGAGACGGCGCGTGACCAGGTCCGGGTCGGCGAAGAGTGCGCTGAGGTGGGGTTTCAGTTCTCGCCTCGACGTGGCGGTGGCGAAGCCGCGCAGGTAACCGGCGTTGATGCGGTCACCGAAGCCGGCCGGGGCCACCAGCGCGAGCGAAGAGACCTTCGCGGGTTGTGCCGCGGCGGCAGCCACGACGACGGCGCCGCCGAGCGAGTGGCCGACGAGGTGCGCCTTCGTGACGTTGAGTGTTTCGAGGAAGCCGAGGACGGCGTTGGCGAGGGTGGTGAGGGAGCCGTCGCCGACGTCCTTGGTGGACTCGCCGTGACCGGGGAGGTCGAGCGCGTGGACGGTACGGCCGTCGGCGAGCGGCTCCTGGACGAAGAGCCAGGAGTTCTTGTCGCCGCCGTAGCCGTGGACGAGGACCACCACCTCGTCGTCCGCATCGCCGCTGTCACCGAGCGTGGCGTAACTGAGGGTGCGGCCGTCGACCTCGACGGTGCCGGTGACCGGTCCCGCCGCCTCCTCGACCACGCCTTCGGCCAGCTCCCGCAACGCGGTTTCGGCTGCTTCGTTGACCTCGGCGTCGGCGACGGAGGAGGGCGCGACCAGGGCGATCGTTGCGCCGACGGGCACGTCCTCCCCCGCCGGCGCGATCACCCGGCGCAACACGCCGGAGCCCGGGGACTCCAGCGTGCCGGTGATCTTGTCTGTGTCGATGTCAACGAGGTCGTCACCCTCGGTGATGTCGTCGCCTTCGGTGGCGAGCCAGTCGGTGATGCGGCCCGTCTTCATCGACAGGCCCCACTTGGGCATGGTCACACGCTGGATCTCGGCCATCACCGAGTCCAGCCCACCACGGCTTTCGCCGCGTTGACCACCTGCTGGGGGCCGGGGATGTAGAGGTCTTCGAGCGCGTCGGAGAAGGGCACGGGCGTGTGTGGCGGCGTGACCATCTCGATGGGTGCGCGCAGGGACGCGAACCCTTCGCGGGCGACGAGCGCGGAGATGTCGGTGGCGAGGTTGCAGCGCGGGGAAGCCTCGTCGACGATCACGAGCCGGCCGGTGTTCTCGACGCTTTCGAGGATCGTCTCGGTGTCGAGTGGACTGGTCGTGCGCGGGTCGATCACCTCGGCCTCGACCCCGGTCGAGGCCAGCTCGCGCGCGGCTTCCTCGGCGACGCCGACCATGCGGCCGATGGCGACGATGGTGACGTCCTCGCCGTCGCGGACGACGTTGGCTTCGCCGAAGGGAATGGTGTAGCTGTCTTCGGGGACTTCGCCGGAGGTGTCGTAGAGGGCCTTGTGCTCGCAGAAGATCACGGGGTCGTCGTCGCGAATGGACTGGATGAGCAGGCCCTTGGCCTCGTACGGGCTGGAGGGCACCACGACCTTGAGTCCCGGGATGTGCGTGAAGATCGGGTACAGGCACTGGGAATGCTGGGCGGCGGCCCGCAGCCCGGCGCCGTACATCGTGCGGATCACCACGGGCGTGCGCGCGTTGCCGCCGAACATGTAGCGGAACTTGGCCGCCTGGTTGAAGATCTGGTCGAAGCAGACGCCCATGAAGTCGATGAACATCAGCTCGGCCACGGGCCGCTGGCCGGCCGTCGCGGCGCCGATGGCCGCGCCGATGAAGGCCGATTCGGAGATCGGCGTATCGAGCACCCGGCCGGGGAAACGGTGGAAAAGCCCTTTGGTGACACCGAGAACGCCGCCCCACGCGTCTTCCTCACCGGGGCTGCCCGCGCCGCCGGCGTTGTCCTCGCCCATCACGATCACCGACTCGTCGCGCTGCATCTCCTGCGCGAGGGCCTCGTTGATCGCTTCGCGGTAGCTGATCGTGCGTGCCATGACTCGCGCTCCCTTCAGTACGAGACGTAGACGTCGGTCTCCAGGTCGGCTCGGGTGGGTTTGGGTGCGGCTTTGGCTTCCGCCACGGCTTCTTCGACAAGTTTCGCGACTTCGGTGTCGACCTTGTCGAGGCTTTCCTCGGACAGCTCGCCGCTTTCGACCACTCGGGTACGGAAGCGCTTGAGGCAGTCGAGGTGCTCGCGGGCGTGGGCGACCTCGTCGGCGCGGTAGGCCTGCTGGTCGCCCTCGAAGTGGCCGAAGTAGCGCGTGAACTTCATTTCCAGGAGCGTGGGACCGCCGCCGGCGCGGGCGCGGTCGATGGCCTCACCGGCGGCTTCGGTCACGGCGAAGAAGTCGTAGCCGTCGACGATCACGCCGGGCATGCCGAAGCCGGCGGCGCGGTCGGCGATGTTGTCCGAGGCCACGGACCAGGTGCTCGACGTCGCTTCGGCGTAACCGTTGTTCTCGGCGACGAAGACCGCGGGCAGGTTCCACACGGACGCGAGGTTGAGGGCTTCGAGCGTGGTGCCCTGGTTGCTCGCGCCGTCGCCGAAGAAGGCGACGCCGACGCCACCGGTCCCCTGCTGCTTCGCCGCGAGCGCGGTGCCGCAGATGAGCGGCGGGCCGCCGCCGACGATGCCGTTGGCGCCGAGCATGCCCTTCGACAGGTCGGCGATGTGCATCGAGCCACCCTTGCCGTGACAAGATCCCGTGGTGCGGCCGTAGATCTCGGCCATCATGGCCTTCACGTCCACGCCCTTGGCGATGCAGTGGCCATGGCCGCGGTGGGTGCTGGCGATGGTGTCGCGGCGGTCGAGGTGGCTGCAGACGCCGGTGGCCGAAGCCTCCTCGCCGGCGTAGAGGTGGACGAAGCCGGGGATGTCGCCGGTGGCGAACTCCTCGTGCACGCGTTCCTCGAACGCGCGGATCGTGCGCATGGTGCGATAGGCCTCCAGCAAGGTCTCCGTCATCGTCGACGCTCCTTTCCCTTCGTAGGCGCACCGCCTTCGGTGGATGTGGTGCGCAACAACCCTCGTTGGGCCGCTTCGGCCATCACCGCGCGGACGTCGACGCACCACGGCCCGTCGGACCGGAGCTCGACGTACGCGCTCTCCCCTGGCTTGAGTTCGAGCTCGCGTTCACCGTCGACGGCGATCACGCCACCGCCTGCGGCGAGGTCCACGCGCATGCCCTGCTGGAGCACGCCCCAGCCGCGCACGCCGACGGCTTTCACCAGGCCGGGGGCGATGGGCGCGTGGACCACGTGCGGGGTGACGCCGACGGGCCCGAGCTTGAGGGCGACGCCGTCGGCGCTGGAGCGCGGGCTCGGGCAGAGCTGGCCCGCGATGCTGGAGAGGCCGATGCCGTCGGGCTCGGCGAAGGTGCAGTAGAGCTCGGTGAGCGACGCCGGATCCCACAGCGCCTTCGCGCCGACGTGCTTGCTCAGGGTCACGGCGACGTCCACCAGGGCGATCTCGCGCCGCGCCTTGGTGACGACTTCGAGCTTGCTGACGCGGTGGGTGACCAGGTCGGGGTCGATCTGACCGCTCGCGATGAAGCCGGCGGCGAGACCCGCGACGGTGGCTTCGCGCATCTGCGGGAAGGCGTTGTTGGTGCCGGTGGACAGCGCGAGCAGCGGCACCTCGCCGCACGCCTTCGCGGCGACCCGGGCCGTGCCGTCGCCGCCGAGGCACACGATCACGCCGGCACCCGCGTCGACCATCCGGCGGACGGCGTTGATCGTGTCCTGCGCCGTGCCCGTGAGCGGGTCTTTGTCGCAGAACTCGACACCCGGCAGCGGCTCGCGGCTCAGCCGGCGGTGCACGGCCGCGGAAATGCCACCGAGGTCGGTGGAAACGAGCGTTCTCTCGACGCCCGTGATGGCGAACGCGGCCAGCACGCGCTGGACCATGTTGGCCTTCTCGGCCGTCGGGAACACGGACGCCTGCGCCACCAGCCGCCGGATGTCCCGCCCCGACGCCGGGTTGGCGACGATGCCCGCCACACCTGGGCCCACCACAGTTCTCCTTGTCCTGCTTGTGCCGGTTCAGCAGACCGTGTGAAGCCGGATAGGGGAAGGGTTGCGGAGGGTTGCAGCTCGATTGCTCACCCGGACGGCCCAGTACTTCGGCCGGGGGAATCACCCACCCGAGGCAGGGCACGAAGGGGCACACCGTGCGACACGGCTTGCGCCGATCCGGTGACTTCCCCGCGTGGGCGGCGGCCGCGGCGGCGCGACGCAGTGCTCCGAGGCAGTGCTCTGAGGCGGTGCTCTGATCCGCCGGTTCTGATCCGCTAGACGAGTGCCGCGGTGCCTTCGTAGGTGTAACCCGCTTCTTCGACCGCACCGCGGACGACGTCTTCGGTGAGCTCTTCGGCGCTGCGCACGACAACGCGGCCGGTTTCGACGTCGACCTCGACGCTTTCGACGCCCGGAAGGTCGGTGATTTCCTCGGTGACCGACTGTGCACAGTGGCCGCAGGACATCCCGGAGACGGTGTAGCCGTTCTCGATCATGGCGCGCAGCCTACGAGGTCCACGTCAGACACGATCGGGTGATAGCGGGGCGACCTGGAGGCACGGAAGTCGTTGTCCGGCAAAGGAAACCAGATCGTGAGACGGTCTGTGGCAGAGCAGACGGCAGCGATGAAAAGCGACGGCGCCGACAACGACAGCGCTGATTACGACAGCACTGACACGACAGCGCTGACAATGAAAAAGGCCGCCACCCGTAGCGCGGGTGGCGGCCCCTTCACGAAGGTCTAGGTCAGATGACGGTGACCGACGTGGCCTGCGGGCCCTTCTGGCCCTGGCCGATCTCGAACTCCACGCGAGCGTTCTCTTCGAGGCTCTTGAAGCCGTTACCCTGGATCTCGCTGTAGTGAACGAAGACGTCGCCGCCACCGTTGTCGGGGGTGATGAAGCCGAACCCCTTCTCGGAGTTGAACCACTTCACAGTGCCCTGAGTCATTAAATATCTCCATACATAACACCAAAAACGGGAAGCCACATCAGCACCCCGAGTCAAACCCGGGCGGTTTGCTTCCTCGAGTGAGGAGACACTACGCCCGCTGATATCTGCGAGCGTAACTCACAAAAATCAAGACCATCGAAAGTAAAGCACAGCTTGTGGCACGTGGACAACCCGAACCACCCGGACTCACCCTGGTGAACAGGCGTGAGCCAGGCCGGGGTGAGCTATTCGCCACTCGCCGGACGCAGACCGCCGCCGAACGGCGAACGCCAGCCGGCGTCCTGGTCGCCGACCACGACGGCCACGTCGTGGGCCTCCGCGACGGCGCTGAACAGCACCGGCACGACACCCGAGGTCTCGCGGACCTGCTCCGTCGCCGTGCGCGCCCCGGCGGCACGCGCCGCCGCGGTGCGGGCAGACGAACCACGCGAAACCGTGGTCTTTTCGTCGGCCATGTTGAAGCTCCCCTCGTTCCCACCCGCCTCCCAGCGGGCGATGCCGTGATGATGTCACCCGGCACCGACAGAAACCGGCCGTTCCCGTCCGGGCCAGACCACTGAATCGGTAACCCTCGCACTGTGGAAGCGTGCGCGGCGCGTCCCGATGTGACGCTGCATGTGACTGCCGGATCCCGGTTCTCCCGCGAACCCCTGGGAACACCGTCAGGCTACCGGAGCCACCCCCCTGCGGCCACTGAACTTTCCCGGCGTTTCCCGTTGCGCGCCGGAGAAAAATCACTGCCCGGGTGATTGCGGGCGAACCGCGCTCAGCAAGGTGCTCAGGCGGACGTCGGGCGTTACGACGTCCGGGTCCGTCCTCACATCGATCACACACGGACGCTGGCGCACCAACGCACTCGCGACGATCGCCTCGAGCTCTTCGCGATCGTCCACCGTGTACCCGGCGGCGCCGAGCCCGCGGGCCCACGACGCGAAGTCCGTGAGCGGGATGGTGACGCCCGAGAGCCGGCCGTGCGCGCGGGCCTGGTGCATGGCCAATGCCCCGTGGACGCCGTTCTGAAACACGACAACCATCACAGGCGCTCGGTAGCGGACGGCGGTCTCGATCTCCTGGCCCGTCATGAGGGTGCCGGCGTCGCCGACCATCGCGACGACGGCGCGGCGCGGTTCGGCGAGCTTGGCCGCGATGGCGGCGGGCACGGCGTAGCCCATGGCCGCGTTACTCGGGCCGAGCTGGCTGCGCGGCGCGGTGAAGCACCAGTAGCGGTGCATGAACTGCGCGAAGTTGCCTGCGTCACTGGTCACGATCGTGTCCTCGGGCGCGAGCTTGCGCAGGGCGCGGATCACGTCGACGGGGTGCACGCGCGTGTTGCCGCTCGTGTCGGGCGGGGTCATGAAGGTGTGCACGGCGGCGTTGGCGGCCGAGGCGCGGCGCGTGCGCGGCGTCGCGATCGAGCGCAGCTCGCGCAGGAACGGCTCGACCTCGGAGTCGACGCGGAAGGTGAGGCCGCGGCGGCGCTGCTCGTCGATACCGGTGCCGACCAGCACGAGCGTCTGCTGCGACGTCGGGTAGCGGTAACCCTGGGTGGTCACCTCGTCGAGCTGGGTGCCGAGGGCGAGCACGAGGTCGGCGCGTTCGAGGGCGTCGAGCTGGCGCGCGGGGATGCCGAGGCCGAGGTGGCCGGCGTAGCGCGCGTGCGTCTCGGGGAAGGCGTCCTGGCGGCGGAAGGCGTTGTAGACGGGCAGGGCGAGCTCGTCGGCGACGGCGATCAGCTCGTCTCGCGCCGAACGCGCGCGGCCGCCGACGATGACCACCGGGTAGCGGGCCTCGTCGACGAGCCCGGCGACGGCTTCGGCCGAACGGCCCAACGTTCCGGTGATCGGCGGGCGCACCTTGGCCACCGGTTTGGCCGAGTCGTACGGCACTCCCCACGCGTCACTGGGCACGCCGAGCACAACCGGTCCCGGACGGCCTTCGCGACAGCGCGTGAGCGCTTCGGCGAGCAGGCCCGGCACCGCGTCGGGGTCTTCGGCGCGTACGCACCACTTCGCGATGGACTCGAACATGGCCGTCAGGTCGGAGGTCGGCAGCTCGCCGGTGATCGCTCGGTCGAGCGCCGGCGTCTCGAGGAGGACGACCATCGGGGTCTCGTCCTGGTAGGCCGTTTGCACGCCGATGGCGAGGTTCGCGGCGCCCGGGCCGCGACTCGCGAGCAGCACGGCGGGGCGCTCGGTGAGCTTGCCCTCGGCTTCGGCCATGAACGCGGCGCCCGAATCGTGCCGCGCGGAGACGAGGGTCACTTCGCGCTCGCGCTGCAACGCGTCGAGCAGCTCCAGGAACGCTTCGCCGACGACCGCGTACACCCGGCGGACCTGGGCCTCGGTCAGGATGCGCACGGCCGTCTGGGCGACGGTCGCTCCTAATTGGTATCTAATGAGGAGAGCTTAGGGCGGCACGGTTCACCGCAGTCAAGTGATCTTCGAGGAATGACCGCGAAAATGGGACAAATGTCCACTTTGACCGCCGGCTGACAGGAAGCGAGGACCGGGGCCTTGACGTCCACCGAGCATGAAACCGTTTTCACGTACGGCGCGCCCGCGTTGAAGTACGGCACGGGAGCCAGCGACGAAATCGGTTACGACCTCACGCAGTACGGCGTTCGCCGGGTACTCGTGGTCACGGATCCGACCGTCGCCGAGACAGGGTGGCCGGCGCGGATCGCTTCGGGGATCGAGTCGTACGGGATCGCGACGGAGGTCTTCGACGGCGTCCACGTTGAGCCGACGGACGTGAGCATGCAGAAGGCCGTGGACTTCGCGCGCGGGACCGGGCCGTACGACGCGTTCGTGGCCGTGGGTGGCGGGTCGAGCATCGACACCGCGAAGGCGGCGAACCTGCTGACGTCCAACGAGGGCTCGTTGATGGACTACGTCAACGCGCCGGTCGGCGGCGGGCGGGCGCCGTCGAACCCGTTGAAGCCGCTCGTGGCCGTGCCGACCACGACGGGGACCGGGTCGGAGAGCACGACGGTGTGTGTGCTCGATGTGTTGTCACTGCGGGTGAAGAGTGGGATCAGCCACCTGCGGCTGCGGCCGACGCTGGCGGTGGTGGACCCGCGGCTGACGGTGACGCAGCCGGCCGGGGTAACGGCCGCGTCCGGGATGGACATTCTCTGTCACGCGGCGGAGAGCTACACGGCGAAGCCGTACACGTCGTTCGACCGGAAGAAGCCCGAGCAGCGGGTGCCGTACTGCGGGTCCAACCCGTTGGCGGACATGTTCGCGGAGAAGTCGTTGTCATTGCTGTCGTGGGCGCTGCCCAGGGCGGTGCGCGACGGCTCGGACCTGGAGGCGCGCGAGGCGATGGCGCTGGCCGCGACGTTCGCGGGGCTGGGGTTCGGCAACGCCGGGGTGCACATCCCGCACGCGAACGCGTACCCGATCGCGGGGCAGGTGCGGGAGTTCCACCCGGACGGCTACCCGGGCGACGAGGCGATGGTACCGCACGGGATGGCGGTGTCGCTGACGGCACCCGAGGCGTTCCGGTTCACGTTCTCCGCCGCGCCGGAGCGCCACCTGCGGGTGGCGCGGCTGCTGGCGCCGGACTTCGAGTGGGCCGGGGACTTCGAGGACCACCTGCCGGCGGTGCTGGTGAACCTGATGCGGGAGATCGGGATTCCCGCGGGAATCGGCGCGGTGGGGTATGCGGAGTCCGATGTGGACTCGTTGGTCTCCGGCACGGTGAAGCAGCAGCGGTTGCTGGCGACGGCGCCGCGGGAGGCTTCCGAGGACGACTTGGCCGGGATCCTGCGGGCTTCGGTGCACCTGTGGTGAGTTACCCGTTCTGGCAGACGATTCCGTTGCGGTGGAAGGACAACGACGTCTACGGCCACGTGAACAACGTGGTGCACTACTCGTTGATGGACACCGTGATCAACACGTGGCTGATCGATCGCGGCGGGCTGGACATCGAAGCCGGCGAGGTGATCGGGCTGTGCGTGGAATCGCGGTGCCAGTACCACGCTTCGGTGTCGTTCCCGGGGTCGGTGCGGGTGGGGCTGCGGGTGGCGCACCTCGGGCGGTCGAGCGTGCGGTACGAGATCGGGATGTACACCGCCGCCGAGGCGCTGGTGGCGGAGGGGCAGTTCGTGCACGTGTTCGTGGACCGGGAGTCGCGGCGGCCGGTCGAGGTGACGGGGAAGCTGCGGGAAGCACTGGCCGAGCTGGTCACGGCCGATTGATTTCAGCCAGTGGAAACCCTCCTGGTGGCCGCGTGGTCCAGCCGGTAGGTTCCCGTCTCCCGAAGCGGCTCGACCGAGGTGGCGACTGTGCGATTCGACGAGGAAAAGCTGAACCCCGCCAAGGCGGCCGTCGTGGTGGTGGACGTGCAGAACGACTACTGCCATCCCGACGGCGCGTGCGCCCGGCGCGGCGAGGACGTGAGCGCGGCCAAGGAGATGATTCCCCGGCTGCAGGCGCTGCTGGCCGGCGCGCGAGCGCACGACGTACCGGTCGTGTTCGTGCAGACGGCGCACGAGAAGGCGACCGACTCGGCGGCGTTGACCGCGCGGTCCGGTGGCCGCTCCAGCGTGGTCTGCCGGGCGGGGACGTGGGGCGCGGAGTCGTTCGAGGTGGCGCCGCTGCCAGGGGAACCCGTCGTGCTGAAGCACCGGTACAGCGGGTTCGTGAACACCCGGCTGGATTCGGTGCTGCGCACCCTGAAGGCCGAGACGCTGGTGATGGCCGGCGTCAGTACGAACGTGTGCGTGGAATCGACCGCGCGGCACGGTTACATGCTCGACTACCACATCGCGTTCATGGGCGACTGCTGCGCGGCTTTCACGCAGGCCGAGCACGACGCGGCGCTGGTGAACATCGACAAGTACTTCGGTGCGGTGATGGACGCCGATCAGCTGCTCGGCACGTGGGATTCGATCGCGCCGAGGGGCTGAGGACGGCCCGGATCGGCACTTCCCGAGGCGGTAATCCCGCTGACCGGAAAAACTCTAGAGAGTGACGCGAGGCTCCCGATCACTACGCACGGACACCGAACGACGTTCGGCCGGTAATCCACCTGGAGCAGTGGTCTACTCCAATGGTCTGAATTTTCCCCGCGCACGCAACGTCCGTCGATAACGTGGTTACTCCACCGCCCGAGCGAGGGAGCTCCATGACCACGGCACGTCACGCGCCGGACATCCTTTCCGCCGAATTCGCAGCCGACCCGTATTCCGCGTACGGCATCATGCTGGAAGACGAGCCCATCGTCTGGCATGAAGGCATGCAGAGCTACATCGTTTCCCGCTACGACGACGTCGCCCGAGCGTTTCGGGAGCCCGTGTTCACCACGGACAACTACAGCTGGCAGCTGGAACCCGCGCACGGGCGCACAATCCTGCAGATGAGCGGGCGCGAGCACTCGATCCGGCGGGCACTGGTGGTGCCGGCGTTCCGCGGCAACGAGCTGGAGCAGAAGTTCCGGCCCGTGATCGAGCGGAACTCGCAGCAGCTCATCGACGGCTTCCGCAGCCGCGGCGAAGCCGACCTGGTGCAGGACTACGCGCGCCACTTCCCGATCAATGTGATCGTGGACATGCTTGGTCTGGACCAGAGCGACCACGAGCGGTTCCAGCGCTGGTACACCGCGATCATCGGCTTCCTCGGCAACCTCAGCCAGGACCCGGACGTGGCCGCGGCCGGCGTGCGCACGCGCGAGGAGCTGGCGGAGTACCTGATCCCGATCATCCGGGCCCGCCGCGAAAACCTCGGCGACGACTTGCTTTCCACGCTGTGCTCGGCCGAGGTCGACGGCACGCGGATGAGCGACGAGGACATCAAGGCGTTCTGCAGCCTGCTGCTCGCCGCCGGTGGGGAGACCACCGACAAGGCGATCGCCAGCGTGTTCAAGAACCTGTTGGAAAACCCGGCGCAGCTCGAAGCCGTGCAAGCCGACCACGGGCTGATCCCCAAGGCGTTCGCGGAGACGCTGCGCTACACGCCGCCGGTGCACATGATCATGCGCCAGCCCGCCGAGGACATCGAGATCGCGGGCAAGCGTGTGCCGGCCGGCAGCACCGTGACCTGCCTGATCGGTGCGGCCAACCGCGACCCGCGACGGTTCGAGAACCCGAACGAGTTCGACATCTTCCGCACGGACCTGCCGACGGAAACCGCCTTCTCGGCGGCCGCGAACCATCTGTCGTTCGCGCTGGGCCGGCACTTCTGCGTCGGCGCGCTGCTGGCGAAGACGGAGA
Source organism: Amycolatopsis sp. NPDC050768 (assembly GCF_040654155.1). Taxonomy (NCBI): domain Bacteria; kingdom Bacillati; phylum Actinomycetota; class Actinomycetes; order Pseudonocardiales; family Pseudonocardiaceae; genus Amycolatopsis; species Amycolatopsis sp. NPDC050768. The sequence goes on from NZ_JBFAHL010000001.1 coordinate 856,360, forward strand.
TCGAGGTCGGCGTGGCTCAGCTGCTCGACGCGATGCCGAACGTGCGGCTCGCCGACAACGCGGACACCCACGAAGCGGGGGTGTTCACGCGCGGACCGTCGGCGTTGCCGGTGCGGTTCAGCCCCAGCTGACGGCGTGACTTGCGACGTAAGTCGGCGTGAACGTGACGGGCAGTGACTCCAGCCCGCGCATCCACATCGACCGCTGCCACTTCAGGGACTCGTCCGGCACCGAAAGCGACAGGTCGGGCAGCCGGTCGAGCAGCACCTCGACGGTCGTGCGGGCGATGACCTCCGCGACCTCGGGCGCGGGGTGCGGGCAGCCGTGCTCGCCGTGGCCGAACGACATGTGCGCGTGGTTCCCGGCAGCGCCGCCGGCGAGGTCGGGACGCACGTGCGGGTCGGCGTTCGCGGCGGCGAGGCCGAGCACGAGCAGGTCGCCGGTGCGGATGCGGCGGCCGCCGAGCTGCGTGTCGCGCGTGGCGAAGCGGCCGATGAAGTTCTGGGTGGGCGTGTCGTGCCAGAGGACCTCGTTGAGGGCCTCTCCGACACTGCCGCGCCCGCCCGAGAGCGTCATCGCGAAGCGGTCGTCGGTGAGCATCAGCCGGATGGTGTTGCCGATCCAGTTGGCCGTCGGCTGCTGTGCGGCGGCCGTGACCACCAGCAGGTCCTGCACGATTTCGGCGTCGGTGAGCCCCGCCGGGCTGTGGGCCATGTGCGAAGGAACGTCGTGGCCGGGCTGCCGGTGCTTGAGCGCCAGCAGCCGGCCCATGGCCTCCTGCACGCGGCCGTACGCCGGGATCGCGTCGGGGCCGACGTCGAGGGAGATCGCGACGTCGCGCACCAGTGCCGGGGTCTCGGCCTCGGGCATGCCGTACATCTTCGCGATGGCCAGCAAGGGAATCTGCATCGCGAACTGCGTGATGAGGTCGGCCTCGCCGGTGCCGGCGAACGTGTCGATCAGCCGGTCGGCGATCTGCTCGCAGTGCGCGCGCAGGTCGAACTGGTCCACCGCGGACAGTGCGTCGCCGATCGCGCCGGCGCGGCGGCGGTGTTCCAGCGCCTCGGTGAACATCACCGACGGGTTGTGCGCCACGTAGGGCAGCAGCGGCCAGTCGGCCGGCACGTTCTCCCACTGGTTCCAGCGGCGCGTGTCGCGGGCGAACAGCTGGGAATCGCTGGTGACCTGGTGCAACTCGCGGTAGCCGCAGACCAGCCACGCGGGGACGTCGCCGTCGAGCAGCACCGGGGCGACACCGCCGTACTCCTGGCGAATCCGGCCGTAGAGGGTGGCCGGATCCTCCTGGAACTGCGCGCCGTAGAGCTTGACGAAGTCCTCTGTGGACACTTCAGGCCGGTGTTCGGTCACGGCTGGTTCTCCCGGGCGGTGGACAACGAGTAGAGGTGGTCGACGAGCGAGATCAGCACCTGCTTGGACGAGTCGCGGCGGCGCGCGTCGCAGTCGATCAGGGGCACGTCGGGTGAGAGGTCGAGCGCGTCGCGGACCTGGCTGAGATCGTGCGCCGGCGGCTCGAAGTTGTTGCGCGCCACGATGAACGGCGTGCCGTGGTGCTCGAGCCGGTCGATCGCGTACCACGAGTCGGCCAGGCGCCGGGTGTCGACGAGGACCACCGCGCCGAGCGTGCCGGAGAACAGCCGGTCCCACAGGAACCAGAAGCGCTCCTGGCCGGGCGCGCCGAACAAGTACAGCACCATGCGCTCGTCGAGGCTGATTCGGCCGAAGTCGAACGCCACCGTGGTCGTGGTTTTCCCTTGCAGGCCCTGGTCGATGCCGACGCCGGCCTGCGTCATCGTCTCCTCGGTGCTCAGCGGCCGGATCTCGCTGACCGACCGGACCATCGTGGTCTTGCCGACGCCGAAGCCCCCGACGATCACGATCTTCAACCCGTCGGCGGCAGTGGCGGCCAGCGGGGCGCGAGGGGTGCGTTCAGAGATTGCGGAGTCCAACGAGCACCTTCTTGAGGAATTCGGAGTCGGGGATGGACGCGCGCTGCAGCGCCGAAGAGGGGTGGCGGGCCGAGACCTTGCCGCTGTCGAGCAGATCCGTGACCAGGATCTTCACGACGCTCACCGGCAGCGAGAGCTCCGAGGAGAGCTCGACGACCGACGTCGGGTGCAGGGCGATCCGCAGGATCCGCACGTGCTCGGACTGCATCCCGGCCGACGGCGCCGACTCGGCGACGATGATCGTGACGAGGTCGAGCTCGAGGTCCTCGGTGCGGCTGCGCCCGCCGGTGAGCGTGTAGAGGCGGTCGGGGTCCTCTTCCTCGACAGCGCGGCGGATCATGCCGTCGGACCGGCCTGCGCGTAGCGCGGAGCGGCGGTCAGGAACGAGCCGATCTGCTCGACCAGCTCGTCCATGTTGTGGCCGATCAGGCCGACGTCGGCGTCTTCGGCCGCGATCACCGCGAGGTGCGCGCCGATGCCGGCTTCGACGATGAACAGGATGCCGCCGTGGAACTCGGTCATCGAGTTGCGGATGCCGCCGCTGCCGTCACCGAACTCGGCCGACGCGCCGTGCGAGAGCGCCTGCACGCCGGCGGCGATCGCGGCCAACTGGTCGGCCTTGTCGATGGAGAGGCCGGCGGTGTGGCAGAGCTTGAGGCCGTCCTTCGACAGCACCAGCGCGTGGACGGCTCCCGGCGTGTTGCCGACGAGGTTCTCCAGGAGCCATTCGAGGTTCGAGTTCTGGGTCATCGAGGATCCGGGGGCGGAAAACGCGCGCCCCCTCACTCCAATCTGGGGGTTCCGGTGCGGCAGGGACTCAGTCGTTGTCATCGGCGTCCGCCTGCGACTCGGCCGGACTGGTGGCGACCCTGCGGGTGCGGCTCTGCTGGAAGGCCCCGAACCGGGCGCCGCTGTCGCCGTGGCTGCGGTTGGTCGGCCGCGGGCCGGGGCTCGGCGCCAGCTGGCGCGACGCGGCGAGCGTCTGCCCGCGCGGGCGCTTCGGCAGGCCGCCCGACTCGCTGAGCACCGGTTCCAGCGTGCCGCGCGTGGACTCGCGGCCCTCGGCGCGCACGGCGCTGACCAGCGCCTCGCTGCGCGGCTGGGCGTCGGAGAGGGGGTCGGTGAACGGGTCGGTGCGCGGCTGCGTGATCAGGTGGTTGGGGATGCGCAGGACCACGCCGGTGCCACCGCGCGAGGACGGGCGGAAGAACACGTGCAGCTGGTGCTTGCGGGCGAGCTGGCCGACGACGGCGAGGCCGAGGCGCGTCCCGGAGATCGTGGTGAGGTCGAGCTTTTCGTTCTGCGCCACGGCGATCTCGGCTCGCGTGAGCGCCTGCGGCTTCATGCCGAGGCCGCCGTCTTCGATGGTGATCACGGCGCCGTTGTGGAGGTCCTCGACGTAGACGTGGACCTCTTCGGAGGGCGCGGAGAACTTGGTGGCGTTGTCCATCAGCTCGGCCAGCGCGTGCATCACGTCTTCGGCGGCGTACCCGGCGATGGCGCTGCTGCTGGTGGAGTGGATGCGCACCCGCGTGTACGCGCCGATGCGGCCCATGGCGCCGCGCAGGATGCTCTCCATGCGGATCGGCTTCGCCCAGCGGCGGCCCGAGCGCGCGCCCGTGAGCACGGCGATGGAGTCGGCGAGACGGCCGGCCTGGGCGGTGCTGTGGTCGACCTTGAGGACCTCGCCGAGCATGTCCTCGGGGCAGTGGTTCTCCATCTCGCGCAGGTCGGCGAGGATGCTGGTGGACAGCGCCTGCACGCGGCCGGCGGCGTTCGCGCACGCGGCCGTGGCGGCGGCGCGGCGGCGCTCGCCCTGGGCGACCTCGTCGATGAACAGGCGCATGATCCGGTTCTGGAACGGGTCTTCCGGCAGCTGCGTGGAGTTGTAGACGTCGGCGGCGCTCGTGCCGTCGCGCAGGCGATTGACCAGGGCCGGAAGGGTCTGGTCAACCATCATGGAGAGCTCGAGGTTGACGGCCGTCATCTGCCGAGCCTCGATCTGCGCCCGGCGCTCGGCGTGGCGGGCACGCTCCTCGGCGCCGGTGAGCGCTGACGACCCGCGCGTGGCGAGGTAGACGGCGACGACGAGGGCGACCCAGGTGACGGCCGCGACGACCGCGACGAGCACCCGGTTCTGTGTGGGCACCTCCAACGTCACCCACGCCCACAGCGCACCGGCGACGACCGCCGTCACCGGGACCGCGACCGCGGCCGGGACGACGCGCCCGCGCTGCTGCGCGTGGCGGGCGGGCAGTTGTTCCGACATGGCTTCAAGTCCTCGCGTCCGGTTGGTGGCAGGCCGTGCGCCGGGTTGGTGGTCTCGCTCGTTGTTCTGGCTCGTTGTTCGGGCTCTTCGCTGGTTCACGGCCTTCGGCGAAAGCGCGGTTTTCGCTTCCCGCCGGTGGCGCCGCTCCCCCATGTCTGGATGGCGGGACCCGGATATTAGCGCCATCACATCCGGGCTGCGAGCACCAGTGCCCTGGCGGGGTGCTAATAGGGCTCCGCGCCAGGGGTTTGACGAGGGATTTCCGGCGCGTCGCCACTCTTCGCGTTTCCCGATGTGACGCTGCGTGTGATCAAGGCGCGCCGCGGGACCTTTCGCCCGGGGCGGGCGTTGTGCGCGGCAATTCCCCCGAACAGAGCAGTGCGTTCACCAACTCAGCCCTAGGGGGCTCGCGGCGGGGTGACCGATTGTTTGGCGCGGTCACCCGACGGGGAGATGAATTGTTGTGTTTTGGCGATCGCGATTATGAATTCTGTTCGATGAGTGGGGAAATACGTCCGGTGGGGCGTGGACAGGCCTCAGCGGCGAGTGCCGGTTCTTCGAGGCTCACCGAGGCCGGCTGCGTGACGACCAGCAGCCAGGTGAGGAGGCCGAGGGCGAACAGGAGGTACGAGTCGCCGACGACGTGCTGCCAGGGTGCCCACGCGAGTTCGCGCATGTCGCTGTTGGGCAGGAAGGCGTGGGGTGCGGCGATGAACACGAGCGTGCCGGCGGCGAGGGCCGCGCCTTGGCGGGTGGTGCGGACGCGGGCGGCCAGGATGACCAGCGCCGGGGCGACCCAAACCCAGTGGTGCGACCAGGAAATCGGGGAGAGGACGAGGACGGCCGTCGCGTTGACCACGAAGGCGAGCGGCGGGTCCACTCGGCGCATCACGACCACGGCGGCCGCGATGACGAAGGCGGAGATGCCCAGCCACAGCACGTCGTACGCCAGCGGCGGCAGCTTGAGGCGGTGGAGCGCGCCTTCGATGGTCTGGTTGGTGGCGTAGGGCGAGCCGCTGAGGCCGGCCGCGCCGGTGAGGCCGCCGCCGAAGAAGTACTTCGCGGAGGCGGCCGGGGCGACGAGGAAACCGAGGCCGGTGGCCGCGGCGCCGGCGATCAGGGCGTTGCGGGCGGAGCGGAAGTCCTTGGTGAGCAAGAAGAACAGGAGAAAGCCCGCCGGGGTGACCTTGATGGCGGCCGCGATGCCGACGCCGATGCCACGGGGCCAGCGCGGGTTGGGCATGAGGATGTCCACGGCGACGAGGGCCATGAGGACGAGGTTGATCTGTCCGAAGGAGAGTGTGGAGCGCACGGGTTCGAAGGCCAGCGCGGCGACCGTGAGCGCGGTGGCGGGGAGCGCGGCCTGCCAGGTCGGCTTCAGGCGGCGGACGGTCGCGTAGAGCGTGACCCAGAGGGCGGCGACGGAGACGAGGTCCATCAGCACGGCCGAGACGGCGAGCGGTGGGAGCGTCATGACCGTGAAGACGACGGCCGCGAACGGTGGGTAGATGAAGGGCAGCGGGAAACCGGAGGTGGTGGCGGGCAGCTGGCCGTAAAGGTCACCGCCGTGGAGGACCGCGTCGGCGCCGAAGCGGTAGACCTGCAGGTCGACGGGCCCGAAGCTGCCGACGATGGCGAGCACTCCCCCGACGATCACCGTCGCTGCGGCGACGAAGAGCAGTTTTCGCTTGGTGGGTTGTTCTCGCAGCATGTCCCCAGTCACCTCGTGCTCCGGTGTGCTTGATCCGGAGTCCGAGCCTGCTGGGAACGGCGTTTTTGTTGATCATCTGAACGGCCGGGGTGGGCTGGCCGTTCGGCTGGGGTTCGGGGGTGAGGTTCGGCCGAATGGCCGAGGTGGGGTCAGCCGCGGCGGCGGGGTTTGCCGCGCTTGGGCGGATGCTGGGGTTTCTTGGGGCTCTTGGTTTTCGGTAGAGGCTTGGCTTTCGGCTTCGGTTCCGGTGCCTTGCCGCGGGTGCTGTTGACCGTGCGGCCGCGGACGATGCCGATGAACTGTTCCATCAGGTCGGTGGTCTCGTCTTCGAGCCAGGACAGCGCGACTTGGGATTCCGGAACGTCGGCGAGGGGCCGGTAGGTGAGGTCGCGGCGGTGGTGCAGCCGGGCGAGCGACTGCGGCACCACGAGCAGCCCGACGCCTGCGGCGACGAGCTCGATCGCGTCGGCGGTGGTGTCCGGCCGGTGCTCGGCGAGCTTGCCGGGTGGGTGGGGCCAGCCGAGCGTGTCGTCGTGGGGGTGGAGGAAGAGCTCGTCGGCGAGGTCTTGGGGCGTGACCTCGTCGGCGGCCGCGACGACGTGGTCCTTCGGCACGACGACCACGGTGGTCTCGATGTAGAGCGGGATCGCGTGCAGCCCGGTGCGGTCGATGGGCAGACGCAGGAGTGCGGCGTCGACTTCGCGGTCGTGGATCTTCGCGGTGGCTTTTTGGGGCTCGACGGGTTCCAGGATCAGCGGAACTTTGGGCAGGCGCTCCTGCCAGGTGCGGACCCACTTGCCGGGCGTCACGCCCGGGACGTAGCCGAGCGTGAACGAGGGCGGTGCGTCCGGGCCGGTCACGCAGGCCAGATTACCGACGGTGGTTACCCTGGGCCCCATGACCTCGCGCAAGACCCCTCAGACGATGAAGCCCGCCACCGCCGCGAAGAAGCTCGGCGTGTACCTGGAGGCGACCCCCTCGTCGTTCCAGGAGGGCGCCGTGTCGCGCGACGAGCTCAACACCTTGCAGACCGACCCGCCCGAATGGCTCCGCGCCCTGCGGCGCAACGGCCCCCACCCGCGCCCGGTGGTGGCGGCGAAGCTGGGGATCTCCATCGGCGGCCTGTCGCGGGCGGGCTTGACCGAACCGCTGACGACGGCGGAGATCGAGGAGATCAAGGCCACGGAGCCGGAGTGGCTGGAGCGGGAGCGGGCTACGCAGGCTGAGGTGCGTCGGGAGGCTGCGAAGGTGAAGGGGTCGGAAGGCTGATCCTGGGCCTGTTCGGTCTCGGGGCTTCTGCCGGCTGATCGAATTTTTTTGGTGAACTCGCAGGCCAGAGGCCTGTTCTTGTATATTCCTTGACAAGAATATTCTGTCTGAGGAATACTTCTCCTCATGAACGAGATAGCAGCAGCGTTGGGTGACGGGGCGCGGTGGCGCATCGTCGAGCTGCTGGCGGGGCGGCCGAGGTCCGTGGGGGAGCTTGCGGAGCTCACGGGGCTGCGTCAGCCGCAGACGACGAAGCACCTGCAGGCGCTCGCGAAGGTCGGGGTGGTGTCCGTGACGCCGCTCGGGCAGAGGCGGGTGTACGCGATCGACGCCGTGCCGTTGAGGGCGTTCGCGGATCGGCTGGAGATCATCCTCGACAAGGTCGAGGCGCACGCCGGCGAGCGGGACGTGCTCGAGCGGTACCGGAAGGCCGTCGAGACCGAGACGGCGGCCGCGGATCGGGAGCGGTGGGCGGACGGGCGGGAGTTCTCGTTCGAGCGCCTGGTGCCCGCGCCGCCGGACGTGGTGTGGCGGTACTGGGTGGAGCCGGAGAAACTGGCCGACTGGTGGGCGCCGCCGGCGTTCTCAGTGGTGGAGGTCGTGCTCGACCCGCACCCGCACGGCGAGGCGGTGGTCGAGTTCCGCGACGCCGAGGCCAGCTACCGGTCCGAGGGCCACGTGCAGGCAGCCACCGAGAACGAGCGGCTCGTGTTCGACCTGGCCGTGCTGGGCGAAGCGTCGTTCACGACCGAGTACGACCTGGAGCTCGACGAAGTCGCCGAAGGCACCCACCTGCGGCTCGGGCTGCGCATCACCGACACGACCGTCGAGGCGGCGCCGCACATCGCCGGCATCGCGACCGGCTGGGGCCAGGTCCTCGACAACCTCATGGACACCATCAAGATCGACACCACCAAGGGAGCACAGAAATGACGCGCACGGTTTCCGCCAACATCAGCATCACCCTCGACGGCCGCTACAACGGCCCCGGCGGCGTCGGCGACCTCGCCGCGATCGTCCCCTACGCCATGACAGAGGTCGCCCGCAACCACCTCGCCCGCCTGCACGACGGCGCCACCACAGCCGTCCTCGGCCGACTCAACGCCGAAGGCTTCCTGGGCTTCTGGCCGACCGTCATCGACAACGAGGACGCCGACCCCCGCGACCGCGGCTACGCGAAGTGGCTGGTGGACACGGAAAAGGTCGTGCTGTCGACCACGCTCACCGAGGCGCCGTGGCCCCACGCGCGCATCGCCAACGCCCCCGCGGCCGACGTCATCACCGAACTGAAGGCCAGAGGCGACGGCGACATCCTGGTCAACAACAGCACCACCGTGATCAAGGCACTGCTCAAAGCCGACCTCCTGGACCGCCTCTACCTCATGATCACCCCCGAAATCGCCGGCGGCGGCGAGCGCCTCTTCGACGACGGCCTGCCCGCCACGAAGTGGAAGCTGTCCCTGCACGAAACCGGCGACCTCGGCGAGATGGCGATGGTCTACGACCGGGCCCGGTGAGCCCTTGTCCATTGTGGAATCCCCGGCCGGGTCCGGCCCCCACTGGCGAGGTGACGAGGATCAAGGCCCACCCTGCTGGTGACACGGCGGGCGCCCGCTAAACTGAGCCTGCGGGCCGCTAGCTCAGTTGGCAGAGCAGGAGACTTTTAATCTTCGGGTCCAGGGTTCGAGCCCCTGGCGGCCCACCACTTTCAACCCGTTGACCTGCGCAAACGACGGTCTTGACGATCATCATGGAAGTCCACCGGTCCGGGTGTGACCAGTGGCGTGACCGACCCAGGGTTGCGGAGCTTCCACCGTGACGAAATCGATCATCGTTGGCCCTGAGTTCCGGCAGCAGTCACCGCCGTTCCCCGCCGTCGGACACCACCACCTTTCGCAGGTAGACCCACATTGGCGCAGACGCCTCGCCACTGTCGACATACCGCATACCGCAGCGAATCCGCCGCGGATTTGATGTGACGTTATGTGTCCGACGGTGTGTCCCGACCGGTCGCCGCGCCCCGGGCTGATGAGCACAGCCTGAGCAACGGAGCCCAATTGGAGACAGTACTACGGGCACCCGCCGTCATCTTTGCAGGTCAGAGCGGCGATGGGTCGTCGTTTCCCGCGGATTGTTGATCCGTTGCCGCGATTGGCGCTGACCACGAGAGGGGGCAGCATGCCCGGCCAGGCGCCGGCAGCTGATCTGACGGCTGGCCCGGCCAAGCCGGTTCGACTCAGCAGTGAACAACGAAGCCCCGATCCGCTCCGCAGCACGGTGACAGCGGCTGGGGTAGACCGAAACGTAGTAGTCGGCGGTGAAGGACAGCGAGGCGTGACCAAGCATCTCCTGAATGTCCTTGAGGTCATTGCCCGCAGCCAGGGAAATCGACGCAGCGCCGTGCCGCAGGTCATGGAGCCGGATCGGCGGTAGGTTCGTGCATTCATAGAGCAGGTCTTTGAACTCATGTGTGAGTCCGCTGAGCCCACGGGGCTGCCCCTTCGGGGTCGTGAACAGATAGCGTTCCCCGTCCTCGGCCGGGGGCACGTCACGGCGGCCAGCGATGTGGCGCCGAAGCAAACCTGCAGTGACGTGGTCGAGAGCGACGGTACGGGCGCTAGCCTCACTTTTGAGTTCACCGTCGTCGTCCGCCTGGCAACCAAGCCGCGGCTCTACGAACACCTCGTTGCGGCGCAGATCCACATCGGTCTCTCGCAAGGCTGCCGCCTCGGCGCGACGTAGACCGGTCACGGCGACCAAGTGGTAGTAGAGATACCACTTCTGCCCGGAAGTGGCGCGAAGGAACTCCATGGTCTGCTCCCGGGTCCATACACACACCGGCCCGGGTGTGCGGCCGGTCGCCCGCCAATGAGCCACCCGCGCATCGGTCCACACCAGAGGCCGCACCTTGTGCACCTTCGGCAGCTCAATCTCCCGCCCCCGCGCAGGGTTGTGCGCAATCAGCTGCTCCCGAACGGCAGCGGTCAACGCTGAACTCAGCGTCGAACGGATCCGCGCCACCGTCGACGGCGCAAGCCGCCTACCTCCCACGCCGGCATCACCGGCAATCGCGGTGAAGGCCGCCTGAACATCAGCGACACTCAACACTGCCACCGGCACATCATTTAGTCGCGGCTTCAAGTAGTTCTTTACATGCCGACCGTAGACGTAAACAGTGCCTGACCGCAGACGACTACGCTCAAGCCAGCGATCCAGCCACTGGCCGGTCGTTAACCCGATCCCCTTCGCCGCCGCCAACGCAGAATTCCGAGCCGCGAGCGCAGACTCCTCCGACACATATCCGCCACGACGTGCGCGTGAACGCGCACCGCCGGCAGCGGACGGCCCCTCGGCTGTAAACCACCACGACCCATGCCCCACCTCGCTCAGGTGCGGACACTCCGCCCCTCGCTGCTTTCGCCCCTTCAGCGATCGGCACCCACACCGCTTGTACACCCCACGCGTCGACATGATCACCCTCGATTCCCAACTGGTTAGCGCGGCCTCACGAGGTGGTCGACTTCGACATCGTCATGGAGGCCGCGAGGAAGCAGCGGACGGGAGGCAACGGCGTTCGGCTTGCGGCCCGACTGCTGTGGCTACCACAGTGACACTCGGACCGGCCGAACGTTCAAGGACGGGGTTGCATATGCGTCGATGGGACAGGTTGAACGAGCGGCAGCTCGCAGTACTCCAGCGCATACACGCGGGCGACGATTTGAGCGGCTCTGACGGGATTACGGATCGCCGCTCGGCAGGGGCGCTGGCCGACCGAGGCCTGCTGGTGGTTGACAGGCGTGGTGGCCGGTGGCGAGCGAAGATCACCGAGCCTGGCCAGTTCTATCTGGAACACGGGCATCACCCAGATGATCCCGCGTTCACGGTTGCCCGCGAGCTGCTTCCGCAGAAGCGGGCCTCGCCGGCGGTCGGCAACGGTCAGCGTAAAGCCGCGAACCATCGCCCCCCGCCCCACACCACGGCGGCGATCACAGCGCAGCGGCGTGCGGCTGCGACGGAACTGGTCGAGAAATTGGTCGAGACAGGCCACTTGCTGGTGCCGAAGCCTGATCCGGGCACGGAAGCGGAACTGCGGCGCGTGATCGACTTCGCCAAGCGGCATGGTCTCGCGCCCGAGGGCAAGCGGATTGAGAAAACCCGCATGTACGACGGCAGGGTCCGCATCCGCCTGGTGGACGGGCCGCATGTCAACTCCAGGCCGATGGAGATTACACCGGTTCCGGTGCCGGACGAGGTGGCCAACCTGCATCCGCTGCTGTCGAGTCTGACCGCACCGGCCGACGTGTTGGGCGTGTCGACGGAAAGCTTGCCCCGTGCGCTTCGAATCATGCACGCGTTGCTGACTGAGGCACAGCGACGCGGCCACGAGGTGGGTTGGGCCGAGGACACCTCACGAGGGATCGAAATCCGTATAGACGGTTGTGTACAGACCGTCACGATGGACGAGGAGAAGACTGCTCAGGAGGCGTTGCCGACACTAGATGAGCTCGCCGCGAAGAAGATGTACTCGTGGCAACGTGTCAGCCCTCAGATATCGATGGTGCCGTCCGGCAAGCTGGCGATCTCCGTCGGCGGTGAGGGACCGTATCGCACGCAACGACGGTGGGCGGATCGAAAGCGGTGGACTCTGGAGGACCGGCTCGGCGATGTGCTGTCGACCGTCGAATTGCAGGCTCGGGAGAAAGAAGAGCGCCGCCGCGACGACGACGAGCGCACGCGGCAACGCCAGAGCGCATGGGAGCAAGCGATGACCGACGCGCGGCGGCAATTCCGCCGTGATCAGCGGGCCGCCCTGTTGGCCACGCAGGTTGAGGCGTGGGAGCTGGCTGACCGCATCAGGGCGTTCTGCCAGGCTGCGAACAGATCAGGGCACGGCGACGGCGATTGGTTGGCATGGGCTCGTGCCTATGCTGACGAGATCGATCCCACCACCGGCCTCATGACCGGCCCGGAGGACGTCGAGCCTGGCCCCGACGACTTGCGTCCCTACCTCGGCCGGTGGAGCCCTTATGGCCCTCAGCGTCACTGAGTCGCCCGGTTCGCTTGACGGAGCACTTCGAGGGGAACTCCGAGGTCTCGTTCGAGATTGCGTGCGGTGTGCGCCTGCCCCGCCTGGTCAAGTTCATTAATCGCCCGCTCAATCAGTCGTGCCAGACGATCCACTTCCTTCCGGAGTGCGTGCAGTTCGTCTTGGCGCTCCTGTGCCCCGACACCGCACCAATCGCGAATGAGCTGCCGCATCGGCTGATACTTTTCCTCAACCTCACGGCAGATTTCGGCGCTGATATACGTGGAGCCGGCCATGTAGCCCCATCGGCATTGCGTGTCGCGCTCGCTTTCCTCTTTACCCATCTCGGGAAGCAGCCGATCGGCATACTTACGCGCCAGCGCTTGTACCACCGGCTGCGTCACCCGCCACGGCAGCACCAGTGACCCGTCGCCGTTCCTGAACCCCACCGGATCGTCTGCCAACATGGCGCGGTCGATCCCCAGATCCGCAACCAGGCCGTCGACATCCGTGACAACGAGAATTCCGGAATTGCCACCCCACAGCCGGTTCGCGTAGTTCCAGTCCGGCAGTGTGTCGAACACCCAACCGGCTGCGTCTTCCTCGGGGGTGTCGCGCATGTCGGCAGAGACGTCTCGTACTGCCGCCCACCGGGCCTCATTAGCCTGCCAAACGTCCACGTGCTCCCATAGCACTTTGAGTCGGCCTGGTGGAACCCACTCCTCCCGACCTTCGTACTCATCGTCGGTGAAGCGCACCCGGACCCGTGGCGGTCGCGACGAACCGACCCGGACCACATCCACGCACGCCGCATGATCGCGAGCACCCTTCCGACACGCCCACCGCTGGCCCACCTCGATCGGCTCACCATTCGCCGCCTTCATCGCAGGGCCGTTTCCACCCGGGATGTGCGCCGTTTCGTCACTCACGTGCCCAGAGTCCCACAGGTTGTCGCCCGCCAGATCCCCGACAACCGTCGCGCAATCACCACGCCGGTCAGTGCCAGTCCGTGCCGCTGTCACCGGCGTTCACACCGGTACGGTGGCGACATCGATCGAACGGCGCTACGTCGGGTCGAGTGTCTCTGGGCTGAAGGCGAGCTGCGGGGTGGCCGCAGTGTGGATGCGCACGTGGCCCCAATCGCCTGTGACGTCGTAGTAGCCGTCGCGGTAGTAGAGGCTGTCGATGTTGCCGAGATCCTCTTCGCCCGCGGCATCGCGGTAGGTCTGGCCCGAGCGGGTGATCCAGTCGATCTCTGTGGCGTTACCAATGGTCAGTATGGCGTCGGCATAGCAGTACTGCTCGCCGGGCGCCGGGTCGTGGTAGCGGGGGTGGCCTGGGGTGAGCACGAGGTCGAGTGTGAAGGACACGGCGTCCGGCCGTTCGGTTATGGCCAGGACGTAGCTGTCCTCAAGGTAAACCTGGGCGAGGTTGGCGATGTCGGTGTAGTTCTTCATGCTTAGTGATCCCAGGTGATCGGTGTGTGGTTGCCGGGGCTCTTCCTCGTGACGGGGTTCCCGGATGGGTCGGTGCGGACGCCGTCCTCGTTGCGCAGCTCGACGTGTGGGTTCTCGCTGCCAGGTGTTCGCCCGCTTCCCTGTTTAAGGGTCATGCGGACGATGCCATTGTCGTCGACGTACTTTTCCGGGCCGGTCGCACGGCTTCCAACCTCTGCGGCGATTGCTGCTCACCGGCCCGCCAGGAACCGGCAAGACCATGTCGCGGCACATGTACTGGCCGGCGAGCTGCGGCTTCCCCTTTTTATGATCCGGCTCGACGGGCTCATCACCAAGTTCATGGGAGAGACCGCCGCGAAGTTACGGCTGCTCTTCGATGCGTTGTCGGAGACCCGCGGCGTCTACTTGTTCGACGAGGTCGACGCCCTTGCGGCTGACCGCACCGCCGGCAACGACGTGGGCGAGATCCGGCGGGTGCTGAATTCGTTCCTGCAGTTCCTCGATGTCGGCGCTTCGAACAGCCTGCTGGTGGCCACGACAAACCATCCGCAGCTGCTGGACCGGGCGATGTTCCGCCGGTTCGACGCGGTGATCGACTATCCGCTGCCCGCCGGCGAGGTCGTGCGCGACGTAGTCCGGACCCGCTTGGCCAACGTCCCCACCGAGCGGCTGAGCTGGCCGAAGGTCGACGCTGCCGCCGATGGTCTCAGTCACGGCGAGATCACCATCGCCGCGGATCTGGCGGCCAAGGAAGCGATCCTGGCCGACGACGGCCGGGTGACCACTACGAGTCTTTGCGCGGCGCTGCGGGAGCGGCGTCGGCACCTGCTCGGCTGACCCACGGAAGATCAGCGACGCCCGTCGAACACCGCGCCCGGACGGGGCTGAGCTCCTCCAGGCACGGCGTCGTCGTGACGACCGGCTACCGGCGGGCCCATCTCAATTATCCAGTGCCTCCATCGCCTTCACCAGTCCATCTGCAACCTCCAAGGAGTTCTCCATGAAGAATCCGATTTTAATGTAGAAGTCCTCTTCGGACCTGAACAGGGTCGGGACGACGACAAGCGTAGCTAGCAGCGTGTGCAGCTCTGCGATCGAGAATCCACCGGGCTCCGAACTACGGACTTTTTGACGCAGCGAGGATAGCTGCTCACCACTGCAGCCAGTCCAGACGCGCAGAACCAGATCAGACTGAGGTCGATGGTCCATAAAAATGAGGAGCGAATCGATCAATTCGATTTGCGGCACCGTCAGCCGCAAAAAATACAATTCGCCGTCTCGATATAATGAAATTATGGATCTCATCGCGCCACATACCTACCCGAGGTCAAGAAGTTATGCTCACTGAACTTATAGCCATGAATCATGTATCCATTCTGCACAATCAAAACACCGCGCTCCGCGTCGTATGCAACATTTGCGCCGGTTTTTGTGTCTCGGTGCGTCATGCGGCCGCGCCAATCAGCAAAGTAGTTCCCAAGAGCAGCCGGGTCGTGGCCAATTCCAGGTATCTCATGATCAGCCGCTTCACTTGAACCGTCATGCATTCGTTGAACTTGATAGTCGACCCCCTCGGCCACGTCGGTACCATGGGCTTCCTCGATTGCATTGTAGGTTGTGTCATCAAGCCCTCCTCTTGCAGCATCGATTCCACCACAGTTGTGCACCAAAATTGCAGTCTTGCCCGCAAGCACGTAGTACGCGTGCAGGCCTTCGACTGTCAGATCGTACGTCTCACCGTGGCCATCATGTAGCGTTGCGCTCTCGACCGCTGCAACACCCTCAACGGATGCAACCTGATCGCCTGTCCTCAGCTGACCGGCTTCGACCCAGTGGTGAGTGCGTGCTTCCCAGATCTGGTGGAGCACGGTGGTGTGTATGACCTGGTCGTCACCGCTGGCAAGCTGGAGGTCGACGCGGTCACGATCGTCCGTGGTCACATGGACGGCGGTGACGACGTGCTGTTCCAGTCTGCCACTGTCAGGGTCGGTGTTGGTGATCTTGTCGCCGACCTTGACCTGAGAGATGGGTTTCGTTGAGCCGTCGGCCATGAGGACGCGAGTGTCGCCGGTGAAGCTGTGAGGTATTGGACAGCCGGGGCCGGCGTCTTCCTTGATGACGTCGTCGATGTCCCTGATGAAGTCCAGAGCTCGTTCCGCTCGCTTGGATTCGACCAGTGCCTTGAGCGCTTTCGCTCCCCTGCCGACGGGGATCACGGAGGCGAGCGTGGATAGGCAGTCGCCCCAGTTGGGGTTGTCGACACACCGGGCAGCTCCGGGGATCCCTGTCATTTCCCAGCCGACTTGGAGGATCTCCTTGAGCGTCATGCCCTCGGGGTGGTATTCGCGATAGATTTGCTCTGCGCGCTCACGTGTGGGCGCGTGTCGACCTTTACTCAAAACCTCGGCGTTCTTGGACAGGCAGTCGCGGCTCCAGTTGCATGTGTAGATCCCGGCCTGCCTGTATGGCCTGTAGAACGAGTCCAGGTGTCCCGTGTAGCCCCAGTTCTCACAGGCAAGCCGGTCGTCAACACCGCTGCAAATCGAGAGCTGCGGTTCGAGGCCGGTCGGGTCAGTGTTGGCGATGGGGTTGTCGAACCCGTAGGTGTAGGCGTTGAGATGCAGAGGGTTCATCGGATCCAGCAGCGGGTCGGGTGTGATGAACGATCCGGTGGCGGGGTCGTAGTCGCGGGCGCCGAGGTGAGTGAGGCCGGTCGTGTTCTGGTAGCCGCCGAGGAAGCCGTGGCTGTCAGCCCACGGGCCATCGGCGGTGCCGCGCGGGACGCCGTAGGGGTCTTGGTAGCGCTTGTGCACGGCGAGGTTGGCGGCATCGACGGTGGCGTACACCGTGCCTTGGGCATCGGACATCAGCCAGGACACACCGGCGACGCCGTTGCGTTCGGCGATGAGCTGGCCGTTGTAGGTGTAGTAGCGGGTGCCGATGGCGGTGGTGGTGCCGGCGGCGACGTGGACTTCAGTGTCGCCGACGGTGAGGGTGACTCCGGTGGGGTCGCGGGTGATGAGGCGGTTGCCGTCGGCGTCGTAGACGTAGGTGCTGGTTTTGCCGTCGGCTTCGGTGACCGAGGCGATGTTGCCCTCGGCGTCGTAGGTGAAGGTTTGTCCGGCGCCGGCGGGGCCGCGGGTGAGGGTGTGGCCGGAGTCGTCGTAGCCGTAGGTGCTGGTGCTGGTGGTGTTGCCGCTGACGCGGGTCACGGTCTGCGGGGCGTGCGGCTGGCTCGCGCCGGGGTCGGGGTAGGTCGTGGTGGTGGTCGCGTCTCCGCCGGTGGAGTGCTGGACCTGCTCGATGCGGTTGTCCTCGGCGTCGTAGCCCCAGGATGTCCAGTACGGTGCCGCGCCCCCGAGCGCTGCCGCAGAGGCCTGTGCCGAGCAGTCGGCGGAGGACGGTGTCCAGGCGTCGGTCAAGCGTTGGCGGTAGTCGTAGGTGAAGCACTGGACGTCACTCGCGCCGTCCTGGGGGGTGTCGGCGAGTTTGGTGAGGTTGCCGGCCGGTTGGTAGGTGTACTGGCGATTGGTGATGTCGTAGCCAGTGCTGGTGGCGCGTTGCGCCAGCGTGCTGGCCAGCCGGTTGGTGCCGTCTTCGTAGGTGTTGGTGACGGCGACCTGGTAGGGGCTGGTCGGGTCCTGGAAGTTGGTGCGCAGGACCTGGGCCTGGGGGTTGTAGTCGGTTTCGGATACCAGGTACAGCAGACCGCCGGTGGACGAGGACGCTCGCAAGCCGGTGGGTTGTCCGAGCGTGCCGTAGTCGTGGTAGATCGTTTCGCGCGGGACTCCGCCCTTTTGCGGGCTGGTCGTCGTGGCGACTGCTCCGGTGAGCGGGTCGTATTCGGTGCTGAAGCTGTAGGTGCCACCGAGTCCGGTTTCGAACGCGGGGATGGTGTAGCGGTTGCCGGTGGCCCGTCCGGCGTTGTCGTAGCCGGTGACGGCGGTCGAGTAGGAGCGGCCGTCGACGTAGTGGGTCGAGCCGGCCGGCAGACCCGGCCGCACGGTGTCGTATGTCCAGTCGGCGAGTTTGGTGCCGCTGGTCGTGCCCTGGTACTCGGCGGTTTCGCGGCCGAGGTTGTCGTAGGTGTATGCGAGGGTGCGGTGCTGGGCGTCGGTGCTCGTCGTCAGCTGGTCGGCGTCGTCGTAGGTGTAGGTGGTGGTGCCGGTGTCGGGGTCAGTGGCCGAAACCTTGCGGGCGTGCAGGTCGTAGGTCGTGGTCCACGTGTTCTTGCCGGTCGCGTCGGTGACGGTCGCGAGCTGACCGTTGGGTGCATAGGTGTAGGTGGTGACGTCCGCGGGATCGGTCGGGCCGGTGTGGTCGCGGTCGTGGTATTGGATCGTCTGGACGTTTTGTCCGAGCCCGTTGTTGACGAGTGCCATCGCCGTGCCGCCAACCGGCGGGATCGTGGTCGTGTGGAGGCCGTCGTAGCGGGTGGTGGTACGCCACTGTTCGGTGCCGTCCAGGGCGTAGGCCGCGCCGATGGCGCGCCCGGCGCTGTGCTGACGATCTGGCAGGTGTACGCGGCGGTTTTCGTGGCGGGGGTGTTGACGGTTTTCTTCGATGTGGCGCACCAGTCGTTTCTGCCGAGGCTGGTGGCGAAAGCGGATCTGATCGAGGGAAACGCGAAGCTGAAGTTCAGCACGTCCGCGGCGGCGTTGGTGGGGCCCGGGTTGGGTGGGCTGCTGGTGCAGTGGCTGGCGGCGCCGGTCGCCGTGCTGGTCGACGCGGTCAGTTATCTGTGGTCGGCGGCGTGGTTGAGGACCGTGCGGGTGCGGGAGGTCGTCGCGCCTGAGCACCGCGAGGCGACGTTGCGGGCGCAGATCCGGGAGGGGCTGCGGCTGGTGCTGCGCCACCCGGTGTTGCGGGCGATCGCGCTGAACAACATGGTGTCGGCGTTGTTTTCGAGCGCGTACTTGGCGATTTCGACGCTGTTCCTGGTGCGTGTGATCGGGTTGTCCGCCGGGGCAGTAGGGCTGTTGGGGAGCCTTGGTCTGGTGGGGGCGTTGCTGGGGTCGGTGCTGGCCAGGCGGTTGAGCAGGAAGGTGGGCGCGGCGAGGTTGCTGGTGACGGTCGCGGTGGTCGAGGGGCTGGCGTACCTCCTGGCCCCGCTGACCGGGCCCGGGTGGCAGCTGGCGTGGTACGTGGTGGCGGGCCTGTTCACGAGCACGTGCGTGATCATCGTGATCGTCGTGCAAGTGAGCTTCCAGCAGACGCTGTGCCCGGATCACCTGCTCGGCCGCATGAACGCCACGATGAACTTCCTCTACTGGGGCGCCGCGCCCATCGGCAGCCTGCTCGCCGGCGTGCTCGCGACCGGCATCGGGTTGCGCCCGATGCTGTGGGTGGCCGGCGGCGGGATGCTGCTCGCCGCGGTGCCGCTGCTCGCGTCGCCGCTGCGGAGGATGGTCGACCTGCCCGCGGGTGAGGACGAGCCCGTGGGCAGGTGAGTGATGACCTCGGCACGATCAGGCAAGACCGCCCCCAACGATCAGCTCAGACACCGGTGCTGTTGAACCGCTCGCGGAAGGCCGTGGGGGTCACGCCGAACTCGCGGGCGAAGGCGCGGCGCAAGGACGCCGGCGAGCCGAAGCCGACCTGGCGCGCGATGGTGGCGATGGCGTCGTCGCAAGATTCGAGGCGGGATTTGGCGGCTTCGACGCGGACCTGTTCGACGTAGCGGGCCGGGGTGGTGTCCAGCTCGTCGCGGAAGAGGCGGTTGAGGTGGCGGACGCTGAGGCCGGCCGTGCGGGCCATGCCGGCCAGCGAGTGGGGCGCCGCGGGGTTGGCGGTGATGGTGTCGAGGAGTTTGCGCAGCGGCTCGTGCCGCGGGTGGGTGGTGCTCGTGCGGACGCTGAACTGCGACTGCCCGCCCGGGCGCTGCATGAACACGACCATGTCCTTCGCCGCGGCGCGCGCGACGTCGGCGCCGAACTGGCGCTCCACCAAGGCGAGCGTCAGGTCGATGCCGGCGCTGACGCCCGCCGACGTCACAACCTTGCCGTCCCAGACGAAGAGCGCGTCGGGCTCGACCGTCGTCGTCGGGAAGCGCGTGGCGAGCTCGCCGGTGAAGCGCCAGTGCGTGGTGGCGCGCCGGCCGTCGAGCAGGCCCGCGGCGCCGAGGAGAAAGGCGCCGGCGCAGATGGACGCGACGCAGCCCGCCCGGGCAGCGAGGTCTCGCACCGCGTCGACCATGGGCGGTTCGAGGACGGTCGACGCCCAGTCCGCGCCGCCGGCGACGAGGAGGACGTCGCAGGCGCCGGTGACGTCGGCGATGCGGCCGTCGACCGCGAGGGCGGTGCCGTTGGAAGTCGCCGCGGGGCGGCCGTCGGGTGAGACGACGGTGATGTCGTAGCGCGCGCCGAAGTCGTTGGCGGTGGTGAGGACTTCCAGCGGCCCGGTGAGGTCGAGCAGCCGGACGCCGTCGTAGGCCAGCACCACGACCCGGCGCGCACCGTTCGACGGGCTCACCCGCCACCTCCGTTCAGGGTCGGTTTCGATGCTAGCCGCGGCTTCGGCAGGAAGACGGCCGCGACCAGCGCGGTGAAGGCCATCAGGCCGGCGGTGACGGCGAAGCTCAGCGCGTAGCCACCGGCGGCGGCGTGAGCGCTGTCGGCCCCGGACGAAAGCAGCGAACGGGTGTGCGCGTCACCGACGGCGACCAGCGTGGCCAGGCCCAGGGCCATGCCGATCTGCTGTGAAGTGTTGTTGATGCCGCTGGCCGTGCCTGCGTCGGCGCCCGTGGTGCCGTCGACGCTGGCGATCATCCCCGAGATCACCGCGAAGCCGGCGCCGAGCGGGAAGAGCAGCATCCCGATGAGGACGTCACGCACGTAGGAACCGCCGACGTCCACGCCCGCGAACATCACGAACGCGGCGGTGAGCAGCAGCAAGCCGAGCACCATGACGGCGCGTTGCCCGATGCGCGGGATGAGGCGGGCCGTGAGCCAGCCGGTGAGCATGAACAGCGGGCCGATCGGCAGGAACGACAACCCGGAGTACAGGGCGTTCAGGCCGGCGACCTGTTGCAGGTACAGCGCCATCGTGAAGAACAGCACGCCCATGGCCGCGCTGAACGTCAGCAGCACGAGGTTGCCGATCGCGCGGCGGCGCGACAGCAGGAAACCCAGTGGCACCAACGGGTTGCTCGCCTTGGACTGCCACCAGCCGAACGCGAGGACCAGCACGACACCCACCACCGCGGCCCACCGGCCGGCGGAGGCGAGGAGGCCGTAGACGACCAGTGTGAGACCCACGGTCGCGAGCACGGCGCCCGCGATGTCGGGGCGGCCGCGGCGCGGGCTCCGGCTTTCCGGCACCAACGCGGGCGCGCACACGAACGCGACCACCGCGATCGGCAGGTTCACGAAAAACACCCAGCGCCACGACAAGTACGTGACCAGCACCCCGCCCAGCACCGCACCGAGCGCGGCGCCCAAGCCGCGCAGCACGCCCCACGTCGACAAGGCGCGGGCGCGTTCGGCGGGTTCGGTGAACAGCACCGTGACCAGCGACAACGCGGCGGGCGCCACCAGCGCGCCGCCCACGCCCTGCAGCACGCGGCTGATGACCAGCATCGCGGGCGTCACCGCCACGCCGCCGATCGCCGACGCCACCGCGAACAACGCGAGCCCGGCCAGGAACACGCGGCGCCGCCCGAGCGTGTCGGCGATCCGCCCGCCCAGCAGCAGGAGGCCGCCGAACGGGAGCGTGTAGCCGTTGACCACCCAGGAAAGCCCGACGTGGGAGAAGGCGAGGTCGTGCTGGATCGGGGCGAGCGCGACGTTGACGACGGTGGTGTCCAGCAACAACATCAGTTGCGCCACGGCGAGGACGATCAGCCCCCACCACCGCTTCCGGTCGACAGCGGGGGACGCGATGCTGGGCAACGCTGAGGACATCGAAGGCACTCCCAAGACACTCCACGGGCCGGCGCTGATCGCCGGCCCGTGAGTTCCAACCGCCGCCGCTGCCCGGGCGATGGTCCAGAACGTGCCGTGCGACGGGCAGTTCCGGCCACCAACGCAAAACGCCGCGGCGGGCCCGGGACAGGGGCCTCGCCGCGGCGTCGAGGGAGCTCAGGCCTCGATCGGGCTGAGAACGAAGATCGGCATCTTGCGGGTGGTCTTGGTCTGGTAGTCGGCGTAGTCGGGCCACACCTCGACGGCGCGGTCGAACCAGGTGGCGTACTCGGCGTCGTGGACTTCGCGGGCCTCGTAGTCCTTCTTGACGGCGCCGTCCTGGAGCTCGACGTGGGAGTTCGCGACGACGTTGTAGTACCAGACCGGGTTCTTCGGCGCGCCGCCGAGCGAGGCGACCACGGCGTACTCGCCGTCGTGCTCGACGCGCATCAGCGGGGTCTTGCGGAGCTTCCCGGTCTTGGCGCCCACCGAGGTCAGCACGATGACGGGCTTGCCCTGATTGTCCGTGCCGTCCTGACCACCGGACTTCTCGATCAGCTCCGCCTGGTCACGGCTGAAGTCGAAGGGGCTCGGCTCGTATTCGCCGGTCAGCGGCATGTCCGCACCTTTCGTGTCGGGGCCTCGACCTGAGACCCATAAACGGACTATACCCCGCTTTGGTCGGCAGACGTGACGGCGGCAACACCCACGCCGAAGATCAGCCGCAGACGCGTTCGATCAGGGTTTTCCAGCCGGCCGCGAGGTCCCGTGGCATCGTGGCGGGGGCGGCGCCGTCCGGAGCGCGCAAGTACAGCAGGAGCGGGCCTTCCAGCGCGGCCGTCAGCTGCAGGGCCAGCGCGCGAATCCCCGGGACGTCGGGGCAGGCCTCGCGCAGCAGCATCTGCACGTGGAACAGCGACGGGCTCGAGCCGACCGGGATCGGCTGGCTCGGATCGAGCGCCGCACGGGCCACCGCCGTGCGTTCGATGAGGAACTCCATGCGCGCGTGCCCGAAGGCGACGAGGCGTTCGACGGCCGGCGCACCCGGGCCCAGCGGGGGCGGGCCGTTGAGGATCCGCTCCTGGAACGCTGCCTCCTCCACGTCGAGCAGCGCGAAGAAGATGCCCGCGCGCGTGCCGAAGCGGCGGAAGACGGTGCCCTTGCCCAGGCCGGCGCGTTCGGCGAGACCGTCCATCGTGACCTTGTCGGCGCCGAGTTCGTCGACCATCGCCCGCGCGACCTCGATCAGGTGCGCGCGGTTGCGGGCCGCGTCGGCGCGCTCCTCGCGCGGGCCGCCCAGGGGGATCGCGATGGGTTCCACGAGCGGCACGCTACCCGTCGCAGGTCACCGCACGATGGACGTCGCGAGATCCCACAGGTGTTCGGAATTGGCCGGGTCCAGCGCGTACGCGGCGACGCCGGGGACACCGAACTCGGTGGGGCGCGAAGGGACCACCGGTGCCTGGTTGACGTCCTCGAAGTAGCGGCCGGCCGATCGCCTCGACCAGCGGTGACGCGGCCAAAGCCGGCGCACGGGTCGGTGTCGTCGTCCGTGGTCGAGCGGTCGGAGTGCCGTGCGAACAATGCCTGATGCCGAGAACAAGAGGCTGCTGTCCCCCGGGTACGGGAACCGGACCCTCGTCACCCACCACGCCGAGCCAGGCAGGACCCCAGGCAGCAACCCCAAGTGACTCCGAGGAGCGGTTGCGGCTTCTGGCTACTTTGGACAGTCCGGTCGACCGCGTGGCACCGGTTTCGCCGGCCGCCGCGGCGGAGTGAGTCAGCGGTCGGACACCGTCGTCACGAAGCGCATCGCGATGTCGCGGAGTTTGGTGTTGGTCGTCTGAGATTCGACGACGAGGCGCTGCATCGCATCGTCCGCGCCGATGCGGTGGATGGCCATGAGCATGCCCTTGGCCTGCTCGATCACGGCGCGCGTCTGCATGGCGTGTTCGAGCTGCTCGGCGCGGGCGCGCGCGTCGCGGTAGCGGTGGTGCGTGCGCAGGCCGAAGGCGACCATCGTGACGTAGACCTTGAGCAGCTGGCCGTCCAGCTCGCGGAAGCCGTGGTCGCCGAAGCCGAAGAGGTTGAGCGCGCCGGAGAGCTCGTCGTCGACGCGCAGGGGGGCCGCGAGGTAGCTGCCGATGCCGAGCTCGGCGGCGACGTCGGTGAACTCGGGCCAGCGACGGTCCGCGGCGGGCAGCGAGAGGCGCACGATCTCGCCGGTTTCGGCGGCCTGCAGGCAGGGGCCTTCGCCGGCGGCGTACTGCGCGGCGTCGACCTGTTCGGCGCGGGGATCGGTGGTCGCGGCCGTTTCGCCCTTTCCCGAGCGGATCACGGTCACGCTCGCCAGGTCGGCGTCGGGAACCGCGCGCACGGCTTCGGCGCAGATCACCTCGAAGAGAACGGGTTCGAGCCGGTCGTCCTCGAGCGCCCGGGTGAGGCCGCGCATGGCCTCGGCGAGCTCGTCGAGCTCTTCCGACATTTTCGTCTCCTCATCCACTCCGCCAGTCTCCTGTCGTACGCGTGCGGGCGAGCTGGGTGACGGATTGGGTTGCGCCGAGCGCCTCCGGGAGAGACCGCTGACAATTTCGGCCGGGTCAGTCCCAGTCCGGATCGGAGCGACCGCGCGCGTCGGCGTCGACCGCTTCGCGCAGAGCCGACCGCGACTGCCCGCGCGCGAGCATCCCTCGTGCGGCGGTGTCGCACGGCGCTGTGCCGTCCTGGGCGGTCATACCTCCAACGGTCCTCCTGAAACCGGCCGAGCGCCACCTCGGCAACGCCGTGAGCTCGGCGAGGGTCGGCGGGGTGCGCCAAAATGGGGACAGACCGGGCTGACCCGGGTGGCGAGGGCGGAGGTTGGAGCCGTGGACGAGCAACGCCGGGAACGGCTGTGGCAGCTCGTCGCCGCGTTGATCGAACACGCCGGTGAGCGGCCGCAATGGGTGCGTGCGGTGTGCGAAGTGGCCGTGGGCGAGGTCAACACGGACGCGGCCGTGATCTCCGTGCGCACGGCCGGGCGGGCGCAGGACCTCGTCGCGGCCAGCGGCGACTGGGCCGAATCGCTGGAAGAACTGCAGTACACGGTCGGCGACGGGCCCGCGGTCGAGGCGTTCACCACCGGCGAGCCGGTGCTCGTCGACGACCTGACGTCGGGCGAGGGGCGCTGGCCGGGCTTCGCCGACGGCGCGGCGGAGACGGCTGCGGCCGCCGCGTTCGCGTTCCCACTGCAGACCGGCGCCGCACGGCTGGGCACGCTCGGGCTGTACCGGCACCGGCCCGGACCCCTGTCGCCCGAAGAGCTGGCGAACGCGCTGACGCTGGCCGACCTGTCGACCACGGCGTTGCTGGCGGACAGCTCGGGCGCGATCAGTCCCGTCGCGAACTGGGCCCGCGAAGACGTTCCGGGGCACTACGACGACGTCCACATCGCCACGGGGATGCTCGCGACGCAGCTCCAGATCAGTCTCGCCGACGCGCTGCTGCGCCTGCGAGCACACGCGTTCAGCCGGCACCTGCCGCTGATCGGGGTGGCACGCGCGGTGCTCAACCGGGAGCTTCGCCTCGACTCCTTCACCGACTGACGGGCGGCGGTCATCGGGGCGGACCTCAAGCGGACGCGGAGAGCACCTGTTCGGCTTCGTCGAGCCACGTCGTGAAGACCGTTTGCGCCGCGCGGGCCAGGGTTGGGCCGTGGGTGGCGGCGTCGGCGCGGAGGGTGTGGGGATCGACGCCGGCGGTGGTGAGTTCGAAGGTGTGGCCGATGAGCCAGGGTTCGAGGCGCGTGTGGTCGGCTTCGAGGTGGAACTGGAGGGCGAGGGTGCCCGGGGCGGGGCTGAAGGCCTGGTGGGGAAAGCCCGGGGTTTCGGCCAGGGTCGTCGAGCCGGCGGGGATGGCGAACTGGTCGCCGTGCCAGTGGAGGACGGGGACACCGTCCAAAGGGGACAGCACCGAGTCGCGGCCGGCGGGCGTCAAGCCCAGCGGGGAGTAGCCGATTTCCTTCTTGCCGGTCGGCGTGACGTCGGCGCCGAGGGCCGCGGCGATGAGCTGGGCGCCGAGGCAGATGCCCAGGGTGGGGCGGCCGGTCGAGAGCCGCGTGGCGATCGAGGTGAGTTCGTCCGGCAGGAACGGGTACAACGCGGTGTCGCCGACGCCGATGGGGCCGCCGAGGACGACCACGACATCCGGGGCGGACAGCAACTCCGGCGTGATCGGGTCGACGCCGACTTCGAGGTAGTCGACGGTGTAGCTGCGGGCGAGCAGCAGCGGCGACAGGAGACCGAGGTCCTCGAAAGCCACGTGCCGAACCGCCAACGCGCGCTTGGTCACGCGCGCTCCTCCGGCGCCCCGATCACCACGAGCACCTCCGCGGGCTCGGGGCTGATCGACTTGACGTAGTGGGGAATCCCGCCGCGGAAGTACACCGAGTCGCCGGCGGACAGGCGTTCCGTGCGGTCCGGGAAGCGCATCTCGATCTCGCCGGAGCGGACCAGGATCAGCTCGTCGCCGGAATGGGCGCGGTAGAGGCACTCGACCTCGGTGGTCGGCGGGTAGATGAGGAACGGCAGCATCTGCTTGCCGACCACGCCGCCGGCGAGGTGCACGAAGCTCGAGCCGGAGTCGGGGACAGTCGGATCCGCAGCGGTGCCGACTCGGCGGACTTCGAGGTTGGCGCTGTCCTGCGCGTCGCCGAAGAGCTGGGTGACGTCGACGCCCAGTGCCTCCGCGAGGCCGATCGCCACGGCGATGGAGGGCGTGCTGTTCCCTCGCTCCACTTTGGACAGATACGACTTGGTGAGGCCCGTCCGGCGGGCGAGCTCGTCGAGCGTCCAGCCGCGTTCCTGGCGCAGCATCCGCAGGGTCCTCACGTTTCGCAGCCTCTCACCCGGTCATTGTCTCATAATGACACACCGTTGACGATAGGACATATTGTGTCATGGCGCCGGTTGTCCTACCTTCGAACAAGCCCACCAGCCGAACAGGAAGGGCACCGCGATGAGCAGCCCCGCCGCTGTTGACGAGTCCCTCTGTTACCTGCCCGCCGAAGAAGCCCTGCGCCGGTTCAAGGATCGCACCCTCGCGCCCAGCGAGCTCATGGCCGCCGTGATCGACCGCTGCGAAGAGGTCAACCCGCACGTCAACGGGATCACCAACCGGTTCTACGACCAAGCCCGGCAGCAGGCGGCCGACGCCGACCAGCGCTACCGCGACGGAACCGCGCGCCCGCTCGAGGGAATTCCCTTCGCCGTGAAGGAACTGCACCCCGTGAAGGGCGTGACGACGTCGTGGGGCTCCAAGATCTTCGAAGGCGTTGAGGCCGACCACACGCTGCCGGCCATGCAGCGCATGTTCGACGCCGGCGCCATCATGCACATCCGCACCACCACGCCGGAGTTCGCCCACGCCGGCCACTGCCACAGCCCGCTTTACGGCATCACCCGCAACCCGTGGAACCTCGACTTCAGCAGCGGCGGCTCGTCGGGCGGGTCGTCCGTCGCCGTCGCGACCGGCATGGCCCTGCTGGCCGGAGGCGACGACGGTGGTGGTTCGCTGCGCATGCCCGCGTCGTCGTGCGGGATCGTCGGGTACAAGGCGCCGTTCGGACGCAACCCCTCGGCGCTGCTGGACACGATGTTCGAGGCCATCGTGCACGTCGGCGTGCTCGGCCGGACGGTCGGCGACGTCGCGCTCGCGCAGAACGTGGTCTCCGGCCAGCACCCGGACGACATCACGACGCTGCGCGAGCGCGTGACGATTCCCGCTGGTCCCGGCTCTGTGGCGGGCCTGCGGATCGCGTACTCGCCGGACCTGGGTTACGTCGAGGTCGACACCGAGGTAGCGCGGAAAACGGAGGAAGCCGTCGCGAAGCTGGCCGAGGCCGGTGCCGTGGTGGAGCAGGTGGATCTCGGCTGGAACGAAAGCACCTACGACGCCTGGGTCACGCACTGGCAGGGGCTGTTCGCGGCGATCGCCGGGGACCACGTCCCGCAGTGGCAGTACAAAATGGACCCGTTCGTGCGCCACCTCATCCTGCAGGGCCGGCAGCTCGACCACGTGCGGGTGAAGAAGACGGAGCTCGTGCGCACGGAAATGTGGACGAAGCTGTCAGCCGTGTTCGCGGACTACGACCTGATGGTGTGCCCGACCCAAGCCGTGCCCGCGCTGGCCGCGAACCACCAGAACGACGACAAGTCCTTCACCGTCAACGGAAAACCGGTCGACGCGTACCTCGCGTGGGCGCTGACCTACCCGTTCAACCTGCTGAGCCAGCTCCCAGTGCTCACCGTGCCGTCGGGCGTCAGCTCGTCGGGGGTGCCGACGGGGCTGCAGATCGTCGGCAAGCCGTACCACGACGAGGCGGTGTTCTCGGCCGCGAAGGCGTTCGAGGCCGTCGCGCCGTGGGCGCAGCGGCACCCGAACCTTTAGGACACAGCGGTTTCGGACTCGGCGGTTTCGGACTCGGCCTTCTTGGATTCAGCACTGTCGGGCGTCACGGTTTCGGGTGTTTCAGAGGGGAGCTCAGCCGGGCTCCCGTCGTCGCCCACTCGGCGCTTGCGCAGCCGCCGAACCACGAAAACAACAACGAGCACCACCAAAACCAGCACGACCAGCAACGTCCACGGAACCGCCCAGCCACCGGCCGAGCCCGTCACCACGGCGAGCGGCGCGACGGAGCCGGACGCGTCCGGGAGCAGCGGCGTGATCGAGACGTCGGCGGCCACGCGCACCCCCGGAACCACACCGTGGACGGGCACCGAAACCTGCCACGTCTCCCCCGGCAGTAGCTGCGGCGAGTCCGGGATCGCGGCGGCCGGGGTGGTCCAGGCGCCGAACAAGCTGGAGACCGACGCGCTCTGCCGCGCGGCGGCGATGGCGTTGCCGGTGTTGTGCAGGGTGTAGGACAGCGTGGCGTCACCCGTGCCGAACGGGTTCGCCGTGCCCGAGTAGTCAACGTGCGCGTCCTCGACGGACAGCGCGGGCGCCAGGTCACCGCCCACGCGCAGGCGGATGCGGATGCCGAGGCGGCGCTCGACAGTGCCCTGCTGCACCGACGTGACGATGCCGCCCAGGAAGTCACCGGCCTTGGTGCCGGCGGGAACGGCGACCGTGAAGGGCACGTCGGCCGATTCGCCGGGCCCCAGCTTCAGGTGGTCGCTCGCCGCGCGCGCCCACGCGCCGACGCCGACCGACTTCTTGTCGTGCGCGAGGAGGTCGACCTGCCCGTCGGGCCGGGTGAACGCGTCCGCTGTGTACACGGCCAGCTCCAGCGGCGCGGTGCCGTTGTTGACGACCTTGAGGCCGTCGTGCACCTGCTCCCCCGCCTGGGCGGTGTAGCTGTAGTTGACGCGGTCGGCACCGAACTCGTTGTCCGCGGTGCTGACGGCCCAGGGCGCGGTGTCCTGAGAAGCCGTGTCCTGAGAAGCGGTGTCCTGAGAAGCGGTGTCCTGAGAAGCGGTGTCCTGCGCGGCGGCCGGCAGCGCCGTGGTGGCGGCGAACCCGGCGGCGAGCAGCACGGCGGCGAGCGCGCGGGTGAGCGTGGAACGCATGTGCAGTCCTCGGGCAGGTGGGCAGAACGGAGTGGGCGGCAGGGGCGGGTGCCGGCGAGCACCCGCCCCTGCCTGGTGGATCAGGCGAGTCAGCTCAGCGCGGTGAGCGTGGAGCCGAGCGTGCCGAGGGTCTGGCTCAGCCAGTGCGGACCGTCGTGATCGTCGTGACCGTGACCGTCATTGCCATGACCGTCGTCACCGTGGCCGCTGTTGTTGCCCGGCTTGTACGGGTGGATGACGACCTGGTCGACCAGGGAACCGACCTTGCCCGCGGGCGAAGCGCCCTCGTCCGGACCGCACCACTTGACGTTGCCGCGCTCGACGGCGGCGTTCGGAGCGGCACAGGTGCCACTGCGGACGTTCTCGACCATCAGCTTGTCGTCCCGCACCTCGACCTTGACATAGGTGCGCACGTGCTCCTGGTTCTCGACCGAGTTGGCCCAGTGGTTGTCCGGGTTGAGCGGGTCGGCCCCGTAGTTCGGGTCCTTCGTGGTGTCCGGGTCGGTGAGGTCGTAGTACTTCGACCCCGACGCGGAGTTCGCCGTCACGTAGACGACGCCGCCCGGACCCTGCTGGACCTGCGTGGCGCTCGGCTGCTCGGCCGGGTTGGCCTTCTTGCCGTTCTTGATCACGTAGCTGCGCGAGTAGCTGTGGTCGTGGCCCTGCAGGACCAGGTCGACACCCAGGTTGGAGAACGCCGTCGGGAAGTCCTGGCGGCGCAGCTGGTTGTCACCGTCGTTGGCGTGGTCCGCCGGCGAGTAGATCGAGTGGTGGTACACGAGCACCGTGTACTTGGCCTCGCCGCCGTGCTTCTTGATCACGTCGGTGACGTAGGCGATGTGCGCCTCGTCCGCATTGTTGGCGTAGGCGTTGCTGTTCAGGTCGATGAACAGCACACCCTTGTAGGTGTACCAGTAGTCGCCACCGGAGTTCGTGTTCTGCGAACCGTTGTAAAACGGCGTCGAACGGTCGGTGTTCGGCGTCCAGAAGTGCTGCTCGTAGGCCTTGCCGCCGACGTCGTGGTTGCCGATGGTGGCGGCCCACGGGTACTGGCGCAGCTTGTCCGAGCCGAGGAACGCGTCCCAGTCCGCCTCGATGTTGGCGGACTCGACCTGGTCGCCACCCGACACGAGGAGCTCGGCCTTCGGGTTGGCGGCCAGCGACACGTTCAGGGTGTCGGCCCAGCCGGCCCCGTCCTTCGCGACATCACCCGACGAACCGATCTGCGGGTCACCGTAGAACAGGAAGTCGAAGTCGCCCTTGAACGACTGCGTCTTGAAGGAGTACGTCGGCGACCAGCCGTCACCGTTGCCGATGCGGTAGGAGTACGCCGTGTTCTGCTGCAAGCCGTCGAGCGTGACGTGCGCGTTGAACCCACCGTTGACCGCGTTGCTGCCAATGACCGCCGAGAACTTCTTGGCGTTGGTGGGGAACTTGCCGTGGTTGAGCCAGTTGGTCGGCACCAGTTCGACCGTCTGGTCGGCGTTGGTGTCGGTGTACCAGGACAACACGCGCTGCGATTCCTTGGCGCCGACACCGAGGACGATGGTGTTCGCCTTGGCCGGCGGGGTCGGCGTCCACGTGGCGGCAGTCGCCGAACCGTTGCCGAACGCGAGCATGAGGCTCACGCCCACCGTCGCGATGCCGAAGGCGAGGTTCCGCCCGGATCTGGAAGGTTTCATCGGATATGCTTTCCCTTTCGGGTCAATGGGTCGGGAAGACCGATTGGTAGCGTTTCCGCCCATGATGTGCGTTAGGTGAACTTCGCCGGAAGGACGAGTGACCCACCCAGGAATTACGTGGTCAGCCCGCCGCGATGCGCTCCACGAACCAGGTGAGCCCCATCACTGAAACGGCCGCCGCGATGGCCCCGGTCGTCCACTGTGGAGCGAAGGTCGCGCGGCAGCGGATCAGCACGAGAAGCGGGAAAACGATCGCGATGATCGCCAGCTGCACCGTCTCGATACCGACGTTGAACACGAGCAGCGACCACAGAAGTGTCCAAGACCACGCGGTGTCGATACCCAGGGCTGAAGCGAACCCGAGGCCGTGGCAGAGGCCGAAGCAGAACACCACAGCGAGCCGAGTCCACCCGGTGCGGTCGAGGCTGAAGTGGCCGTCGCCGGTGAGGTCGTCCTCGATGCCGTTGACCTTGCGCCGCCACAGCCGCCACAGCGGCCAGGCCGCGACCACGGCGATCGAGAGGGCGATGAGGGGCTCGATGATCGCGGCCGGCACCGTCACCAGCCCCAGCGCGGCCAGCACGAACGTGACGGAGTGGGCCAGCGTGAACGTGGTCGCCGCCAGCACGATCTCGCGCAGGCGCCGGGAGCCGGCGATGAGCGCGAGCAGGAAAAGGATGTGGTCGAGACCGGTGAGCAGGTGTTCCGCGCCGAGCCGGAAGAACTCCCAGAACCGCTCGCCGAACGACTGCTGCGTGGAGAACGACGGCTGGTGCGCGTCGAGGGCGGCGCTGCCCGAAGTCAGGTCGAGGTCGTAGGTGACGACGGTCTTGGTGTCGCGGACGTAACCCTCGGCATCAGGGAACAGTGCGCTGCGCACCTCGTGGGCATCGGCCCTGCCGCAGCGGTAGTCGAGGTCGAGCAGTGCGTAGGGGACCCCTTCCCGCTGCTCCATGCGGAAACCGCCGTCCTTCGTTGGCGTGCAGGGACTTTCCGTGCTCACGTGGAAGCGTTCCGTCACATACTTGAGCACGGCGGCCGAATGGTCTTCGAGCGCCTTCGCCTGTGCGGCGGAATCTTTCGCGTCGAACGCCGCAGTGCCCTGCTTGAACAGCGGGTCGTCGTGCTCGTAGTCGGCGGCGGAGACGACCAGCAGGTCGTATTCGAGCCCCAGCTCCGCTCGCACCTGTCCGGAATCGGGCGAGGTGACGTCGGCGTAGACGACCGACGAAAACCCGTGCGCGGACGCGGTCGTGGTACCGAGAATAACCGTCAGCGCGGCGAACGCGAAAACTGTTGCCAGGCGGGCGAAGCGTCTGAGGGGGCGGGGCATGGACTTCCTCTTTCCGGTTGCTCGCCCGCACTTTGCTGGGCTCAGGCGAACAAACGGCAGAGGGCGGGCGAACATGCAGCGACCGGATTCCGACGGAAGAAAGCGGCGCACCGGAAACGGGCGGCGATCGGGTAGGAAGGAGACCGATCCGCGCACCACTGGCCCGAAAGGACGATCCGGCTTGCGTTCACGATTCGTGGTCGTCGGCGCACTGACGGCAGTGCTCCTGAGCGGGTGCGGCGCCACCGACGATTGGTCGGGACCACACCCCGCG
Source organism: Amycolatopsis sp. NPDC050768 (assembly GCF_040654155.1). NCBI lineage: Bacteria > Bacillati > Actinomycetota > Actinomycetes > Pseudonocardiales > Pseudonocardiaceae > Amycolatopsis > Amycolatopsis sp. NPDC050768. The sequence goes on from NZ_JBFAHL010000001.1 coordinate 888,796, forward strand.
CCCACCGCCGTCGGCGTCCTCGGTCAGGGATTCACCAGTACGCCACCGACTCCGGAAGCGACGATCACCCCGCGGCCGGGTTCGTGGGACGCCGTGCACCCGGCACCGGGCTACCGCGTGGTGCTCCTGACCGCCGGCGACGACCCGCAGACGAAAACCCTGGTCGGCGCGGTCAAGGACTGGGCCGAGCAAGAGCAGGTGAGCCTCAAGGTCGTCACGGCCGACGATCCCGTCCGCCACACCGACAGCATCGTCGAGGCCATGAACCTCGCCCCGGACCTCATCATCACTGCCGGCAGCGAACTCGTCGACGCGATCACCGTGGTCACCGCCAGCCACCTCGACCGGCAGTTCCTCGTGCTCGGCGCGGAGATCGCGGAACCGACCGCCAACGTCACCGCCGCCAACTGGCCGGGCGCCACCTTCCGCGGCGCCGGCCTCATGACCGCCACGGGCGACGACCCGGGGTCCTTCACCCCGGAACGGGCGGCGGCGGCCGTGCGGGCGGGCGTGGCGAGCGTCCTGAGCGGACTGACGGGGATCGTCATCCGGCTGAAGTAGGTACGGCGAAGGGAGGGAAGCCGGGGCTTCCCTCCCTTGTGCACGGTCCCTTCCGGACGGTCACTTCCGGATCGTGAGCAGATCCGCCAGGTCGATGCGCTCGTAGAACTCGCGGTGGATGCGGTCGGCGACCGCCGAGACCTCGGCCGAACCGTCGTCGGACGGGTCGATGATCACGCGGTACGGACGTTCGCCGCGGGGCATGGCGACGATGCGGGCGATCTCGGCGGCGACCGAAGAGACGTCGGCGTCGGCCGGCTCCAGGGCGGCAAGCTTGCCCGAGACCTGCTCCATCAGGCCGGCGTACTTGGTCTCGTAGTCGGCGACCACGGCGTCGTCGGCCGGGCGGCCCGAGTGGGCGAAGTGGTTGGTGCCCGAGGTGAAGGCGCCGGGGACCACGATCGACGTCTCGATGCCCCACCGGGTCAGCTCGGTCGAGTAGCTGACGGCGAGGGCGTCCATGCCGGCCTTCGCGGCGAAGTACGGCGCGAGGTACGGCGGGGTGCCGCCCTTGACGCTGGAGCTGGAGACCCACACGACCAGGCCCTCGCCACGGCGGCGCATGCCGGGCAGCACGGCGCGGTTCACGCGCTGGGTGCTGAGCACGTTCACGTCGTAGAGTTCCGCGAGCTGTTCCGGCGTGAAGGCCTCGGCCGGGCCGGTGACCATGTGACCGGCGTTGTGGATCAGCACGTCGATGGTGCCTCTGTCGGCCTCGATCCGTGCGACAGCCGCGTCGATGGAGTCCTGCGAGTTCACGTCCAGCTCGATGGCACGCAGGTCGACATCGTGCTCCTTCGAGTAGTCGGCGACGGCCTGGACCTGCGGGGCGTTGCGGCCGGCCGTCTCGCGCATGCCGGCGTAGACGGTGTGGCCCCCCTCGGCCAGCGCGCGGGCGGTGAGGGCGCCGAAGCCGCTGGAAGCACCGGTGATGACGATGGTCTGGGACATGGGAGTTCTCCTTCGAACCAGCAGGCGGGTGGGGGTGAGCGGCGAGCTCAGATGGCTCCGCCGTTGGCGTAGATGACCTGGCCGTTGACCCAGCGGGCCGGGCCGGCGAGGAAGGCGACGGCTTCGGCGACGTCTTCGGGCACGGCGAGGCGCTCGAGCGGCGGGACCTTGGCGAGGCGGTCGATGACTTCCTGCGGCTTGCCTTCGAGGAACAGCGCGGTGGCGGTGGGGCCGGGGGCCACGGCGTTGACGGTGATGTCACGTCCGCGCAGCTCGCGGGCCAGGATCAGGGTGATCGCGTCGACCGCGCCCTTGGAAGCGGCGTAGGCGGTGTAGTTGTTCAGCGCCAGCTTGGTCACCGACGTCGAGAAGTTGATCAGGGCGCCGCCGGAGCGCAGCCGGCGGGCGGCCTGCTGGTCGACCACGAAGGTGCCGCGGATGTTGACGCGGTGCATGCGGTCCAGGTCGTCGAGCTTGAGCTCGGTCAGCGGGGCCAGGAGCATGATCCCGGCGGTGTGCACGACCACGTCGACCCCGCCGTAACGCTGCTCCGCGGTGTCGAACAGGGCCTCGACCTGGGCCTCGTCCGCCACGTCGGCCTGCGCCGAGCTCGCGGTGCCGCCGGCGGCGGTGATCGCGGCCACGACCTCGTCGGCGCGCTGCGGGTTGCCCGAGTAGTGCACCAGCACCTGCATGCCGTCCTTGGCCAGGCGCTCGGCCACGACCCGGCCGATTCCGCCCGACCCGCCGGTCACGATCGCGACACGCTGCGTGGTCTCGTTGCTGGTCATCTCAGTCTCCGTATCGTCGTTTCGCTCCGTTGGTACCAACGTTACAGCTGAACTCGTATCCGCGCTAGAGCATTCCCGTATCAACGTTATGACCTAGGCAACACCAGCGCGTAGCGGGGCTTCTCACGGCTACCCCCGCTCGTGTGGTGCAACCCACGCGGCGTTTCGCCCGAATCGGAGCCGCCCGTTCCCTGCCGCATCCCTCGTCGCCGACGGCGCGACATCTTGTTTTCACCGGGCAGTGCTGGGGTGACGTGCGCACATCCCGGTGCACCCGAGCGAGGAGCTGTCTTGAAACGCAGTCGAAGAAGCAGCGCGGTGGTCGCCGCGCTGCTCGCGGGAAGCGTGGTCACCTTCGGGGCCGCCGGAACGGCGGAGGCGGCGACACCGAAGCCGTGGCTGCCGGCCACTCCCACGAACTGGAGCCTCGTCGTCGACCAGACGAAGACGACGCCGGTGACCGTCACGCGCGGCGTGACCCAGTACTCCGAGACCTACGACACCGTCGGCGGCCGCCAGCACACCCAGGTGCTCGACGTGAACCTCGGTGACCCGAACGTACGCCTCGGCGTGGTCGAAGCCGGCGACGTGATCACCAACCCGGCCGACGAGACGGTGAGCTCGATGGCCGCCCGCACCCACGCGGTGGCCGGCGTCAACGGCGACTTCTTCGAGATCAACGCCAGCGGCCGCCCGCTCGGCGGTGTGATCACGAACGGCAAGCTGCTCAAGAGCCCGCGCCCGGACTTCAACGCGCAGCTCGGCGTGCGCGCCGACGGCACGATGGTGCTCGGCCCGCAGACGTTCTCCGGCTCGGTCACCGACGGTGCCACGAGCACTCCCCTGACCTCTGTCAACGTTGTCAACGACGTCGCGTCCGGCGGTATCACCGAGATCACCCCCGACCTCGGCGGCGCGACGGCTCTCCCGGCGAGCACGCTCGTGCTCGGGCACGAGACGAAGACGGGCACGTTCGTCGTCGACTCCGTGCAGACGGGCGTCACCGCGGCGCCTGCCCTGGCGAAGGGCCAGCTCGGCCTCCTCGGCGGCGGCGCGGGCGGCACGTGGCTGTCGACCACTGTCCACAGTGGAGACTCGGTCTCGGTCACGGCCGACACCGGCGGCCTCAAGCAGCTGCTGTCCGGCTCGACCATGCTGGTGCGCGACGGCGCGGTCTACAACGACCCGACCGGCAACCCGCCGGGCGGCGTCAACCCCGAGACCGTGGTCGGCGTGAGCAAGGACGGCAAGCACACGATCATCGCCACGCTCGACGGGCGCCTCGGTGCGAGCGCGGCATTGGGCGTTACGCCGGCTCAGGTCGCGGGCTACATGGTGGCCCACGGCGCGTACAACGCCGTGCTCTTCGACGGCGGCGGCTCCACCGAGATGGCCGCCCGCAAGCCGGGTGACCCCGCCGTTTCGGTGATGAACAACCCGTCGGACGGCCACGAGCGGCCCGTCGCCAACGGCCTGTTCCTCTACTCGACCGAGCAGGCCCCCGGCTTCGCGCGCACGATGGTCGTGAACGGCGGCAAGGGCGTGGACACGGTGCCCGCGCGACCGTGCCGGTCCCCGCGTTCGGCCTCGACTCGCTCGGCAACCCCGCGCGCGAGAAGGCGTCCGTGCAGGTCGTGCCCTCGACGCTCGGTTCGTGGAAGGACAGCCAGTTCACCGCGGGCCACGCGGGCACCGGCGTGCTGATCGCCCGCGCGGGCATCGCGGTCTCCGTGCAGCCGCTGCGGGTCGTCGACCGGCTCGGGTCGTTGCAGATCTCCCCCACCGACCCGGACCTGAACAACGGTGGCACGCAGACGTTCACCTTGTCCGGCTCGACGTCCACGGGCACCGCGGTCGCCATCCCCGCCGCCGCGGCTTCGTGGTCGGTGAGCGACGCGTTGCTCGGCAGCGTCGACAAGTCCGGTGTCTTCACGGCGGACGCGGTGAACTCGGGCCTGGAGAAGGTGACGGCGAAGGTCGGCGGCGCCACAGCGACCGCGACCGTGGCCATCGGCAGCGTGTCGCAGGAGCTCAACGACTTCAGCGACCCGGCCGCGTGGAGCCTGCGCAACACCACGGGCCGGCCGGCCACGATGGTCGCCGCGCCGGGCGTCGTCCCGCCGGGATCGACGGCTTCGGCCTCGACGCAGCTGACGTACACGATGCCCGCGGGCTCCGGCGTGAAGCAGCTCGTGCTGTCGCCGAAGTCCACGATCACGGCCGGCGCCAACACCAGCGGTCAGAACCCGACCGGCATCGGCGTGTGGGTGAAGGGCGACGGCACCGGCATCCAGCTGGCCGAGTCGTACATCGGCATCGACGGTGCCACCACCACGCTGTACCCGACCACGGTGACGTGGCAGGACTGGCGCCTGGCCATCGCGACGCTGCCGCCGGGGCTGAACTTCCCGCTGCGGATCAGCTTCGTCGACTTCCTCACGATCAACCCGAGCCAGACGACGTCGGGCACGCTGAACGTGAGCGGTCTGCAGGCGCTGTACTCACCGCGTCCGCTGGTCACGCCGCCGTACCAGGCGATTCCGCAGAACCCGTCGTGGCTGAAGTTCTCGGAGAACGCCGCGGACTTCTCGCGTTCGGGCTCGACGATGCTTTTGGGCGACGACGCGCACATGGTGGCGAGCGACCCGGGTTCGGCGTCTTCGAACGTCATGGACACCATCAAGGGCCGGCTGCCGACGTTGCCTTCGCAGGCACGGCCGTCTTCGGTGCAGGCACTGGGTGACATGTCGGACGACGGCGCGGTCGCCGACCTGCAGTACGCGCAGCAGAAGATCGCCGCGCTGGGCGTGCCGTACCACGACGTGGTGGGCAACCACGAGATCAGCCAGGGCGTGCTGCCGGAGAACGGCAACTTCGCCCAGGTCTTCGGCGCCACGCACTACCAGTACAAGGCCGGCGACGCGCAGGTGATCGTCACCGACAACGCGCACGGCAGCCTGCAGTCGTCGGACGCGTTCCAGTCGCCCGCCGAGGCGCAGTACCCGTGGCTGGTCAAGCAGCTCACGGACGCCTCGTCGCAGACCGTGCTGGTGACCACGCACATGCCGGCGTACGACCCGCACCCGGTGGCCAACAGCCAGTTCAGCGACCGGTGGGAAGCGCGCATGTACGTGCGGCTGGTGCAGCGCTACCAGCAGACGCACCCGGACAAGCACGTGGTGATGGTCTACGGCCACGCGCGCGGGTTCGCCGATCAGGTCATCGACCCGCTGGGCAACCCGACGTCGCCGGCCGCCGGCGGTATCCCGCAGCTGACGATCGCGGACCTCGGCATGCCGGCGTACGCGCCTTCGGACGAGGGCGGCATCTACCACTTCGTGCTGCTGCACACCGCTCGTGGTGACGTGCAGTTCTCGGTGGAGCCGGTGCTGTCGTCGATCGCGGTGACGGTGCCCGCTGCTTCGCTGCGGGTCGGTGCTTCGGTCAGTGCTTCCGCCACGGGCGCCGAGGTCGGCGGGGACAACCTCCCCACGGCCACCATGCCGATCGCCGATCCGGCTTCGCACGTGTGGTCGTCGAGCGACACTCGCGTCGCTTCGGTGGACGCTGTGACGGGGAAGGTCACGGCTCGCCGCCTGGGCACCGTGACGATCTCGGTGACCAGCGGTGGCGTGACGGGGTCGGCTCAGCTGACCGTCACCCGCTGAGTTCTGTTGCCGGGCGCGCTCCGTTTTCTCGGGGCGCGCCCGGCTTTTTTTCGTGGGTCAGGCGGGCAGTTCCTCGATCGAGACGCGGTCCGCGTAGAACGCGAGGTGGTCCCTGATCGGGGACACCGCGTCGTAGGGCTCCTCGTACGTCCAGACGGCGTTGTCGCCCGCGGAGCCGGCCGGGGTCAGAGAGTAGTAGGACGCGTTGCCCTTGTACGGGCAGTACGTGTGGTGCTCGGTCCGCGCGAGGGCTGCGAAGTCGACGTCCTCACGCGGGATGTACTGCACCGCCGGGTAGGTGGACTCGCGCAGCACCTGCGCCCGGGTCGTGTCGGCGATGACCGTGTCGCCCAGCTTCACGAGCACGCGCGCCAGGTTGACCTCGACCGTGATCGGGTGGTCGGGGCCGGGGATCTTCTGCGTGGGTTGGGCCATGGTCTCCTCGTTCCGCTACGGGTTCTCTTGGGTGACAACCACGAAGCGGTGCGGACCCTTCCCGGTCGCCTGGTCGAGGCGGTCTGGGACCCGGAGCGGCCCTGATCATCAGGGGATTTGTCCGGGTGCCGGAACCGGCGAAAGTAGCCGGGGAAACCGCGTTTCCGCAGCTCAGGCCGAGACTCGCTGGGGGGCCGTCCGCCACAGCCAGTACAGGCCGACCAGCGGCAGCACGAGCGGGATGAAGACGTAACCCTGGCCGTAGACCGACCACACCGTGGCGTCGGGGAAGGCCTGGCGGTCGAAGATGCTGAGGGTGCCGATCGTCAGCACCCCGAGGAACTCGACGCTGCAGGCCACGAGCGCGACGCGCCACCAGCGTTCGCCGCCTTTGGCGAGGGCGAAGGTCGCGAGGAGGTAGACGACGGCGGCGAAGGCCGAGAGCACGTAGGCCAGCGGCGCTTCGTGGAACTTCGTGCCGATCTGGACGCCGGCGCGCGAGGTCGCGGCCAGCGCGAAGATCGCGTACACCGCGACCAGCACCCGGCCCGGGCCCGTGGCCGTCTTACGCGCTTGCTCCACTCCACACCTCGTTCAGTCGCAGCACCATCACCGGGATGGCCAGGCAGGCGATGCCGAGCACGACCGTGCTCGACCGGCTCCGCTCGGCCAGCGCCCACACCGCGCCGACCGGCAGCACGACCAGGCAGCCGATCAGGTAGGCCAGGAACGTGGCGAGGCTGCCGGGCTTCTCACCGCTCGCGAGCAGCACGATGCCGACCACGAGCTGGGCGATGAGCAGCACCTCGACCATACCGAGCGCGACGAGCAGCGGGGTGTCCGGCAGGCGCTTTCGCGCGGCCTGCAGGAAGCTCCACAGCGCGACCAGCAGTGCGCACACCGCCACCGCCACCGCGAAACCGAGAATCACCCGTTCCTCCTTCTGCCGCGCTGGCCACAACGTACCCGCTGGCGTTTCCGGGGCTGTTCGCCGAGGGCCGCCGACGTGGCCGGCGCCACGACCGTCGGTCTCCTGTGGACTGAGCCGTCCCCCAGCTCCACGCTGCCGTCGAAATCGGGCACCGGAATCCGTTGATGGCATTCTGCCAATTTCACGGTACAGTTACTGATCCGGCCAAAAGTAGGCCGACCCCCACGCGGCACGTAACCGCCGCCACGAAGCCATTCGGCCGTGACTGTGGTCGGATCGGTAACGATCGGCAGAGTATGCCGCACTTCGCCGGACCTGCATGAACAATGCGACGAGCCGGGTGTTACACCACGACCGAGTGGTCGAGTAATCCGTGAAATCACACAGGGTCCCCGGTTTCGGACTTCGGCGGCACTTCTGTCTACCCTGATCAGCCCAGCCGAACCCCCGGGTTGGCGGATTGGCCTTTACACCTCCGGCGTGCGGGAATATTCCTCGTCAGGGAGTGCGGAAGTACGCGGAGGGTGCGGTTTCATGGACATGCGGTATGAAGCGTTCTGCTTCGCGGATCCGCTGTTCTTCGACGAACAACGCGAAACCGGAGCACCCGCCGACGACTTCGCCGCCGGGCTGCCGGCGCCGGGACCGATGTGGACGGTGGGCACGCGCGGCATCTGGCGCGTGCTGCACCCGCAGGGCGTTGACCTGCCCGAACAGGGCTGGAAGGTCCACGTTTCGGCCGGAATGGACAATGCGGACCGCGTGCTGGCGGCAGTGCACGAGTACTGCGTGGACCGTCGCGTGGCGTTCAAGCACCTGCAGTCCCGGACCATCCTGCTGGCGCGGAATTCGAAATATGCACCTCGCGACGGAAGCGGCAAGTTGATCACGCTTTATCCGCTCGACGAGCGCGAACTGGCACGGGTTCTTCAAGATCTTTCCGAGCGGCTGACTGGCGAACACGGCGCTTATGTACTCAGCGACCTTCGGTACGAATCCGGGCCGTTATACGTACGTTATGGCGGATTCGCCGAACAATGGGTGGAACACGACGGCACACGGGTGCTCGCGATCCGCAAACCCGACGGTACACCCGTACCCGACCGGCGCGAGCCCGTTTTCTCGGTACCCGATTGGGTGAAGATTCCGGTGTGCCTGGACGCGAGCCTCGCGGCGCGCAAAGGCGGCGATCCGGGGCAGTTCCCCTACCGCGTGACGAGCTCCCTGCACTTCTCCAACGGCGGCGGCGTGTACGTCGCCGAGCGCAAGGCGGACGGGGCGGAGGTCGTGCTGAAGGAGGCCCGGCCCCACGCCGGGCTGGACCGCGAGCTGGTCGACGCCGTCGAACGGTTGGAGCGCGAACACGAGGTTCTCCAGCGGCTGGCGGACGTTCCGGGCGTTCCGGACGCGTACGAGCGCTTCACCGTGTGGGAGCACCACTACCTGGCGATGAAGCGGATGCCGGGGACATCGCTGGGCAGCTGGCTCGCACTGCACTACCCGCTCACACGCCGCGACAGCACCGAGGCCGACCTGCTGGCGTACCGCGACCGGGCGCTGGGGGTGCTCGCGCAGGTGGAGCGGATCGTCGCCGACCTGCACGAACGCGGGGTGGTGTTCGGTGACCTGCACGCGCTGAACGTGCTGGTGGCCGACGACGACACGGTGTCGCTGATCGACTTCGAGATGGCGTTCGACGTCGCTTCGGGCTCGCGGCCGGCGTTGGGAGCGCCCGGATTCCGCGCGCCGGCCGACCGGCACGGGTTCGACATCGACCGGTACGCGCTGGCGATGCTGCGGCTGTGGCTGTTCCTGCCGTTGGCGACGCTGCTGGAGCTGGCGCCGGCGAAGCTGCGGGGTGCCGCGGAGTTCGCGCAGCGGCGGTTCGGGCTGGCCGACGGGTACGCGGACGAGCTGGTGCGGGTGCTGGGCGACGACCGGGTCGGCGGTCTCACCGAGCTCGACGAGGAGCGGCCCGACTGGACGCTGGTGCGCAAGCAGGTCGTGGAGGGTGTGCTGGCTTCGGCCACCCCGTCGCGACTGGACCGGTTGTTCCCGGGCGACATCGAGCAGTTCCGGGTGGGCGGCGCGTGTTTCGGCTTCGGCGCGGCAGGTGTGCTGTGGGCGCTGGACGTGGCCGGAGCCGGGCGGTTCCCGGAGCACGAGCAGTGGCTGCTCGACGCCGTGCGCCGCGAACCGCCCGCGCGGCCTGGGTTCTTCGACGGCAGCCACGGGATCGCGTACGTGCTCGAGCACTTCGGCCACCGCGACGCGGCTTCGGCAGTGCTGGCCGCGTCCCGGGCTCTGGTGGACCAGACCACTGACCACGCCTTCGAGGGCGGGCTCGCCGGGATTGCCTTGACGCAGCTCCACTTCGCGACTTCGCGCGGCGACAACGAGTACGGGCGGCAGGCGTTGGCGACCGCGGTGCGACTGGCCGAGACGTTGGAGACGGCCGCGCCGCCGGGGAAGTTCGCGCGGGCGGGCCTGTTGAGCGGGTGGTCGGGGCCGGCGTTGCTGTTCATCCGGCTGTACGAGCGGACCGGTGAGCCCGCGTGGCTGTCGTTCGCGGACCAAGCGTTGCGCCGCGACCTCGAAGAATGCGCCACGGCGGACGACGGCTCCCTGCAAGTCCGCGACGGTGAGCGTCGGACGCTGCCGTATGCGGGGATCGGCAGCGCGGGGATCTTGATGGTGCTGGAGCAGCTGGCGCGGGCTTCGCCTTCCGCTTTGGCGTGTTCGAGTCTGCCCGCGCTGCGCGAGGCGTGCCGCGGCGAGTTCGTGATCCAGCCCGGCCTGCTGCACGGCCGCGCGGGTCTGCTGGCGGCGCTGTCGTTCGCCGCTTCGCCCTCGGACCGGGTTCGCTCGGCCATCGACCTGCACCTGGCGCGCCTGGCCTGGCACGCCATCCCGTTCCGCGGCGGCTTGGCCTTCCCTGGCAACCAGCTGCTGCGGCTGTCGACCGACGTCACCACCGGGAGCGCGGGCGTGCTGCTCGCGCTGTCGGCCCTGCTGGACGGCTCGGAGGTGCTGCCTTTCCTGGGTGCCACGCCGTCCCCCCACACCTCCGGCCGCTGATGGCCGGCGGAAGAACACGAGAAGGGATCACCATGGAACTGGTTCTCGACCTGCAGGCCCTGGAAGCCCCCGAAGCCCTCGAAGGCCACGGCGGCGGCCACGGCCACGGTCACGGCCACGGGGCGCCGAGCAACCTGAGTCTGCTGGCGTCGTGCGCGCACAGCACGCTCAGCCTGCTGACCTGCCACTGAGTTAGCTGACCTACTGACCCTTCGATCCTTGTCGACCTTCTGACGGTCTTTCGGCGATTGGGTGCTCTCGGGCGCTTCGGCGTTCTGGGGTGCCTCGGTGCTCTCGGGTGCCCGGCGCTCTCGGGTGCTGTGGTGCTCTCGGGTGCCTTGCGTCGGGGCGTCACGGACCGGGTGCGGGAGCGGCGCAGGCCAAGTGCGCCGCTCCCGCCTCACCATTCTGCACCGGTGCCGCGGGTTGGTCACCGGGTTCGCTGGGATCTGCCGCGCGATGGGCGGCAGGTTGGGCTGGTTGGGCTCGTTTGACGAGGAGTGAGATGCCCGGGTACGGAGCACCTTCCGACGGTCCCGTCGACGCGGTGCCCACCACCAGCCCCGTCGGCGCATCCCACCCCGATTCGGCAAGCGCGGGTCCCGAGTGGCAAGTTGCCACAACCCCCTCCGCCTTGCCACAACCCACGGCACATCACCGCCCGACGCCCGCCCCATCACCGGCAAGCGCCCCCTCGGAACGGCAAGTTGCCACTCCGCACGACGACCTACCGCAACCGACGGCAAGCCGCGGCCGAGCGACACGAACGCGACCGGCATCCGGCGGAGCTGTGCGGCAAGTTGCCGAACCGCCTTCCGACTTGCCGGAGCCCATGGCAAGGCGCGGGCGAAAGGCAAGGAAGGCGGCGAAACCGGCAGCACCCGGGGATCGGCTCTTGGGGGAAGTCGCGAGGAGAGACCCCTGGCGGGTGGGGGTCCTCGCCGTGGTCGGGCTCGTCGCAGTGGGGGCGAGTTTGTTGTTGCCCGGGGCGTTGGCGGCAGCCACCGATGCCGTGATCAGCGGCAGTGGCGCGGCGAAGCAGGTCGTCTGGCTGGTCGTCGTCGGTGGGGCCGAGATCGTGGCCGACGTGGTCGGCGGGGTGGTCGTCGTCAGGGTCACCAGTGGCGCCGGCGCGTGGCTGCGGCGCAGGATGATCGACCGGCTGCTTGCGCAGAAGACGAAAACCCCGTTCGCCGAAGGGGATGCGGTGAGCCGGATGGCCGGGGACGCCGTGGGGGCGGGCAGCATCGTGCCGGTCGTGGTGCAGCTGGTGTCCGCGGCGGTGATCTCCGTCGGGGCCATCGTGCTGCTCGCGGTCCTCGACTGGCGGCTCGCGCTCGTGTTCCTCGGCAGCATCCCCGTGGCGCTCCTCCTCGCCAGGTCGCACCTCAAGAACACCGCCGACGACGTCCTCACCTATCAGCGCGTCTCCGGCGAGCTCGCGGCGCGGCTGCTCGACGCCACCACCGGCCTGGCCACGATCGCCGCGTCCGGCACCGCGGACCGGGAAGCCGAGCGCGTGCTGAAACCGTTGCCGCGCCTGAGTCTTGCCGGGCGTGGGATGTGGCGGACGCAGGCGAAGATGGTCTGGCGCGCCGCGTTGCTGTTGCCGGCCGTGGAGCTGGCCGCGCTCACCGCGGCGGGGTTCGGGGTGCTCGGGCACCGGCTGACGGTCGGCGACGTGCTCGCCGCCCTCGGTTACGTCGCGCTCGGCATGGGGCTCGTGACGCAAATCCCGTTGCTCACCACCGTTTCGCGGGCCCGCGGCTGCGCCCAGCGCGTCGCCGAGGTTCTCGACGTCCCCACCCCCGAACGCGGCAAGCTCGGCCTCCTGCCCGGCAACGGGACGCTCACCCTCCACAACGCCACCGTCCAAGGCGCCCTGCACCCCACCACGCTCACCATTCCCGGCGGCACATTCACCGCCATCGTAGGGAAATCCGGCTCCGGTAAGTCCACTGTGGTCAGTCTCCTCGGCGGCCTCACCTCCCCCGACGCAGGCCAAGCCCACCTCGACGGCCGCGACCTCACCACTCTGCGCCCCGAGGAGCTCCGCGCCGTGGTCGGCTACGGCTTCGCCCGGCCGCACCTGCTCGGCGCCACCGTCGCCGACGCCGTGGGCTACGGCAGCTGGGCCGGCGACACCGCCGTCCGCGCGGCCTGCCGCACCGCCCGCATCCACGACGTCATCACCCGCCTCCCCCGCGGCTATCACACCCCGCTCGCCGAAACCCCGCTGTCGGGCGGGGAGGCCGCGCGCGTGGGCCTCGCGCGGGCCATCGTGCACAACCCGCGCGTGCTCCTCCTCGACGACGCCACCGCCAGCCTCGACACCGTCACCGAACAGTCCGTCCTCGCCGACCTCCCCGCGAGAACCCTGGTGGTCGTCACGCACCGCGCCGCCCTCGCCTCCCGCGCCGACGCTGTCGTCTGGCTCGAAGACGGCCACGTCAGAGCCGTCGCCCCGCACGCCGTCCTGTGGCAGGACCCGCAGTACCGCGCCGTGTTCACGGAGGAGGCGGGATGAGCGTCAGTCACCTCTACCGCGCGACCCTCCTGCGGCAATGGCGCGGCGGGCTGGTCCTCCTGGCGTGCTCCGCACTGGAAGGTGCGCCGGCGTTCTTCTCCGGGCGGTTGGTCGAGCTGGCCGTCGACCGGGGGTTCGCGGTGGGGGCGCCGAAGGCCGGGATCGGCTACCTCGCGTTGTTCGGGGTGGCGGCGCTGGCCGGGGCGTTCGGGTCGCGGTTGGTGTGGCGGCAGCTCGGGCAAGTGGTGGAGCCGCTGCGGGACGCGCTGGTGACGGCCGTGGTCCGCGGGGTGCTGCACGACCCCAACCCGCCGCGGAACGCGGCCGACGCGAGTGGCGTCGCGAGGATCACGCAGCACGTGGAGGTGGTGCGGGACGCCACGGCGGGACTGCTCGTGCAGGCGCGCGCGATGGTCGTGACGACGGCGGCGGCCATCGCGGGACTGGTGACCGTCGCGGGGCAGCTCGTCCTCCCGGTGGCGGTGCCCGTGGCGATCGCGATCGCGGTGTTCGCGGCGCTGCTGCCGTCGCTCGCACGCAGGCAGCGGGCGCTCGTGCTGGCCGACGAGCGGACCGCCGAGACCACCGGCACCGTGCTCGGCGGGATGCGGGACGTCGTGGCGTGTGGGGCCGAGCCGGGGGCGGCGTTGGCGGTGTACGACGCAGTCGAGAAGCAGGCCGAAGCCGCCGTGAGAGTCGCACATTCCGGGGCGGCGAGGTCGTTGGTGATCTCGCTCGGGGCGTTCGTTCCGTTGATCGCGAGCTTGGCGGTCGCGCCCGGGTTGGTCGAGACGGGCGAGCTGACGGCCGGAGCGGCACTGGGCGCATTGGTCTACCTGGCGACGACGATGCAGCCGGCGCTGCGAGGGCTGGCCGCCACCGCGGGCACCGTCGTGCTCAGGCTGATCGTGGCGCTCAAGCGGCTGGCCGAGACCGCCGAGGTGCCGCCGGCGAAACGGAAAACCGAAGAAGCTCACAGCACCGACCTGAGAGTCTGCGGCCTCACCTTCCGCTGGGGCGCCGCACCCGAACCCGTGGTGCGTGGACTGGACCTCCACCTGCGCGCGGGCGACCACCTCGCTGTCGTCGGCCCGAGCGGGATCGGCAAGTCGACACTCGCGGGCCTGCTCACGGGGCTGCTCACGCCCCAGGCCGGCCAGGTGCTGCTCGGCGGCGTGCCCGTGGCCGAAGCCGCCAACCGGCACGAGCTCATCGCGCTCATCCCCCAGCAGGCCTACGTCTTCGCGGGCACACTGCGTGACAACCTCGGCCTGTTCGCTCCCACCGCGTCGGACGAGCACCTCCGCGCCGCCGCCCAAGCCGTCGGCGCCGAAGAGCTGCTCGCCCGCCTCGGCGGCCTCGATGCCGAGCTCTGCCACGAAGCCGAAGGCCTCTCCGGCGGAGAGGCCCAGCTCATCGCCCTCGCCCGCGTCCACGCGAGCGCGGCGCGCATCGTCGTCCTCGACGAAGCGACGTCCACTTTGGACCCCGCTGCCGAGTCCCGCGCCGAGCGCGCCTTCACCGAGCGCGGCGGCACGCTGGTCGTGATCGCGCACCGCCTGTCGTCCGCCGTGCGGGCGCGCCACGTGCTCGTGCTCGACGGGCGCGAGACCCTGCTCGGCAGCCACGCCGAGCTACTGGTCCAGTCAAGGCGATACGCAGCGCTGATGCAGGCGTGGCTTCCGGTCGAACCAATCCGGACAGGACACTGACCGGCCCGACCCGCCGAACGCTCGAACACCAACCCGGCGCCTGTCGACAAATCAATTCGGCGACTACCCGGCCAGTGGGATTCGCCACCTTCCCCCGGATTTCGTATTCACCCGTTCAGCTCAGCACACGTCCAAGAGGTTGCCTGCCGAGGTCATCACCACGAGAAATGCCGGTAATCGGCTCGTCACGCGACGTGATGGGTCACGTTGGGCCACTCATCGGCAGGTCGAGCGCCCGATCAGTGGCACCACGATGGCCCGGTTCATGGTAAAAAACGGACCCTGATCTGTTCCGTGGTGAAACGAAGGGTGAGTCGAGGACTCGTGACGACGGCCGCCCCGGTCCTACCGTCGGGTCCGCTTCCCCTGCCGGCTTCCGGCTTTTCGCCGACTGTGACTCAGGAGTTCGTGAATCGTCGTGGAGAACAAAGATGAGTCCGGCAAGGCGTACGACAAGTCGATCCGGAAAAGGCTGACCAGAACCGTTCTCATCCCTAGCATCACGCTGCTGGTGCTGGTGGCCGCGGTCTCGTCGTACTTTTTCATCAACGGCCTGTACGTGCGCCTCGTCGCCGTCTCGGTGCGTGAGGTGTCGATCCCCGCGATCCAGGCGCTGTCGTCACTGCAGCAGGAGCGCCAGGTCGCGCTGCAGTTCCTCGACACCCCCAACGCGGGGAACGGCGAGCTGCAGCAGCTGCAGAAGAGCAACGACGAGAAGCTCAAGGGCATGCAGGACGCCTTCGCGTCCACCATCTCGAGCGCGCCCGCCGAGATCGCCGACAAGGTCACCGCGCTGAAGACCCAGCTCGACCAGCTGCCGGTGCTGCGTTCGCAGATCAACTTCCGCACCATCGGCCGCGCGCAGGTGAACACCTACTTCAACGGCGTGCTCGACACGGCGTCGACGCTGTTCGACACCCAGGCCCGCATCGTGCCCGACGCGACGGCCGTGCAGGGCGCGATCTCCGCGACCTCGCTGTTCCGCGCGACCGACCTGATGTCGCGCGAGACGTCGCTGGTGACCAGCGCGCTCGCGAGCGGCACCTTCGCACCCGACGACTTCGTGCAGTTCACGCAGCTGACGGGCTTCTACCGCACTCAGGTCAGCCAGATCGCGCCGTTCCTCGAGCCCGCGGTGCGCAACGACTACCAGGCCCTCGTGACGAGCCCGGGCTGGAAACAGCTCACCGACGCGGAGGGCGCGCTGGTGAAGCACGGCCCGTGGACGCCGGAGGACCGGGGCACGGTGCCGGTCTCGGCGGCCGACTGGCAGACCCTCACCGGCCAGGTCTCGAACAGCCTCACCCAGCTGACGATCGCCCAGGGCGACGAAGTGTCCAACGCCGCCATCGAGTCCGGCGACTCGCAGCTGCGCAACGCGATCATCGGCAGTATCGCGGCCCTGATCGCCTCGCTGGTCGCGATCATCATCGCCGTTCGGGTGTCCCGCTCGCTCGTCGACCGCACCCTGATGACGCGGCTCGAGCGCCTGCGCAGCGACTCGCTCGACCTCGCCCGCAACCGCCTCCCCGGCATCGTCAACCGGCTCAAGAACGGCGAGGCCGTGGACGTCGGTGCCGAGCTGCCCCAGCTCGACCACGGCCTCGACGAGATCGGCCAGGTGGCCGAGGCCTTCAACGCCGCCCAGCTGACCGCCGTCAACGCGGCCGCGAGCGAGGCGAAGGCGCGAAGCGGTGTGCACAACGTGTTCCTCGGCATCGCGCACCGCAACCAGGTGCTCGTGCACCGGCAGCTGCAGATCCTCGACGAGATGGAAAGCCGCGAAGAGAACTCGACGCAGCTGGCGTCGCTGTTCCAGCTCGACCACCTCGCCGCCCGTGCGCGCCGCACCACGGAGAACCTGATCATCCTCGGCGGCAAGCAGCCGGGCCGGCGCTGGCGCAAGCCGGTGTCGCTCATGGAAGTGCTGCGCGCGGCCGTCTCCGAGACCGAGCAGTACTCGCGGGTGCAGGTGGAGCAGGTGCCCGACGTGTCGATCGTCGGTTCGGCCGTGGCCGACGCCATCCACCTGATCGCCGAGCTCGTGGACAACGCCACGTCGTTCTCCCCGCCCGGCTCGCCGGTCGAGGTGACCAGCCGCATGGTCGCGCGCGGCGTCGTCGTCGACGTGTCCGACCAGGGCCTCGGCATGAAGGAAGCGGTACGCGACTGGGCCAACGCGATGATGGCCGACGCCCCCGAGTTCGACGCCATGGCGCTGCGGGCCGACTCCAGCCTCGGCCTGTTCGTGGTCGCGCGCCTCGCTTCGCGGCTCGACATCACCGTCACGTTCGACCCGTCCCGGTACGGCGGCACGCGCGCCACCGTGCTGATCCCGTCCCAACACCTGGCCGGCAACGAGTCGGTCGACGCCGTCGGCAACGCCGAGTTCCGGTCCGAAGCCCCGCGCGAGCACGCCGCGGTGCTGGAGCCGGTGGGCGGTGCCGCACGTCCGGCACTGGAGAGCTCACCGCGTGTCATGGAATCCACCAACTCGTTCACCGGCCAGATCCCGATGAGGCGAGACGCCAAGCCGAGGCCGTACCCGGCTCGCGCGTACACCCCGGGCGAGCAACCTGAGCCCCTGCAGTCACAACCGCCGGCTCCGGTCCAGGTACCGGTGGCAGCGGCTGCGGAACCGGCCCGCGAGCCCGATCAGAGCCTGCTGGTGGGCGACGACCGGCCCCGGCTGCCCCGGCGGCAGCCGCAGCAGAACCTCGTCGAACAGCTGCAGCAGGACGACCTGGGTGACCAGGACGTCGACGTCGCGGGCACCGGCGAAGCCACGGCCCGCACGCTGATGGCGTTCCACAAGGGCACCCGCCGCGCCCGTGGCGGCACCGACGATGCCTAGTCCGCGACAGCACACAGGAAAGTCCACACAGGAAAGTCAAGGTCTCTCCGCATGAACGAGTACGGGAACTCCAAACCCGACCTCAACTGGCTCCTCGACGATGTCGTCCACCGCGTCGTCGGCGCGCAGAACGCCATCGTGCTGTCCGCCGATGGGTTGCTGCTCGGCAAGTCGAGCGGCATGAGCAAGGACGACTCCGACCAGTTGTCGGCGATCGCGTCCAGCCTGCAGAGCCTCGCCAAGGGGGTGAGCCGGCAGTTCAACCGGGGTCCCGTGCTGCAGAACATGATCGAGATGGAGGGCGGGTACCTCTTCGTGTCGGCGGCCGGCCAGGGCGCGTGCCTCGCGGTGCTGGCCGGAGCCGATGTGGACGTGGAGATGATCGCCTACGAGATGAACCGGCTGGTCAAGCGCGTCGGCGACTACCTCGCCTCGGCGCCGCGGGAAGCCGCGACCATGCTCAGGGAGGCCACGTGACCGCCGCCGACGTACTTCTTCCCGCGGAGGCGGAATGACCGACGACAACTGGTACGACGAGGCCGCCGGGCCGCTGGTCCGGCCCTACACGATCACCAGTGGCCGCACGCCGTCCGAAGGCGCGCAGCTCGACGTGTCCACGCAGGTGATGACCCTGCAGTCGGAACAGGAGCCGGCCGGTCTCGGTCCGGAGCACCTGGCGATCATCCGGCTCTGCCGGCGGCCGCTGTCGGTCGCGGAGATCGCCGTGTACGTGAAGCTGCCCCTCGGTGTCGTCCGGGTGCTGTGCGGCGACCTGATCGAACGCGGCCTCGTCATCACGAGGTCCCCGTCCCACCAGCCGGCCCAGGCGCCGGACCACGAAACTCTCCAGGCGGTTCTCGATGGCCTCATCAAGCTCTGACGGCAAGGGCGTCGACTCTGTCCCGACGCCGGTCAAGATCATCATCGCCGGCGGGTTCGGCGCCGGGAAGACCACCATGGTCGGCTCGGTCAGCGAAATCCCGCCGCTGTCCACCGAGGAGGTGCTGACCGAGGCGAGCCACGGCATCGACGACCTGTCCGGCGTGGAGCGCAAGAAGACCACCACGGTCGCACTCGACTTCGGCCGGATCACGATCTCACCGCGCCACGTGCTGTACCTGTTCGGCACGCCCGGCCAGGAACGCTTCTGGTTCATGTGGGACGACCTCGCGCGCGGCGCGATCGGGACCATCGTGCTCGCGGACACGCGCCGCCTGGAGACGAGCTTCGCGGCCGTCGACTTCTTCGAGCGCCGGCGGATCCCGTTCATCGTGGCGGTGAACTGCTTCGACAACGCCCCGCGCTACACCGCGGACGAGATCCGGGAAGCGCTGGTCGTGCCCGATCGCGTGCCGATCGTCATGTGCGACGCACGGCAGCGGGACTCGAGCAAGATCGCGTTGATCCGCCTCGTGAAGCACGCGATGACGGTGGTTCCGCAGCCCGCGTGAAGCCAACACAATGGAGGGTCACTCCCCAGGGGAAGCGACCCTCCATTGTGGATAGATCAGACGACGGGCGCCATCGTCAGGTTGAAGTGCCGCAGGATCTTCGGCGCCTCGACGATCCGGTAGCCCGGCACGCTTTCCGGGTTCTTCGCGATGTCGCCCAGGATCTCGGCGACGTAGTCGTAGTGACCCCGGGAGTAGGTCCGGCGCGGCAGCGCCAAGCGCACGAGCTCGAACGGCGCCGGCGTCACCAGCTCGTTGTTCTCGTCGAGCTCGCCGATGTAGAGCGAACCCAGTTCCGCACAACGGATCCCGCCCGCCAGGTACAGCTCGCACGCCAGCGAGTGGCCCGGGAACCGGCTCGCCGGCAGGTGCGACAGCAGGCGGCCGGCGTTGAGGTACAGCGCGTGGATGCCCGGCGGCTGCACGATGTCCACGCCCGACTCGTTCGCGAGCTGCGCCAGCCGCGCGGCTTCGGCCGCCCGGGCCTCCAGGTAGTGCGGGTCGAGCACCTCTTGCAGGCCCTGGGCGAGGCGGTCGAGATCGTGGGCGCCGAGGCCGCCGTAGGTGCGGAACCCTTCGGTGGCGATGAGGAGCGCCTCGCAGCGCTGCGCGAGCTCGGGATCGCGCAGACCGATAAACGCGCCCATCGGCGAGATGCCGTCCTTCTTGAGGCTGGCCACACAGCCGTCGACGAGGGCGAACGCCTCCTCGGCCACCTCGCGCGGCGTCTTGCCCGCGTAGCCCTCCTCACGCTGCACCACGAGCCAGGCGTTCTCCGCGAACCGCGCGGCATCGAGGAAGATCGGCACGCCGTGCGCGCGGGCCAGGCGGCTCGCGGCGGTCAGGTTCGCCATCGACACGGGCTGGCCGCCGCCGCCGTTGTTGGTGATCGTGACGAGCACCTGGCCGACGCGACCGGCGTCGGGGCCGGTCAGCAGCTGTTCCAGGACGTCGAGGTTGATGTTGCCCTTGAACGGTTCCAGGCTGTCGAGGTCGCCGAACTCCGCGCACGGCAGGTCGCGGGCCTCGGCGCCGAGCAGCTCGACGTTGGCGCGCGTCGTGTCGAAGTGGGTGTTGCTCACCGAGATTTTCCCCGGCCCCAGCACGTTCGTGAACAACACGCGCTCGGCCGCACGGCCCTGGTGCACCGGCAAGAGGTGGGGGTAGTGCGTGAGCTCGCTCAGCGCCTCGCGGAAGCGGAAGAACGACTCGGAGCCTGCGTAGGAGCGATCCGCCGCCGCTGCCGCCGCCTCCTGTCTCGCGGAGACCGCGCCGGTTCCCGAGTCCGTGAGCAGGTCGATCGAGACCATGTTGGCCGGCAGGTTGAACGCGTTGTAGCCGGCCGCGGCGAGCGCGCGCTCACGCTCGGTGCGGGTGGTGACCGGGATTTCCGACACAACCTGGGCACGGTAGGGCGGGAAGGTCCGCATCAGGTATTTCCTCCACTGTCTGGTGTCGGTGAAAAACTACCGCAGTCACGAGACCGGTCCGAGGACCGGTCTCTTTCGCGCAGGCAGAACCTGATAAGCCTCAGACGACAGGTACACGGTGATTCCCGAGCCGAATTCCCCCATTCTCAGAGAGACGTGTGCGATCAGCCCGACCCCGTCCCGCAGTGGGCGCTGCGAAACCGCTGCCAGGGCTTTGTCCAGTTTTGTCCCGTCGAAGCCGTACTGCGCGAGAACGGCGTGCGCGCGGGCGCGGGCCACTTCATCGTCGGGCACATAGCTGCGAATAGGAAGATAGACGCTGTAGTTGGCCGGCCGGGCTCCCGATCCCTCCACGAAGGAATAGCTCGAGACCAACGGCCGGCCTTCGAACGGACCTTTCCCGCCGCCCAGCACGGCGAGGAACTCGCGGATCAGCAGCGGGTCGGTGCCGGCCACCAGCTCCGCCGCGAACTCGGCGTCGGCCGAATCCGCGGCCGCGTGCGACACGTACACCTTCACCCGCGCGAGAGGATCGTCGTCGAGGTCGAGCGCGAAGAAGGAGAAGTTGTCCCGGTCGCCGCGGCGCAGCGCGTGCGCGATCATGGGATCGAACGCCTCGTCGATGTTCAGCCGGCGCAGCCCTTCACTGACCAGTGAATCGGCCATCGACGGGCCGCTGATCTGCGGGTTCAGGTAGACCTTGATCTTCGGCGCGCGGCCCGGCCGGAAGATCAGCGAGTACCACAGCGTGAACGGCCCCTGCCGCTCCTCGTGCGGCAGGAACAGGTCGGCCACGGCGTCGAGCCGGTCGGTGACCAGGCCGTACTCGCCGGCCACCTCGTCGAGGAACTCGCGGGGGCTCCTCGACCCGACGGTCTCGCCGAGGACCCGCACCACGCATTCGCCCGTGGTGTCGAAGGCGAGCGAGAATTCGATGGGAGTTGTGTCGTCCGCCACATTCGAGGGGAATTCAGGCGGGGTCGCCAGGCTTTTTTCTCCCTGCGGGCCCAGCAGGCCACGCAATAAGCCCAGGTGACGGCCGTCCGCGCCGTCGAAACCGACTACTTCGCAAAGCCGCTCGAGTTGTCCACTGAGGTGGGTGTACATCGACAAATCAGCCATCGACACACTCGCTCCGACCATGACGCAGTATTCACCATTCATTCGTGCTTCGCGCGTTCGGCCCAATGCCGCCGCCTCCAGTTGGCGGACAGACAAGAGAACCGTCGATAGATTAGACGGATGAATACCGCGCCGCTACGGCTGACGGGGCGATCCGGACTCGAAAAGCTGTGTCTGAGTGTGCTTGCGGGATCAACGGGTTCACCTGAACACCGCATCGACACGGCGACGTACTGCGGGTACGCGGGCGCGCACACGCGAGTCGGCGCCCGGCGCGCAGCCCGGTTGGCGGCTGGACGCGTTCCGGGGCCGATGCCATCATCATCCGCGCCATCAGGCGGGTCCGAAGGGGTGCAGAAGTGACTTCAGTGACAAACACTGGCGGAGTCGAAGAAACCGTGCGGGGCTATTACAACGCAGCCATCGACGCCTACGCCGTGATGATGCCCCAGGACGCCTGGCATCACGGAGACGAGCGCGCTCACAACGCGGGACTGTCCTCGGAGGAAGCCGCGCTGGACATGCAGCGCCAGCTTGTCGCCGCGGCCGGGATCACCGCCGGCGATCTCGTGCTCGACTTCGGCTCCGGGGTCGGCGGCGCGGTGGTCAACATGGCGGAGATGTCGGGCGCGCGGTTCGTCGGCATCTCGAACAACGACGCGCTGACGGCGAAAGCCCAGCGGCTGGCCGCGGCGCGTGGCTTGGCGGACAAGGCTTTCTTCCACTCGGTCGGCGACACCGAGTACCAGACTCTCGGGGCGTGGCCGGACGCCGCGTTCGCGGCCATCACCTACCAGGAGTCGGTGGTCCACCTGCCGGACAAACAGGCGTTCTTCAACGCCGCGTTCCGGGTGCTGCGCCCGGGCGGCACCCTGGCCGCCGTGGACTGGATCCAGCGCCCGTGGGGCGAACACCGCAGCCCCGAGCAGATCGACGCGGTCATGGCCGAGGTCAACCGCGGGTTCTGCATCCCGTACCACGCCACCGTCGAGCAGTACCGGGACATGCTGGTCTCCGCCGGGTTCGACGTGCGCGAAGCGGTCGACCTCTTCCCGTCCGGCCCGTGCTGGGGCTCGACGCCCGAGGAGGAGCGGGACAAGTGGCTCACCTACGAAGGTGACCGCAACGATCTCTTCCACGACTCGAAGATCGCGCTCGACGCGGCCCGGGCCGCCGGTGTGTTCTCCGTGGCCAAGCTGGTCGCGACCAAGCCGGTCTAGCGTCCATCCCTTGCAGGGCAGCGTTTTGCCCGGTCCGCCGAGTGACGACGGACCGGGCAAGGCACCACAGCTGAAGACCTACTCGACGGCTTCGATCCGCCGCCCTGTCGAGTCGGGCGCGGCCAGAGCGAGCGCCGCCGCCGCGACCGGGCCGACGATGCCGAACGCCAGCGCGAGCGGCACCGTGCCGGCGATCGACAGCGCGATGAGCGGGAACAGCCCCGCGCCCAGTCCGCGGCCGGCGTAGTAGCTGAGGTTCGAGCCGGTGGAGCGCACGCGCGTGGGGAAGAACTCGGCCATCCACACGCCGAGCACGCCGAAGCCGCTGGCACCCGCGGCGCACAACATCAGCGCCCAGAACGTCGGCGCGCCCCAGAAGTTCGCCCCGATCTTCGCGTTGTGGCCCACCACGAGGATGAGGAACCAGGCGAAGCCGATGACGCCGAACGCGCC
This sequence comes from Amycolatopsis sp. NPDC050768, assembly GCF_040654155.1. Taxonomy (NCBI): domain Bacteria; kingdom Bacillati; phylum Actinomycetota; class Actinomycetes; order Pseudonocardiales; family Pseudonocardiaceae; genus Amycolatopsis; species Amycolatopsis sp. NPDC050768. The sequence goes on from NZ_JBFAHL010000001.1 coordinate 911,980, forward strand.
GGCGACGGACATGGCCCACTTGCGCTTGATCTTGTCGGACAGCGCGCCGGCCATCGGATAGGTGACCGCCGTGACGATGAGGTTGAGCAGCACGATCAGGCTGGCCGTGCCGAGCGGCACCTTCTCCACCTTGATCAGGAACGTCGACAGGTACGAGATCATCGAGTTCGTGGTGAGGAACAGCGCCGTCGCGATGCCCATGAACAGGATGGTGCCGCCGGCGTAGCCGTTGCGGAACAGGTCCAAGATCGGCACCTTGGTGCGCCGCTTGTCCTCGGGCACGCGGCCCTCGCGCAGCTCCCGCTGGTAGGTCCGCCACTGCTCCGACTCCGGCAGCATGATCGCCGACAGCACACCGATCAGCAGCGTCACGGCACCGATGATGATGTAGCCCGCGCGCCAGCCCGACGCGGTGCCGAACTGGACGATGCAGAAGTAGATGACGCCTTCGGTCACGATCTGCCCGACGATGTACATCGACTGGATCGAGCCGCCCATCAGGCCGCGCCTGCTCGTCTTCCACGCCTCGGTGAACATCGAGTACGACAGACCGAAGAGCCCACCCATGCCGACGCCGGCGAGCAGCCGCGTGAGCAGGAACAGCGCGTAGTTGGGCGCGAGCCCGCCGAGCAGCGCGGCGATGCCGAACACGACGACCGAACCGGTGTAGGTCCAGCGGCGGCCGTAGAGGTCGCCGAGCCAGCCGACGAGGATGCCGCCGGCGATCGAGGCGAAGCCCTGCAGCGTCGCCACCTGCACGATCTGGATGGTGCTCACGTGCAGGCTTTCCGACAGGTACGCGAGCGGATAGCCGACGAGGTTCAGCTCCGCGCCGTCGAACAGGGTGCCCAGGAAGGCGAAGATCAGGATGCGTGCGGTGGCCGGGCGTATGCCGGTGCCACCGCCGGTCGGCGCGTTGATGCGAACGGTCGACATTCGGGGGCCTTTCACGGGGGAGGGGTCAGGCGATCAGTCGGGAAGCTGCTGGCCGCGGGTTTCGGGGCAGAACGGGGCGACGACGAGGCCGAGGATGTAGATGAGCCCCACGACGGTGGCGGCGACGCCGTAGCCGCCGAGCTGGGAGATGATCGCGCCCGCGGTGAGCGGGCCGAGGAAGGCGATGAAGCGCGCGGCGTTGAAGACGAACGCGGCGCCGGTCGCGCGCAGGTGCGTCGGGTAGAACTCCGGCAGCCACACCGGCATCCAGGTGTACTGGCCGAGGGTGAAGAAGCCGTTGATCACGAGCACGACCACGATCAGGCCGAGGCTGTGCGTCCACAGGAACAGCACGGGGGTGAGGACCAGTGACGCACCGAAGAACAGCAGTACCGCGGGTTTTCGGCCGAAGCGGTCGGCGATGAAGCCGAACGAAATGTACCCGGCGATGGCGCCCGCGTTGTAGATCATCCCGGCCGCACTGGCCCACGACTGCCCTGAGGCTCCGTTGTGGGCCGCGACTGAAGCGACGTACGCGGGCACCCACGTGGAGATGCCCCACCAGCCGAGCGTGGTGACCAGTGACATGAGCGACCCGAGGATGGTCAGCTTGCGCAGCTTGGGGTCGATCATGATCTGGCGCAACGTGAGCCGCGTGAACGACTGCTCGTGTTCGGTGAGCTGCTGGCCCTTGCGTTCCTTGAGCTCCTTGCGCCGCTTGTGCGCGCTCTTCCAGTTCTCGGACTCCGGCACGGACTTGCGCAGCCACAGCGCGAACACGGCCGGCAGCACCCCGATGAGGAACATGTAGCGCCACGAGTCCGCGCCCAGCGGCGAGATGAAGAGCCAGCAGGCCGACGCGATGAAGAAGCCCAGCCCGAGGCCGCACTGCATGAGCCCGGCGGCCTTGGCCCGGGCGTGGGCCGGCCAGGTCTCCGCGACCAGCGACGTACCCGTGCCCCACTCCGAACCGAGCGCGAAGCCGGTGATGAAGCGCAGGACCAGGAACGATGTCCACGACCACGACACCGCGGTGAGGCCCGTGAACGCCGCGTACAGGACCATCGACGTCAGCAGCGCCCGGCGCCGGCCGAAGTAGTCGGCGAAGATGCCGCCGAGAATGCCGCCGAAGCCCCAGCCCAGGAGCGTCACGGCGATCGTGGCGCCGGTCAGGAAGGCGACCTGGCTCGCGGGCGCGCCAGGGTCGAGCCGCTTGAGCACCACCGCCGCTGTGAGGATCAGGGCGTAGGTCTCGAAGCCGTCGAACAGCCAGCCGAGGTTGGCTGCGATCAGTGACCGCCATTGGGTGCGGGTCAGAGTCTTGGTCCACGAGGTGGATTTGACGGCGACATCGCTCATGGCCATCTCCTTTCCGGGCCGCCATGGGCCGGATCGAGATTCGGAGGGCGGGACAGGTTGTCCTCTATTGAGGACATTGAGTCCCGCATGCGGCACATTAAGCGAGCCGGTCGACGGCGGTCAAGAAACCCGTGGCCAGGCAAGATCGGAATACTTCCGCAACTGCGGAACTATTCGTCGCTTTTCACCGCACCTCCGGTTCGATCGGTGATCCTCAGGCCGCATTCGCGGATCAGTGCGCCATGTTGATCCACAGTGGACTCGTTGAGCTCCGAGGAGAACGCGAGCGTGCAGACGACCATCGACACGCGCCGCTGAGCGTCGAACACCGGCGCCGCCAACCCGGACTGACCGAGGTCGAACTCCCTGATGCTGACGCTGTAGCCGCGCTCCCGCGTGGCCGCCAGCTCCTCGCGCAGCGCGGCACGCGTGGTGATGGTTTCGGCCGTGAAACCCTCCAGCCCGTAACGCTCCGCGAGCCGCTCGACGTTCGCCGGGTCATCCCACGCGTGGAACGCGCGCATGATGGCGGGCGCGGAGAACGGGAAGGTGTCGCCGATGCCGACGGTGATCCGCACCCCCTTGCCGCGGTCACCCTTCGCCAGCACTGAGTAGTCGGTGGCACCGTGGCGCTGCACCGCGAAGACGATGAACCCCGTGCGCTGGCTCAGCGAATCGAGCTCCTGCTGCACGATGTCGGTCATCCAGTCCTCGGACACGCGAGCCATCGACAGCAGCCGCGGCCCCAGCGACCAGCCACCGCGGTCGCCGCGCGACGTGGTCCAGCCGGCCCGCTGCAGCGTGCCGAGGATGTTGTACGCCGTGCTGCGGTTGAGCCCGAGTTCCTCGATCAGCGCCCCGGAAGACACCGGTTCCGGCCAATCGCGGGCAATCCGCTCCAGGAGCCGCACCGCGTTCAGCACCGCCGGAACGTCGCTCATGATCCGTCACCCCTCGCCATTCTGCCTCAGCGCACGGTAGCCGAGCCCTTTCCGGACTCGCCAGGACCGTGTTAACGTCCTGTGGAGCAGACACTTAGTCCTCTATGGTGGTCATTATGAAGCTTGGATCCTCCTTTGTCGTCCCCGCGGACCACAAACGCGTTTTCGCCCATTTCCTCGACCCGGACACGATGCGGGTCGCCATCCCCGGCGCCGCTGAGCTCGTCCGTTCGGACAGCACGCACTACCGCGGCAAGCTGGTCAACGAGATCGCGCACGTGAAGTTCAGCGCCGGGTTCTCCGCCGAGATCACGGAGCTGACCGAGCCCGAGGAGGTCAAGGCCCTCCTCAAGGGCGAGGACCACAAGCTCGGCAGCTCGATCAAGATCGACGCGCGGCTCGGCGTCCAGCCCGACGGTGAGTCTTCATCCAAAGTGGAATACAGCCTCGACGTCGCGATCTGGGGCAAGATCGGGCGCATGGGCGAGTCGATCGTCCGGCGCCGCTCGCAGGAGGTGGAGCGGGAGTTCGTGTCCGCGTTCGCCGAGATCTGCGCCGCGGGCCCGCCCGGGCCGGACAACCCCGGGCTTGCGAGCGTGATCGCCAAACGGGAAGGCCCGAAGAAGCGGGTCTCCGAGACGCCGGCCGGTGACGCCGCGCCCGCGAAGGAATCCTGGTGGCGCCGCCTGCTCGCGAAGCTGTTCGGCGGGAAGAAATGACCGCCTACCACTACCCCACCACGCTCGACGAGACCTGCGCGCTCCTCGACGACGGTGAGGACACGATGGTCTACGGCGGCGGCACAGCCGTGCAGATCCTGCTCAAGCAGGGTGTGCTGTTCGCCACTGACCTGGTCGACATCGGCGGCGTGACGGGCCTGGACGAGATCTCCGAGACGTCGAAGGGGCTGCGAGTCGGCCCGCTGGTCACGTTGCGGCGCATGGAAACCAGCTCGATCGTCCGCCGCGTCGCCCCGCTCGCGGCCGAGGTCTACAGCCGCGTGGCCAACCCGCGCGTGCGCAACACGGCGAGCGTCGGCGGCAACATCGCCCACGGCGACTACCGGCTCGATCCGCCGACGGCGTTGATGGTGCTCGACGCCACAGTGGAGCTCACCTCGCGGCGCGGTTCGCGCAAAGTGCCGGCGCGCGAGTTCTTCGTCGACTTCCAGCAGACCGCGCTGGAGCACGGCGAGCTCGTGTCGGCGATCGAGATCCCCACCCAGCCCGAGTCCGCGGGCGCGCACTTCGCGAAGCTCTCCAGCCTCGCGGCCAACGACTGGCCCGCGGCTTCGGCCGCCGCGCTCGTCGTGGAGCGCTCGCGCGGCAAGCGCGACGTCCGGCTCGGCCTCGGCGCATTGAGCCACGTGCCGGTGTTCCTGCAGTTCGAAGCGTCGGCCGACACGTCCGTGGACGACGTCGTCGGCGCCGCGAAGGAAGCCGCGACACCCCTGCTCGACCCGATTCCCGACGTGCGCGGGAGTTCCGACTACAAGCGGCGCCTCGGCCTCGTGGCCGTCGAAGAAGCTATCCGCAACTCCTGGAAGGAGGGCAACGATGACCACCGTCGAGTCTCGATCTTCGGTCGCCGCCGTCGGTGAGCGCTGGGCGCGCGTCGACGGCCGGGCCAAGGTCCGCGGTGAGCTGCAATACGCGGCTGACCAGCCGGTGCGGCCGTGCCTCGATGTCGCCGTGCACCGCAGCACCCGCCCGCACGCGAAGATCACCGCCATCGACACGAGCCGCGCGCTCGCGGCCGAAGGCGTGGTCGCCGTGGTGACCGGCGCCGACCTGTACGCGGAGTTCGGCGACCGGCTCATGACCGGCCCGGCGTTCTCGGACCAGCCGTGCCTCGCCTACGGCAAGGTGCGCTACGTCGGCGAGCCGATCGCCGCGGTGATCGCCCACGGCGCCAAGCAGGCGCGGGAGGCGGCCGAGCTGATCGAGGTCTCCTACGACGAGCTCGAGCCGGTGCACGACGTCGACAAGGCCGTGCTGGGCGCGCCGTTCGTGCACGACGAGCTGCGGCCGTCGATCGTCTTCGGCGACCTGAAGCACCTGCGCGGCAAGCGCGACACGAACGTGAACTACGAGTACAACCTGCGCAAGGGCGACCCGTCGAGCGTCAGCGGCACCACGGTGTCCTACGACTTCTGGTGCCCGCCGACGCACCACGTGCCGATCGAGCTGCCGTTCGCGGCCGCCTGGTGCGAGGGCGAGCGGCTGGAGCTGCTGGCGACCACTCAGACGCCGTCGTACGTGCGGCAGTCGCTGGCCGACCTGCTGGACCTGCCGCTGAACCGCGTCCGCGTGCGCACCGCGCCGCTGGGCGGGAGCTTCGGCGCGAAGATGTACGACAGGCTGGAACCGCTGGTCGCGGCGCTGGCGTGGACGCAGAAGATGGCCGTGAAGATCACGGCGACCCGCGAAGAAGCGTTCCTGCTGACCACGCGCCACGGCTGCGCGGTGGCGGGCAGCATGACCGCGGACGAGAACGGGATGATCGTGGCGTCCACTTCGGACGTCCGCTACGACACCGGCGCCTACGCCGATGTCGGCCCGCGCATCACTGCGAAATCGGGCCTGGTCGCGCCGGGTCCGTACAAAGTGGACAACGTGCACGTGCGGTCCCGGTGTGTGTACACGAACAAGCCGTCGGCCGGGCCGTTCCGCGGGTTCGGCGTGCCGCAGGTCACGTGGGCGCACGAGTCGCTGGCCGACGAGCTCGCGCGGCAGCTCGGCGAGGACCCGGTGGAGTTCCGCCGTCGCAACATGCTGCGCGAAGGCGACATCGCGCCGGTCGGCACGCCGATGCACAGCGCCGACTTCCTCGGCAGCCTCGACGCCGTGACCGAGGCGATCGAGTGGGGCACGCCGTTCGTGAAGCAGGAGGGCACGCTGGTGCGCGGCCGCGGCGTCGCAGTCGGCATGAAGGCCGTGCTCACGCCGACGATCTCCAACGCCGTGGTGCAGCTCAACCAGGACGGTTCGGCGTCGCTGCTGATCAGCACCATCGACATGGGCCAGGGCAGCGACACGATCATGGCGCAGATCGCGGCCGAGGTGCTGTGCCTCGGCGAGGGCGACGTGCGCGTGGTCCAGGCCGACACCGACGTGACGCCCTACGACACGATCACCGCCGGCAGCCGCTCGACGTATCACACCGGCAACGCCGTGCGCCTGGCCGCGGAGAACATGCGCGACAAGCTCGTGGAGCTGGCGGCGGAACGGTTCGGCGTGGTGGCGACGGACATCAAGCTCACGTCCGACGGTCTCGTCAGCGCGCAGACGCAGGAGACCGTGTCCGTGTCGGAGCTGCTGCACGGGCACTTCGGGGCGCGCGGCACGACGCTGACGGCGGAGGCCAACTTCAGCACGTCGTGGCAGCCGTACGACCACGAGAACGGCCTGTCGCCGCAGGTCACCGAGCACTGGTTCGCCGGTGCGGCCGCGGTGCAGCTCACGGTGGACACGGCGACCGGGCGCGTGCACATCGAGCACCTGGCCGTGGCCGGGGACGTGGGCCGTGCGATCAACCCCGCGATGGTGGAGCAGCAGCTTTCCGGCGCCGCGATCATGGGGATCGGGCACGCGCTGTTCGACCAGATGGTGTTCGACGAGGGCCAGATCGTGAACGGCACGCTGCTGGACTACCAGCTGCCGTCGATCAAGGACATGCCGGACAAGCTCACGCCGATCATCATCGAGAGTCCACATCGGACGGGTCCGTTCGGCGCGAAGGGCGTCGGCGAGACCACCATCATCCCGCTCGCGCCGGCCATCGCCAACGCCGTGCGCGACGCGACCGGCGTGCGCATCACGCAGCTGCCGCTGACGCCGGAACGCATTCTGACCGCGCTGGAGGAACAGTCGTGAGGGAGATCGAGCTGAAGGTCAACGGCCTGCGCCGCAAGCTGGGCGTGGCCGACGACGAGTTGCTGCTCGACGTGTTGCGCCGCGAGTTCGGCACCACGAGCGTGCGCGAGGGCTGCGGCGTCGGCGCGTGCGGCGCCTGCACGGCGCTGGTGTCGGGCAAGAGCGTGTCGACGTGCCTCTCGCGGGCCGCGCGCTTCGACGGTGCCGAGATCACCACCGCCGACGGCCTGCCGGCCGACGACGAGGTGGTGGACGAGTTCGTCGCCAACCGCGCGATGCAGTGCGGCTACTGCATTCCCGGGTTCGTGATGATGGCCCACGAGCTGCTGGGCGAGAACCCGCAGCCGACCGACGAAGAGGTCGTGGAGCACCTGGAGGGCAACATCTGCCGCTGCGGCACGTACTCCGAGATCCACGCCGCGATCAAGGCCGCGGCCACGCGCCGGGCCGCCAAGAACGAAAGGGCGACCGCGTGAACGTCGAAACCCCGCAGGGCACGCTGCACGTCCACCGGACGGGAACGTCCGGCCGGCCGCTGCTGCTCCTGCACCCGCTCGCGCTGTCCGGAGCGGTCTGGGACCCGGTGGCGCGGTTCTTCTCGGCTGAGGCGCAGGTGCTGGCCCTGGACGCGCGCGGCCACGGCGAGTCCACTTGGGACGGTGCCGACTTCACGGTCGACGACATGGCGGCGGACGCGGCAGCCGTGATCGCCGCCGCGGACGCCGGCCCCGCCGACGTCGTCGGCCTGTCCATGGGCGCCAGCACCGCGCTGGCCCTCGCGGCGACGCGGCCCGAGCTCGTGCACCGGCTGGTCCTGGCCGATGGCACGGCGTATTACGGTGACGACGCCGTGCCGGTCTGGGCGGAGCGAGCCGAGCGGGCGACGACGGTGCCCCGGGACAAGCAGCTCGACTTCCAACGCGACCGGTGGTTCGCCGAGCCGTTCCTCACCGGCCACCCGGACGAGGTCGAGCGCGTCTGCGAGATCTTCCTCAAGACCGACTCCGCAGCTCACGGTGCTGCCTGCCGCGCACTCGGCGGCCTGGACGCGCGTGCCCGCCTCGGCGACGTGACGGCCCCGACTCTCGTGGTCGTCGGCGAGGAGGACTACGCGACTCCGCCCGCGATGTCCGAGGCAGTGGCCGCGGGCATCGCCAACGCCGAGCTGCGCATCCTGGAGAAGACCCGCCACCTCAGCCTCCTGGAACGACCGGACCTGTGGCCCTCGCTGGCCTCGTTCTTCGGCGGCACGCAGTGACGGACGAACCCCTCCTCAGCCTCCGCACCCACCTCGACGCGATCGCGGGCTACGGCGAACTGCGCGACGTGAAGGGCGCCGACTGGGACCTCGAACTGGGCGGTATCGCCGAGCTGAGCTACCGGATGGACCCACCGCCCGCGCTGCTGTTCGACGACATCAAGGGCTACGCGAGCGGCCTGCGCGTCTTGACGGGCAGCACGGGTTCGCCGCGCCGGCTGGGCCGCACGCTGCGCCTCGGCGAGGACCTCGACTCCGTCGGTGTGGTGGACGCCCTCCGCGGCAAGCCTTCCCAGTGGTCGGCCGCCGCGCGGGACTTCCCCGTGCTGCCGGTGTCGGTCGCGCCGCTGCTGGCCAACTCCGTGGCCGGCTCCGAGGTCAACCTCCTCGACTTCCCCGTGCCGCGCTGGCACGCCGACGACGGTGGGCGATTCATCGGCACCGGCTGCTTCGTGGTGACCTCCAACCCGGAAACCGGCGTCCACAACGGCGGCTGCTACCGCATGGAGGTCCAGGACGACGGCCGCGGCGTCACCGTCGCGATGGTGCCGGGCAAGCACGGTGACCAGAACGTGCGGGCCTGGTTCGAGAAGGAAGGCCGGGCGCCGGTCACGGTGTCGTTCGGCCACGACCCGCTGCTGCTCGTGCTCGGCGGCACGGAGGTGCCAGGCGGGGTTTCGGAGCTGGAGTACGCGGGCGCGGTGCTGGGTTCGCGGGTGCCGGTCGTGCTGGGCCCCGACACCGGCCTACCCATCCCCGCCGGCAGCGAGATCGCCATCGAGGGCTGGCTGCGGCCGGACCACCAGCGGGACGAAGGCCCGTTCGGCGAGTGGACCGGGTACTACTCCGGCAAGCGCCGGCCGAACCTGGCCATCGACATCACGCGCATGTACTACCGCGACAACCCGATCCTGCTCGGCGCGCCGCCCGGGAAACCGCCGCACGACTACTCGTACATGCGGACCGTGATGAAGTCGGCGATGATCCACGACGAGCTCGCCGCCACGGGCGTGCCGGGCGTGGTGAAGGCGTGGGCGCACGAATCGGGCGGCGGCCGGCTGTTCATCGCCGTTTCGCTGCAGCAGCGCTACCCCGGCCACGCGCGGCAGGTCGCGTACCTCGCCGCCCAGTGCCCCGCCGCGGCGTACATGAACCGCTACGTGGTCGTCGTGGACGACGACGTCGACCCCGCCGACCCCGACGAGGTCATCTGGGCCATGTCCACCCGCAGCGACCCGTCCCGCGACATCGAGATCATGAAGCAGACGTGGGGCAGCAAGCTGGACCCGCTGTACGTGGACGGTTCTCCCGCCTACAACAGCCGCGCCATCATCGACGCCTGCCGCCCCTTCGAACGCCTGGCCACCTTCCCCAAGGTGGCCTCCAGCGACCCGGCGTTCCTGACCTCGCTGGCCGACAAGTGGCGTGACGTGCTGGGCTGACCGCTAACGGTGAAGGGCTCCACGCGGGGCCCTTCACCGCGGTCAGGCCAGGTAGCGCTTGGCCCAGGTGGCGAGGATGTCCGCGGCGAACGCGGCGTCGGCGCGGCCCGTGAGCAGGTGGTCGGCACCGTCGAGCGCGACGAACGACTTCGGGTGCCGCGCGGTGTCGAAGATGACGCGGGCGTTCTCCACCCCCACCTCGGCATCCACCGGCGAATGCAGCACCAGCAACGCCGCCTTCAACCCCCGGATCCGCTCCGCTTGCGGCTGCGCGGCGATGTCGTCCAGGAACTGCTTGCGGATGCGGAACGGCCGCCCCGCCAGCACCACCTCGGCCTCGCCGTGGCGCTCGATCTGCTCGCGACAGTCACCCAGCAGCTTCGCCACGTGCTGCGGATCGGCGGGCGCGGCGATCGTCGCCACGGCCCGCACCTCCGGCACGGCGTGCCGCGCGGCCAGCACGGCAGCGCCACCGAGCGAGTGCCCGATCAGCAGCTTCGGGGCGGCGTACTCCTCTCGCAGGTGGTTCGCGGCCGCGACCAGGTCGGCGACGTTCGAGCTGAAGTCCGTGTTGGCGAACTCGCCCTCCGACCCGCCGAGCCCGGTGAAGTCGAACCGCAGCACGGCCACGCCGAACGCCGTGAGCCCCCGCGCGACCCGCGTCGCCGCGACCACGTCCTTGTTGCACGTGAAGCAGTGAGCGAAGAGCGCGTACGCCTTGGGCTCGCCCTCCGGTAGCTCCAGCCGCGCCGCCAGCGGCGTGCCCTGAGACCCGGGAAACTCAAATCTCGTCACGCGCACTCCTTCAGCAAGACTCCTGAAGTCGATCAGACCACGCGCGGCTCCACCGGGTCGACGGCGGCCGGCCGGGAGTGTCCCCTCGTACCGGGAAAATTGACCGTCAGCCGCACTTCACGGAGGCGTCCAGCAACGCGACGTACGTGACCTTCGGGCCTTCGGCCGTGAAGTCGTACGTCCACGTCGGGTGTCCCGGCACGGCCACCGCGAAGTGCCCGGCCGGCGTCGGCTTGAGGCCCTTGGCGTCGTAGAGCCGGTGCAGATCGGCCAGCGGCGTGCCCGCGCCGGCCCCCTCGGGCGTCTTGACCTGTGGCGGAGCGACGACCGAGCGCAGCCTTTCACCGGAGAAGACGGCGCCACCACTCGCCGCGAGCTCGGCCGCGCGCTCCTCGCGCAGCTCGGTGACGGTGACGGTGGCCGCCGCGGCTTGCGCGCTCAGCTTCGCTGCCGCGGCCGACTGAGCGGCTGACTTCGCGTAGTCAGCCGCCGAACCGCGCAGCCCCGGATCCAGCACGTGCGCATCGGCGTCCTGGGCCTTGCGGTTCAGGTCGTCGGCCTTGGCGACGGCCTGATGCTCGGCCTCGAGCGCACCCGGCTCGGACGCCGGCCCGCCCGCGAACGAGTACGACTCGCAGCCGTCGAAGCCCGACATCGGCTGGGCCGCGAGCGTGGTGCTCGTGGCCGCCTTGGTGACGCCCGGCGCAAGGCCGCGCAAGCCGTCAGGTCCCAGCGCCTCCGGCCCGGGTGCGCTCGCCTGCGGCCCGGAGCTGCACGCCGCCAGCGCCACGAGCAGCGCAGCACCGATCACGACAATCCGCATGAATATTTCCCCCTCTTTCCGGATCGGAAAACTACCCGAACCGGATCAAGGAAGCACCTACGTTTCAGGCGAACACGTGCTCCGCCACCGCGTCGAGCTGGCGTGCCGCCGAGCCGAGCAGCTGGCGCCGCGCGCGGGCGTGCTTGAGGTGGACGTGCGCCGGGTGTTCCCAGGTGAAGCCGATACCGCCATGGGCCTGCAGCGCATCGCGCGTCGCCGCATCGGCGGCGTCGCTCGCGGCGACCACGGCGGTGCGCGCCGCGGGCAGGGCCTCAACACCGGCGTCAACGGTGGAAGCGGCCCACTCGACCAGCAGCCGTGCCGCGTCGAGCTGCACGAACCGGTCGGCGAGCAGGTGCTTGAGCGCCTGGAACGACCCGATCGCCCGCCCGAACTGCTGCCGTTGCTTCGCGTACTCCACCGCTCCGTCGAGCGCCCGCTGCCCCGTTCCGACCAGTTCCGCCGCGAGCACCGTCAGTACCCGAGCCGACACCTCAGCCGAAGGCACCTCGACAACCGGCACCCCGGAAAGCTCCACCACCGCGGCCGGCTCGATCACGTCGAACGCGCCCACCGACTCGCGCCGCACCCCGGCCGCCGCCAGGTCGATCCGCACGAACCGACCCTCGACCGCCGCCACGAGCACGTCCGCGTCGAGCCCGAACGGCACCACGCGCAGCACGCCGTCCACAGTGGACCCGCTCAGCCGCAACGGCGAACGATGCCCAGGAAACACAGGGAACGACTCCCACGCCGCGACCGCCACGGCCGAACCATCCACAAGGTTGTCCACATTGTGCACAGAACTCAGAACGGCCACCGCGGAAACCGCCGCGGCGAACGGGATCCGCGGCAACGCGGCCCCGACTTCTTCGGCCACCACACACAGTTCCCGCAAACCACCACCGGACCCGCCGCGTTCCTCGGGCACACCCAACCCGAGCAGCCCGGCGTCGGCGAAGGTCTTCCACAGGGCTCCGTCGAGGCCCGCGCCCGCGGCTTCCCACGCGGGCGGCAGCGGCGCCGTGCGCGCGGCGTCGGCCAGCATCCGCCGCACCGACTCGGCGAGCTCGCGCTGTTCGTCCGTCGTCGCGTAACCCATCACGCCTCCTCGAAGATCCAGGCCCGCACCGAAGCATTGACTATTGGGTCTATCTACGCAACTGTTGAGGTCAGGACAGAGTTGTCACCCAGGCAGGAGGGCGCGTGGGGAGTTTTCGCGAGCAGGTCCACGAGTTCGTCGCCGCTCTCGTACCGCCCGGCTGGCGCGGCATCGGCGGCCTCGAAGGCGACGCCTACGCCGAGTTCCGCACCCGGGCCCGCGCGGCGCTGGCCGAGCGCGGCTGGGTCGCGCCCGCGTGGCCCGTCGAGTACGGCGGCGCCGGCCTCGGCCCGGCCGAACTCGTGGTGCTGGTGGAAGAACTGTCCACAGCCGGGATCCCGTTCGGGTCCGACAACGACGCGTTCGGCATAGGCATGCTCGGCAACACCATGCTCCGCTGGGCCAAACCCGAGCTGCGCGGGAGGTTCCTGCCGCGCATCGTCTCCGGTGAGTACGTGTTCGCCCAGGGCTTCTCCGAGCCGGGCGCCGGGTCCGACCTGGCATCGCTCGCCCTGCGCGCCGAGCCCGACGGCGACCGGTGGCGACTCAACGGCCAGAAACTCTGGTCCTCGGGCGCGCACCTGGCCAACTGGATGTTCGTGCTCGCCCGCACTAACCGCGAAGCCGCGCCGCACAAGGGGATCAGCATGCTGCTGGTCCCGCTTGACCAGCCCGGCGTGGAAATCCGGCCGATCCGCAACATCACCGGCGGCACCGACTTCAACGAGGTCTTTTTCACCGACGCCACCACCGACCGCGAGCTCGTGGTGGGTGACGTCGACCGCGGCTGGGCCGTCGCGATGACCTTGCTCGGCTTCGAGCGCGGCGAAACCGCGCTGCACGCCCCGATCCGCTTCCGCGCCGAGCTCGACCGGCTGGTCGGCCTGGTCCGCGAGCGTGGCCTGGACACCGATCCGGACATCCGCCGCCGCGTCGCGTGGTGCCACGTGCAGGTGGAACAGCTGCGCTGCCACGGCCTCCGCACGGCCGCGTTACTGATCGACGGCGAGGAGCCCGGGCCGCGCGCAGCGGCCTTCAAGCTGCTGTGGAGCGAGTACCATCGCCTGGTCACGGAGCTCGCGCTCGACGTGCTCGGCCTCGACGCGCTCACGCCGTCGGGGCGGCCGTCGCCGAACTGGTACCACACCGACGATCCCGGCGCGCCGAACTCGACCGCGTCGTGGACCAGCGTCTACCTCAACTCCCGCGCCGGCACGATCTACGCCGGCTCGTCTCAGATCCAGCGCGGCATCGTCGGAGACCTGCTGCTCGGGCTGCCCAAGGAACCCAAGCCCGTGCGCTGAACCCGCGGCCTGCCCAGGAGGAGCGATGGCCATTCGCAGCACCTACCCCGACGTCGTCATCCCCGACGGATCCCTGCCCGGGCTGCTGCTGGGCTCGCTCACGCCCCAGGAGGCCGCGCACCCGGCGGTCATCGACGCCGGCTCGGGCAGGCGACTGACCTACGGCGAGCTCGCCACGGCCGTCGAGCGCCTGGCTGCCGCGCTGGCCGAACGCGGCATCGGCCGGGGCGACGTCGCCGTGCTCGCCGCGCCGAACTGCGCCGAGTACCCCGTCGTGTTCGACGGCGTGCTGCGCTCGGGCGCCGCGGTGTCACCCGCCAACCCGCTCAACACCCCCGCCGAGCTGGCGCACCAGCTGCGTGACGCGGGCGCGCGGATCCTGTTCACCACCTCCGCCGGGCTCGGCAACGCGCGCGCCGCCGTGAAAGAGGAAGGCGTACGCGTCGAAGAGATCGTGGTGCTCGACGCGGCCGACGGCGTGACGTCGCTCGACGACCTGCTCGCCGGCACCGCCGCCGCGCCGCCGGAACCGACGGCCGACGACCTCGCCGTGCTGCCGTACTCCTCGGGCACCACCGGCTTGCCGAAGGGCGTGCTGCTGACGCACCGGAACGTCGTTGCGAACCTCAGCCAGATGCAACCGCTGACGGAGCTGCGCCCGGGCAAGCGTTCGATCGCCGTGCTGCCGCTGTTCCACATCTACGGCATGAACGGGATCATGAACATCAGCCTGCTCAACCGGGCGACCGTGGTGACCATGCCGAGGTTCGACCTCAAGGGCTTCCTCGCCGCCGTGGCCGAGCACCGCGTGGACCACCTGTTCATCGCGCCGCCGATCGCACTGGCGCTGGCGAAGGTCCCGTTCGTGACCGACTACGACCTCGGCTGCGTCGACGTGGTGATGAGCGCCGCCGCGCCGCTCGACGCCGGCATCGCCCAGGAGCTGGCCGCGCGGCTGAACGTCACGGTGCTGCAGGGCTACGGCCTCACCGAGACCAGCCCGTGCACGCACGGCATCCCGGCCGACCGGCCCGACGTCGACCGCGGGTCGATCGGGCTGCTGATGCCGAGCGTCGAGGCCCGCGTGGTCGACCCCGTGACCGGCGAAGACGCCGAGCGCGGCGAGCTGTGGGTGCGCGGCCCGAACGTGATGCGCGGCTACCTCAACAACGCCGCCGCCACCGCCGCGACCATCGACAGCGACGGCTACCTGCACACCGGCGACATCGTGACCGTCGACGGCCGCGGCGTGTTCCACGTGGTCGACCGGCTCAAGGAACTGATCAAGTACAAGGGTTTCCAGGTCCCGCCGGCCGAGCTGGAGGCGCTGCTGCTGACGCACCCGGGCATCGCCGACGCGGCCGTGATCGGCGTGCCCGACGACGAGGCGGGCGAGGTGCCCAAGGCGTTCGTCGTGCGCCGGTCAGCGGAGCTGGACGAGGCCGCGGTGCAGGCGTTCGTGGCCGAGCGGGTGGCGCCGTACAAGAAGGTGCGGCAGGTGGAGTTCGTGGACGCCATCCCGAAGTCCGCCGCGGGCAAGATCCTGCGGAAGGTGCTGCGGCAGCGGGAGGTCGCTCACAGCTGAGCCCGCAGGCGGTCGCCGAACTCCACGATCTCGACGGCGGAGTCGCGGAACAGCCGTGCCTGTGCGTACCACGCCTCGGTGGACTCGGCCCGGGCCCGGCGCGTGTCGTGGAGATGTTCCATGAACCCCTGGTCGAGGCGCGTGAACTCCTTGAGCTCGTTGGCACCTAGCAATGTGGAGGATCCTCCGTTATCGTGGTAAGTATTCGGTTACTTACTTGAGGACGGCAATGTCGCGCACCCTGCTCATCACCGGAACTTCCCGCGGCCTCGGTCGCGCGCTCGCGGTCGCGGCGCTCGAGGCCGGCCACCGGGTCGTGGCCACGGCGCGCCGCTCCGGCGCGGTCGCCGACCTGGTCTCGGCGTACCCCGAATCGGCGCGGGCCGTGGCCCTGGACGTGCGGGATCCCGAGGCCGCCGCGGACGCCGTGCAGGTCGCGGTGGACGAGTTCGGCCGGCTCGACGGCGTGATCAACAACGCCGGCTACGCCAACGTCTCCAGCCTCGAGGACACCCCGCTCGCCGACTTCCGCGACCAGGTCGAGACGAACCTCTGGGGCACGGTCCACGTCAGCCGCGCTGCGCTGCCCGTGTTCCGGAAGCAGGGCGCGGGGCACGTCTTGCAGATCTCGTCAGTGAGCGGGCGGCTGGCACCGGCGGCGGGGCTCGGCCCCTACGTCACGGCGAAGTTCGCTCTGGAGGGGTTCTCCGAAGCGCTGGCCCTGGAGACGGCCGGGTTCGGCGTGCGCGTGACGGTGGTCGAGGCGGGGTCGATGGCGACGTCGCTGTACTCGTCGATGGACGCGCCCGAGCCGAGCCCCGCGTACGCGTCCGTGCTGGCGCCGATGCGCACGGCTCACGCCACCGGGCAGGCCCCGGGCGTCGACCCGGCGCGGGCGGCGGCGATGATCCTGAGCGTGTTCGAGCTGACCGACCCGCCGTTGTGGCTGCCGCTCTCGGGCGAGGCCGTGGACTTCATCCGGCGCGCGGAGCAGCGCAAACTCGCGGAGCTGGACCGTTGGGAGGAGCTGAGCCGCTCGGTGGACGCCCATGACTGAGGCTCCGGCCCGCGACGCCGCCGCCACTCGCCGTCGCATCCTCGACGCGGCCATCGAGGAGTTCTCCGACGCCGGGCTCGCGGGCGGGCGCGTCGGCCGCATCGCCGAACGGGCGCGCGCGAACCAGCGCATGATCTACGCGTACTTCGGCAGCAAGGACGGGCTGTTCGAGGCCGTGCTGACGGAGAAGGTGCTGCAGGCGCAGGCCGCGGTGACATTCGACGCCGAGGACCTGCCGGGGTACGCGTGCCAGGTGTTCGACTTTTACCGCGCCAATCCGCGGATGGTGCGGCTGAACCTGTGGCAGGCGCTCGAACGGCCGGACCTGCTGCAGTCGCTGGCCCCCCTCTCGCGCGCGATGGCCGACAAGGTGGCGGGCATCGCGGCGGCGCAGGCCTCGGGGGCGGTGTCGTCGGCGTTGCCGGCTGCGGCGCTGCTCGATCTGATCCTCGCGTTGACGTACGGCAACATCGCGCAGGCCGGAAACGCCGCGTTGTGGCCGGATTCGCAGCGGACGGCCTTGGCCACGGCGGTTTCGCGGCTGGTTGCCCGGTGAGCCGGAATTGTCGGTGCCGGGTGAGACCGTGGGCGGATGGAAATTCCTCAGCATTTCTCGCCCGTGGCCGAAAGCACGCGAGAGGCCATCCCCAGGCTGGCCGGTGAGCGCGACACCCTGGTCGCGTTCCTCGACTGGCACCGCGAGACGTTCGCGGTGAAGTGCGCGGGCCTCGGGCAGGACGCCCTGTCGACCAAGGCCGTGTCCCCGTCGGGCCTTTCCCTGCACGGCATCCTGCGCCACCTCGCGGGCGTCGAACGCTGGTGGTTCCAACAACAGTTCGCCGGCGCCGACGTGCCCCTCCTCCACTACTCCGACGACGACCCCAACCAGGACTTCGACTCCCTCGACGGCGACGTCACCGAGGCAATGGCCTTGTGGCGCACGGAGTGCGCACGCTCGCGGGAGATCGTCGCGTCGGCTTCCTCGCTGGAGGACCGGGGAACGTCGCTGGTGACCGGTGAGCCGTTCACGTTGCGGTGGTTACTGGTGCACCAGATCGCGGAGTACGCGCGGCACAACGGCCACGCTGATCTGCTGCGCGAATCCCTCGACGGCACGGTGGGCCACTGACCCGATGCGAGGCTCCGCACAGGAGCGCGGTGGCGGCGAGTCCCGCGTGCGATGCTGGGCGGCATGAGCGTCGATCCTGATTCCGGGTTGTTGTCGCCCGTGCGGGCCGGGACGCCGGTCGAGGCGGTGACCGGGGACAACGCGGTGGTGGGGGCGATGCTGGCGGCCGAGGCGGCTCTGGCGAGGGCGCAGGCGCGGCTGGGGACCGTGCCGACCGGGGCGGCGGAGGCGATCACCGCGAAGGCCGCCGAGGTGGCGCGGGAGATCGACGTGGTGGCGCTGGCGAAGACGGCGCGTGCGACGGCGAATCCCGTTGTCGGGCTGGTCAAGGAGCTGACGGCGGCCGTCGGGGCCACGCATGCCGACTACGTGCACCGCGGGTCGACGAGTCAGGACATCGTCGACACGGCGTTGATGATCGTCGCGAGGAACGCGCTGGAGCTGCTGCGAGACGACTTGGCGACAACCGCGGCGGCGCTTGCGGACCTGGCTCGCGCGCACCGCGACACCGTGATGCCGGGCCGGACACTGACGGCCCACGCCGTACCGACGACGTTCGGGCTCAAGGCCGCGGGCTGGCGGCAGTACGTGCTCGACGCGGCAGGGCGGGTGCGCCGCCTCGAGCTGCCCGTGTCGCTGGGCGGCGCGGCCGGGACGCTGGCCGCGTACGT
Organism: Amycolatopsis sp. NPDC050768; assembly: GCF_040654155.1. Lineage (NCBI taxonomy): Bacteria > Bacillati > Actinomycetota > Actinomycetes > Pseudonocardiales > Pseudonocardiaceae > Amycolatopsis > Amycolatopsis sp. NPDC050768. The sequence continues at coordinate 930,257 of NZ_JBFAHL010000001.1, forward strand.
CGAGTACGGCGACGGCACCGAGGACTACGCGGAGCGGCTCGTCGAGGCCTTCGCCGAGGAAACCGGCCTGGCCACCACGACGTTGCCCTGGCACGCGAACCGCACGCCCGTCGCGGATCTCGTGGCCGCGCTGGCCCAAACGGCCACGGCGCTGGGCAAGTTCGCGGTCGACGTCCAGGTGCTCACGCGCACCGAGATCGGCGAGGTCGCGGAGCCCACGGGCGGTGGCTCGTCGGCGATGCCGCACAAGCGCAACCCCGTGCTGTCGGCCCTGATCCGCTCGGCGGCGCTGCAGGTGCCGGTGCTGGCGGCGGGCGTGACGCAGTCCGGGCTGGCGGAGGACGAGCGGTCCGCCGGCGTGTGGCAGGCCGAGTGGCAGCTGCTGCGCGAGTGCCTGCGCCTCACGGGCGGGGCGGCGCACACGGCCGTCGAGCTGGCGCGCGGCCTGGCCGTGGACGCGGAGCGGATGCGGGAGGACGTCGGCCTCACGCACGGGCTGATCGTGTCGGAACGGCTGTCGGCCGCGCTGGCGCCGTTGCTCGGCAAGGCGCGGGCGAAGGACGTGCTCGGTGAAGCGTCGAAGCGGGCGGTGGGCGAGAACCGGCCGCTGCGGGACGTCCTCGCCGAGATCTCCCAGGTCACCGATGTCCTGGACCCCGCGAAGCTCGACGACCTCCTCGACCCCGCCCAGTACACGGGCGCGGCAGGGCGACTGGTCGACCGCGCCCTCGAAGGTGACGGAAAGTAGTCGCAACTTCTGCTGAACCGCTCCGCCCGACCGCCCGTGTAAGAGGGTGGGAAGCGTTCCTCACGGAACGCGGGGGGTACCGGCAGCTGCGCCTGGCGCGGCGACCACGTACCCAAGGAGAAGTTTCATGCTTCGCAGGTTCCGCACGGGCGTCATCGTCGTCTCGGCGGCCGCAGGGCTCACGCTGCTGAGCGCCTGCTCGGGCACGACCGCTCCACCCGCGCCGGTGCCCGGCGGCGGGACCGGGGGCGGTCAGGTCGGCAACGCCGCGGCCGCGACCGAGACGGCCGTCAAACTCGCGGCCACCGACGTCGGTGAGCTGGGCAAGGTCCTCACCGACGGCGACGGCCAGACGCTCTACCGCTTCGACAAGGACACCGCCAAACCGCCGAAGTCCGCGTGCGTGGCCGACTGCGCCAAGGCGTGGCCACCGCTGCTGTCGAAGGGCGCCGTGCAGCTCGACGGCGTGGACAAGAGCCTCGTCGGCAGCGTGACCCGCGACGACGGCACCGAGCAGGTGACTGTCAACGGCTGGCCGCTCTACACCTACGCCAAGGACACCACGCCCGGCGACGCCACCGGCCAGGGCGTGAACGGCACCTGGTTCGCGGCCACCCCGCAGGGCGGCAAGGCCGGAAAGTCCACTTCGGACGGTGTGAAGCTCAGCGCCGGCAAGGTCGACGGCGTCGGCGCGGCCGTGGTCGACCAGGACGGCTTCACGCTCTACCTGTTCACCAAGGACAGCAAGAAACCCTCGAAGTCCACTTGCGACGGTGACTGCGCCAAGCTGTGGCCGCCCGTGCTGACCAGCGGCAACGTCGCACTCGACGGCATCGACGCCAAGCTGCTCGGCAGCGTCAAACGCGCCGACGGCACCACGCAGGCCACGCTCGGCGGCTGGCCGCTGTACCGGTATTCGAAGGACACCGCGCCCGGCCAGGCCAACGGCATGGGCGTGAAGGGCACGTGGTTCGTGATCGAGCCCAACGGCTGCAAGTCCGGCACCACCACGAGCACCGGATCCGCCCCGGCCAAGCCGACCACGAGTGCCCCGGCCGCCGGCGCTTCGAGCGACCCGTACAGCTACTGACCCCAGACCCGGCGCCGCGCCCCGACAGCGCGTCGTCAGGACAACCGGCCACGGGCGGCGGAAGGAGCGGCAGTTCCCGAACACACCGAAGGCCCGGCAACCGCGGGAGTTGCCCGGCCTTCGGTGTGTTCTAGTGCGCCAGGCCGGGACCGCGCTTCTCCCGGGGCTGGATCTCCCGGGTGGACCCGGCGTGGTCGTCGTCCTCGACCCGCTCGATCACGCTCGTCTGGGCCTGATCCGCCGTGATCGGCTCCACGTCCTCGTCCGGCAGCCGCACCTTGCGGCGCGCCGGCGCCATCGCGATCACCAGGCCCAGCACGGCGATGCCGAGGTGCAGCCAGTTGTCCGGCGTCGTGAGGTCCAGCGGGTTGCCGGCGACGGTGAACGGGTTGGCCGCGATCATGCCGGTGATCATCAGGCCCCACACGAACAGCACGCCGTAGCCGAGGAAGAGCAGCCAGCCGAACGTCCGCGCGCGGCCGGAGCCGAACGCGAGCAGCAGGCCGAGCACGCCGGTCACCACGTGCACCAGGTTGTTCATCGGGTTGCCGGAGAACCGCCAAAAGCCGGCTTCGTGGTGCCCGGTGAAGCCACCGACGCCGGTCCTCGCGAAGCCGATTACGCCGTAGACCAGGAACGCAACGCCCACCAGGGCGGCCAGGACCTGCGCGGGCTGCAGGCCCTCCACCCGGATCCGGGCTCCATGCGCATGAACCATGACTCCAGTCCTTCCCGTGGTGAGCTGACTCACGCGAAGGAGGTACCCCGTCTTCACCCGGAGTGAAACGCCGGTGCTTGCCCGCAGCCCCCCGGAGCGTCACCGGATTCGGCCTTCTTCGAGATCAATGCCACAAAAGGCCCCCGATTCGGCAACACCGAACGGGTGATCGGACAAGTCCGGTCATGCGCAAAGTGAACATCCTCTTCCTCGTGGGGTTGTGCCTGGGGGCACTCGTCGCGCTGGTGCTCGTGGTGGCGGAGCCGGCTCGGCACGTCGTCACCGCGCTCGGTCCGACGCCGATCGCCGCGGCCGGCTCGGAAAGCTCGACCGTTTCCGTGCCCTCGAAGACCCCGTCGCCCACGTCGTCCAGCAAAATCCCGCCGGCGCGCAACTCGTCGACGCCCGGTGGCGCCAAGGCCGGCAAGCCGAGCACCCAGGCGCTGTCGGCGCTCGTCCCGCGCGGGCACGTGAGCGCCGTGGTCTACGACCGCACGACGGGGACCACCGTGCTGTCGGCGAACGCGGACCGCACTTACACGTCGGCGTCGCTGGTGAAGCTGATGATCGCCGTGTCCGCCCTGGAGAACGGCACGCCCGCCGGCACCGTGAAGGAAATGCTGTCCCGCAGCGACGACACGACCGCCAGCACGCTCTGGGTCGCCAACGGGGAGACGCAGATCGTCGAAAGCGCTATCCAGCGGATGGGACTCACGGAAACCCACCCGCCCGCGAGCCCGGGCCGCTGGGGCGACACGGAGATCACGGCCAACGACGTCACGAAGATCTACCAGTACCTGTTCACCAAGGCTCCCGCCGACGAACGCACGGTGATCCTCGCCGCCCTGCACGCCGCCACCGAGTTCGGCGCCGACGGTTTCCGCCAGTACTTCGGCATCCCCGACGCCCTGGGCCCCGGCAACTTCGCCGTGAAGCAAGGCTGGTCCTGCTGCCGCCCGACCCGCATGCTCCACACCTCCGGCCTCGCCGGCGACGGCGACCGCTTCATCGTCACCGTCCTCACGGAACAGCCGCAGTCCGTCAGCTACGACACCGCGTCGGCGCAGATCACGTCCGTCGTGAAGAAACTCGTGCCACTGCTGAAACCCTGACCCTCACTCGTCCGTCGCCGACAACGCACCGCGCGCCCCCGACTTCGGCAGCGGCCACGGCCGCACGCCGCCGCTGACGTCGACGTGCCGGCCGGCTGCGCAAGGTCCGGGGATGCGCGCGCCGATCCACGCCAGGACGTCGGGCAGCTGCGACTTGAACGTGTTCATGTTGTGTCCCGCGTCCGGGATTCGCCACGAGGAGAAGCGGACGGGGGCTTGGGCGGCGGCGCGGATCTGGTCGATGGCGAAGCTTTCGTAGTTCTCCTTGTCGCCGGAGATCGCCAGGATGTCCACAGGGGACGGATGCAGGCGCACGTTCAGGCGGACGTTGTTGGCGTCGTCGATGTCGTGGCGGCCGTGGAAGAGGTCTTCGGTTTCGGAGTCCACCTGGGCGCGGTCGTAGCCGCTGACGCTGACGGCTTGGGCGAACCACTGCGGGTGGCGCGTCACGAGGTTCATGGCGCAGTAGCCGCCCGAGGACCAGCCCGCGATGGTCCACGCGCCGCGTGCCGGGTTGAGGCCGAGGCGCTGGATGGCCCACTCGCGGACGTCGGCGGAGAGGTAGGTGTCGTTGGGGGTGCCGCCGACCTCGTCGACGCACTCGGTGTCGTGGCCGACCTTGGGCACGCCCGTCGGGTCGGGGATCACGACGACGGTGGGCGGCAGCACGTGCTTGGCGATCGCCGCGTCGAGCTGTTCGGGCAGGTGATAGCCGCTCGTGGCGACCTCGGGGCCCGACGGGTAGTTCGGGATCCACTCGATCGCCGGGAACTTCAGCGAGCGGTAGGCCGGCTGGAAGTACTGCGGCGGCAGATACACGGCGACGTCGCGCACCAGCCCGGTGCGCCGGCCCGTGACCTTCATGTGCAGCACGGTCCCCTTGCCCTCTTTGGCGTGCACCACGCCGAGGTCGCGCATCTTGTCGAGGCCCGCGCCGTTGTCGCCGGCCTCGGCGTCGACGCTTTCGGCCGCGTACACACCGGTGCCGAGCAGCGAGCCGAGCGTGGGGAAGAAGCCGCCGATGAGGTTGCCCACCAGCGAAACGCTCACCACGACCAGCACCACGGCCGTGAGCACGGTGGTGCTGCGCCCGAGCTGCTTGCGCTTGCGCCACCGGTCCCAGAACCACGGGACGGCCACGACCGCGAGCAAGGCCAGCACGCCGATCACGATCACTTCGACCGGTGAGTCCAGCCGGATGCTGCTCAGGTGCACGGGAACTCCCCCTCCAGGACGCGTGTCCGGAAGATCGAACCCGCTGTACAAACCCCTGTACAAGAAACGTTCGGCAGGCCACCCCCGTTGTGATCAGGTGAGCGCCGTCACAAGATCAAGAGGGTGGCCCGCCGGGCGTCTCAGCTGCGGTTTCAGGCTCCGAACGCGGCACGGAGGACGCTGATCGCCTGCTTGATCGCGGCGTCGGCGGCGCCGGTCTCGCGCAGCGCGTTGACCATCACGAAGTCGTGGATGGCGCCGGCATAGCGCGCGGCCGTCACGGCGACGCCCGCCCGGCGCAGCTTCGCCGCGTACGCCTCGCCCTCGTCGCGAAGCACGTCGGCCTCGCCGGTGATCACGAGCGCCGGCGGCAGACCCGCCAGGTCTTCGAGCGACGCGCGCAGCGGCGACGCGGTGATCTCGGCGCGCTGGGCCTCGTCGGTCGTGTACTGGTCCCAGAACCACTTCATGGCGTCGCGCTGCAGGAAGTAGCCCGTGGCGAACAGGCGGTAGGACTCGGTGTCGAAGTTCGCGTCGGTGACCGGGTAGAACAGCACCTGCTGCAGGAAGCGCACGTCGCCGCGCTGCTTGGCCATGATCGTGAGGGCGGCGGTCATGTTCCCGCCGACCGAGTCACCGGCGATGGCGACACGGGAGGTGTCGAGCCCCTTCTCGGCGCCGTGCTCGACGGCCCACTTCGCGACCGCGTAGTTCTCCTCGATCGCGACGGGGTAGCGCGCCTCGGGCGAAAGGCTGTACTCCGGGAAGACCACGGCCGCGCCGGTACCGGCGGCGAGTTCGCGGACCAGCCGCTCGTGGGTGTGGAAGCCACCGAAGACCCAGCCGGCGCCGTGGACGTACACGAGGATCGGCAGCGGACCGGTCACACCCTGGGGCTTGACGATGCGGACCTCGACGTCGCCGTTCGGGCCACCCGGCACCTGGACGACCTCGATGTCGGCGGGCGGCATCTCGACGGGGCCGTCCTGCACGCCGTCCACGGCCTTGCGACCTTCGGCCGGCGGGAGCTCGAACAGGAACGGGTGCGCGGCCGTGGCCTCGGAAAACGCCTGCGCGGCGGGTTCGAGGGCGAGGTTCTGCGGGTTCGGGGTGGTCATCTCGGGTCTCCTCCAGGCGGTGTCCGTTGCTGACCTTCATGAAATTAGTGCACAACTCAATTGTGCACAACTAAACTGAGTCCAATGAGATCTAAGGCACTTGAGTTGCTCGTTCGGGCACATTTCGGGGATCATCGAGAGTTACACCTTGTGGAGGAGGTACCCATGACCAGCCAGGATCCCGGCGAGACGGGCTCGCTCCTGCTCGACGACCAGCTCTGCTTCGGGCTCTACTCGGCGTCGCGCGCCGTCACGTCGCTCTACCGGACGCTGCTCGAGCCGCTCGACCTCACGTACCCGCAGTACCTCGTGATGCTGGCGCTGTGGGAACACGACGCCCAGCAGGTGAAGGAACTCGGCGCCGCGCTGAACCTCGACTCGGGCACGTTGTCGCCGCTGTTGAAGCGCCTGGAAAAGGCCGGCCTCGTCACGCGCGAACGCCAGGCCGACGACGAGCGTTCCGTGCGGATCACGCTCACCGACAAGGGCGAGGCGCTGCGCGCGCAGGCCGAGCGGATCCCGCCGCACATCGGCCGCTCCCTGGGCTTCGACCTCGAGACGATCGTCCAGCTGCGCGTCTCGATGGACCAGTTGACGGAATCCGTGAACGCCTATCGGGAGGCCATCACCACGGCTTGATCCGCTTGTCGCGCACCGTGGTTAGCATGGGCGCGACCCGAGCGGTGAGGACGGCGATGATCGAACGAGACGAAGCCCTGCGCGCAGTCGAAGGCAGCCTGGACCGACCATCCGCGGCCCGGATCTACGACTACTTCATCGGCGGCAACACGAACTACGCGATCGACCGCGAGTTCGCCGAGAAGGTGCGCGCGCGGCTGCCGCTCATGGGTGACTACTGCCTGACCAGCCGGCAGTTCCTCGGCCGCGCAGTGCGCCATAGCGTGCGCGCCGGGATTCGGCAGTTCGTGGACATCGGCTCGGGCCTGCCGACAGCGGGCAACGTCCACGAGGTCGCCGACGCCGAGCGCCCCGACAACGACGTGCACGTGCTCTACATCGACAACGAGCCCGTCGCCCTCGCGCACTCGCAGATCCTGCTCGCCGACACCGCCGACGATGAACGCCACCAGGCCATCGCCGCGGACCTACTGCAGCCGGAAGAGCTGTGGGAGCGCGTGATGGACTCGGACGTGATCGACGTGCGCGAGCCCGTCGCGCTGATCGTGAACGCGGTGCTGCACTTCATCAAGGACGACCAGGATCCGGACGGCATCCTGTCCTTCTACCGCGACCGCGTGGCTCCCGGCTCACTGCTGGTGCTCTCGCAGATGACCAACGAGAACCCAGTGGACGACGACGAACGCCAGGCGCTGGCGGATCTGCTGGAATACTACGAGTCCACGACGAACCCCGGTGTTCTGCGCAACCTGGCGGAATTCTCGCGCTTCTTCGGCGGCTGGCCGCTGCTGGAGCCGGGCCTGGTCTACGCGCCGGCGTGGCACCCGAACCGCGACGCCGTGTTCGCGAAGGCGCCCTCGGAGTCGCGGGTGATCGGTGGGGTGGCGCGGAAACCGTCACTCTGACCGATTTGCGGACTCGGGCGGGCCTCGGTGCGGTGAAACCGGCCCGGGATCAACCCTGGGTTTGACGCTTCCCGGCTCGCCGCCCGCCAAGCTGGTGCTCACCTTGAGTTCTGCCTGGAGGGGACCACCGTGAGCAACACCGTCAACATCCTCATCGGACTCGTCGTGCTGGCGTGGCTGTGTTGGCGACAGACGCAGAAACGCCTCGTACGCGAAGACCGCAAACCGACCGTCCTGCTGATCCTCGCCGTGCTCGGCGTGGTGTCCCTCGCGTCGTTCTTCAAGGGCGGCACCCCGGGCACGCCCGCCGTGCTGCTGCTCATCGGCAGCCTGGTCGTCGCGGCCCTCTTCGGCCTCGTCCGCGCGTACACCGTCCGCCTCTGGCGCGCCGACGGCCAGCTCTGGCGCCAGGGCACGTGGCTCACCGTGGTCCTGTGGGTGGTCGCCATCGCCATCCACATCGGACTGGACTTCGTGATCGACGCGAACAGCCCGGCGAAGGGCCTGGGGAGCGCTTCGATCCTGCTGTACCTGGCGGTGTCGCTGGGCGCGCAGAGGTTGGTGGTCCAGTCGAGGGCCAATCACGTCGTGGCGGCCTGACGCGATGGCGCGCAAGAGCCCGCAGGAGAAGAAGGCCCTGAGCTACGAGAAGGACCGGCGCAACAACTACGGCGAGAACGACAAGAGCTCGCGCAAGAACATCCCCCGCAACAAGCGCGAGCCGAACAGCGCCAACCGCCGCCACGACCGCCTGGTGACCCAATCGGCGACCGGTCCCGTCGACCTCGATGCCGCCGAGCAGGCGGACGAGCGGCTCGGAGTCAAGAAGTCCAAACGCTGGCGGAAGTACCGCGACGCGCCGCTCGCCGACCACATCGTGTGCCGCCTCGCGCGGCGGGCCCGGAAGGGGATGACCACACCCGAAGCCGCCGAAGAGCGCATCGAGCGAGTGCGACGGCGGTCGCGGCGGAGCTGAGCCTAGGAAACGTCCCTCAGCTGTTCCAACGCGCTGTACACCGCTTCCGTCCCCAGCTCCACCGCCCGCCGCAGCACCGCGGGGTCGCGTTCCAGCGCCCCGACGGCCGGGGAGCCGGCGGGCGGGCGGATGCTCGCCAGCCGCGGATCCTCGCGCAGCAGGCGTTCGTCGTCGAGGTCGTGGATGTACTGCTCCCGCCACGCGTTGACCGTGCCCGGGGCGTGGCGGCGCAAAAACCGCGGCACGACGACGTCCTGCACCCGCGGCGGCGGGGCCGGCAGCTCGTCCGACCGGCGGGTGCGCAAGACCAGCACGTCTGTCGCGCCCTGAGCCAAAGCGGTCCGAAAGGGCAACGGCTCCGCCACACCCGCGTCGACGAAGCGGCGGCCGTCCATCGCGATCGGTGGGCCGGCGAGCACAGGCATGCACGACGAGGCCGCGAGCGCAGTCTTGATGTCCTCGACCTCCGTGATGAACGGGTGCAGGTCGGTGGACTCGCCGGTGTCCGCGTCGGTCGCCAAGGGGTGAAACGTGACGGGGTTGGCCAGGATCGCCGGGAAGTCCATGGGTTCCAGCACCGAATAGACCTGGTGCACGAGGTAGTCCAGGTCGATCACGGACTTGCCGCGCAGGGCTTGGAGCGGGTTGATGATCCGGCGCATCACCGTGGGGTTCCACCAGGTGCGCACGCCTGTCTGCGAGCGTCCGCACAGCAGCCACGCGGCGTTCAGAGCACCGGCCGACGAGCCGTAGACGGCGTCGAACGCGGGCGTCGCGCCCATCTCGTCCAGAGCCAGGACCATGCCGCTCGAGTACGTGCCGCGGCTGCTGCCCCCTTCGATCGCGAGCACCAGGCGGCGGTCGTCACTCCGCTCCCCCGGCACGCTGCCCGACGCCAGCCGTTCGTTGATCAGTTCCAGAACCGGGTGCACGATGTCCATCCTGGTCGGTTCACGCCATTCGTCGACCCGATTTGCCCCACCCTGCCGGGTGACCTGCGTTGCAACGGGTTGCACTGCACCTAGTTGCATAGCACGCTGAGCGCCATGGCACTGGAGCACGCGATCCTCGTCTCGCTGTCCGAACGCTCGGGTTCGGGCTACGAGCTCGCGCACCGCTTCGAGAAGTCGATCGGCCTGTTCTGGAGCGCCACCCACCAGCAGATCTACCGCGTGCTCAAGCGGATGGAAGAGGCCGGCTGGGTGGCCGTCGAGACCGTCGCGCAGGACGGGCGGCCGGACAAGAAGGTGCACACCGTCAGCGCGGCCGGCCGGACTGAGCTGCGGCGGTGGCTCGCGGAGCCCAACGCATCAGCCGGACCGCAGGAGCTCGCCGTGAAGCTGCGCGGGGCGTCCTTCGGAGACGAAAAGGCCGTCGCCGAAGAGCTGGCGCGGCACCGCGCGGCCCACGCCGAACGCCTCGACGCCTACCGCCGGATCGAGAAACGCGACTTCCCCGCACCCACCAGCGGCCGTGCTCTGCACCAGTACCTCGTGCTGCGCGGTGGAATCCGAGCCGAAGAAGGCCAGGTCGAGTGGCTCGACGAAGTCGTGAGCGCGCTCCAATCCGACGAGAAGGACGCCCGATGACGCCCTACCCGCACCTCCTGCAACCGCTCGACCTCGACTTCACGACCCTGCGCAACCGCGTGCTCATGGGCTCGATGCACACCGGTCTCGAAGACCGCGCGGCCCACTTCCCGCAGCTCGCCGAGTACTACGCCGAGCGGGCCCGCGGTGGCGTCGGCCTGATCGTCACGGGCGGGTTCGCGCCGAACCGCACGGGCTGGCTGCTGCCGTTCGCCTCGAAGCTTTCGACGACGGCGGAAGCGAAAGAGCACCGGCAGCTCACCGCGCCCGTGCACGAGGCCGGCGGCAAGATCGCGCTGCAGATCCTGCACGCGGGCCGCTACTCGTACAACCCGTTGAGCGTCTCGGCTTCGAGCCTCAAGGCGCCGATCAACCCGTTCCGCCCGCGCGCGCTGACCGGCTACGGCGTCGTGCGGACGATCCGCGCGTTCGCCGACTGCGCAGCGCTCGCCCGCGAGGCGGGGTACGACGGCGTCGAGATCATGGGCTCCGAGGGCTACCTGATCAACCAGTTCCTGGCCGAGCGCACCAACAAGCGCACCGACGGCTGGGGCGGCTCGGCCCGGAAGCGCCGCCGGTTCGCCGTGGAGATCGTGCGGCGCACGCGCGAAAAGGTCGGCCCGGACTTCATCATCATCTACCGGCTCTCGATGCTCGACCTCGTCGAAGGCGGGCAGAGCTGGGACGACGTCGTGGCGCTGGCGAAGGAAGTGGAAGCCGCCGGCGCCACCATCATCAACACCGGCATCGGCTGGCACGAGGCGCGCGTGCCGACGATCGTGACGTCGGTGCCGCGCGCCGCGTTCACGTGGGTGACCGGGAAGCTCAAGCCGCACGTGTCGATCCCGGTCGTCACGTCGAACCGCATCAACATGCCGCAGGTCGCCGAAGAGGCGCTGGCGCGCGGCGACGCGGACCTCGTGTCGCTGGCGCGGCCGTTCCTCGCCGACCCGTCGTGGGTCCGCAAGGCGGAGGAAGGCCGCGAAGACGAGATCAACACCTGCATCGCGTGCAACCAGGCCTGCCTCGACCACGCGTTCAGCCGCAAACCCGTGTCGTGCCTGGTCAACCCGCGCGCCGGCCACGAGACGACGCTGGTGCTGTCGCCGACGCGGCGCGCGAAGCACGTGGCCGTGGTCGGCGCCGGGCCGGCCGGGCTCGCGGCGGCGACGGCGCTGGGCGAGCGCGGTCACCGCGTCGAGCTGTTCGAGGCGGCCGACGAGATCGGCGGCCAGTTCGGCATCGCGCGGCGGATCCCGGGCAAGGAGGAGTTCGCCGAGACCATCCGCTACTACGCGCGGCGGCTGGAGGTCACGGGCGTGAAGGTGCACCTCGGACGGCGTGCGTCGGCCGAGGATCTGGCCGGGTTCGACGAGGTCGTGCTGGCCACGGGCGTCGTGCCGCGGGTGCCGGCGCTCGAGGGGATCGACCATCCCAAGGTGGTGTCCTACGTGGACGTCGTGCGAGGTGGCGCCTCGGTCGGGTCGCGGGTCGCCGTGATCGGAGCCGGCGGGATCGGGGTGGACGTGAGCGAGTTCCTCACCTCGTCGACCTTGACCCGCGACGAGTGGCTGACGGAGTGGGGTGTCACGGATCCCGCGCTCGCTGCCGGCGGCCTCGGGGTGGCGCGGCCTTCGCCGTCGCCGCGGACCGTCTACCTGCTGCAACGCAAGAAGACGCCGATCGGGGCGGCGCTGGGCAAGACGTCGGGCTGGGTGCACCGGGCGGCGCTGAAGGCGAAGGGCGTGGAGCGGATCGCCGGCGTCACCTACGAGCGGGTGGACGACGCCGGGCTGCACGTGACCGTCGGCGGGAAGCCGCGGCTGCTGGAGGTGGACACGGTGGTGGTCTGCGCCGGTCAGGAGCCCGTGCGGGACCTGGCGGACGCGCTGGGTTCGACGCCGGTGCACCTCATCGGCGGCGCCGACGTGGCAACCGAGCTGGACGCGAAACGCGCCATCGACCAGGGCACGCGCCTGGCGGCCACGCTGTAGCCGGGTTGCGGCCACTGGCAGGATGAGGCCCGTGCGAGATGTGTGCGTGATCGGGCTCGGGCTCATCGGCGGGTCGCTGCTGCGCGCGAGCGTGGCCGGCGGCAGGACCACGTGGGGCGCCGCGGTGTCCGAAGTGGACGCCGACGCCGCCAGCCGCGCCGGCTACGACGTGACCACTGACGTGGAAGCCGCGCTGCACCGGGCGGAGTCGGCCGAGGCGCTGATCGTGCTCGCCGTGCCGCTGCCGGCCGTCGAAAACCTGTTGCGGCTGGTCGCGCAGCACGCGCCGCACTGCGTGCTCACCGACGTGGTGAGCGTCAAGGGCCCGATGCTCGACGCCGTACGCCGGCGCGCGCCTTACACGCGCTACGTGGGCGGGCACCCGATGGCGGGCACGGCCGAGTCGGGCTGGCTCGCGGGCAACGCTTCGCTGTTCGAGGGCGCGGCGTGGGTCGTCGGCGTCGAGGAGGACACCGATCTCGAAGCGTGGGCCGAGGTGACCCGGCTGGTGCTCGACGTCGGCGCGTTCGCGGTGCCGCTGCCCGCCGACTCGCACGACGAGACCGTCGCGCGGATCTCGCACCTGCCGCACCTGTTCGCCGCGATCCTGGCCACCATCGGCGCCCAGGGCGGGCCACTCGCGATGTCCCTGGCCGCCGGCTCGTATCGCGACGGCACCCGCGTGGCCGGCTCCAGTCCCGAACTGGTCCGCGCCATGACCGAAGGCAACCGCGACGCGCTGCTGCCCATCGTCGACGAGGCCCTCGGCCGCCTCGGCGCCGCCCGCGGCTCGCTCGCCTCCACCGGAGGACTGGCCGCCACGATCAAGGCCGGCCACGACGGCGCCCTGGCCTACTCCACCGCCCACGACGCCGCCCGCTCGGGCGTCCGCGTCACCCTCTCCGCCCCGGATGCCCGCGAAGCGCTGATCGGCCTCGGCGAGCGGGGCGGCCGGATCACCTCGCTGGACGACGGCGTGGCCGGCGGAGAAGTCAACTAACCCGGGGATTTCGCCGGAGTTGCCGGGGGCATCCGTTGTGTGACGATGGGGGCGTCTCAACTCCGGGATTGGGGAGCGAAACATGGGCATCACCTTCGACGAGCTCAAGAACAAGGCCACCGAGGCGCTGCGGGACAACAGCGACAAGATCGAGCAGGGCCTCGACAAGGCGGCCGGGTTCGCCAAGTCCAAGACGAGCGGCCACGACTCGAAGATCGACGGCGGCGTCGAGAAGGCCAAGGACTTCCTCGGCAAGCTCGCCGGCACCGACAAGCCCGACGAGGGCCAGCAGCCTCCGCAGCCGCCGCAGCAGTGAGCGTTGGTCAGGGGCGCCGGTGGTAGGGCAGGAACCGGCGCACCAGCCGCAGCGGGGCGGTTTCCACGAGGTCCGGACCGCGCACCGCGTCGAACGTCGAGCCGAGCTGGTCGACGACGCCGGAGAGCTGCGCGCTGTCGGGCAGGGGCACCGACCCTGGCTCACGTTGCTCACGCACGGCCGCCGCGAGCTCGGCCAAGGCGTCGGTGACCAGCGCGATCTCCGCGGGTGACGGGGCCGGCACGCCGCGGCCGAGCGTCACGGAGACCTCGGTGACGGCGTCCGCCACGCGCTCGAGCCCCGCGATCACCGGCCACCACGCCACGGCGTGCCGGCCCGCGGGTGAGGGCTCCACGATCACCTGCTGGAACGCCGTGCGCAGGTCCGCGAGCGCGCGGTAGGCCGCGCGGCGGGAGCGTGAACGGGCCAGCCGGGCCTCGGGGGTCGAGTTGAGGACGAGGGCGGCTTGGACGTAAGCCGCGACGGTGTCGAAGCTGTCCGCCAGCCGGCCGCCGACCCGCGGGCGGCGGGAGCCGGGCCAGAGCAGGTAGCCGATCAGCAGCACGATCACGCAGCCGGTGACGGTGTCCAGCAACCGCGCGAGGACGACCGACCAGCTGCCCGTCTGAGCCAGGTCCATCTGCAGGATGATCAGCGGCGTCACGAAGGTGCCGAGCATGCCGTAGTTGCGCACCTTCCCGATCGCGGCGCCGCCGGCGAACAGAGCGATCAGCACCACCAGCACCCAGCCGCGCGCGCCGATGGCGAGCACGATCGCGCCGATGCCGACGCCTGCGATCGTGCCCATGCCGCGCAGCAGCGCGCGGCCGAAGACCGAGCCGAAGTCGGGTTTCAGCACCACGCCGACCGTGAGCGTGATCCAGTACGAGCGCTCGAACGGCACCATCAGCGCCACGACCTCGGCCACCGCCACGCATACCGTGAGCCGCAGGGCGACGAGCCACGTCAGCGGGCCGGAGGCGAGCGAGCCGAACCACTCGCGAAGACGCTGATACGGCGAGGCGGGCGCACGTCGTTGCCGGTTGTCGCCCTTCTCGATGCGGGCGAGGCCGGCGTAGAGCGCGGACTCGACCGGGTCGAGGTCGTCCTCGGGCATCGGCGGCGGCGCGGGCAGCGGCTGGGTCGCGAGCACGGACGCGGCCGCGCCGGTGAGGTAGTCGATGACCTCGGGCGGCGGCCGGTGCCCCGCGTTGACCATCGCGACGGACGCCTCCACGGCCGGAGTGGTAGCGGACAGCAGGTTCAGCAACTCGCGGTACGCGGCGTCGCGGCCCGAGAGCCACGAGCGCGCGGTGAGCAGACGGTCGTACGCGGTGCTCATGGCCGTGGTGAGCTGGTTGCGGGCGACGCGCGACGTCGGCTCGTCGGTGGCCGACAGCATCGCGGCGAGCTCGATGTAGACCTGCGCGACGGCGGTGCGTTCGGGGCTCGTGCCGCGGACCGTCCACGTCACCAGCGCCACGAACAGGCTCCAGGCCGCGCCGAGGCAGAAGTAGCCGAACAGCTCTTCGACCTTCAGGCCCGTCGCGTGCTGCGCCGTGCCGAGCACGCAGAAGACGAACATCTGCAGCGCCGCCACCGACGCGTTGCTGCCGGCCGCGCTGATCAGCGCCGACACCGCGGCGATCACCACGATCGCCGGGATCGACCACGCCGGCACCGCGCCCGTGAGCAGGCCGACGAGGTAGCCGCCGGCCGCCGCGAGCGTCGCGCCGCCCAGCCGGCGGGCGCGGTAGCGGTACGGCCCGGCGGCCTCGGACAACACGGCGGGCAGCGCGCCGGTGGAAACCAGGGCACCCACGCCGATGTCGCCGGCCGCGTACGCGACGGCCAGTGGGGTGGCGAGCGCGAGGACCGCGCGGGCGACCATGTTCCACGGGACCGGGACCGGTTTCGAGCGGAGGAGCTGGACCAGCCAGTGCGGCGCGGCGAAGTCGGGGCGGCTCACGCACTCATCTTGACCTACGCTGAGCGTCTCGGGTTAATTATCGCCCTGTCAACAAGACGGAAGGGGCCGACGATGCCGGGCCGCACGTACTCGTTCGAGGTCAACCGCGTCAGTACGGCGCCGCCGGAAGTCCTGTTCCGCCTGGAAACCGAGGGTCCGCTGTGGTCGAAGTGGGGCCGGCCGCTGATCGTGCAGGCGCGCTGGGCGCGGCGGGGTGACGACGATCCCAACGGCGTCGGCGCCGTCCGCGAGGTGGGACTGTGGCCGGTGCTGCTGCGGGAGAAGACGGTGGAGTACGAGCCCGACCGGCGCCACGTCTACACCTTCGACGGCTCCGGGCCGGTGCGCGACTACCGCGCGGAGGTGTTCTTCACCCCGAACACCGCGGGCGGCACGGACCTGCGCTGGACGGGCTCGTTCACCGAGTCCGTGCCCGGAACCGGAGCTTTCGCCGCCGCTGCACTGCGCGGTGCGATCCGGATCCTTTCGGCGCAACTGGTCAAAGCGGCCGACTCCGGGCGCTGACCCGGGTGCGCTGGGCCACAGCGGTTCAACTCCAGCCGAGGTCTCGACGTCTCCCCTCGTGTGAAACGCGTGACGAAGCTGGGTTCTGCGGTGGCCGGGTTGTTCGTGGTGGCGGCTTGTTCCGCGCCGGCACCGGTTGTCGCGCCGCCGCCTAGCCAGCCGAACCCCGCGCCCGGCGCTGTGCACCCGGCGGTTCCGTCGGGGCCGTACCCGTTCGGCACGGTGCAACAGAAGGCACCCGCCATCGCCGACGGCAAGGTCGGCGTGGTCCGCCGCGTCACCACCACCAAGCCGTACGTGTTCATCACCATGGACGACGGCGCCGTCAAGGATCCCTCGGCGCCGGGCCTGATCCAGCAGTCGGGCGGGCACCCGGTGCTGTTCCTGAACCAGCGCTACGTGAAGGGCCACGAGGCCTACTTCAAGTCCATTTTGGACTCGACGGGCGCGACGCTGGGCGACCACACCGTCGACCACCCGAACCTCAAGGGCAAACCGCTGGCCTACCAGCAAAAGCAGATCTGCGACGACGCCGACGACTTCCAGCACGAGCTCGGCGTGCGCCCGGTGTTGTTCCGCCCGCCGTTCGGCAACTACGACCAGAACACCCTGCACGCCGCCCAGCTCTGCGGCATGCGCGTCGCCGTGCTGTGGTCCGCCGCGGTGAACGACGGCCATGTCCAGTTCCAGGTCGGCGACAAGCTCCGCCCTGGCGACATCGTGCTGATGCACTTCCGCAAGACGTTCAAGGAAGACTACGAAGCTTTTCTGGCGCAGGCGAAGAAGGACGGCCTGACGCCGGTGCCGCTGGCGGATTTCCTGGGCTAGTTCTTCAGCCCGCGCCCAGACACACGAAGGGCCGCCGCAGCGGGTCCACGGCGATGGCCTCCGCCAGAGCCAGCGCGGGCGGCGCGCCGTCGGCCAGCCGCCGGTGCAGGTCGGCCATCGTGTCCGCCGCCGCGCGGTCGCCGACGCGGGCGACGGCGCCGATGACCGTGCGGGAGCCGCTGGCCAGCAGCGTGCCGGCGAAGCCGAGGGCTTCTTCGCCCGGGCGGATGTGACTCATGGCCAGTTCGCAGGCCGCGAGGACGACGCGTTCGGGCGGGTTCGCGAGGCGTGAGGTCTCGTGGGCGAAGAGCGGGCCGTCGACGAGTTCGAGGCGGGAGAACAACGCGTTGGCCGGCTCGTGGGCACCGTGGGCGACGAGGTGGGCCAGGCGGGTGCCATCGAGGGCGGCGAGGACGGCGGAGCTGGTGGCATCGGAGCCGTCGACGAGGCGGGCGTCCGGGTAGACCGAGCGGAGTTTGCTCACCTCACCGACCGCGCCGGGCACGCCGGGGCCGCCGGCGAGCAGCACGGCGCCGGCGTCGGTGGCACGTTTGGCGGTGATCCACGCGGTGGCCGACGGCGCGATGGACACCGCGTGGCCACGCAGCGACGGCAGCGCACCCCACGGCATCGCGTACAGCTGTCCGATGGGGACGATCACGAGCTCGCGATCGTCGAGCGTCTTGACCAGCGACGCGGAGATCAGCGCGTCGAGCTTGCCCGCGCGCCGGACGGCGGAAGCCGCCACCGTCTCGGCCAGCATCGGCGGCAGGTGGTCAGGCGCCAGCGCGTCGAGGTCGGCGTGCAGCTGCTTCGCCGTCTCCACGATGTCCTCGTACGGCCCGAGCTTCAGCAGCCGGAACGACCCGCGGTCGACGACCACCGAGTACAGCTGCCCGTTGTAGGGCACCAGGCTCACGAGCACGCGGTCGCCGAGCTGCTCCACGACCTCGTCCGGCGTGGCGACCGGCCGCGGCCGACCCCACGGGCTCGTGTACCAGCCGAGCCGGCTCGCTTCGTGCTGCAGCGCGGAATATCGCTGCTCCAGCGCCTTCACAGGCTCGCCCTCGGCCCGGGCGCGCTGGATCGAGCGCTGCAGGTGCCGCATCTCCGTGATGTGCTTCGACAGCACGGGATCCTCGATCACGGGCAGCGGCTCGTAGCGGTAGACCTGCGCGCGCGTGCGCTCCAGCCACGCGAACATGCGGCGCGCACCTGCGGCGTTGTTGCGGGCGCGGCGCAGCACGAGCCGCATCGCGAGCCGGCCCAGCTCTTCGCCGTGCACGGCCGTGCCGCACACGAGGTCGAGCCCGCCCATGCGGTCGCGGATCATGCCCAGCTCGCGAAGGCCGGCGCGCGCCTGCGCGAGCGCGGACCGCGGCCGACCCGTGGCCACGGCCAGCTCCGCGCGGCACAGCCGGAACAGCATCCGGTGGTCGATCGGCGCCGTCTCGCGCGGCTTCGGCACGCCGGCCAGCACTTTCGCGGCCTCGTCGAACTCCTCGCGCCGCAACAGGAGCCGCACGGCGAGCAACCGCGCCACAGCCGCCTCGTCCCGCACCCCCAGCGCAGACAGGCGTTCGGCCAGCGCCACGAGGTCGGCCGGCAGCCGCGCGGTCGACCGGGCGTCGCGGGTGCTGAGGATCTTGTGGGCGTCGGCGCGGAACCGGGCGAGGCCGGCGATCTCGGCCCACGTCGTGTTGCCGCGGCGCAGGAACCGGCGCCGCGCATCGGATGCGAACTTGCGCGCCAGCGCGAAGTCGCCTTCCAGCAGCGCGGCGGCGGCGCGGGCGACTTCGGCCTCGGCGATGTGCTGGCCCGACCCGTTCGCGCGCAGCTGGGGCAGCGCCTCGTCGAGGTGGCGCGCCGCTTCCTCACCGAGACCCGCGGTGAGCAGCGCCCGGGCCTGGTCGAGCCGCACCACCGCCAGCGAACCGGGTGACTCTTCCTCGAAGAAGTCGACGAAGATCCGGGCTGCCTCTTCGTAGTGGAACAACGCTTGCGGGACGTCCCCGAGCAATTGGGCGTGATCACCGAGGTTCTGCCGGATCTTGCCCTCGAGCCGCGGCTGGCCGAGCGCGAGTGACAACTCGAGCGCGCGCACCAGGTCCGCCTGCGCCGCGGCCGGCTGGTTCAGCGCCATGTGCACAAGCGCGCGGTTGTTGAGCGTGCGCAAGAACAGCAGCTGATCACCGACTTCGAGCTGCGGCATCACGGTGTCGTAGAGCACGAGCGCTTCCGCGAACCGGCCCGCGCGCATCACCACGACAGCCCGCTGGAGGTTGACGATCAACCCGAGCTCGGCACGCGTCTCGCCCGCGGGCAGGCGTTGCCGCGCCGTCTCCGCCGCCGCCAGGCGTGCGAGACCGGCCTCGGTCGACGTCACCTCGGCGTCCGCCGCGCCCAGGCTGATGAGAACCCGGACCTGGATCTCCAGCGAAGCCGGAGCTTCACCACGCGAGACGCGGTTCAGTGCGCGCCGGAACAAGCGCACAGCGACCACGGGCCGCTGGTCGAACGAGGCCGCTCGGCCCCGCGCGTACAAGTCGGACGCCTCCGCGATCACTCGATCGGAAAGAGACGACGGCGCGGACACGCGCTCTATCTGAGCACACTCACGTGACACGCCGTAACGCCCGTCCGGGTTCTAGAGCACGACCGTGGGAGTCACGACGGTCCGGCGGCGCGGTCCCTCACCGAGGTGCACCAGGATCTGCGTGGTCCCGCACGGCACGTTCTCGAGCACGAACCGGCCGCCCTCGTCGGCGACGGTGGAGAACGTGCCCTCGTCGGCCACGCGCATCTCCACCTCGTACTCGCCGGCGGGCGCGAGCCAGCCGTCGATCCGGTGCAGCTTGCCGATGCGAGTGAGGTTGATCATCACCGTCAGGTCGCTGACCGTGAACGTGATCGTGCCCGTGGCCGTGCTGCGGACGCCGGCGAGCTCGCCGGCACGCTCCCAGCGCGCGATCTCGACGTCGAGGTTCTCCAGTTCGAGCGCGAACTGGACCCGCTGTACCAGGTCGTCCGGCGGCGGGTCCAGCTCGTCGAGGAAACGGCCTAGGTCGGCAAGCAGCGTCTCGTCGTCAGGCAGAGCGCTGCCACTTCCCGGCACGCCGATGTCGTTCATCGGCCACCCCCTTCTCTTGCGAGGAGATCGCGCATCGTGTCGAGGCAACGACCCCTGGTGGGTCCGATGCTGCCGCGTGGCATCCGCATCGCGTCGGCCACCGCCTGGTATTCGGCGCGGCCGGCGAGAACAGTGAGGCGAAGCAGTTCCTGGCAGCGGGTGGGCAGCCGGAGGAAGGCGCGCCAGACCCGTCGGTCGTTGTCGGCACGCACGGCTTCGTCTTCGGGCGCGGGATGGGTGCTTTCGAGGTTCTCGGCGACCTCGTCGCTCAACGGCACCGGCTGGACGCGGCGCCCGTACGGGTGGGCTGCTTCGCGTCTCGCGGTGGTGATCAGCCAGGCGGCCAGCGCGCGCGGATCGCGCAGCTTCTCCAGCTGGCTGAACAGAGCGAGCCACACGGTCTGCACGACGTCCTCGGCGACCTGGCGGTTCAGCCCGTTCGCGCGCGCGACGTGCCAGACGAGCGGCGTCAGCTCGTCGACGAGTTTCGCCATCGCCCGCCGGTCACCGCCCCGCGCCGCCTCCATGCAGGCAGCGTGCAGGTCGACGCCGGTCAGGCCTTCCCATGGCGGGTCTACCTCGGTGGTTTGCACGTCGGTCACCGTATCTGCCTCGCTCGCGAGGCGCGTTGCGTTCGGCGGCGGTGTCGTGGGTCTGTCTCGGGGGCCTTCTCGGGGAAGGAGCAGGCAGGAAGGGTTGGGATACATCGGGTCACTTACTCGGGTAGTGGGCCGGTGTGGTGGGTCGTCTGTGGATCGGTGGGTCGCGGTGCTGTGGATCGGTGGGTCACGGTCGGGTTCTCGGTGGTCCGGTTATCCGCGGGCCGGCCTGGTGGGCCGGTCCTCGGTCTCCCGGTTTCGGTGAGCCGGCGTGGTGCACCGGTTCCCGTCCTCGTGGTCCGCGGTGGCGGACCGGCTCGTCGTGGACCGTTCTGGTCCTCCGGCCGGGTCGGTCACCCGATCCGGTGGACCGGCGCTGGTCGTCATGGTCGGCGTTCGTGCTGAGCCGGCTCCCCCTGTGGCCCGTCCCAGCCAAAGCGACTTCGTGCACCGACCGGCGCGGGCGTGCACCCGCACCGGCCGGCGCTCCCCTCCCTCTTCTACGGGTCCGCTCCCCATCGGACCCGGCCGGACGGCTCCTC
Organism: Amycolatopsis sp. NPDC050768; assembly: GCF_040654155.1. Classification (NCBI taxonomy): domain Bacteria; kingdom Bacillati; phylum Actinomycetota; class Actinomycetes; order Pseudonocardiales; family Pseudonocardiaceae; genus Amycolatopsis; species Amycolatopsis sp. NPDC050768. The sequence goes on from NZ_JBFAHL010000001.1 coordinate 951,270, forward strand.
CCCTGAACCCGCCCGACAGACGGCGTCCGGCAGCCCCCTCGGCCCCCGGGCGCCGCCCGTCTCGCTACTTCGCGGTGGTCGGCTCGTCGTAGGGCTCGTGGGCACCGTCGGGCTGCGTGGTGCCGCCGCCGTGGGGCGGCTTGCCGATCGTCACCGGCGGGACGGTGGTCGGCGTGTTCTCTTCGGCGGATTCGGCAGGCATCTGGGTCTCCCTTTTCCCTCGGCTGCCCCATAGGACGCAACAAGGGTGCACCCAGATACACGGAGAGCGAAGATTTCTGGGAACTTTTCGTCTCCGCTGGTCAGATGGGCTGGCGCGGCTCCCTCGGATGCGGAACCACCGTGACCCCCGGTAGGGCGGCGGCCACCGCCTCGGCCACGTCGGGCGCCAGCACCGCGGCCCAGTCGCGGTACCCGACCGGCCCCGGGTGGAAGCGGTCCTCGGCGAACGTGCCCTCGTGCAGGAGGTCGGGCGTCATCGCCGAGTACGTGACGCCCGGCAGCCGTGCGAGCTCGGCCGCCGCTGTGTCCAACGCCGTCGAGCGCGCGGACAGCGCGTCCCGCAGCGGCCGTGGCAACGACGGGAAGCTCGCCATCGGCGGCACCCCGGCCAGGACCACCGGCACCGGCCCCAGCCGTCGCCGCACGTCGACGACCACCCCGAGCAGGTCGCGCCGGAACCGCGCGGCCGAGTGCAGCTCGAGGGTGTCGTTCACCCCCAGCGCGACCACCACGACGTCAGCCGGCGCCAGCCGCGCGATCAGCGAGCTCCGGACCACGGCGGCGGTCGCCCCCGTCAGGCCGACCGCCTGCCAGCGCACCCGCAGACCTCGGCGCGCGAGCTCGTTCGCGAGCTGCCCGGTGAGGCCGTCGGCGTGCGCGGGCACTCCGACGCCGTCCACGGTGGACTCCCCGAGCACGGCGAGCCGGACCACCGGACCGTCGCCGGTGCCGCCCTCGGCGGGGCCGCCGGCGCCGGGCAGGCGTGGGGTGCCGCGGCGGACGCGCAGCGCTTGCACCGCGAGGACCGGGGCCAGCGCGGCGAAAAGGAAGAACCGGAGGAGAGCCATGCCACCGACCTTAAACACGATCACCGACCGTCCCGGCCAATCCGGCCGAGTTGTCCACAGCCAGAGCGAGTTGTGGACAACTGCCCCTCAACCGCGCGCGATCCCGACGGTTTCCCCGATCAACGCCGTATCCTCCGCCGCGTCGAGCAGGAACGTCGCAACGTCGGCGCGCGAAATGACGAAGCCGCCACGCAACGCGCCGTGCTTGCTGAAGCGCACGCGGCCCGTGGCCGGACCGTCGGTGAGCCGAGGCGGACGCACGATCGTCCACCGCAGGTCGCTGGCCCGGATCGCCGACTCCATCACGCGCAGATCGTCGAAACCGTTGCGCAGCAACGCACCCAGGATGGGCTTGACCACGAACCGCGTGAACGGGTCGTCGCCCTCGGTCGTCAGGCCGATCGCGCTCACGGCGACGAACCGCGTGGCCCCCGCCGCCGCGATCACGGCCCGCGCGCCGTCGGCGTTCACCGTGGTCGGACGGCGGTCGCGCGCCCCGAGCGCCAGCACGATCGCGTCGCGCCCCTGCAACGCCTCGGCCAGCGAAGGGTCGTCCAGCGCGTGCACCGCGACGTCCAGCCGCGGATGGCTCGCGACGTGCAGCCGCTCGGGCGACCGGACCACCGCCGTCACGTACCAGCCCCGGCCCAGCGCCTCCCGCACGGCCAGCGTGCCGATCCGCCCACTCGCGCCGAGAACGGTGATCTTCATGGCAGCTCCTCCTCGAACCCCAGGGGTGAGTGTTCACTCACCAGGTAGGGTGAGTGAACACTCACCACGCTGAGAACGTCCTCAGGGAGCACCGTTGGGAAGCCGTCAGGACCTCGTCGCCGCAGCCGCCAAGGTCATGCGAGAGCAGGGCTACGCACACGCGACCACCAAGGCCATCGCGCAGGCCGCGGGTTATTCGGAAGCCTTGCTGTACAAGCACTTCCGCGACAAGACGGCGTTGTTCCTCGCCGTGCTGAGCGAGGAACTGCCGGCGCTGGGCGCCACGGCCGCGCGCCTCACGCGCCACGCCGCGGACGCGTCGCTCGAACAGAACCTGACCGAGCTCGCCGGCACCGCACTCGAGTTCTACCGGGCGAGCTTCCCGATTTCGGTCTCGATCTTCTCGTCGCGCGACCTGCTGCGCACCCACCGCGCCGCACTCGACAGCGGACACGGCCCCGACCAGCCGATCGTCCTGGTGGAGACGTACCTGCGGGCCGAAGCCGCACTCGGCCGCATCCCCGCCCACACCGACCTCGACGCGGCCGCGCGCCTGCTGCTCGGCGCGTGCTTCCAGCAGGCCTTCCTGGACTCCTTCGAAGACACCGACAGCGGCAACGCCGTCGCGGCCCGCCTGGCGAAGACCGTGATCGCCGGGCTCCGGTGAACCGTCAGGCTTCCGCGGCCCGCCGCTTCGCCCGCTCCTCGTGCCACCGGTCGTAGAGGTTCGTGATCTCTTTCAGCGCGAACGACAGGAAATCCTGCATCTCCGCCAGCCGCTTGCCGGCCGGCGTGTCCGCGCCCAGCGCGTCGATGCCTTCCTCGGCCGCGTCGCGCCACATGATCAGGAACCGGTCGCGCTTGAGGAACGTGGCGTACCAAAGGTCGTCGTAGAGCCGGTAGTGGTCACGGCGCTCCCCCGGCTCGCGGACCTTCGTCACGAGCCCCACCTGCTCCAGGTACCGCACGGCACCGGAAACAGCCGCGGGGCTCACCGACAGCTGCGACGCCAGATCGGCGGCCGTGAGCTGACCTTCGTCGGTCGTCATCAGGGCCGCGAAGACGCGGGCGGCCATGCGCTGCATCCCGATCTGCGACAGCACGAGGCCCAGGCTCTCGACGTACCGGCGGACGGCGTCCTCGTCTCGCTGCGTCGTCATCCGTCCATCCTCTCGCACGCCCCAGGCCATGATCACTAGATCCAGACATTTTCTTAACTTCACAACTTCGTGAAACAAGTGTAGCTTCCGAAACATGGGAAACGCCATCTCGATCTCCGGCCTTCACAAGTCGTTCGGCGCGGCGAAGGCCCTAGACGGCCTCGATCTCCAGGTTCCCGTGGGGGAAGTCCACGGTTTTCTCGGCCCGAACGGCGCCGGGAAATCCACCACCGTCCGAGTTCTGCTCGGGCTGCTGCACGCCGACGCCGGCGAGGTCAGCCTGCTCGACGGCGACCCGTGGCGCGACGCGGCGAGCCTGCACCACCGCCTCGCCTACGTGCCCGGCGACGTCAACCTCTGGCCCAACCTGTCGGGCGGCGAGGTGATCGACCTGCTCGGGCGCCTGCGCGGCGGGCTCGACCAGCGCCGGCGCAAGGACCTCATCGAGCGGTTCGACCTCGATCCGCGCAAGAAAGGCCGCACGTACTCGAAGGGCAACCGGCAGAAGGTCGCCATCGTGGCCGCGCTCGCGTCCACTGTGGACCTGCTGATCCTCGACGAGCCGACCTCGGGCCTCGACCCGCTCATGGAGTCGGTGTTCCAGGAGTGCATCCAGGAGGAACGCGCGCAGGGCCGCACCGTGCTGCTGTCGAGCCACATCCTTGCGGAGGTGGAAGCGTTGTGCGACAAGGTGAGCATCATCCGCAACGGCCGCACCGTCGAGTCCGGCACGCTCGCCGAGCTGCGCCACCTCACCCGCACTTCGATCACCGCGGAGCTGGCCGGCCCACCCAACGGCCTGGCCAAGCTCGCCGACATCCACGACCTCGAGGTCACCGGCAACCGCGTGCGCTTCGACGTCGAGACGCGGTCACTCGACGACGCGTTGCGCCAGCTCACGCAGGTCGGCGTGCGCAGCCTGGTGAGCCAGCCGCCGACGCTGGAGGAGCTCTTCCTGCGCCACTACACCGAAGGGGCCGGGAAATGACCGCGACCCTCACGAGGGCGCCGGCCACGAACACGGCACTCGTCGGCACCTGGCACCTCACGCGGCTGGCGCTGCGGCGCGACCGCGTGATCGTGGCGATCTGGATCGTGCTGCTCAGCATCGTCCCGGCCGCCACGGTGTCGAGCTACGACCAGTTCTACCCCGACGCCGCCAGCCGCGCGGCGCTCACCGCGGGCGCCCTGGCCAACCCGTCGTTCTCCCTCCTCTACGGCCCGGCCTTCGACCTCACGACGGCGGGCGGTTTCATCGCGTGGCGCATGGGCGGGTTCCTCGCGCTGCTCATCGGGCTGATGGCCGTCTTCACGGTCACGCGCCACACTCGCGCCGAGGAGGACTCGGGCCGTGCGGAGCTGCTGGCGTCCACTGTGGTCGGTCGCTACGCGGCACTGACGGCGGCCGTCCTCGTGTCCGGCGCGGCGAGCGTGCTGATCGGCGTGATCCAGGTCGGCACCATGATCAGCGCGAAGCTGCCGGCCGACGGCGCGCTCGCCTTCGGCGCGGGCACGGCGCTGGCGGGCCTGGTGTTCACGGGCGTCGCGGCGGTGGCCGTGCAGCTCGCCGAGTACTCGCGTACGGCCAACGGCATCGGCACCGCCGTGATCGGCATCGCCTTCCTGCTGCGCGGCGCGGGCGACTCGACGTCCGACGCCCACTGGCTCTCGTGGCTCTCGCCGATCGGCTGGTCGCAGCAGGTGCGCCCCTTCGCGGGCGAACGCTGGTGGGTGCTGCTGCTGCCCGTCGCGGCGACACTGGTGCTCGGCGCCGCCGGCTACGCCCTCCTGCCGCGACGCGACGTCGGCACCGGCTTGGTGCCGCCCCGTCCGGGGCCCGCGGGTGGTGCGCCTTCACTGCGCACGCCGTTCGCGCTGGCGTGGCGACTGCAACGCGGCCCCCTGCTGGGCTGGGTCATCGGCTTCGCCGTCGGCGGCGCGCTGTTCGGCTCCATCGCGAGCGGCATCTCCGGCCTCGTCGGCGACACCGAGCAGACGCGCCAGATCTTCGAGCGCCTCGGCGGTTCCGACGCGATCGTCGACGCGTTCCTCGCGACGATGGTGAGCCTGTTCGCCATGCTCAGCGCGCTGTACGGCGTGCAGGCGACGCTGCGGATGCGCACCGAGGAAACGGGCATGCGTTTCGAACCGCTCCTCGCCACCCGCGTCGGCCGCCTCCGGCTGGCCGCGAGCCACCTCGTGTTCGCCTACGCCGGGACGGCGCTGCTGGTGCTCGTCGGCGGGGTGCTGCTCGGCATTTCGCACGGCCTGCGATCCGGCGATGTCGGCGGTTCCGTGGCCGACATGCTGACGGCCGTGCTGGTGCAGGTACCGGCGACGTGGGTGATCGTTTCGGTGTGCACGCTACTTTTCGGGCTGCTGCCGCGATTCACCGGGCTTGCCTGGGCCGCGGGCGCGCTGGGGCTGCTGATCAGCCTGTTCGGGCCGGTGGTGAACGCGCCGCAGGCGGTGCTGGACGTTTCGCCGTTCCAGCACCCGCCGAAGCTCCCGGGCGCCGCATTCACGGCGACGCCGATCGTGTGGCTGCTGGTGGTCGCGGTGGTGTGCCTGATGGCTGGGCTCTTCGGCTGGCGCCGGCGGGACGTGGGTTAGCGAACGGTCCCGTCGGGCCCCACGACCAGGCGGGCTTGGACTCCCGGTTCGCCGCACTGGCTCGCTCGGGGCGCCTGGGGGTGGACGGTCGTTCGCCGGGGTTCGCCGCCGTCGAACACGACCTTGACGTCAACGGGCGCGGCGGGCAGTCCGGGGATCTCGACGAACCCGTACCGCCCGCCGGTCGGCACGGCCGATGCTGCGCAGGCGGTCGGGGTGCAGGTGGTGGGGCCGGGGGTGGTTGTTTGTCGGAGCTCCACCTGGCGATGGGTGCACTGGGTGGCCCAGCACGCGGTCACTTCGGCTCGGCTGAACTGCCCTGCCGGCACGTCGATGGCCAACCCTGCGGGCGCCGCGACCGCGGGGCACGTCGGCGGTGGTGGGCTGCAGGCGGTGAGGCCGAGCAGGAGAACGGCGGCGGCTAGGTGTCTTCGCACGTCAGCCAGACGTGCGGTACCGGCCGGCTGGTTGCATCCACCACTGCGGCGACGCGACGTTCGGCGCGATGGCCGACGTCGGCCCCAACGACGTCGGCGACCCCGACCCCGTCACCGGCGCCGGCGGCTCGCGGGTTACGGAGACCGTCGACGTCGTCGTGCTCGGCGGCGGCGGAGGTTCCGACATCGACTGCGACTGCGGCTGCGTGACCGTCACCGGGGGTGGCGGCTGGCCCGTCACCGTCACCGTGACCGGTTGCGCGGGTGGCGGCGACGACGGAACGGACGAATCGGCCGGACGGGTCGGTGAGTTCCCGGCCACGAGGAGTGCCGCCACAAGCAGACCGACGGCAAAGCCCGCCAGCCCGGTTACGACGACAGAACCCCAGGTCGGAGCCGTGTTGGACAAACCGGCACCTCCCTCGCCGAGCCGACGCGCGGGTACGAGGAGTAGTCGCGTTGATCTTATGCGCCGTTACAGACTGTGCAAGTTGAGCTGGTTTAACTCAAGTTTGTGATCAGGTGGCATCGAGCCTCAGATTCGAGGTGCTCGGAGAGGTGTCCCGGCTGGCCTGGCCAGGAGCAAACGTTGTTCAGTACCACCGGGTTTTACCGATTTCGTCTCGCCACCGGCGCTGCCCCTCGCGACCCTGCCGCTCTGACGGCACTCGCACCGGCACCGCGGCTCTTCACCGCCGCCGCAGCGCCCCGCTCGACGCTCGCCAAATGCCTTTTGCGAGGCGCTCACCAGGCAAAACCCCCGCCCTCCCAAGGGGGGCGTCCCATCTCCATTCTACCGGCCGGTGCTGACAGGACCGTTGAAAAGCTGCGCAGAGGGCCGAGTTGTCCACAACTCGGGGTCACTGTGGATAACTCGGGCGATCGCGAGGGGAACCTCGGCGGGTTACGGGGAAAAGGTCACAGAGAGTCGAGGGCGCAGGGGTCGAGGTTGGACGCGGCGCAGCGACCACAGGCGTTGGGTAACTAAGGAAACGATGGCCGGGGTCCGGTTCCGCCTGACCAGAGAGGCCGCGGGCGGATCTCGCCTGGCCAGAGTCGCGAGGGCCCGGGCCCCGCCCGCCCTGGTCGGGCGGGGATCCAGGTGAACCCCCAGCCGGGGCGTGGCCCGGGTTCACCTGCCGGAATGCCGCCAAGCAGGAATGCGGTGGAAGACCCTGCGACTCAAAGGGCCCGCGGCCGGCGCCTGCCTCCTGATCCGCGCGGCGCAACCAAGGCGCGCACTCTCGTCACTCCACGATCCGAAATCGCCAAAAGCTGTAAAAGGCAACGAGATCGTCCGAGCTGCTCGGCATGGTCGCGAGGCTGTTCCACTCGATGCCCATGACTCCTCAGTCATGACCTCGGACTCCCGCCGGTCGCGATTGCGCCACTGATCCTCACCGGCGCGATCCGGCCAGACTTCACCGCTGCGGAGACTCAGGACCCTGCCGAACCAACCGCGCGCAGACCGTCAAGCAGGACACGAACCAGATGATGGCTACCCGGCGAATACCGCTCCACCGCCAAAGCCCCGACGATCAGCGCACGGAGGTCATCCCCATCGAGGTCGGTGCGAACCGCTCCCGCGGCCTGCGCGCGTTCGAGCAGGGCGGCGAGGTTCGTGCGGAACTCGGTGCCGATCTCCGCCTTGTACGCGGAGCCTGTGGTGGCGCCCAGTGCTTCGCAGATCGCGCGGTTGAGGGAGGCCTGCTTGATCACGCGCGCGAAGTAGTCGTAGAACGCCGCGCCCGGGTCTTCGGCGTCGGCGAGTTCGCGGGCCTCCAAGGCGAACTGCTCCAGGCGTTCCAGCACCACGGCCTGGAAAAGCGCCTCCTTGCTGGGGAAATGCCGATAAACAGTGCCCGCGCCGACGCCCGCTAGCCGCGCGATGTCGTCGAGAGGCACGGCCAGCCCGTCGGCCGCGAAGGCCTCCTCGGCGGCAGCCAGCACCCGCGCCCGGTTGCGGCGCGCGTCGGCGCGCAACAGTGGCTTGTCCACGGGCGTCCTCCTCGATCTCGTTGACAACCGGAGCGCTCACTCCGTATCGTGGGAACCGGGTGCACCGTTCCGATTCAACCCTATTCTTCCTCGGAGAAGTCCTGATGAGCCGAACCGTGTCCGAAATCTCGCAGCTCTTCGTCCGCAGCATGCAGACGCTCGACCCTGGGCCGCTCGCCGACGTCTTCGCCGCCGAAGCCGTGTACGAGCTCCCCTTTCACGGCCACCGCGTCGAAGGCCGGGAAGCGATCCTGGCGACGCTCGGCGACGGCGCCGTCCGAGCCCGTGCGCTCGGGCTGGACTCCGTGCGGGTCGGCATCCGCGAACTGGCCGACGGGTTCGTCGCAGAGCTCACCGTCGAGGGCCGCAATCCGCATACCGGTGAGAGCTACGGGTTTCCGTCGTCGGTCGGGCTGGTGACCGTCCACAATGGAGAGATCCTGGCGTACCGCGACTTCCCCAACACCGCGGCGGCGCACACCATGACCGGCGCTGCGACAGTGTTCCAGCGATTCCTGGACGCGTCCGTGGAGAACCGCTGGGACGACCTCGCCGACCTCTACGCCGAGGACGTCGTGCTGGAAATGCCCTTCACGCCGGCCGGAGTGCCGCGCCTGACGCACGGGCGCGAAGAGCTGCGCCGCCGGTTCCGCGCCGCGGGCGCAGTGCGCCGGATGACCAAGGCGGACAACGTCGTCGTGCACGAAACCACCGACCCGGCCGTGCTTGTCACGGAGTTCGACCTCCACGGCGAGTTCGGTGGCGAAGGGTTCGTCTCGTCGTACGTCATGGTGCTGACCATCCGCGACGGCAAGATCGCCCACACCCGCGACTACGCCGACACCGCCGCGGCGGCGAAGCGGATCACTGCGTCGCAGTCTGCGCCGCCGGTGGGCTGAAAAGCCGTTCGGCCGTCGAGGTCGTCCAGCCCCACACGCCGGGCACCAGAAGCACTCCCACAACGACGAAAATGGGGAACACCAACCGCGTCTCCACCTTCTTGCCCGTCCGCAGCCGGAAAACCTTCGGTGGCCGGATTTCGTACCAGGTCTCGCCCGCGATGGGCAGGGGGAAGAGGAACGGACAGCCGGACTCTGTCAGCGAGTCGCCGAGGCAGTGCACGAAACACCCGGCCGCCACGGCGATCCCGAGCCAGCCCGAGATCTGCTGCAGCTGCGCGGCATGGTCGGGCGGCGCGGTGAAGTACCACCACAGGATGGCGCCGACGCTGATCGGCAAGAGCCAGTCGCCCAAGGCGCCCTCGGCGAGCAACAGCCCGAAGACCACGACGCCGAACACCGCCCACGGGCCGCCGGCCGCGGTGCCCGCCGACGTTGCCAAGCCGAGGCCCGCGGCGAAGAGCACGGTGTGCGACAGGTGGCGGTGCTTGCCAGTCACCTTCTCGTCGCGGGGACCCTTCGTCAGGGCGTACACGGCCGACGAAACGCGGCGCAGGAGCCACGACAACCCGCCCGTCAGCCAGCCGAGGAGACGGGACGCGCTGGCGCCGGGGTGGTCGAGGTCGGGGAGCAACGCAAAGCCGGCCGTGGTGGCGGCGAAGACCGCCGCCTGGTGCAACGAACCGGCGCCGACCGCGGGCGCGAGGGCGAGGCCCGCGCACCAGCCGGTCATGGCGTGGGTGCGCCCCATCATCGTGGATCTCCCCCAGGTCGCGAGCGGAATTCAGGTCCGCGCGACCGTATCGGGGATCAGGCGGGCGGTTCCTCCGACACGCTCAGGTGTTCGGCCACTCCCGTGAGCTCGATGACGCGGCTCACAGCCGAGCTGGGGACCACCGCGAGCTCGACGTCCTGCTCACGGGCCTGCCGCTGGGCGTGCAGGACCACGTTCAACGCCGAGGAGTCGAAGAAGGTCACCCCGGTCAGGTCGGCCACCACGCGCTGCGAGCTCTTGTCCGCGATCAACCCGGCAAGGGCTTCCTGCAGCTGCGGGCTGGTGAGCAGGTCGAGCTCACCGTTGACCACCACCCGCGGCTCGGCGGCCTCGGTGTCCAGCGTGATGCCGAACCCGGGAGGGGTGGCGTTCTGGTCGGCTGCGGGCATGCAGTTTCTCCTCGTCAGGCGCTGCTGCTGCTGCGCCGGTACGCGCCTGTATCTCAAGCGGCAACCGTTCACGGTTCCAGGCATCTGGAAAGTCCAACCCTAACCCAGTGGGTGACTGCCGCCGCGTCGGCCGCCACTGTCCCGGACAACGGCACGGGCGGGCAAGAGCCGGACGGCGGCATGGTCATTCCGACGAACGGCCGCGCGCACAGCGACCCGCGTGCCGGCGGGGCACGCGGGGCAGGTTCGGGGCTGGGTCAGGCGGACAGCGGGTCGCGCTTGGCGGCGCGGCGTTCACGCATGAACAGCTCACGGCGCTCGATCTCGCCGAGGCCGCCCCAGATGCCGTACGGCTCCTGTACGGTCAGAGCGTGCTTACGGCACTGCGCCAGCACGGGGCAGGTCTGGCAGATCGCCTTCGCGCGCGACTCACGACGCTCGCGTGCGGACCCACGCTCGTTGTCGGTGTGGAAGAACAGACTGCTGTCCGCGCCACGGCAGGAACCTTGCAGCTGCCACTCCCACTCCTCGGCGACCACGTTGGGCAGCCGGCTCACGTCAGCCATCTCGTCCCCACCTTTCCCGGGATCAGCACTTCGACCGCTACATGCCCGCCGGTCGCGCGAATCAAACCCGGGTTTGGTTTGCTCACACCCCGGGCATGAGCAGACCGGGCAGCACAGCACACGGCCGAGTGAGCCGGAGAGAGGACCGCACGTGGAGGACAACGCCCCGCTCGATCGGGAGGACGCCCAGCTCATCGAGGTGCGGACGGCGGCCATCCCGCACGTGGTGCCCACGCTGCGCACGATCGTCGCGGACATCGCGATGCGCCAGGACTTCGACCTCGACGCGGTGGAAGACCTGCGGATGGCGGTGGACGAGGCTTGCTCGATGCTCCTGCCGTCCGCGGCCGACGGCAAGCTGACCTGCGTCTTCTCCTGGATCGAGGGGCGCATCGAGGTCACTGTGTCGGTGGTCGCCGACACCCCGGACCACGGTGACGACACCGGTCTGTCCTGGCAGCTGCTCACGGCGCTGGCCACGTCGGCGCGACGCACGGTGACCCCGGCCGACGGCCGGTACCTCTCCCGGGTTCAGCTCGTCCGGGAGAGTGAGGTGGCGCGCCCGTGACCACCCCCGCCGAAGGCGACGAGACCGATGTGGCGTCGCTGTTCGACGAGTTGGCCCAGCTGCCCGAAGGCTCCCCGCGCCGCGAGGAGATCAGGGACAGACTGGTGCGCGAGCACTTGGAGCTCGCCCGCAACCTCGCGCGGAAGTTCCGCAACCGCGACGAGGCCATGGACGACCTGGTGCAGATCGCGACGGTCGGCCTGATCCACGCCGTCGACCGCTACGACCCGACGCAGGGCACCGACTTCCTGGCGTTCGCCGTCCCCACCATTTCGGGTGAACTGCGTCACCACTTCCGGGACAACAGCTGGTCGGTGCGGGTGCCGCGGCGGCTGAAGGAGCTCAACGCGTCCATCTCCGCCACGCGCGAGGAGCTCACCGTGCGGCTCTCGCGCGCGCCGCGCCCGAGTGAGATCGCGCAGCACCTCGGCGTGCCGATGGAGGACGTCTACGAAGGCCTGCGCGCCGGCCAGGGCCGCTACGGCGCTTCGCTGGACAACCTGCTGGAGAACTCCGCGCACACGCGCTTCGGCGCGCCCGACGCGAACCTCAGCCAGGCGGAGCTGCGCGAGGCGCTGCGGCCCATGTTGGAGAGCCTGCCGGAGCGGGAGCGCAAGATCGTCGCGCTGCGGTTCGGGTCGGGGATGAGCCAGTCGGACATCGCCCGCCGCGTGGGCGTTTCGCAGATGCAGGTGTCGCGCCTGCTCGCGTCGACGCTGAAGAAACTGCGCGCGGGACTGGTCGAGACGGACATCACCGAGGGCACCTGATTCGGGGTCCCCCCGCTTGGGTAGTAAGCCGGTGCGAGTAACGGACAGGTCGGGAGGTGTGGAAGCCATGACGACGTCGAAGATGCCGACGCGAGGCACCACGACACCCGCCACCGTGCGCCTGGCGCTCCCGGACGACGTCACCGCGCCCACGATCGCCCGCCACGCGGTCCGCGCCAAGCTCGATGAGCTGGCGGTGGGCTGCGAATGGCGGGACGACATTCTGCTGGCGACGTCCGAGCTGGTGACCAACGCGTTCGAGCACGGTGAGCGGCCGGATCGGCTGGAGCTGCGGCTGTCGGAGGGACGGCTGGTGGTCTGCGTTTTCGACGCCGGCCAGGAGGTGCCGCGCCTCAAGGAGCCCTCCCCGGAGGCGGCGCGCAGCCGGGGGCTGCAGCTGGTCCACGTGCTGTCGCAGGAGTGGGGCTACGAGCCGTGCGTGGGCGGGAAGTACGTCTGGGCAGCGTTCGCGGTGGGACCGGTCGCGTGAGTGCCCGCGGTTGATCAGGGTCCGCTTAGGATCGCTTGTATGGAGACTCGCAAGATCACCCGGCTGGGGCGTGAGGTGTCCGCCGTCGGCCTCGGGTGCTGGCAGCTCGGCGCCGACTGGGGCACCGTCGACGAAACCGAGGCCATGGGCGTGCTGCACGCGGCGGCCGACGAGGGCGTCACGTTCTTCGACACCGCCGACGTCTACGGCGACGGCCGCAGCGAGACGCTGGTCGGCCGCTTCCGCCAGGAGCGTGGTGACGGCGTGTTCGTGGCCACGAAGATGGGCCGCCGCGCCGAGCAGGTGCCGGAGAACTACGTCGAGAAGAACTTCCGCGAGTGGAACGACCGGTCCCGCCGGAACCTCGGGATGGACACGCTGGATCTCGTCCAGCTCCACTGCCCGCCGACCGCCGTGTACTCGTCGGACGCCGTGTATGACGCGTTGGACCGGATGGTCGACGAGGGCCGGATCAAGGCTTACGGCGTCAGCGTCGAGACGTGCGACGAGGCGTTGACGGCGCTTTCGCGGCCGAATGTCGCTTCGGTTCAGATCATCCTGAACGGCCTGCGGCTCAAGCCGCTGGAGCGCGTGCTGCCGACGGCGGTGGAGACGGGCGCCGGGATCATCGCGCGGGTGCCGCTGGCGTCGGGTCTGCTGTCCGGGCGCTACACGGCCGCGACGACGTTCGGGGCCGACGACCACCGCAACTTCAACCGCCACGGTGAGGCGTTCGACGTCGGCGAGACCTTCTCGGGGGTGCCGTTCGAGGTCGGGCTGGAGGCCGTGGAGCGCCTGCGCGGGCTGGTGCCGGAGGGGCAGACGCTGGCGCAGTTCGCGCTGCGCTGGATTCTGGATCAGCTGGGGGTTTCCGTGGTGATCCCGGGTGCGCGCAACGCGGAGCAGGCGCGGGGGAACACGGTTGCGGCCGGGCTGGCCCCGCTGCCGGAAGAAGCGGCGGCCGGGGTGCGGGCCACGTATGACGAGCTGATCCGGCCGTTGGTGCACGACAAGTGGTGACGGGGTTCGGCTGCGCCTGGTAACGATCCGCCGTGGGGCGGGATTGTCGCTTCAAAAGCCTTGCGCGACAACGCTTCTCAGTATTGCCGGTCGGCTGAAGGTCCGTGAAGGGCACCTTGAGGGAACCTGTCCCTGAAGGTGCCCTTCACCGCTCTACTTGACCGGCCTTATTCGACAGTGAGCGTCAGCCGTTGCACTCCCCAGTCGTTGGCCTGGTTGCCGGGCAGCCAGACGTCGAGGATGTCGTCCTTGATCCAGCTGCCGATGTCGGCCGCGTAGCAGTGGCCGTAGCCAGGGACGGAAATCCTGGTGCCCCAAGGGATGTTGCGGGCGTCGACGGCGCAGAAGCCCGGGCCGGCCTGGTAGCCGAGGGCGGTTTGGGCGACGTCGTTGTAGGCGGTGACGCGGTAGTTGAGCGTGGTGCCCTTGGCGAGGGCGTAGGGGGCCAGCTGACCTGACGAGCCCACGCGGTACGCGGTGGAGATCTGGCCGAGCGAGCCGGGCGAGTTGTCCTCGGCGGTCATGGCGTAGAGCTGGTAGTTGGCGTTCTGGCAGGGGCTCGCGTCGGTGACCTGGAGCGTCGGCTGGCCCCAGTCGCTGATCCACTGCAGGGCCTGGCCGTTGCGGAACGCGCGGTACGCCTTGGCGCCCGGCACGCGGGAGAACGTGAAGGTGACCTTGCCGTCGCCGCCGAGGCCGCCGGAGACGCCGGTGGGCGCGGGCAGGCGGTTGCTCACGTTGACCGCGCCGACGAGGGAGCCCGGGCCGTGGCCGCCGGAGACGGGTCGGTCGGGGATCGGGCCGGTGTAGAAGTGCTGGCACGCGGGCAAAGTCGCGGCGCTGGCCGTCGCGACGGGGACGGTGACGAGCGCGCCGAGCGCGAGCACGGCGGCGCTGAGGGCTCTGAGTTTCACTTTCGGAACCTCCAGTGGGGACCGGGGTGGAGGAACCGTGCACGGGAGACCGACGTTAGGGATCGCCGGGCCAGCCCGTCAATAGGTCTGGACCATTTGGCGGCGGCCTGGTGTCAGAGCGTGGCGAAATACCGCTCGAGCCGCTCGGCCAGCTCAACCGGACGGCTCAACGCGACGCCGTGGGACCCGTCGATCTCGTCGGCCTCGAAGCCGAGCCGCTCACGCGCGACGCGCCGCTGCAGCTCGGGCGAGAAGAACTTGTCGTCGCGGCAGAGAAGCACGCGCGTGGGGATGTCGGGCAGCCGCGCGTCGGGCCACGGGTCGTCCCACTCCGCGCTGAGCTGGTCGCGGCTGCGGGTCAAGGCTTCGGCCGCCAGCTCGGGTGGAACGTCGCCGAGGTAGGTCTCCGTCTCGGTGAGGCCCGAGTCAGGGCCTTCGAACCCGACGTTGCCCCACCACTGCCCCGGCGCCTCCCCGGGCGCAGGAACCATGCCGGCGAGGAAGACGAGCAACCGCGCGTTTTCCAGCCTCGCCGCGGCCAAGGGAGCGGTGAATCCGCCGTAGGAATGCCCGACCACGACGATGTCCGGCTTCCCCTCGACCGCCGCGGTGGCCGTGGCCGCGAAGTCCGCCAGCTTCGCCTCGGGGTCCCCGATCGGCAGGTCCGGGGCGACGGCTTCGTGGCCGCGCCACCGCAGCTCGTCGACGACGAGGTGCCAGTCCCAGCCGCTGCCACCACCGCCGTGGATGAGGAGGAAGGTCGCCATGCCGGGGACAGTAACCGAGGGGTCTGACAATTCCGGCCCGCGCGACGTCGGCTACGGGTCCGAATCCGTCCGGAAGCCAAAGTACGCGGCGTGCGGGAGGTGGACTTCGCTCTCTCCGGCTCGGCCGGGTCAGCCGAGGACCATAGCGAGCCTGTTGCGCCCGTCGGCGTCGTCAGGCGCCAGCTCGACGCACCTCGTCGACGGCGCGGAGGGGTCCCGTGGCGGAGATCAGCTCGCCGCCGGGCAGCGGCGCAGCATGTCCTGCAGCGCCGCCTTCTCCCCCGTCGTGATGGTGAGGCCGTAGAAGTGCTTCACGGTCACCCAGTCCGTGGCGTAGGTGCACCAGAACGACACCAGCGGGGGCTTCCACTCGTCGGGTGCCTTGTCACTCTTCTGCTGGTTGAGGTTGTCCGTCACGGCGAACAGCTGGGGGCGCGTGAGGTCGTTGGCGAACTGTTCGCGTTTGTCCTGGGGCCAGTCGCGCGCGCCGCTGGCCCAGGCCTGGCCGAGGGGCACCATGTGGTCGATGTCGACGTCGCCGGGTTTGGTCCAGGTCTCGGCGTCGTAGACGCTGAACCAGGTGCCGGACGTCGGGTTGCAGTCGGTGCCGGCCTTCACGTCCTTGCCGTCGCGCTTGAGCACGAGCTCGCGCGTGTTGCAGTTGTGCCCCTGGTTGTCCCAGTGCGGGAATTTGTCACGGGAGTAGCCGGACATCGACGCGCGCGGCGCGATTTTCAGCTCCGCCAGCTGCTGCGTGACGTCGGCGGGCGCGGCACCCGTGGACTCGGCGCCGCTTTGCCGTCCGGCGTACCAGATCCCGGCGACAGCCACCACGAGAACCACGACGACCAGCAGAATCCGCTGGGTGGGAAACGTCCGGGCCATGCGCGCGTGATCCTCTCGACGGGTTCGGGAGGCGGCAGTATGCCCGGCGCGAGGCCCGTGACCGCGCCGACACTCTCAGCTGCGCGCGAACCGTGTCCGGGACCACGGTGTCACGTCCGCGGCGCGCCGAGCGACTACCGAGGTGAGGACAGGCGGAAGGGAGCGTGGCCGATGAGCGGGCGGCTGCGGAAGTGGAACTCGCGCGTCGACGACTACCTGCAGCGCAAGGCCGCGGAAGGCGGCAACGTCGTCGCGATGACACGCCTCGGAGCGGCGCTGCGAGAACGGGGCGAAGCAGCGGAGGCCGAGACGTGGTTCCGCCGCGCCGCGGCCGGCGGCGACCGCATCGCGATGACCGCGTTGGCGAACCTCCTGGCCGAGCGCGGCGTGCTCGACGAGGCCGAACGCTGGTACCACGAGGCCGCCCACGCCGGCGAGCCGCGCGGGATGCTGGGGCTCGGGCGCGCGTACGAACGGCGCGGCCGCGTCG
Source organism: Amycolatopsis sp. NPDC050768 (assembly GCF_040654155.1). Lineage (NCBI taxonomy): Bacteria > Bacillati > Actinomycetota > Actinomycetes > Pseudonocardiales > Pseudonocardiaceae > Amycolatopsis > Amycolatopsis sp. NPDC050768. The sequence continues at coordinate 967,792 of NZ_JBFAHL010000001.1, forward strand.
AGGACGCCGAGTACTGGTTCCACGAGGCCGCCGTGACCGGTGACGTCGAGGCGATGGGCGCGCTTGGGCACCTGCTCGCCGAACGCGGCCGCTACGACGAGGCCGAGGACTGGTGCCGCCGCGCCGCGAGCGCGGGCAACACGTCCGCGATGATCGACGTCGGCATCGTCATGCGCGAACGCGGCCGCTACAGCGAGGCCACGCGCTGGTGGCGCGAGGCCCTCGCCGACGGCGACCTCTCGGCGACATGCCTGCTCGGCCGCCAGTCCGAACGCTTCGGCAAGGTCCAGGACGCCGAATCCTGGTACCGCCAGGGCGCGACCTCCGGCAACGTCGAGGCCACCGTCCGCCTGGGCCTGCTCCTGCACCGCCGCGGCGACGTCGACGAGGCCGAAGCCTGGTACCTCGACGCGGCCGAAGCCGGCGACGCCGCCGCGATGACCAACCTCGGCGTCCTGGCCCGCAACCGCGGCGACGAGGGCGAAGCCGCGGCCTGGTACCGCAAGGCGGCGGAGCACGGGAGCATTCCGGCCCTGACGAACCTCGGGCACCTCGCGGAGGCGCGCGACGAGCTGGCGAAGGCGGAACGGTTCTTCCGCGCGGCGGCAGAGACCGGGGATGTGCAGGGGATGTTGAGCTTGGCCCGGATGCTGCAGGCGCGCGGGGCGGTGGAGGAGGCGGATACGTGGTTGTCGCGGGCGGAGGAGTCTCAGGGGGAGCATGACCGCGCTTGACGACGGGTTCGGGGACCGGCTGGGCACGAGGCCTTGTTGAGCCGCCGGACAGAGCCACACAGCCGCCGGACGGAAACACACAGCCGCCGGGAAGAGACGCTCAGCCGCGGAGCGGAGACACGCAGTCGCCTGGGCAGAGACACACAGCCCCCGCCCTCCCAGGGGCGCCGTCCCCGTCCCATTTTATCGGCCCCCACCGACAATTCCGGGAAAACGACGCCCAAGGGGCGCAGTTGTCCACAGCCCCAAGCGGCTGTGGATAAATCAAAGAACCAAGATCAACGTCAGCCGCCACTCGGGTGAATTACTGCCCATTACCGCGATCTATTGTGTGATCCAACTCACAGCTCTAATGTGGGACGGGACTGCTCCCACCACCGAGCGTAGGGAAGTGCCGCCATGGTCGGCTCTCCGAGTACTTCTCCCGGTGCGGTGGCGGCGCTTTTCGAGCGCCGCGTCGTGCCGGGTGGAGAGCTGGGCGGGCAAGCCGAGGCGGTGGCCCAGGCGTGTCACGGGATGGCGCAGCGGTTCCACCGCGGCGGGAAGCTCGTGGTGTTCGGCAACGGGGGCGCGGGCACCGATGCGCAGCACGTGGCCGTGGAGTTCGTGCACCCCGTGATCGTCGGAAAGCGGGCGTTGCCGGCAATTTCGCTGACGGCCGATGTCGCGACCCTCACCAGCGTCGCGAACCGCCGAGGGCTCAACGAGATTTTCGCCTACCAGATCAAGTTCCTCGCCGAGCCGCAGGACATCGCGCTCGGCATCTCGTCCGACGGCGACTGTGCCAACGTCCGGCGCGGCCTCGAAGCCGCCCGTGAGCTGGGGATGCTCACCGTCGCGCTCACGGGCGGGACCGGCCCGGGCACCATCACGGCCGACCACGTGCTGCGAGCGCGCTCCGAGGACCCCCGCGTGGTCAAGGAAATCCACGTCACGACCTACCACGTCCTGTGGGAACTCGTGCACGTGTTCTTCGAACAGCCCGGTGTCCTCGCACCGGAGGTGGCGACGTGAACGCCCGTGACGCCGACAGAGCACCGGCCCCCGCCTGTCACGACGGGGTGTGCATCACCTGTTCCGATATCGCAGTCGAAGTGACCGTCGTCGAACTCCTGGACCTCGGGTTCGCAGTCGTGGATACCGGCCAAGGCAGGGAAGAAGTGAGCGTCGCACTGGTGCAAGCCGGTGTCGGCGATCGCATCCTCGTCCACGCCGGCGAAGCCATCGCACGTCTGGAGATTCCCGAATAGCCGAGGGAGTTGAGCGGCCATGGCAAGGGATTCCGTGGGCGCAAGTGGACTCGAGGAGCTGTACCCGTTCCTGTACTCGGGTACGAGCGACCTCGACGCCGTCCTGACCCAGGTCCGACAGTCCACTGTGGAGAAAGCCCGCGAGATCGTCGCGCTGCGCCGTCAGGTTCTCGAGACCGACGGCGAGCGCCTCGCCGCGTGCGCGCGGGACCTCGCGCAGGCGTTCGCCGGCGGTGGCCGGTTGCTGGCCTTCGGCAACGGCGGCAGCTCCACCGACGCGCAGGACCTCGCGAGCCTGTTCCTCAGCCCCGACAGCCCCGACGGCGATGCGAGGCCACTGCCCGCGTTCGGCCTCACCAACGACATCGCGGTGGTCACCGCCCTGTCCAACGACATCGGGTTCGACGTCGTGTTCTCCCGGCAGGTCGCCGCGTTCGGCCGCCGCGGTGACATCGCCGTGGGGCTGTCAACCAGCGGGAACTCGGCGAACCTGCTGTCCGCGTTCGACGAGGCCGCGCGCCGCGGCCTCGTCACCGTCGGCATCGCCGGGTACGACGGCGGCAAGATGGCCGAGCTGCACTCGATCGACCACCTCTTCGTGGTGCCGTCGCCTTCCGTGCACCGCATCCAAGAAGCCCAGACGACCCTTTACCACGCACTGTGGGAACTCACCCTCGGTGCGCTCGACGACCTCGAGGGTGAACAGCCGTGACCCATGCCCAAGAAGAAGAGAAGCCCATCCACATCCTGTGGATCAACGCCGGACTGTCCTGCGACGGCGACTCGGTCGCGCTGACCGCCGCCACGCAGCCGAGCATCGAGGAGATCGTGCTCGGCGCGCTGCCCGGCCTGCCGAAGATCCAGGTGCACTGGCCGCTGATCGACTTCGAGTGCGGTCCGGACAAGGGCGCCGACACGTTCATCGAGTGGTTCTACAAGGCCGACCGCGGCGAGCTGGAACCGTTCGTGCTGGTCGTGGAAGGATCGATTCCCAACGAGGCCATCAAGGCTGAGGGCTACTGGTGCGGCTTCGGCAACAACCCCGCGACCGGCCAGCCGATGACCACGAGCGAGTGGCTCGACCGCCTGACGCCCAAGGCCCTCGCTGTGGTCGCGGCCGGCACGTGCGCCGCGTACGGCGGCATCCACGCCATGGAGGGCAACCCCACCGGCGCGATGGGCGTGCCCGACTACCTGGGCTGGGACTGGAAATCGAAAGCCGGCCTGCCGATCGTGTGCATCCCCGGCTGCCCGACGCACCCGGACAACTTCTCCGAGACACTCACCTACCTGCTCTACCAGGCGGCCGGCCACGCGCCGATGATCCCGCTCGACGACCACCTCCGTCCACAGTGGCTCTTCGGCGCGACAGTCCACGAGGGGTGCGATCGCGCCGGCTACTACGAGCAGGGCCAGTTCGCCGAGGAGTACGACTCGCCGAAGTGCCTGGTGAAGCTCGGCTGCTGGGGCCCGGTCGTGAAGTGCAACGTGCCCAAGCGCGGCTGGATCAACGGTGTGGGTGGCTGCCCGAACGTCGGCGGCATCTGCATCGGCTGCACCATGCCCGGCTTCCCGGACAAGTTCATGCCGTTCATGGACGAACCGCCCGGCGCTCACATCTCCTCGCTCGCGAGCGGCGCGTACGGCTCGGTGATCCGGCGCCTGCGCAAGATCACCGAACGCAAGGCCGATGCCGAACCCAAGTGGCGGCACAAGGGCAAGCAGCTCGAGACCGGCTACCGCTCCTCGTGGCGCTGAAAGGACTGGGGACATGACGCGAACGGAAAGCGACAAGGGCATCAGCACCAAGGGCAAAACCGACCTCGTCGAGATGGCCTGGGACCCGATCACGCGCATCGTCGGCAGCCTCGGGATCTACACGAAGATCGACTGGGCGGCCAAGAAGGTCGTCGAGTGCCACAGCACGTCTTCGGTCTTCCGCGGCTACAGCATCTTCATGAAAGGCAAGGACCCGCGCGACGCGCACTTCATCACCAGCCGCATCTGCGGGATCTGCGGCGACAACCACGCCACGTGCTCGGTCTACAACCAGAACATGGCCTACGGCGTACGCCCGCCGCACCTCGGCGAGTGGATCATCAACCTCGGCGAGGCCGCCGAGTACATGTTCGACCACAACATCTTTCAAGAGAACCTGGTCGGGGTCGACTACTGCGAGAAGATGGTGGCCGAGACCAACCCCGGCGTGCTGGAGCTGGCCAACCGCACCGAGGCGCCGCACGCGCGTGACCACGGGTACAAGACCATCGGCGACATCATGCGCTCGCTCAACCCGCTGGAGGGCGAGTTCTACCGCGAGGCCCTGCAGGTCAGCCGTTCCACGCGCGAGATGTTCTGCCTCATGGAAGGCCGCCACGTCCATCCGTCCACTTTGTACCCGGGCGGCGTCGGGACGATCGCGACGGTGCAGCTGTTCACCGACTACCTCACCCGGCTGATGCGCTACGTCGAGTTCATGAAGCGCTGCCTGCCGATGCACGACGACCTGTTCGACTTCTTCTACGAAGCCATCCCCGGTTACGAAGAGGTCGGCCGCCGGCGCATCCTGCTCGGCTGCTGGGGCAGTCTCAACGATCCGCAGTACTGCGACTTCACCTACGAGAACATGGAGTCGTGGGGCCGCAAGATGTTCGTCACGCCCGGCGTGGTCGTCGACGGCAAGCTGGTCACCACGAGCCTGCTCGACATCAACCTCGGCATCCGGATCCTGCTCGGCTCGTCCTTCTACGAAGACTGGGAGGGCATGGACAAGTTCGTGACGCACGACCCGCTGGGCAACCCCGTGGACGCGCGCCACCCGTGGAACCAGCACACGATCCCGCGCCCGCAGAAGCGCGACTTCGACGACAAGTACTCGTGGACGATGTCGCCGCGCTGGTTCGACGGCACCGACCACCTCGCGCTCGACACCGGCGGCGGCCCGATCGCCCGGCTGTGGGTCACGGCGCTGGCCGGCCTCGTGGACACCGACTACGTGAAGTCCACCGGCCACAGCGTGGTGATCAACCTCCCGCGCACGGCCACGAAACCCGAGGTCAGCTTCGAGTGGAAGATCCCGAAGTGGAGCAACGCGCTCGAACGCAACCGGGCGCGCACGTACTTCCAGGCGTATGCGGCCGGCCTCGCGCTGCACTTCGCGGAACGCGCGCTGGGCGAGGTCCGCAGCGGCAACACGAAGACGTGGGAGCCGTTCAAGGTGCCCGAGGAAGGCGTGTCGTGCGGGTTCACCGAGGCGGTGCGCGGGATCCTTTCGCACCACATGGTGATCAAGGGCGGCAAGATCGCGAACTACCACCCGTACCCGCCGACGCCGTGGAACGGCAGCGTGCGCGACTCCTTCGGCACACCGGGCCCATACGAGGACGCGGTGCAGAACACGCCGATCTTCGAGGAGAACACGCAGGAGAACTTCAAGGGCATCGACATCATGCGCGCCGTGCGCAGCTTCGACCCCTGCCTGCCCTGCGGCGTGCACATGTACACCGGCAAGGGCAAGACGCTCGACCGGATCCACACCCCCCACGCATTCGGCGGAGAGGTGTTCTGAACCATGACGGAGCGCGACATCGGCCAGGTCGGCGAACGCATCGAGCAGCTCCTCGGTGAGCTCGCGGCGGAGGCGGGCAGCACCGTGGCGGACAGGGCCGAGGACCTCGTCCACACGCTGCTCGAGTTCTACGGCGCCGGCCTGACGACGATCGTGTCCGTCCTGCGAGAGGACGTCGCCGGCGAGGTGCTGCTGGAGCGCCTCGCCGGCGACGACCACGTACGTGGGCTGCTGGTCCTCCACGACCTGCACCCGAAGTCCACTTTGGACCGCGTCAGCGAGGCGCTCGACGAGGTGCGGCCCTACCTGGGTTCGCACTCCGGAGACGTCGACATCGTCGGCATCGACGCCGAAGGCGTGCTGCGGCTGCAGCTGCAGGGCACGTGCGACGGCTGCCCGTCCTCGACCGTCACGGCGAAGATGGCGATCGAACGCGTGGTGCGCGAGGCTGCGCCGGAGCTCACCGACGTCGTCGTGGCCGGGGTGGTGCCCGAAGAGACCGGCCCGGGCGGACGTCCGCTGCTGCCGCTCGAAGCGATCGAGTGCCCGGTCCCCGTGGAGCAGGCATGACGGGCGGTCTGCGCAAGTTCCTGACACCGGCCGAACGACCGGCGCGCGGTGAAAGGTGTGAGTTGTGCACGGAGCCGATCGGCATCGGCCACGGGCACGTGATCGACCTCGAATCCCGCACCATCATGTGCACGTGCCGGGGCTGCTACCTCCTGTTCACCCACACCGGTGCCGGCGGCCTGCGCCACCGCGCGGTGCCGACCCGCTACCGGCACGCCGCGCGGTTCCCGGCCGGCGCGACGCTGTGGGAGACAGCCGGGATCCCCGTGCGGATGGCGTTCCTGTTCTACAACTCGGTGCAGGACCGCGCGGTCGCGTTCTACCCGAGCCCGGCCGGCGCGACGGAGTCGCTGCTGCCGTTGGACACGTGGACGGAGCTGCTGCGGGAGGAGCCCGAGTTCGCCACCGTGGCCCCCGACGTGGAAGCGGTGCTGATCAACAAGCACGACGTCGGGTTCGAGGCCTTCCTCGTGCCCATCGACGTGTGTTACGAGCTCGTCGGCCTGGTCCGCCTGCACTGGCGCGGATTCGACGGCGGCGACGAAGCGCACGAAGCCATCGACAGCTTCTTCGCCGACCTTCGCGCCCGCGGAGAGGTCGCCGCGGATGGCTGAGCTCACCTTCGACTGCCTGGACGTGCGCCCCGTGAAGTACGCGGCGTCGCCGACGCTCGCGTTCAGCATGAAGATCACCGAGCTCACCGCCCAGCCGATCCACGCGCTGGTGCTGCGAGTCCAGCTGCGGATCGAACCGCAGCGGCGCCGCTACAGCAGCGGGGAGTCGGAGCTGCTCACGAACCTGTTCGGCGACCCGGCGCGCTGGGGCGAGACGCTGCGGCCGTTCCAGTTCGCGACCGTGGCGGTGATGGTGCCGAGCTTCACGCGCACCACGGAGTTCCAGCTCGAGGTGCCCTGCACGTACGACCTGGAAGTGGCCGCCGGCAAGTACTTCCACGCGCTCGCCGACGGTGTGGTCCCGCTCGTGCTGCTGTTCAGCGGCACGGTGTTCGCGAAGGGTGGCCCGGGGTTCTGGGTCGAGCCGGTGCCGTGGCACACCGAAGCCGAGTGCCGGATGCCGATCGCCGCGTGGGACGAGCTGATGAACCAGTACTTCCCCAACGTCGCGTGGCTGAAGCTGCACCGCGAGACCGTCGATGCGCTGCTGCGGTACAAGTCGCGCCACGCCATCCCGACCTGGGACGCGGCGATGGAGCACCTGCTGGCGAACGTGGGTGATGGCCCGTGACCAGCGTGTTCGACCAGGCTCGCGCCGTCGGCGACGCCGTGCTGTACGAGGGGTACCTGCTCTACCCGTACCGCGCGTCGGCGCGGAAGAACCGCGTGCGCTGGCAGTGGGGTGTGCTGATGCCGCCAACGTATGCGTCGGAGGAGCGCGGCGAGTACGCGACTTCACGCACGGAGTGCCTGCTGGAGCCCCGCAAGCACACCTCGGTGCACCTGACGCTGCGGTTCCTGCAGGCCCAGGAGCGCCTGGTGCACGACGGCCACGGGTTCGTCGACTCCGCGACCGTGGCCGGCAAGGACTACACGACGTGGGACGAGGCCGTGGAGCACGAGCTGAACTTCGTGGTCCCCGTGGCCGAGCTGCTCGCGCAGCCCGTGGAGCTGCCGTTCTCCGTGCCGCCGGCCGAGACGCGCGAGTGCGTGGGCAACCACTGCACGCTCGTGCGCCGCTCCGGCGCGCTGACCGGCGCGCTCACGGCTCGCCTCGACGCGCTCGACGGCCCCTTCGGCGGCACGCGGCTGCGACTGGACCTGCGCAACACGAGTGCGTGGCCGTCGGACGGCGTCCGCGAATCGGCGCTGCGCAGGGCGTTGCTCGCCGCGCACGTGATCCTGGCGGTGGACTCGGGCCACTTCCTCTCGATGCTCGACCCGCCCGAATGGGCGAAGCCGGCCGTCGAGGCGTGTGTGAACGAGCGCGTGTGGCCGGTGCTGATCGGCGGGTCGTCGCGAAGCGGGGTGATGCTGGCGTCCCCCATCATCCTCTACGACGACCCGTCGATCGCGCCCGAAAGCCCAGGTGAGCTCTTCGACGGCACGGAGATCGACGAGATCCTGACGCTGCGCACGATGGCGCTCACCGACGAGGAGAAGCGCCAGGCCCGCGCGACGGATCCCCGGGCGGCCGCGCTGCTGGACCGCGTGGACGACCTGCCGCAGGAGCTGCTCGACCGGCTGCACGGGACGGTGCGATACCTGCGTTCGGTGACCGGGGAGGAAACCGATCTGCCGGTGAACCCCGACGTGCCCTGGTGGGACCCCGGGGCCGACGCGTCCGTCTCCCCGGAGACCGACGGCGTCGTGGTCGCCGGCGTCCGCGTGGCCGCGGGCTCGCGCGTGCGGCTGCACCCGAACCTGCGTGGTGCCGACGCCCAGGACATGTTCCTCACCGGCCGCGTCGCCACTGTGCGCGCGGTGCTGTCCGATGTGGACGGAACCACGCACGTGGCCGTGACGCTCGACGACGACCCGGGCGCCGACCTGCAGAACGCCCACGGCCGCTTCCGCTACTTCTCCCCTGACGAGCTGGAGCCGACATGAGACCACAGGTGCTGGTGGCGGGGATCGGCAACATCTTCCTCGGCGACGACGGCTTCGGCGTCGAAGTGCTCAAGCAGCTCGAACACGAAGTGCTGCCGGAGTGGGTGCAGATCGCCGACTACGGCGTCTCCGGCCTGCATCTGGCCTACGACCTGCTCGGTGGCTACGACACCACGATACTGCTCGACGCGACGCCGCACGGGGTCGAGCCGGGCACGTTGTCGCTGATCGAGGCCGACGTCGACGCGATGGCGGCGGCGCCCGTGATCGACGCCCACGGCATGCAGCCCGAGGCGGTGTTCCGCCTGCTGCGGCTGCTCGGCGGCGACGCGGGGCGCGTGCTGATCGTGGGCTGCGAGCCGAAGTCAGTCGAGTCCGGGATCGGGCTCAGCAAGGAGGTCGCGGCGGCCGTGCCCGCGGCCGTGCGCGCCGTGAAGGAACTGGCGTGGGGCACCACCCCGCGTCTCCCGGAAGACACCCTCAAGACGGAGGTCTGACCATGCTCAAGCGGTTGCTGCTGCTGATCGTGCTCGTCGGCGTGGTGGCGTGGATCGCCATGCAGGTGAAGCCGGACGTGCAGCGTTACGTCGACATGAGCCGGAAATAGCCGTGTGCCTCGGCATTCCGGGCGAGATCATCGAGATTAGCGAGGAACGTCCGGACCTCGCGAAAGTCTCGGTGTGCGGGGTGAAGCGGGCCATCAACATCGGCCTGCTCGCCGACGACCCACCCGAGCCCGGTGAGTGGATCCTCATCCACGTCGGGTTCGCACTGTCCAAAATAGATGAGGAGGAGGCCGCCGCGGCGCTGGAGTTCCTGGAGAGCATCGGGAAGGCGTACGAGGACGAGATGGCCGCCCTGCTCGAGTCCAGAATCGATTAGGAGCGCTCATGCGGTTCGTCGACGAGTTCCGCGACGCGGACAAGGCGCGGGCGCTGTCCGCCAAGATCACCGCGCTGTGCGAGCCCGGCAGGCACTACAAGTTCATGGAGGTGTGCGGGGGCCACACGCACACGATCTACAAGCACGGCCTCGAGGACTACCTGCCCGAGAGCGTCGAGCTCGTGCACGGCCCGGGCTGCCCGGTGTGCGTGATCCCGATGGGCCGCATCGACGACGCGATCAGCATCGCGCGCCGGCCCGGGGTGCTGATGACCTCGTTCGGCGACATGATGCGCGTGCCGGGCTCGGGCGGGAACTTCTTCGACTCCAACGCCGAGGGCACCAACATCAGGATGGTGTACTCGCCGCTCGACTCGCTGAAGATCGCCCGGCAGAACCCCGACCTGCAGGTGGTCTTCATGGCCATCGGGTTCGAGACGACCACGCCGTCGACCGCGATGACGCTGCTGCGTGCGGCCGACGAGGGCCTCCCGAACTTCTCGGTGTTCGCCAACCACGTGACGATCGTGCCGGCCATCAAAGCCATCCTCGACTCGCCCGACCTGCGGCTCGACGGGTTCCTCGGCCCGGGCCACGTCTCGACGGTGATCGGCTGCCGGCCGTACGAGTTCATCTCGCGCGACTACGGCAAGCCCGTGGTGGTGGCCGGGTTCGAGCCGCTGGACATCCTGCAGTCGATCTATATGTTGATGGTGCAGCTGTCCGAAGACCGCGCCGAGGTGGAGAACCAGTACTCACGCGTGGTGCCGTGGGACGGCAACCTCGTGGCGCTCAAGGTGATCAACGAGGTGATGGAGCTGCGGCCGTACTTCGAGTGGCGCGGCCTCGGGTTCATCTCGCACTCGGCGATGCGCGTGCGCGAGAAGTACGCGGCGTTCGACGCCGAGCGCCTCTTCGACGTGCCGGGCGTACGAGTGGCGGATCCCAAGGCGTGCCAGTGCGGTGAGGTGCTCAAGGGCGTGCTGAAGCCGTGGGAGTGCAAGGTGTTCGGCACGGCGTGCACACCGGAGACGCCGATCGGCACCTGCATGGTCTCGCCCGAAGGCGCGTGCGCGGCGTACTACAACTTCGGCCGGTTCAGCCGCAAGCGCGTGCGGGAGGCGAGCCACGCATGACCACCACGGAACGCGAGCAGCAGGTGCTCGATCGCATCGAACGCGCCCGGCGGCGGCGCGCGAAGGTGCGCGAGGAGCGCATCACGCTGTCCCACGGCTCGGGCGGCAAGGCGACGCACACGCTGATCGAGGCGGTGTTCCTCGACGCGTTCCGCAACCCGCTGCTGGAGCCGCTGGAGGACGCGGCCGCGCTCGCCATCGGCGGGGCGCAGCTGGCGCTGACCACGGACTCGTTCGTGGTGTCGCCGCTGTTCTTCCCCGGCGGCGACATCGGCGACCTGGCCGTGAACGGCACGGTCAACGACCTCGCTGTGTCCGGCTCGCGGCCGCTCTACCTCACGGCCGGGTTCATCCTCGAGGAAGGCTTCCCCGTCGAGGACCTGCTGAAGATCGTCGACTCGATGAAGGCGGCGGCGCTCGCGGCCGACGTGCAGATCGTCACCGGGGACACGAAGGTCGTGCAGCGCGGCAAGGGCGACGGCGTGTACATCAACACCGCCGGCATCGGCGTCTCGATCCGTTCGGGGCTGGGGGTTTCCTCGGTTCGACCGGGCGACGCGGTGCTGGTGTCGGGGCCGATCGGGGACCACGGCGTCACGATCATGCTGGCCCGTGGCGAGCTGGACATCGACGCCGACATCGAGTCCGACACCGCGCCCGTGCACGGGCTGGTGGCGGGGCTGCTCGCGGCGGTGCCCGGCGTGCGCGCGATGCGCGACGCGACCCGCGGCGGCGTGGCGACGATCCTCAACGAGGTCGCCAAGGCCGCCGAGGTCGCGGTGATCGTCGACGAGAACGCGGTGCCCGTGCGCGACGAGGTGCGCGGTGCGTCGGAGCTGCTGGGCATCGACCCGCTGTACGTGGCGTGCGAGGGCCGGATCGTGACGTTCGTCGACGGCGCCCAGGTCGACGCCGCGCTGGCCGCGCTGCGTTCGCACCCGCTCGGCGCGGAGGCGGCGGTGATCGGCCGCGTGGCCGACGATCCGCCGGGCCTGGTGCTGCTGAACACCGCGTTCGGCGGCACACGGATCGTGGACATGCTGGTGGGCGACCCGCTGCCGAGGATCTGCTAGTGCACGAGATGTCGATCACGCAGAGCGTCGTGGACGCGATCGTCTCGCGGCTGGGGTCTCAGGCCGTGCGCAGTGTGCGGCTGGAGATCGGGCGGCTGTCCGGCGTGGTGCCGGACAGCGTGCGGTTCTGCTTCGACGTGGTGTGCGAGGGGACGTCGTTGCAGGGCGCGGAGTTGGAGATCGACGAGCCACCCGGGCGGGCCGCGTGCCGGGACTGCGGGGCGGAGTTCGGGATCGACGACCCGATCCTGCTGTGCGCGTGCGGCAGCGCGAACGTCGAGGTGCTGGCGGGACGGCAGCTTCGCATCAAGTCCGTGGAGGTGGTTTGAGGTGTGTGCGACGTGTGGTTGTTCGGATGACGCGGCGGTCCATTCCCACGCCGATGATCATTCGCACGCGGAGGGTTCTCACACGGTGCTGCTGGAGCAGGACGTGCTGGCCAAGAACGACCACCTGGCCGGGCACAACCGCTCACGGCTTGCCGAGCTGGGGGTCTTCGCGGTCAACCTGATGAGTTCCCCTGGTGCGGGCAAGACGACGTTGCTGGAACAGACCGTGCACGCTTTGGGTGCGTCAGTGCCGCTCGCGGTGGTCGAAGGTGACCAGGAGACACTGCTGGACGCCGACCGGATCAAGGCTTCGGGCGCGCCGGTCGTGCAGATCAACACCGGCGCCGGCTGTCACCTCGACGCGACGATGCTCTCGCGCGCGCTCGACACGTTGGCGCCGGCGCGGGGTTCGGTGCTGTTCGTGGAGAACGTCGGGAACCTCGTGTGCCCCGCGTTGTTCGACCTCGGCGAGGCGGCGCGCGTGGTGATCATGTCCGTGACCGAGGGGCCGGGGAAACCGCTGAAGTACCCGCACATGTTCGCATCGACGGATCTGGTGCTGCTCAACAAGATCGACCTGCTGCCGTATGTGTCGTTCTCGGTGCCGGAGTTCCTGCACGACCTGCGGCACGTCAACCCGGACGCGCGCGTGGTGGAGATCAGCGCGACCCGGGGTGACGGCCTGGACGAGTGGTACGGCTGGCTGCGACAGCGACCTGGCCGAGGCTGATGCCGCCGTCGTTGGTCGGCACACGGGAGTGGGTGAGGACCCGGAAACCCTTGTCTTCCAATGATTCCACGGTTCTTTCCAGGAGAAGAAGATTCTGGAAGACGCCGCCGGACAGGGCGACGGTCGTGAGTGCTGTCGTGTCCCTGAGCCGCGTGCAGGTTTCGGTGATGGCTTCGGCGACGCCGTTGTGGAAACGGGCGGCGACGACCGGGCGTGGGGTGCCGTGGTCGAGGTCCTCGACGACGGCTCGGAGCAAGTCCACACCGGACACTCCCGCCGGGGTCTGCTCGCAGCGGTAAGCGGTGCGTTCTGCCGGATCGGCGAGTTGCTCCAGCTCGACGGCGGCCTGGCCCTCGTAGTTGATCTCGTCGCGGACGCCGAGCACGGCGGCGACGGCGTCGAACAGCCGGCCGGCGCTGGACGTCAGAGGGGAAGCCAGGCCGGTGCGGGCGAGGTGGAGGACGTCTTCCCACTGGTCTTCGTGGCGGGCTCGCAGGGCTGTCACCTGGATGTTTGCGGCGTCGAGGTAGGCGGCGGCCATGCGCCAGGGCTGGCGGATGGCCGTGGTGCCGCCGGGCAGCCGGATGGGCGCGAGGTGCGCCAGACGGTCGAACCCGGCGAGGTCGGCTTTGAGGAACTCGCCGCCCCAGAGCGTGCCGTCGGTGCCGTAGCCGGTGCCGTCGAACGCGACGCCGAGGACGGGGCCGGCTTCGCCGTTGTCGGCGAGGCAGGAGGCGATGTGGGCGTGGTGGTGCTGCACGCCGACGAGCTCGACGTCGTCCAGGTCCAGGGCGTATTTCGTCGACAGGTACTCGGGGTGCAGGTCGTGGGCGACGACTGTCGGCGTGAGGTCGAACAGCTCGCGGAAGTGCGCGATGCCGGTCTCGTAGGCCTTGAACGTCTCGTAGTTGTCAAGGTCACCGATGTGGTGGGAGAGGAACGCGTGGGTGTCCTTGGCCAGGCAGAACGTGTTCTTCAGTTCGGCGCCGCACCCCAGGATGTGCTCGGGGAGCCTTGAGCGCAGCGTCACGGGCTCCGGCACGTAACCACGCGAACGGCGCTGCAGCTGCACCCGGTCGCGCCACACCCGCACCACGGAGTCGTCGGTTCGGGTGTGGATGGCCCGGCCGTGCGTGAGGAAGGCGTCGGCGATCCCGGACAGCCGCTCGAAGGCGTCTTCGTCGCGGTAGACGATGGGTTCGTCGGACACGTTCGCGCTGGTCAGCACGATCGGCCGGCCGAGATCACCGAGCAGCAGGTGGTGCAGCGGCGTGTACGGCAGCATGACCCCGACGCGTCGGTTGCCGGGCGCCACCGAGCGCGCGAGCGGTCCGTTCGCGACGCGTGGGAGCAGCACGATCGGCCGCCGGTGCCCGGTCAGCACTGCCGCGGCGACCTCGTCGACCTCCGCGATCTCCCGCGCGGCCGCGAGATCGGGGACCATCACGGCGAACGGCTTGTCCTCGCGGTGTTTCCTGCCGCGCAGCGCGGCGACGGCCGTTTCGTTCGCCGCGTCAACGGCGAGGTGATAACCGCCGAGTCCCTTCACCGCGACCACCGCGCCCGCTGCCAATGCGTCCACAGTGGACCTGATCGGCTCCCCGCCACCCGAGAACTCCAGCCGTGGCCCGCAAACCGGGCAGCACACGGGCTGCGCGTGGAACCGCCGATCACCCGGATCTTCGTACTCCTGCTTGCATTCCGCGCACAACGCGAACCCGGCCATCGTCGTCAACGGCCGGTCGTACGGCACCCCGCGCACGATCGTGAACCGCGGCCCGCAGTTGGTGCAGTTGACGAACGGGTACCGGTACCTTCGGTCCCCCGGATTCCGCAGCTCGGCCAGGCACTCCGCGCAGGTCGCACTGTCCGCGGACACCAACGTCGCCGCTTCGCCTCCGGCCGGGCTGGCGACGATCTCGAAGCCGATTGATCCCGTGGCCGACACTGACGTCACCCGCACGTCGTCGACCACAGCCAACGGCGGCGCCTCGTCCCGCAACGCCGTCACGAAGGCGTTCAGTGCCTCGGAAGCGCCTTCAACCTCGGCAAACACCCCGCGGCTGTCGTTGCCGACGAAGCCGGTGAGCCCGAACCGCCGCGCGAGCCCGTGGACGAAGGGCCGGAACCCTACGCCCTGCACCACTCCGTCGACCCGCACCGCGAAGCGCCCGAGCGCCATCGGCTCAGTCTGCGCCGCCCCGGCCGGGAGCGGAAGCGATCCGCCACTCCCGTGGTGAAACCCCGTAGGCCGCCTTGAACGAACGGCTGAAGTGCGCAGCGTCCGAGAAGCCCCAGCGGTGGGCGATGGCGGCGACCGTCGCGCTGGTGCGGCCCAGGTCGCGGCGCGATTCCGCCAGCCGCTGCTGCTGGATCCAGCGCACGACGGACACGCCGTCGGCGGAGAAGAGCTTGTGCAGGTAGCGCACGGAAATCCGGTGCGCGGCCGCGATCGTCGCCGGCGACAGGTCGGGCTCGCCGAGGTGGTCGGCGATGAAGGTGCGGATCCGCAGCAGGAGCGTCGGCTCGGGCGTTTCGGCGCCGTCGAGGACCAGCGATTCGAGCAGGTTCAACGCCGACGCGGCCAGCCGTTCGCCCGCCGCGCCTTCGGCCGCGGTGAGCCGCGCCAGGAACGGCGAGGCGAGCGCGGGCACGCCGGCGTCGGGGCGCAGCGTGGTGGCCGTGACGCGGTGCAGATCCGCGTCGCCGACGCCGAGGAACCGGCGCGGCACCATGAAGACCTTCATCTCGAACTCGCCGGGGAACCACAGCTCGTACGGACGCGCGGCGTCGTAGAACACCAGGTCGCCGGGGCGGATCACGGCGCGGCGGCCGTCCTGCGTGACCACGCCGGGGCCGAGCCGCTGCAAACCGAGGAGCACGAACTCGTCGCCCGCCTCGGCCACGAGCCGCGGAGTCCGGCGGACGCGCTGCGCGGCGGCGTGCACGGTGGAGAGCTGGACGCGGCCGAGGCGGTCATTGGCGACGGAGCCGGAGAACGCTTCGGCGTCGGGAGTGGCGACGTTGAGCGGCACGAACGAACGGCACACGACCTCGTGCCAGAAGGCCACGCGTTCGGCCTCCGGCTGCGTGTCGGTTGTCAGCACCATGCTCATCGCACCACCACCTGAGCAGCAAGTATGCGCTGATCCGGGCGCGACACACCAGCCGTGCGCTCTCCGTCAACCCCCGGTGCGCTGTGAGGCAAGCCACTGGGTTCGGGTGCTCCTACCTTCGGCCGAACAGGCAGGCGAAGGGAAGGACAGCGCGTGATCACCTACTCGGGCTCTTTCAAGGCAGCGGCCGTGCAGGCGGAGCCGGTGTGGCTGGACGCCGACGCGACCATCGACAAGTCGATCGCACTCATGGCCGAGGCCTCGCGCAACGGCGCCGGTTTGATCACCTTCCCGGAGACGTTCGTCCCGGGGTACCCGTGGTGGCTGTGGCTCGACTCGCCGGCGTGGGGCATGCAGTTCGTGGGCCGCTACCACGAAAACTCGATCAGCCTCGACAGCCCGCGCTTCAAGCGGCTGCTCGACGGCGCGAAGCAGCACGGCATCAACGTGGTGATGGGCTTTTCCGAGCAGTCGGGCGGCAGCCTGTACATGGCGCAGGCGACGATCTCCGCCGACGGCGAGCTGGTCGGCGCCCGCCGCAAGCTGAAGCCGACGTTCGTGGAGCGCACGGTGTACGGCGAGGGCGACGGCTCCGACCTGGTGGTGCACGACGTCGCCGGCATCGGCCGCGTCGGCGCGCTGTGCTGCTGGGAGCACCTGCAGCCGCTCACGAAGTACGCGATGTACGGCATGGACGAGCAGGTGCACGTGGCTTCGTGGCCGAGCTTCTCCGTCTACAAGGGAGCGGCGTACGCGCTCGGGGCGGAGGTGAACACGTCGGCTTCGCGCATGTACGCGGTGGAGGGGCAGTGTTTCGTGATCGCTCCGTGCGCGCTCGTGGGTGACGCCGGGATGGAGCTGTTCTGCGACACCCCGATGAAGGAACAGCTGCTCCAGCGCGGCGGCGGGTTCGCGCGCATCTTCGGCCCGGACGGCAGCCCGCTCGCCGAGCCGCTGGCGGAGGACGAGGAAGGAATCCTGTACGCGGACATCGATCTTTCGGCGATCCCGATCGCGAAGGCGGCGGCGGACCCGGTCGGGCACTACTCGCGGCCCGATGTGACGCGGCTGCTGCTGAACCGCACCCGGCGTCGTCCGGTGGAGGAAACCCGGCCGGCGCCTGAGCAGATCGAGGAAATCCCCGCCGAGCCGGCGGCTGTCTAACCCGTTTCGCCCCCCGGCGGTGGCGCGCTCATCCCCTGTCACCGCTGGGTCCCCAAGGTTGTCCACAGCCGTTCGGGCGTTGTGGACAACCTTGGTCCATTTCGGCTTCGTGGCCGGTTGTTGTCGGATGGCGGCGGTAGCTTCCGAGGCATGACCCACTTCGAGCTCCAGCCCATCGCCCATGTCGAATCCTCGTTGACGGACCTCGACGGGGCGCCGAAACAACCTGATGAAGGCGCGCCCCCGGCGTGGCTGGTGTTTTCTCCGTCTGTCGGCGAAGGCTTGCGCGATTTGCGAGCCGGTCAGCAGGTGCTCGTGTTCACCTGGCTGCACCTGGCCGACCGCTCGGTGCTGTCCGTGCGCCCGCGCAGCGATCCGACGCGCGCGATGGCCGGGGTGTTCAGCACACGCTCGCCCGCGCGGCCGAATCCGATCGGGCTGCACCGCGCGGAGATCGTCGAGGTCGACGGGTTGCGCGTGCTCGTTTCGCACCTCGAAGCGATCGACGGCACCCCCGTGGTCGACGTGAAGCCGGTGCGCTCTCCGGACGACGGGTAGAAAATCTTCGAGATCGGTGAACCACCCCCAGGCCGGCGTCCGTTTTCAGAGCAACGGACGAGAGGGTGGTGACGGATGACCGGGATGCGAGCCCGCCGGCAGGTGGCCGACGAGGCACTCGTGCGGACGTTGTTCGCCGAACACGGCAAGGCGATGCTCGCCTACGCCACGCGGCTGCTTGGCGACCGCGCGGCGGCGGAGGACGTTGTGCAGGAGGCGCTGGTCCGTGCGTGGCGCAACCCGGACAGCCTGGTCAACGGCAAGGGTTCCGTACGGGCGTGGCTGCTCACGGTCGTACGCAACCTCGTCGTCGACAAGGTCCGGGCGCGCGCGGCCCGGCCAACGGAGGTCGCCGAATCGCCGACGACCGTGCCGGTCGCACGTGACCACTCCTCGGCGGTGGTCGACTCGATCGTGGTGCGGGAGGCGCTCGACGGCCTGTCGCCCGAACACCGCGAGGTGCTGGAGCAGGTGTACCTGCGTGGCCACACGGTGCCGGAAGCCGCAGCGCAGCTGGGCATTCCGGCAGGCACCGTGAAGTCGCGCTCGCACCGCGCCCTGCGCCTGCTGCGCGAATCGTTCGGCGGTCGGCAACCGGTGGGTGCCGCGTGAACCACGACCCCCTCGACCACACCCACGCGATGACCTGCGAGCACTGCCGGAAGGAGGTGGAATCAGTGCGCGAGATGCAGGAGTTCCTCGAGGCGATCCCGCCCGAACTGCTCCTCGACGGCCCACCCGACGACGCGGACCTACTGCTGCAACGCACGTTGCGGCAGGTGCGCTCCGAAGCGTCGGGTGCGCGCCGGCGCGGCAGAACGCTGGCCGCCATGGCTGCCGTGGCCGTGGCGGCCGCCGCGCTCGGCCTCGGCGCGCTGCTCGGCCACGCCGGCACCGCACCGCCGCTGCTCCCGGCCGCCGCCCCCGACCCGGACCTGGCCGTCGCACCCAGGCCCGACCCTGTGCTGCTCACCGGCTCCGCCGGTCCCACCCATCTCTCTGCCGCCGTCACCCCGGCCAGCGGCTGGGTCCGCGTGGAGGCCCACGTCCAAGGCCTTCCGGACGGCACCCAGTGCCGCCTGGTCGTCCTCGGCAAGGACGGCACCCGCCAGCTCACGGGGGGCTGGCAGTTCTCGACCTCGGCCACGGGTGACGGGGCTGAGCTGTACGGCTCCGCCAGCATGCCCGCGTCGGAAGTCGCCGCGGTGACCCTGGAAGACATGTCCGGCCACGAGTTCGTCCGAACGGGGGTGTGAGTCGGCGATTCGTCGCAGTCCGCCGGAGAAACCGCGCTCGCGGGCCGGTGATGGCCGAGGGTCGAGCGCGCCTGCCGAGCGGCGAAGCCTCTGGCGCACCACCACCGCAGGCGGGGCACCTCGCCCACGGCCCTCCCCGGCAACGTCACGGCCACCACCGATGCGCCTCGCGCAACGGCTCGGAACGCCGCCGGCCGGGAAACCCCAGGCGTCCCCATGGTTCTCCGGCCGGCGGGCTGTGCAACGCGGTCTGGCGCTCCCCGACACCAGACCCACGCAGGTCACTTCCCCGACCGAAAATCCCGGGCGTCCGCGGAATGCCCCGGCCGGCCGCTGAGGCAGCACGGTCGGGCACTCGCCGACGCCATGCCCGTGCGGTCACTCCGTCGGCCCGTACCACTGGTCGGGAACCTCAGGCGTCCCCGGGGTTTCCCGACCAGGCGGTCAAGCAGCGTGGTCGAGCACGACCCGGAACCGGGCGTGGCCCGTCATCATGTGGTCGTACGCCTTCGGCGCCTCGGCCCACGGGCGGACCTCCGTGTAGGGACGGATGCCCTGCGCGAGGCTGAAGGCGAGGTTGTCCTCGTTGTCGATCGCGCTGCCGGTGAGGCTGCCGGCAATCGTGCGGGTGCCGAAGATCAGGTCCATGGTCTGCACGGACATCGGGTCGGGTGCGGCGCCGACCACCATGAGACGGCCCTGCGGCGCGAGGCCCGTGACCAGCGGAGACATCGACGCGCCGCTGACCGCCGTCGCGACGATCGTTTCCGCGCCGCCCAGCTTCTGCAGGGCCGTGCCGGGGTCTTCGGCTGTGCTGTCGAGGTAGACGTCGGCACCCAGTTCGGTCGCGAGCTCGGCCTTGTCCGTGCCGCGCGCGATGGCGGCGACGCGGAAGCCGAGGTGCTTGGCCTGCTGCACCGCGAGGTGCCCCAGCCCGCCGATCCCTTGCACCGCAACCAAAGCACCCGGGCGCCCACCCGCCAAGCGCAGCGCGGTGAGCGTGGTCAGTCCGGCGCACAGCAGTGGCGCGGCGGTGATCGCGTCCATCCCTTCGGGCACGCGCACCAGGCCGCTGGCGCGCACGTACGCGTATTCGGCGTAGCCACCGTCCACTGTGGTCCCGGTGTAGGGCTGGTCGGTGCAGTTGATGAAGTCGCCGCGGCGGCACCGCTCGCATTCGCCGCAGTGGCCGCCGAGGAACCCGACGCCGACGCGGTCATCGACGTGCCACGCGTGCACCCCGGCCCCGACCGCGTCGATCACGCCGACGACCTCGTGGCCCGGCACGATCGGCGCCGAGGGGTCTTCGCGCATCCCCTCGACGGCCGCGACGTCGGAGTGGCAGATGCCGCACGCTTCGACGCGGATCCGGACCTGGCCCGGCAGTGGCTCGACGAGAGTGCGCTCGACCAGCTCGAACTGGCGCGTCCCGGTGACTTGGAACGCCTGGTAGGTAGGCATTTCTTCTCCGTGAAGGGTGGGTGCGGGCGCCGCCGCTGGAGGTCGGCCGCGCCCGCACCGGGTTAAATATGACCGGTCGTCTTCCTGAATGTCAAGGAAGTCCCGACATCCGAAGCACCACTCTCAGAACGTGAACAGCACCTTGCCCGCACGACCGGGCTTGCGAGCGTGGTCGAACGCGGCCTGGTAGTCCTCGAGCTGGTACGTCGCCTCGACCTTCGCGCTCAGCACGCCCTTCGCGACGAGGTCGGCCAGCTCGCCGTAAACGCGCTGAATTTCCTCACGCGGCGCGGTGCGGATCCAGTTGATGAGCCAGAACCCGCGCAGGTTCAGCTCGCGGTAGATCAGGTCGCCGAGCGGCAGCTGGGCCGCCGCGCCCGTCGCGGACGAGTACGCGACCACCGTGCCGCCGAACTCGAGCGCCGTGGCCAGCGCGCCGGCGGTGGCGTCGGCCGCACCGTCGAGCACGAGCTTCAGCTGCGCGCCGTCCAACGCGCCGGCGATGCGCTCGCCGAGGTCCTCGCCATCGACCAGCACCAGGTCACCGCCGAGGTCGCGCACCTGCTGGGCGGCGTCCTCGCGCCGGACGATGCTGAGCGTCTTCACGCCGGCCCGCTTGGCCAGCGCGACCACGGCCTGCCCGACGGCCGAGTTGCCGAGGTTCTGTCCGATCCAGTCGCCCGGCTTGAGGTCGACGTAGCGGCTGAGCAGCAGGTACGCCGTCGCCGGGTTGATGGCGAGCATCGCCAGCTGCCGCGCGTCGGCGTCGTCGGGGACCACAACCAGGTTGCGCGCCGGCACCACGGCCTGGTCGGCCCAGGTGCCCTGCTCGTACGTCGGCAGGATGACCACGCGCTTGCCGGCCAGCGCCGCGTCCACGTTCGGGCCGACGCTCGCGACGCGGCCGACACCCTCCGAACCGAGCACACTCGGGATCTGCGGCTGCACGCCGTACCAGCCGTTGGCGAGCAGGAAGTCGGCCGGGTTCACGGGCGCGGCCTCCAGGGTCACCAGCACGTCGCCGTCGCCGAGTGCCAGGTCCGCGTTGCGCTCGATGCGGATGTTGGCGTCGCCGACGCCGGTGAGGATGAGCTGACTCATGGGAGTTCCCCTTGAAGTGAAGGTGTTCCGTAATCGTCTTCGGAACTTTGACGATTACCGTTCTAGCACCCTTCCGGCGGAGCTGTAAAGATCTTTTCAAAAAAGACCATTTCACGTACGCTGACGCCATGACCACCACTGCCGCCTCGGAGGCGAGCGTCCCGTCGACCGCGGCCGCGGTCGTGGACCTGCTCAACTCCCGCGCTTACGCCATCCACGCCGACAAACTCGACGACCCAGCCCTCGCCCACACCCTGCTGGCCCCCTTCGGCCAGGACGCCGGCGCCATCCCGCCCCAGCGCCTGGACCTCGTCCGCGGCCTGCGGGGCAACTTGATGACGCTCCTGACCACCGAAGACCCGGCCGAGGCCTGGACGACGTTCACCGAACGCACGTCGGGCGTCGCCTTCACCCAGGACTTCTCGACCCCCGGCGAGGTCGTCCCCCACCAGATCACCGGCGACGCGGTCGTCGGCGGCATCACGCTGCACGTCGCCGAGCTCGTGGCCAACGGCACTTGGTCACGCCTTCGGATCTGCGCCAACCACGAGTGCGCCAAGGTCTTCTACGACACCACCCGCAGCCGCACGCGCCGCTGGCACTCCTATGAGCTCTGCGGCAACCGCGCCAACGTCGCGACCCACCGCGCCCGCAAATCCGGCCACTGACCAGGAGAAACCATGTACTTCCTCGCGACGGGCCGAATCCTGCGCCCCGAAGAAACCGCCGCCCACATGGCCGAAGAGGTCCGCGAGTTCGACCGCCTGCGCGCCGAGGGCTTCATCCAGGAAGTCTTCTTCCTGCAACCCGGCCCGGGCGTGGTGAACGTCGTCGAAGCCGCCTCACGCGAAGACGCGGAAGCCAAGCTGGCGCAGCTGCCGTTCGTCTCCCTCGGCCTGATGGAGTTCGAGCTGGCGGAGGTCACGCGGCATTGACGGTCCCTTGTGGACCGTGACCTTCGCCAAGGACAGACGTGTAGCTCATTGGGTTATTTCTTCTCGTTGGCACGAGACCTGCATCACTCCACCACGGCAACGTGCTCGCCCCGCCGCATACTGTGACAAGACAGAGCTAACCAAGTTACAGTTATGTCGAGAGGGCGAACCCCATGACCACCCTGTCCTACGACGTCCTGGTCACCGCCGGCGCCAGACGCGAGCGCGGCCAGACCCTTCCGACGGGCGAGCCGATCATCTCCTCGCCGGTCTCCACCACGCTCATCACCGGGGCCGAAGACGCCGTGCTCGTGGACCCGCCGTTCCTCGACTTCCAGATCCGCGAGGTCGCCGGCTGGGTCGCCCGCAGCGGCAAACGCCTGCGCCACATCTTCGCCACCCACGGCCACGGTGACCACTGGTTCGGCACCGCCGAGCTGCTCGGCCGGTTCCCCGGCGCCCAGGTCTACGCGACCCCCGGCACCATCGACGTGATGCACAAGCAGGCCACCGACGGCCGCGCTCAGATGTGGGATCTCGACTTCCCCGGCCGCATCCCGCCGTCACCCGTGCTGGCGCAACCGATCCCCGAAGACGGTTTCCTGTTGGAGGGCCACGTCGTGCGCGCGGTGGACGTCGGCCACACCGACACCGACGCCACCTCCGTGCTCCATGTGCCGGACCTCGGCCTCGTCGTCGCCGGCGACACCGTCTACAACGGAATCCACCAGTACATCCTCGAAGGCGGCGACGGCGGCCTGCAGGACTGGCTCCGCGCGCTCGACCGGATCGCCGAACTCAAGCCGCGCGCCGTCGTCGCCGGCCACAAGAACAAGGACCTGCCCGACGACCCGCTCACCATCGACCAGACGCGCGCCTACCTGCTCGACGTCATCCGCCTGCTCGAAACCAAACCGACCGCCCGCGAGTTCTACGACGAAATCTTGCGCCTGCACCCAGAGCGCCTCAACCCGGGCCCCGTCTGGTACGGCGCCGTCGCACTGCTGGGGGACTGAATGAACATCGAATCCGCAGGCCTGGACGCGAAGTCCGCGTACAAGCTCCTCATCGGCAGCATCATCCCGCGCCCCATCGCATGGATCAGCACGGAGTCGACGTCCGGCGTCGGCAACCTCGCGCCCGTGTCGTTCTTCACCTGCGTCGGCCGCAAACCGCCCAAGGTTTCCCTGTCCATCCAACCGAAATCCGACGGCGCGACGCTCAAGGACAGCTTCGTCAACATCCGCGACACGGGCGAGTTCGTCACCAACATGGCCACGCTGCCCCAAGCCTTCGCCCTGCACCGCAGCGCCACCGAGTTCGAACCCGACGTCGACGAGTTCGACGCGGTGGGCGTCGAAAAGGTCGCCTCGGGTCTCGTGAAACCCCCACGCATCAAGGACGCGCCCGTCGCCCTCGAGTGCAAAGTGGACCAGATCTTCTCCGCCCCCGACGGCCTCCACCACATCGTCTGGGGCGAAGTCGTCAACTTCTACGTCCGCGACGACCTCTACGTCAACGGCCGCATCGACTTCGGCGCCATCGCCCCCATCGGCCGCCTCGCCGCCGAATACACCGTGGTGGACAACGCCTTCGTGCCCCCTCTGGACCCCACCGTCCTCGCCGAACGCGCCTCCCGCCGCATGCGCCGCCTCGACGGCCAAGGCGAGGAATACTCCGCGGTGGACTCCCCGACGTGGTCGGCGTCGGGCTCCGTACAGGGGTGAGGTTTCAGCGCTGAACGCCGCCCGCGCCCACGCCGGATCGACGCCGCGTTCGGCAGGCCAGGCAGGGCCTCCCGAACTTCGACCTGCCCGGAACGTCAGCAGAACCCCGAGCGCACCCGGACCCGGTCCGGTGCCGAACCGAACTCAGCCGGTTGGCAGGTGGTTTCGAGAACCGACATCCACAGGTCACCGTCGGGGTCGACCTGGTTGCGGCGGCTGGTCATGAGGGACAGCGGGACGTGGACGAAGCGGCGCCGCCAGCGGGCGACGGCGGCCTCGGTGTGGCCGGCCATGGCGGCGTGCACCGCGGCATGGGCCAGCCGCAGGCAGTAGACGGCGTCGTAGGCGTTGGCGGCGATGCTGCGGACCGCGTAGCTCGGGTCGATGTAGCGCATTGTGGGGGGCAGGCCGACGGACAGCAGGTGTGCTGTGATGCGCTCCTTGAGCAGTTCCCCGATGTTGCCGAGTTTGACGTTGCCGGATGCGTCGCGGCCGTTGAGCTGAGGCAGGCCGTGTTCTTCGAGGAGGTCCTGGCCCGCTCCCTCGGCGAGGACGATGACGACGAAACCCTTGGCTCTCACGCGCTGCTCCACGTGGGCCAGCAGGCCGTCCGCTCCCTCGAGGGCGAACGGGATCTCGGGGATCAAGACGATGTCCGCGGCGTTGGCGGACAACGCGGCATAGCTGGCGATGAAACCCGAGTGCCGGCCCATCAGCTTCACGATCCCGACGCCGTTCGGGCTGGCCGCGGCTTCGACGGAGACCGCGGTGATGAAGTCGGTGGCCCGCGCGAACGCGCTTTGGAACCCGAATGACTGGTCGGTGAAGGGCAGGTCGTTGTCGATCGTCTTCGGCACTCCGATGACCGCGATGTCCAGACCACGCGCCCGGATCGCCTTGCTGAGGAACGTCGCCGCGCGCATCCCCCCGTCGCCGCCGATGACGAACATGATGTCGACGCCGCGCAGGACGAGGCTGTCGACCATTTCGTCGGCGTCCTGGCCGCCGCGCGAGCTGCCCAGGATGGTACCGCCGGCGTTGTGGATGTCGCGGACGCGATCAGGCGTCAGGTCGACGGTGTCGTAGCGGTGTTGTTCCGTCAGGCCCTGGAGACCGTTGCGGAAACCCAGAATTCGCTTGACCTTGTAGTGCACCGCGAGTTCTTGCACGAGACCGCGGATGACGTTGTTGAGCCCGGGACACAACCCCCCGCAGGTGACGATGCCGGCGGTCACGCGCGGAGGGTCGAAATAGATCTTCCGCCGAGGACCGGCGGCTTCGAAACTCGGCACCTGGCCGGGCGGGAGGCTGTGCTCGGCGAGCATGGAAACGGTGTCCTCGAGCAGGACCCGGTCGCCTTCCGCGACGTAGTGCGGAGAGGTCTGCTTGGTGGAGAGCATCTCGGAGAACGGCGAGTCGTAACGGCACTCGCCGAGGCGGCGAACGCCGAGGTCGTCCAGGTGCAACGTCACCGTGTCTCCTTGATCTCGATGGTCAACGGGGTTCGCGTTGAGCGCGAACCAGCCGGGAAGTCAGTCGAAGGTGGTGTGTGTTACGTGGCGAACCTGGCCCCGGGAAATCAGGAGCGATTCGGTGATGGTCGCCCCGGCGCCGGTGCGCGGCCGCCCGACCAGCGGCCCGCCGTTGACGCCGGTGGCGACGAAAAACGCGTCGCCGGTGACGAGCTCGGCACACTCGTAAACGCGGTCGAGGGACATGCCCGCGGCGCGGATGGCGTCCGCTTCGTCGGCGCGTTGCGGGGCCAGGCGGCCCAGCATCCCGCCGCCCAGTGCCCGGACCGCGGCGGCGGTCAGCACTCCCTCGGGCGTGCCGCCGACTCCGATGAGCAGGTCGACATCGAGCGTCGGCAGGAGCACCGCGAGGCTGCCCCCGACGTCGCCGCCCGCCGGGGTCTGCACGGCAGCGCCGGCCCGCACCACCCGGGCGATCAGGTCCTTGTGCCGCGGCTTGTCCATGATGACCACGCGCAGCTCGCTGACCTGCTTGCCGAGCGCCTTGGCGACGTTGGCCAAGGTCACCTCGGCGGGATCGTCGAGATCGATGACGTCCTTCGCCGCGGCGGGCACCACGATCTTGTCCATGTAGAACCCGGGCCCGGGTGACCACAGCGTGCCCGGTTCGCCGAACGCGATCGTGGCCAGCGCACCGGGCAGGTCCTTCGCGCAGAACGACGTTCCCTCAAGGGGGTCGACGGCGATGTCGAAGTCCGGGCCGTGGCCGTTGCCGACGACCTCACCGTTGAACAACATGGGGGCGTCGTCCTTCTCGCCCTCCCCGATGACGACGGTCCCGCGCCCGGGCGCGTCGGCCAGCGCCGCCCGCATCGCTGCGGTCGCGGCCGCGTCGGCGCCTTTCTGGTCGTGCCGGCCCACCCAGGCGTAGCTGGCCACCGCGGCGCGGCAGGTGGCGGCCAGCGCCACCGCCTCCAAAGTGTGGATGTCAACGCAAGTCCGCGCTTCGACCTCAGTCTGATACTGCATCTCGAACTCCTCTTCTCGTCTGTAGCATCAGGACAGTGAGATCGCGGCACCTGCGTTGCGGTCACTCGAGATTCGCGTGCAGCCGCCACAGTTCGCGGGCCTGGCTCCCGCTGGTCTTCCACAACGCGTGGAACAGCGCGTCGGTGGTCAGCAGCACGGACTGTTCGAACAGGCTGCCGGCGTACTGCACGGAGGCGGCGCCGTCGAAGTCCTGCTTGTCCGCGGCCGGGATGATCAGCACTTCGGTCGCGGTCTTGGCCAGCGGTGACTCCGCCGCCGTGGTCAGCGCGATCACGTCCGCGCCCTGGTCACGGGCGGTCTGAGCGGCCCGCACCACGCGCGCCGTGGTCCCCGAGCCCGACGCCGCCACGAGGACGTCGCGCGCGCCGATCGCCGGCGCGGTCACCTCACCGACGACGTGGGTGGGGAGCCCGAGGTGCATGAACCGCATCGCGGCCATCTGCAGAGCCAGCCCACTGCGCCCGGTGCCGATCGTGAACACGGCCGGAGCCTTGAGCAACAACGCGCCGGCCCGGATCCAGGACGGGGACTGCACCCCCGCGCTCACCCGGTCGACTTCGCCGATGACAGCTCGCGTTGCGTCCACGAACACGCCGGTGTCGAGCTTCTTCGAAATCGAGTGCGTCACCGAGATCTTCCTCCACAACTCAAGTAGGACAACGAATTCACGGCCGCGCGGCGCGCACGCTCCGCCGGGCCGCTTCGACCACGGCCTCGGTGGTGATGCCGAACTGGCTGAACAGGGTCTTGAAGTCGGCCGAAGCACCGAAGTGCTCCAGTGACACGATTTCTCCCGCGTCGCCGGCGAACCGGTGCCACGGCTGCGCGATACCGGCTTCGACGACCACCCGCGCGCGCACCGACGGGGGCAGCACCTTGTCCCGGTAGGACCGGTCCTGCCGGTCGAACCACTCCACGCACGGCACCGACACGACGCGGGTGGGCACCCCTTCGGCCTCGAGCACCTCCCTGGCCGCCACGGCCAACTGCACCTCGGAACCAGTACCGACCAGCAGCACCTCGGGCCGCCCCGTGGAAGCCTCGGCGAGGACGTAACCGCCGCGGGCCACCCCCTCGGCGGAGGTGCCCTCCAGCGTCGGCAGGTCCTGGCGGCTCAGCGCCAGCCCGGCCGGGCCGGCGGTGTCCTCCAGCACGGCCTTCCAGGCGTATGCGGTCTCGTTCGCGTCGGCCGGGCGGACCACCGACATCCCGGGGATGGCGCGCAGGGACGCCAGCTGCTCGACGGGCTGGTGCGTCGGGCCGTCCTCGCCGAGGCCGATCGAGTCGTGCGTCCACACGTAGATGACGGGCAGCCGCATCAGCGCGGCCAGGCGCACCGCCGGGCGCATGTAGTCGCTGAAGATGAGGAAGGTACCGCCGTACGGGCGGGTTCCGCCGTGCAGCGCGATGCCGTTGAGGATCGAACCCATCGCGTGCTCACGGATACCGAAGTGCAGCGTGCGACCGTAGGGGTTGGCCTGCCAGGCGTTGGTGGAGATCTCGACCGGGCCGAAGGAGTCCGCGCCCTTGATCGTGGTGTTGTTGCTCTCGGCCAGGTCCGCCGACCCACCCCAGAGTTCCGGCAGCACCGCGCCGAGCTTGGCCAGTACCGCGGCCGACGCCTTGCGGGTGGCGACGCTCTTGGCGTCGGGCTGCCAGGTGGGCAGATCGTCGGCCCACCTGGCCGGCAGCGCGCGCCTGCTGATGCGGTCGAGCAGCGCCTTTTGCTGCGGGTTGCTCTTCGCCCAGGCGTCGAACTCCAGCTGCCACTTCTCGTGGTCGGCCCGCCCGC
The DNA here is from genome assembly GCF_040654155.1 of Amycolatopsis sp. NPDC050768. Classification (NCBI taxonomy): domain Bacteria; kingdom Bacillati; phylum Actinomycetota; class Actinomycetes; order Pseudonocardiales; family Pseudonocardiaceae; genus Amycolatopsis; species Amycolatopsis sp. NPDC050768. The sequence continues at coordinate 996,260 of NZ_JBFAHL010000001.1, forward strand.
GCTCGGCCACCTCACGGGTGTGGCGCAGCACGTCGTCGTCGACCTGGAAGCTCTGCTTCGGGTCCAGGCCCACGGCGCGCTTGACCGCGGCGAGCTCGTCTGCGCCCAGCGCGGCACCGTGCGCCTTGCCGGTGTTCATCTTGGTCGGGGCCGGGTACCCGATCACGGTGCGCAGCACGATCAGGGTCGGGCGGGCGGTCTCGGCCTTGGCCTGCTCGATCGCCGCCAGGATTCCGGTCACGTCCTCACCGCCGTAGACCGTGACGACGTGCCAGCCATACGCTTCGTAGCGCTTGGCGGTGTCTTCGGACAGCGCGATGCGGGTGTCGTCCTCGATGGAGATCTCGTTGCTGTCGTAGATCACCGTGAGGTTGCCGAGCTGCTGCGTGCCGGCCAGCGACGAAGCCTCCGAGGTGACGCCCTCCTCGATGTCGCCGTCCGAGGCGATCACGTAGACCTGGTGGTCGAACGGGCTCTTGCCCGGCTCGGCGTCCGGGTCGAACAGGCCACGCTCGCGGCGGGCGGCCATGGCCATCCCGACCGCGGTGGCCAGGCCCTGGCCCAGCGGGCCGGTGGTGGTCTCCACGCCCTTGGTGTGCCCGTACTCGGGGTGACCAGGGGTCAGCGAACCCCACTTGCGCAGGGCCTTCAGGTCGTCGAGCTCCAGGCCGTAGCCGGAGAGGAACAGCTGGATGTACAGGGTGAGGCTCGAATGCCCGGCCGACAGCACGAACCGGTCCCGGCCGAGCCACTGCGCGTCGGCGGGGTCGTGCCGCATGACCCGCTGGAACAGCGCGTAGGCGACGGGCGCGAGGCTCATGGCCGTGCCGGGGTGCCCGCTCCCGCAGTGCTCGACCGCGTCCGCCGCCAGCACGCGGGCGGTGTCCACCGCACGCCGGTCCAACTCGGTCCAGTCTTCGGGGAGTCGCTTGGTGGTCAAGCGAACAAGCTCTTCGGCTGATTCGATCGCGCGGGAACGGGAGATCGATCCGTTTGCTGCCATGGACGCGCACTCCTGATAATTCTCACTCGGCACATTCCGGCCAAATTAGAAAATGTGATATCGGGTCTTTTTCGCTGTGTGCCGAGCCGGTGCCCGGCACACAGCGAGTGGGTTCGGTCAGGCGGTGGCGCGCTTTTTGAGTTCCTTCGCTGCGGCACCCGGGTCGGCGGCGTTGTAGATCGCACCCCCGGCGACGGCGACGGTCGCACCCGCGTCGCGGACCGCGCCGATCGTGTCGATCTTGATCCCGCCCGCGATCGAGAACGGGACACCGGCGAGGCGGCCGTCTTCCAGCAGGGTGTCGATCGTGTAACCGGGGCGGGCCTGCTCGTCCAGACCGGCGTGGATCTCCACAAAGGACACACCCAGCTTCGAGACCTCCCGGATCCGCGCGACCCGGCCCTCCACCACCGTGATCATGTCCGCCACGACCTGCTTGCCGTACTTACGACCCGCCGCCACCGCACCGCGCACAGTGTCGTCATCAGCCGCACCCATCACCGTCACCAGGTCCGCGCCGGCCTCGAACGCCAGCGCCGCTTCCAGCTCACCCGCATCCGCGGTCTTCAAATCCACGAACACCAGCTTGTCCGGATGAGCCGCCTTGATCGCACTCACCGCCGCGATCCCCGCCGACTTCACCAACGGCGTCCCCAACTCCAAAATGTCCACATGCTCAGCCACCTGATTCGCCAACGTCAACGCCGCCGGCAGATCCAACACATCCAACGCCACCTGCAACCGCACAACGATCTCCTCACAACCCACCGACGGCGAACCCGCCGACCAACAGACCAGCCACTAACCCCCACAACAATTCCCCACCCACCCGAAAACCGGCAACACTCCACCACATGCAAAAACACAATCCCCCAATGCGCACAACAAATACCCACCCATCGACCCACGCTGCTTTACGCTTGACGGCGTGTCGAACCAGCCCTTGATCGCGCCGTCCATCCTCTCCGCCGACTTCGCCCGGCTCGCCGACGAAGTCGCTGCCGTGCAAGGAAAACCAGGCCGCGGAGCGGACTGGCTGCACGTGGACGTGATGGACGCGCACTTCGTGCCGAACCTGACCCTGGGCCTGCCGGTCGTGCAGTCGTTGCTGGCCACCACGGACCTACCGCTGGACTGCCACCTGATGATCGAGAACCCGGATCACTGGGCGATCGGTTACGCGGAAGCGGGTTCCTACAACGTGACCGTGCACGTCGAAGCCGCCGACGATCCGGTCAAGCTCGCGAAGGACTTGCGCGCCGCGGGTTCGAAGGCGGGGCTGGCGATCAAGCCGAACACACCCCTGGAACCGTACGTCGACGTGCTCAAGCACTACGACACCCTGCTGGTGATGTCCGTGGAGCCCGGGTTCGGCGGCCAGAAGTTCATCGCGGACGTGCTCGACAAGGTCCGCAAGGCGCGCAGGATGGTCGACACCGGCCACCTGAACCTGGTCGTGGAGATCGACGGCGGCATCAACACCGACACGATCGAACAGGCCGCCGAGGCCGGCGTCGACTGCTTCGTCGCCGGCTCGGCCGTCTACGCCGCCGACGATCCGGCGCACGCCGTGGAGGGCCTGCGCCGCCAGGCACAGGCCCTCTCCGCCCGCGCCCAGCGGTGATTCCCTTGGCGCGGACCGGTTTCGGTCAGACGCCGAGCAACCGCCGCAGCTCCGGCGCGTGGCGTCGCGACACGGGAACGAACTCGTGGGAGCGGGAATCCATGATCAGGAAGAGCTCACCCTTGATCCCCCGCTCCAGTTCCGCCACCCGGCGGAGATTGACCAGAAAACGCCGGTGCACCCGGCTGAACCCGTAGGGCGTCAGTAAGCGCTCGACGTTTTCCAGGCCACGAGTCGCGGCTTGGATCCTCCCCCGTTCCGTGACCAGCCAGACGATGTTCCGGTCCGCCTCGGCGTAGCGGATCTCAGACGGGGCAAGCAGAACCAGACGGTCGTTGCGCATCCCGATCACGCGCCGGGGCAGCGGGCCGACGTCCGATTCCGAAGTGCTCTCGTACGGCTCGCCCTCTTGCACGCCGAACACGCACAGCATGCCCACCACGTGGTTCGAGTCGACAACGGGCCGCATGGTCACCGGAGTCGCTTCCTCCCCCGGGCTCACCGGCAGGTACGCGTAGCCGCTCCATTGTGTACTGCCCTGTGCCCGTTCCTTGGCCCACCGCACCACCTCAGGAAGCCCTGAGATATCCGGCATCCAGCGTTGCGCCGGCTCGATCGCGCCCGCGACGATGGTGGTTTCGCCGGCCAACCCGAGCAACGCGACGGCGGCCTCGTTCGCGGTGATCACGTTTCCACCCCGGTCCATCGCCATGAACGGACCATTGGCCTGGGCACACTTCTTGTTGAACTCGGAGATCACCTTGTCCGCCTCGTAGACGGCACGCCGGTAAATCTCCTGTTCGACGCACGAGACTGCTGTTGTCAGCCACGACGGCACGAGCTTGGACAGCGAAGCGTTCCACCGCGAGATGTTGATCGACGCGACCGGCGCGCCGGTCACCACGTCACGGATGGAAATGCCCGCGCAGGCCCATTGGTGGAAGGCTTCGCACCAGTGCTCCGGCCCGGTCACCGTGACCGGGCCGGACACCTCGAGCGAGGTCCCCATCCCGTTCGTGCCGGTGCACTCCTCCGACCACGACGACCACGGAGCGAGGTTGTGCAGCTCGGCCCGCCGCTGCGCGGAGGGATCACCCCAGGCCCCCAGGACTCGCCCGTCCCCGTCCGTGACGGTGACGACGGCGCCATCCTCTTCCACTTCCTGACCGGCCATCGCACCGAGGCCGCCGAGCGCGGTGAAGATGACGCCGTTGTCGATACGCGGGGAGTCGTCGCCCAGCGCTCCCGGAGCGACGTCCAACCTCCGATCCACCTCGTACCGATCGCGGCAGCGGTACCAGGACGCGAGGATCTCAGGCCGGACGCCCGTTTCGATGTCTTCGCCCCCGGCAAAACTTTCCCAGGCGCGAGCCACTTCTCTCGACGAAGTGGTCACCAGGGAGCCACCCGTCACCTGGTCACGTCCGCTCGGCCTGCTCGGCCCGATCGCCAGCGGCGGCACTCTCCCGGTCATCGCGACCTCCTTGTCGCCAGGCACGCCGGGGCCAGAGGGGACCACCGGGCAGTGACGGAAGTTACAAACTAACGCGATGACGCGAGCATTTCAAGACAGCTTCGCGTCGTTCAGCCACTTAGCTGTAGACATAACACGACCAGCTCGGCGCCGCCGGATCAACGGCGCAACCCGGCGGAACAACCGCCAAAACGGGCAGTGCCGGCAACAGGAAAACACCTTATGGCACAACATCATTTGGCGGAGTCAGCCGGGCCGGTCCCCGTGGTTCCCCCTGGTCAGAACGAAAACCCTGTCTCCGGCGGCCTCGTCGAGGGCTTTTGTGGAAAGCCACAACAAAATACGCCGTTCACCAACAGGCAGTGGACCACAAATGATCTTGTTCCAAATACGGAACGCCGATCATCGAAGCCGATACCGGGTGACCGTTGATGGGCGGATGACAACCGATAATCGCCGCAGCGCGACCGTTCGTTGGTCTTCCGCCCACAGTCAGCACAGTCTGCTTGCCCTCTAATCAGTGGAGAGTTTAGCTTGCGACGGCGGCGAAGCTACGCGGTGCGGCCCGATACGTCGGGATGCACCCGAGCGGTCATCGGCACCCCGGCGCTGGGGTGCCGTCCGGGGTGGCACCAGACCAAAGGCGGTCTCAGATGACACAGGTACGCCGGCTCGACCCGACCTCTCGCAGCTGCGGTGACGCCACGGTACAGGGGGCGTGGGAGCGGTTCGTGCGGGGCGAGGACGACCTGCGTGGCGTGCGGCCCGAGATAGCGATTTCTTGGCAGCGGTGCCGGGACCAGTACCGGGTCGACCCGTACCTCACCGAAGCCCCCGTAGCCGTCGCCGAAGTCGACCACGCGCTGGAGCACGACGTCGTGATCGCCGAACTCGGCTTCCGCGCCGCCTCGCTGGCCCGCGAGGTCAGCAGCATCGGCGGCATCGTGACCATCACCGACGCCTCCGGCCGCGTCCTGGCCCAGTGGGGCGACCAGGCGACGCGCACCGTCGCCGCCGAGGCCAACCTGGCGCCGTGGTTCTGCTGGGCGGAGGGCGCGACCGGCACGAACGGCATGGGTACCGCGCTGATGTCCTACACCCCCGTGCTGATCCGCGGTGCGGAGCACTGGTGCCAAGCCTTCCACGACTGGACCTGCGCGGGTGTGGCGGTCCGCGACGTCGTGACCAGGGAACCGGTCGCGGTCCTCAACATCTCGTGCTGGCGCAGCGAGCCTCCCGCGTCGACGGGTGCCTGGCTCGGCAACGCCGCCACGATGACGCAGCGCATCCTGCGCCAGCGCGCCCAGGACGACGGTGCCGAACTGATGGCCGCCTTCAACCACGCCAGGTCACGCTCGATCGCGGCGCTCGCCGCCGTGGATCCCGCCGGCAAGGTGGTGCTCGCCGACGACACCGCGGGCGTGCTCCTCGGTATCCCGGGCTCCACGCCGGCGCCCGATCCTTCGGTGCGGTGGAAGCCGGAGCTACCGGAGTTCATCCGGGCCACCCGGTACGCCGCCAAGCAGGCCGCCCGCAACCGTGACTGGACCGGTTCGACGCAGATCTTCACCCGCCTCTCCAGCGAGCCGACCTCGATCAGCATCCGGCCGGTATTCCTGTCCGGGCACCTGGTCGGCACCCTGGTCTCGTTCGGAGTGTCCGAAGGCGATCCGCTACCCCGGGCCGGAGGCGACAGTCCCCTTCGCGCGCAACCGCACCGAATGGTCGCGACGCGCGAGAACCGCATGGTCCTGCTGCGGCTCCCCGAGGTCTCATTCGCACAATCGGACGGCAGTGACGTGTGGCTGTCCACCGACCAGGGACGATTGCGATCCGCCTCGCCGGGCCTCGACAAGCTCGAGACCGAGCTGGGCGATTCCGGTTTCCTGCGCGTGCACCGCCAGTACGTGGTGAACCTCAGTCGCATCAGGGAAGTCGAGCGCCGGTACAAGGGCGAGTTGTTCCTCGTCATGGACGACCAGGCGAAAACGATGGTGCCGGTTTCCCGGCGGAACACCCCCGCGGTGCGCCGAGCGCTGGAGATCTGATGGCCCCGTTCGTGGGCTTGACAAGGTTTTCCTTGCCCCAGAACACCGTTGGCGCAGTGCACGAACGGTACCTCTCGTCGGGAGAACGGCGGAGTCTGGCCGATCTGTGGTGACGCATATCGGAACCCCTTGCGCGGAGGTAGAGTTCAAACTCGTTACAGGCTCGGAAATCAGCGCTCGGGTCGAAGCGGAATTCGGAACCGGCCAACGCCTGTAACCGCCGCGCAGAGCCAATTGTGGTGTGGCACTTGAGAAATTACGCGATCTCGCCGCCGACGAGCCGGCGCTTTCGTGTAGGTGAAGTGTATCCGCGAAATCTGTCAGAAGTTTCATTTTTGCTGACGAGGAGGTGAAGTCCGATGACGGCTACCCAGGATCGTGAAGATCTCTTGGCCGAGCTCAGCGGACAGAACAAGGCAACCATCGGTGCCGTGCTCGGCACCGGCACGATCGCCAAGGCGACCGAGCGTCCCGACGGGACGATGGAAGGGACCATCCGGATCCCGGAGGACGCGATGGCGTGGGAGCCGGGGGTGCTGATCATGCCGCACGCCGGCATCCTCGAACTGACGATCATCAACGACGACAAGAACACCCACGCCTGCCTGCTGCCCAGCAACGGCGACCGGCAGTTCATCGGTCTGCTGAACCACTCGAAGGGCAGCGCGACGCTCGAGCTGGACGGTCCGGGCTGCTACTGGTACGGCTCGCCGGCCGGCAACGACGAGGGTCGCGGCCTGCAGGGCGCCATCGTCGTGTCCGGTGAGGTTCCGCCGGAAGCCAAGCTCGACCGACCCGCCCAGCCCCGGCCGTAGAAAGGCAGGACTCGCCATGACCCTCGAATACATCGACGCCGGTAAGGCGTTCAACCACAACAAGCTCTCGAACCTGCCGCACAGCGCGCCGGACGTGACGCGCGGCGTCAACTACGAGCGCATCCTCGACGCGCGCAACGAAGCCCAGAACTGGCTCACCTACTACGGCGACTACGACGGCAAGCGGCACAGCCTGCTCGACCAGATCAACGTCGACACCGTCAAGAACCTGAAGGTCGCCTGGATCCACCAGGCGAGCGCGACGGGGATGATCGCCTCGACGTCGACCTACGCCTTCGAGGCCAGCCCGCTGATGATCGACGGCGTCATGTTCGTCACTGGCTGGGACGGCTGGCTCTGGGCGCTCGACGCCAGGACCGGCGAGCAGCTGTGGCGCTACAAGCACGCGATCCCGATCGACGTGACCCTGTGCTGTGCCAACGTCAACCGCGGCTGCGCGGTGGCCAACGGCAAGGTCTACATGGTGACCCAGAACGCCCAGCTGGTGGCGCTCGACGCCACCACCGGCCAGAAGGTCTGGCAGAAGACCATCGGCGACGTGCGCGCGGGAGAGAGCGCTTCCATCGCTCCGCTGGTCATCAAGGACACGCTCATCACGGGTTCCGCCGGTGGCGAGTACGGCGTCCGCGGTCACATCGACTGCTGGGACCTGGAGACCGGCGAGCGGCGCTGGCGCACCTACACCGTGCCGAAGCCGGGTGAGCCCGGCTCGGAGACCTGGCCAGCCGACGGCGAGGCCTGGCAGCGCGGCGGTGCGAACCACTGGGTCACCGGAACGTTCGACCCCGACCTGAACCTGTACTACGCGGGCACCGGTAACCCGGCTCCCGACTTCGACGGCGAGGTCCGTGAAGGGGACAACCTCTACACCGACAGCGTGGTCGCGCTGGACGTCGACACGGGCGAGATCAAGTGGCACTACCAGTTCACGCCGCACGACCTGTGGGACTACGACTCCACAATGGAGATGACCCTGTTCGAGCGGGACGGCAAGAAGCTGCTGGCCCACTTCGACAAGAACGGGTACATGTTCGTCCTCGACCGCACCAACGGCGAGCTGCAGCACGTCACGCCGTTCGTCGACCGGATCGACTGGGGCGTCATCACCCGCGACGGCAAGGTGACCCCGCGCAAGTACCCGGACAAGGAAGGCGAGCCCTGCCACTTCTACCCCGGCCCCGCCGGTGCGAAGGAGTGGACGCACGCCTCGTACAACCCGGAGCACGACCTGTTCTACGTTCCGGTCGCCGACGTGGGCGCCACGGCCACCCGCCGTCGTCGCGAGTTCAAGGAAGGCATGCCCTACTGGGGTGCCGCCGTCGAGGTCGACGTCGACAACATGGCCGGGTCGGTCAGCGCGTTCGACTCCCACGGTGAAGAGAAGTGGCGCTACCGGCTCCCATTCCCGATGGCCGCTTCGACCCTGAGCACCGCGGGCAACCTGGTGTTCGCCGGCACGCCGGCGGGCGAGTTCATGGCGCTGCACGCCGAGACCGGTGAGAAGCTCTGGAGTTTCCAGTGCGGTAGCGGTCACCACAGCAGCCCGTCGACCTGGTCCCTTGACGGCAAGCAGTACATCTCGGTGCCGGTCGGCTGGGGTGGCTGGCTCGAAGGCATCGTCCCCGGCATGTCCGGCCAGGGTCACGGTGCCGCGCTGATCACGTTCTCCCTGTGACAACGAGTGCACCACTGATGCGAGACCCGGGGTGACATCCCGACAGTCCCCCTTCCGCCCGTCCGGTGATCGAGGCCTCTCGATCACCGGGCGGGCGCCTTCGCGCGCGCAGGAAAGCCGCGCACCCCGGTCAAGGGCAAACAGCGAAAGGTGACGTGATGAGCCAGTCGTCGATCCCCCAGCAGGACAACGAAATCGAGCGCCTGCCGTGCTTCAACTGCGGGGATTCCTACGAGTCCGGCGATCTCGCACGGCACACCGAGCCGGTGCACTGCGGGCCCTGCATCTCGTGCGTCGACCGGCCCGCGTGCTTCACCTGCCGGCTCATGTACTGCGTGTGCGAGGTGCACAAGTACCGGGGCTGAGGAGCCCCGGTCGGGGTCAGCGCAGGTCGAACCGGTCGAGCTCCATGACCTTGACCCAGGCGGACACGAAGTCCCGCACGAACTTCGCGCCGGCGTCCTCGCTCGCGTAGACCTCCGAGAGCGCCCGCAGCTCGGAGTTCGATCCGAAGATGAGGTCGACCCGGCTCGCGATCCACTTCACCTCACCGGTGCCGCGGTCTCGGCCTTCGTAGACCACCGTCCAGATGTCCGCGTTCCGCCTCGGCGCCCACTCCGTCCCCAGGTCCAGCAGGTTGACGAAGAAGTCGTTGGTCAACGTCCCGGGCGCCGAGGTCAACGCACCCAGCGGGGACCGCCGGTGGTTGGCTCCGAGCACGCGCAACCCGCCGACCAGCACGGTCAGCTCGGGCGCGGTCAAGGTCAGCAGGTTCGCCCGGTCCACCAGCAAGTGCTCCGGCGACATCCAGAAGCCGTCGCCGAGGTAGTTCCGGAAGCCGTCGGCAAGGGGCCGCAACGCATCGAACCACTCGACGTCGGTCCAGTCCTGCGTCGCGTCGGTGCGCCCGGGGCGGAACGGGACGTCGACGACGTGGCCGCCGGCCGCGGCGGCGTGTTCCACCGCGGCACACCCGCCGAGCACGATCAAGTCGGCCATCGAGATCCGTGTGCCCGACGGCTGCGAGGCGTTGAACCGCTCCCGGATCGCCTCCAGCACGGGCAGGACGACATCCAGCTGCTCGGGCTCGTTGACCGCCCAGCCGCACTGCGGCTCGAGCCGCAGCCGCGCCCCGTTCGCGCCACCTCGCTTGTCGCTGTCGCGGTAAGTCGACGCCGAGGCCCACGCCGTCGAGACGAGCTGCGCGACCGTCAGGCCCGATTCGAGAAGCTCGCGCTTGAGGGCGGCGACGTCGTCGGCGCCCACGAGCTCGTGGTCCGGCTCCGGCACCGGGTCCTGCCAGATCAGCCGCTCGGCCGGGACGAGCGACCCGAGATAACGCTGGATCGGGCCCATGTCGACGTGCGTCAGTTTGAACCAGGCCCGCGCGAACGCGTCCTCGAACTCGTCCGGGTGCTCCAGGAACCGCCGGGAGATCCGCTCGTAGGCCGAATCCTCCTGCAGGGACAGGTCCGTGGTGAGCATGACCGGGTGGTGCTTCTCGTCCGGGTCGTACGGGTCCGGCACGGTGCCCTCACCCTGGCCGTCGGCCGGGATCCATTGCCACAGCCCGGCCGGGCTGAGCTCGACGTCCCACTTGTACTCGAACAGCGTCTCGAAGAACGTGTGATCCCACGTGACAGGCGTGCGCGTCCACATCCCCTCCAGCCCGCTGCTCGTGGTGTCGGGGCCCTTGCCGGTGCCGTGTTCGTTCGCCCAGCCCAGGCCTTGCGCGGTGAGCGGCGCGGCTTCGGGGTCGGGGCCGAGGTGCACGGCCGGGTCCAGCAGCCCGTGGGTCTTTCCGAAGCTGTGGCCGCCGGCGATCAGCGCGACCGTCTCCTCGTCGTTCAGGCCCATCCGCCGGAACGTCTGCCGGATGTCGCGGGCCGCGAGTACCGGGTCGGGGTTGGTGGCGGGGCCCTGCGGGTCGACGTAGATCAGGCCCATGTCGCTGGCCGCCAGCGGCTCGTCGAGGTCACGGCGGCCGCTGTGCCGGTCGTCCGCCAACCACTTGCGTTCCGGCCCCCAGTACGTCTCGTCGGGCTCCCACACCTCGGCCCGGCCGCCGCCGAAGCCGAAGGTCTTGAAGCCCATCGACTCCAGTGCCCGGTTGCCGGCGAAGACCATCAGGTCCGCCCAGGAGATCCCGCGCCCGTATTTCTTCTTCACCGGCCACAACAACCGGCGCGCCTTGTCCAGGTTTCGGTTGTCGGGCCAGCTGTTCAAGGGGGCGAAGCGTTGCATCCCGGCGCTCGCACCGCCTCGGCCGTCGCTGACGCGATAGGTACCCGCCGCGTGCCAGGCCATGCGCAGCACGAGCGGGCCGTAATGCCCGAAGTCGGCGGGCCACCAGTCCTGCGAGGTTGTCAGCACCTCGTCGACGTCACGCGCCAGCTCGTCGAGGTCCACCGTCGCGAACTGCTCGGCGTAGTCGAAATCCGGGTCCAGCGGGCTGTCGGCGGGTTGGTTGCGGTGCAAGGTCCTCAAGTCGATGCGGTGCGGCCACCAGTCGTTGGGGTTGCCGCTCGCCGTGGGGTGGTTGCGCCGCCGAGCCGGCCGCGACTCTTCCAGGACCCGGTCGTAAGTGCGGTAGACGTGGGTATCGGGATTCTCCGGCATGGCTGTCCTCCCCCGGCCGCGTCGATCAGTCGAAGACCAGCGGCAGCAGGATCGCCGCGCCGAGCAGCGAGATGCCGCAGAGCAAGTCGGCACGAACGCGGATGACCTTGGCCGCCATCTTCCCGACGAAGAGCCCGACGAACGACATGATCATCGTCATGACACCGAAGGCCACCATGGGGACGATGAGGGAGAACCCGGCGATCCCCAGACCGGCGCCCGCGACGAAATTGTCGATGCTCAGCGAAAGCGGCATGCCGAAGAGCGTCACCCACGGGTGGTCCAGGTCTTCCTCCGCCGGCTCCGGGTTCCGGATCGCTCCGACGATGAAGTAGATGCCGTACAACCCGAGCGCGGCCGCCCCGACGTAGTCCGCCCAGTCTCCGAGGAAGTCACCCAGGAAGTGCCCGATCAACCCGCCCAGCAGCGGACTCACGGCATCCCACACTCCGAAGACGACGGCGACCTGCACGGCGCGACGCCAACCGAAAGGAATGGTTCCGATAGCGATCGACGAGCGGAAATTGTCGAGACTGAGCCCGAAGGCAAGCGCTATCAGCGGAAGAAATTCAAGAGACACCTGAACCACCTCAACAGATCAACCAGGGTTCACCGGGGAGGGAGACTGTGAATATCAGCCTGTTCTCGACAGGGGGTTTTGCTACTTTCCGCGGGTGCCGCAAGGCCCCGGCGCGATGGATTCACTCGCTCCGGGGCCTTGCGTCAACACAGAGGTAGCCTGGCCGCGGATTTCAGCCCTCTGCCGCGGCTACGAGAAATCAAGCGACACGGGCCGTGGAGCCCGGCTGTCAGGCCCGGTAAAAGTAGCCGGTGGCCTCAGCGCACACCTCGACGACCGTGTACTCCGGAGTTTCCCACTGCATGTTTTCCTCCTCAGCTGTTGGCTGCGCCCGGCGACTGAGCCAAAACCGGACATCCGTGATCCGCGCAATTTCGCGAACAACGTCGCGAAATTTCGCGGTCATGAAACAGCATCTTGGATTTAACGTAGGTGTCGCAACCGACCTTGAACCAGTGGTCGGGAACCGGTGTCGAACGGCGCCCTGAGGCCGACGAGTGGAGGAGGCACGCTCACCGACGGCACGCGGCACGACACCCGGCCGTCCCACCAAACACCCCTACGACCTGCGAGAACGTGGTCCCGAGCAGCTGGACCGACACCGGTGCCGCGGCGGCGGGCATCACCTGGCCCCGCCGGCAGACCCCGCTGTGTCGAAGCCCGTTCTCGGACATACTCCAGCACCAGAGTACGAGTCAGCGGGCGCGGACGTCAATCGTCCCCATCAACGATCCCAATGCCGTCCCAGCGAATAACGAAGCACCGATTCACAAATCCGGAATTAGACTGCTCACGTGCGAATCTACCTTGGCTCCGATCACGCCGGACTCGAACTCAAGAACCACTTCGTCAAAAGGCTCACCGACCTCGGCCACGAGGTGATCGACGTCGGCCCCGCGACCTATGACGCGAATGACGACTACCCACCGTTCTGCGTCGAGGCGGCGCAGCGCGTGGTCGCCGACGAAGGCAGTCTCGGTCTCGTCATCGGCGGTTCCGGAAACGGGGAACAGATCGCCGCGAACAAGGTGCCCGGCGCCCGCGCCGCGCTGACCTGGAACGAGGACACGGCGAAGCTGGCCCGGCGGCACAACAACGCACAGCTGGCCGGCATCGGCGCCCGGATGCACACCGTCGAGGAGGCCGAGCGCATCGCGGACGCGTTCCTCGGCACCGAGTTCGAGGGCGGCCGCCACCAGCGCCGGATCGACTTGCTGGCCGACTACGAGCGCACCGGTGAACCGCCCGCGCTGCCAGGACAGTGACGTGAGGGGCCGCGCCGGGGAGAACCGGCGCGGCCCTCACGAACGCTTTCACAGCAACCAGGTCACCGGGCTTCATCGAGCCGGCGGAGTCCGAGCTGTCGTTCGATCTCGTCCCACCGGCCGTCGTCGTCGGAGACCGCACGACCGGCGTCGCGAGCGGCCCACGCCGTGATGACGACGGACCGCAGCGCTTGGCCGTCGTCACCGCCGTACGGCATGCGGGGGACGGCGTCCGGCCCGAGGTCGACGAGGTGCTCGGGCGAAGTGGCGGACAACCGCAGTGCGGGCGCGAGCAGCCCGCTCAGATCGGTGGCGACATACGTCGGACGCGCGGCTCGCTCGGCGAAGGCCAGGTCCCGCAGCCGCGACGCCCCGGTCAGGACGAAGAGCGAGTCGAGGCCGGCCGAGTTGGCGCCCTCGATGTCGGTCTCCAGCCGGTCCCCGCACACCAGGGTGTCCGGCCGATCGGTCCCGAGCCGGGAGCGGGACAGGTCGAACAGGGCGGCCTGCGGCTTGCCGACGACGTGGGGCGCCGCGTCGACCGCCGTCTGCACCAAGGCGACCAGCGCGCCGTTGCCGGGCGCTTCTCCGTACGGCGTGGGCAGCGTGAGGTCGACGTTCGTGGCCACCCAGGTGGCTCCGGCCCCGACGAGGTAGCCCACCGCCGCGAGCTCGGTCCAGGTGACGTCGGATCCCAGCCCCTGAACCACGGCTTCGACCGGCCTGCCGCTCAGATCCGCGACGCGGACCGGCGTCAAGCCGGCTTCGGTGAGTGCCTGGGCGACGCCCGGGCCGCCCACCGCACACACCAGCGCACCCGGCACCAGCCGCTCGGCCAGGTACGCCGCGGCCGCCTGCGAGCTGTTGACGACCGACCAGCGCCGCGGTGCGATCCCCAGCCCGCGCAGGTGGTTGCCCACGTCTTCGGGAGGGCGCGACGCGTTATTGGTCGCGAACACGACCGGGACACCGTCCGCCGTCACCCGGTTCAAGGTCTCCACCGCACGGGGGACCGCGTCCGCACCGCGGTAGACCACGCCGTCGAGATCGCAGATCAGTCCGCGGTAGCGCGTGATGAGGGGCTCGGCCCGGACGGACGTCGTGGTGTCCCCGGTCATGCGGATCGGTGTTGGGTCTTGACGATCCGCGCCGTTTCCGGCTGCGAACACAGCACAATGGACTGTGTCGTGGTCCGGCCGGCGTGCTGCTGCACCCCGCGCAGCACCTCGCTGCCGGTCACCCCGGTGGCGCAGAACAGAATGCGCTCGCCGCGGACCAGGTCCTCGGTGTGGAGAACATCGTGGCGGGTGCCGGAGTCGTCCGACCGCAACCGCGCCTGCACGGACCCGCCGAGGCAGGACAGGGCAGCCGCGGCGATGACCCCCTCCGCCGCGCCCCCGGTGCCCAGCAAGACGTCCACCGGGCTCTCCGGACGGGCCACGGCGATCGCACCCGCGATCTCGCCGCCCTCGATCAGGTGCACGCGCGCACCCGCGTCGCGGATTTCGTGCACGAGCTCCCGGTGCCATGGCCGGTTGAGCACGGCGACGACGACGTCCGAAACCCGGCCGCCCTTGGCCGAGGCGACCGCTCGCAGGTTCTCGGCCACCGGGCGGTCGAGCTCGACGACGCCGGCGCACTCGGGCCCGACGACCAGCTTCTCCATGGCGACATCCGGCGGCGGGTCGAAAAGCGCACCACGCTCGGCCACCGCGACCGCCGCGAGCGCGTTCGGCACGTCTCTGGCCACGGAAAGCGCGCCGTCACCCGCGTTGATCGCGACGTCGCAGGCCGGCCCGGCTCCGGTGCCGACCTCTTCGCCCTTGATCAGTCGTTTCCCGTCCTCGCCGAGCACCACGACGCCACGCATCGGCACCGACCCGATCACGTTGTGCATCGCCTCGACGGCGGCGGCCTTGCCGCTGATCTCGTCACCATGCCCGACCCACCGGCCGGCCGCGAGCGCGGCGGCTTCGGTGACCTGCACGAGTTCGAGCGCAAGGGCGTGATCGAGTCCGTCGACTCCGGTGGCCCATTCCTTGGTTTTCATGAACCTCAATCCCCTCGGACTGGTCGGTGAAGGGTGTGCTGTCGTGAACACCGAACCGAGGGCGACCGGACCGGCAGACCACCTCGCCGTTCCGGTCGCCCCCTTCAAGGAGGCGCCGGCCGCCGGCACCGCGGACGGCCCCCCGGCTCGAACGCTCAGCGGGCGGCGGCGTTCGCGACAGCTCGGTCGGAGAGCACCTGCTGGGCGGCGGCCCGCTTGCCCTCGTCGCCCCGCCACGCCTCCAGAGCCGGCCCGACCAGTGCCCGGCCGAAGGAGTACGTGAGCTCCCAGGGCAGCGGATCGAGCTTCTGCATCGCTCCGAGGTGCTGGGTCGCCACCTCCGGGCGTTGCCCACCGGAAAGGAAGGCGATGCCCGGCACGGACGCCGGCACCGTCGCGCGCAGAGTGTCCACTGTGGCCTTGGCGACATCGGCGACCGAGGGCCGATCCGAGCTGCCCGCTCCGGCGACGACCATGTTGGGCTTGAGGACGATGCCGTCGAGCTGCACCCGCATCAGGTCGAGCTCCTCGAACAACACCTCCAGCACCGACGTCGTCACCTGCCGGCACTGGGCCAGCGAGTGGGAACCATCCATCAGCACCTCGGGTTCCACGATGGGCACCAGGCCGCCTTCCTGGCAGAGGCCCGCGTACCGCGCCAACGCGTGCACGTTCGCGTGCACCGCGCGCTCCGACGGCACGTTGTCGCCGATCGTGATCACCGCGCGCCACTTGGCGAACGTCGCTCCGCCTCGCACGTAGGCCGCGACTCGTTCACGCAGCCCGTCGAGCCCTTCGGTGATCTTCTCGTCGGAGGCGCCCGCCAACGGCTTCGCCCCGGTGTCGACCTTGATCCCGGCCAGAATCCCGAGATCGTCGAGGAACTCCGGGAACGTACGTCCGTTGGTCAATTTCTGGTGGAACGTCTCGTCCGCGAGAATGACGCCGCTGATCGATTCGGCGAGCCGGGGGGTCGTGACGATCAGCTCGCGGTAGACCCGGCGGCTTTCCTCGGTCGGCTCGACCCCCACCTTCTCCAGGCGAGAAGACATCGTCCCGATGCTCTCATCGGCAGCGAGAATACCGCGCCTGTTGGAGACGAGCGTGCGCGCGATTTTATTCAGTGCTGACATCTACCTTGCTCCTCCTGAGTCTCGACCGACGTTGACCGTCGTCTTACGTTTTGGTGGTGGTTTTCGCGACCGCGAGCCGACTGCCTTTGACTTTCTGCCCAGGCACGAAAACCGGCATCGGACTGCCTTTCGACGCTGCGATCTCCACCAGTTCCCGCGCGTACCCCGGGAGATCCCGGCGCTCACTCCACGCCGCGTAGATGGGTTTCGCCGGCATTTCCTGGTCGACTGCCACCAGGTGCAGCCGGCCTTCCGCGAGTTCGGACCGCACGGTCGAAATGTTCAGCACGGTCACCCGCTGGCTCGTCGCGACCGCTTGCTTGATCGCGGCGCTGGAGGGAAATTCGACGTAACTGCGCGGGGTGCGGGCAGTTCCCAGCAGCTCATCCGTGAACTCCCGGAGTCCTGAGCCGCGCTCGCGCAGGACGAGTGGCGCGGATGCCAGCTCCCGCACCGTCAGGGGACGGGTCCTCCTGGCCCACGGGTGCTTCGCGCCGACCACCACGGCCAGCATGTCGTCGCAGATGTAGCGGGTGACCATGTCGTCGCCGAACTGCTTCTGCACGTGGCTTCCGGCCTGGCACCAGCCATCGATGAACGCGAGATCGACGTGGCCCGCCCGGATCAGCCGGCGGAGCTCGTCGATGCTGCCGGTCTGCACCTCCACCCGGGCCTCACCGAACGAGAACCCGGACCGGTTCAGCCATTCAGGGATCAAATGCTCGGAGACGGCCGGGCTGCCCGCGACCCGCAGCCGTTTCGCATCGGCGGACGGAGCCCCGGATCCGAACTCCAGCAACTCCCGCGCGGCGCTCATCACGTTGCGGGCGTACTTCGCCAGCATTTCCCCGTCCTCGGTGAGCTTCGAACCGGTAGGAGAACGCTCCAGCAGCCGAAGACCCAGACGGCGTTCCATCGCGCTGATCCGGATACTGGCGGCCGGCTGCGAAAGACTGTGCGCTTGAGCGGCTTTTCCCACGCTGCCATAACTTTCCACTGACAGCAGTAAATCGAGGTCGGCGAGCTGAGGCATCTTTGACGGAAGAACCACGTTTCCACCTCTCGCTCCGCAGAAAAGCAGTTGTCGGCTACACCGGCGGCTCCCGGTGTGCAACGAGCGTGCCCGGCCCGGATTGCGTGGTCAATCTGTTGAGCACGAACGCGCACTGTGCGGACATGAACGGTGTGCACCGCGCCACATACGGACGTTCGGGGTAATCGGGCGGCGGCGAAGAGGCCGTGAACTGCACCCGTTCGGCAATCTCAACACGGCGAACGGCCGGTAGTCAAGGGACTCGTGTTCCCCTTCGTGGCAGCCCCGACACCGTTCGTCCTGGATTCACGGCCATTCGTTCGACCTGGCTTGCCGCAATTTCCACGCGCCGACCATAGTTCGGCGACGAAGTTCCGTGTTTCGGGACGCAGCTGCTTTTCCCGGACAGTAACAGTTCCATTCCCTTTCTCGCCATCGCGGCGGTCGGCCGGCACCCGCGGGCGGGACTCCTGCTGGCGCAAGGTTCCGGCCTGCACAGAGCACCGGGGCCTTGCGCCATCCACCTCGCTTCCACCTCAGCGCGCCGCGTCGCACGCCCGCGCGGCCCGCATGAGCGCCAGTTCGGTCCGCTCCTCGCGGACGACCTTACGCACGTTTTCGGGGAGCAATCCGTTCTCCAGCAAGCGATCCGTGCGGGCCAGCACGGCGTGCTCGTCGGTGGTGAACCGCGGGTACAGCCCCCGCGCGAACGCCAGCGCGGACTCAGCCTCGCCTGCGCCGCTCTCCAACGCCCGCAGGTAGCGGTCCGCGTACGGGGTGAGCAGCGCCTCCTGCCCCGGTTGCCGCAGCCCCGCCATGACGGCTTTCCGTTCCGCGAGCGAGAAACCCTCGCCGACCACCCGCGTCCAGGCCTCTTCTTTGGCGGCCCGCGTGGGACGCGCGGCTTCTGCCGTCAAGGCGTTGCGGCGGCCGCCGTCCCCCGGATCGGCTTCCCGTGCGACGCGCAGCAGTCCGTCGACGTCGCCTCCGG
Organism: Amycolatopsis sp. NPDC050768; assembly: GCF_040654155.1. Classification (NCBI taxonomy): domain Bacteria; kingdom Bacillati; phylum Actinomycetota; class Actinomycetes; order Pseudonocardiales; family Pseudonocardiaceae; genus Amycolatopsis; species Amycolatopsis sp. NPDC050768. The sequence continues at coordinate 1,014,591 of NZ_JBFAHL010000001.1, forward strand.
TCGAGGCCAGGCGGACCGCTGCCCGCCACCGCAGGTCCTGATCCACTTCCAGGTCCGGCCACGGCGACCGGCCGCGCACGAGGTCGCTCAGCAAGCCGTGGTCCTGGCCGACACCGACGAGAGCTCGGGCGAGAACCAGCCGGCGGTCACTGCCGAGCGCGGCGGCGGCCAGCTGCGCGCGCACCCGGCGCGCGACGGCTTCGAGCAGCCGGTCCCGGTCGAGCGGGTCTCCGTAGAGCTCGACCGCTCGCACCGCACGTTCCACCAACGCTTCCAGCACACCGACATCGCTCTCCCGGACGCCGTGGGTGAGCACGGCCGCCGCGTAGCTGCGTGCCGGCAGGCGTGCGTCGAGCACGTCGTCCCACAACGCTCCCCAGACGACTGCCCGCGCCCGCCGATCATCCAATGTGGACAGACTCCGCAGGGCCGTCCGCCGGGACCGCGGGTCCAGCCTGACCTTGACGTGGCGCACCGCGTCGTCGTTGGGCACGAGCAGGTCGGCGCCGGCGACGGCACGGTCACCCTCACGGGGACCGAGTGACACGTGCGCGCGGTGCCGCAGCAGCAGCTCGCCCTCGCGTTCGTCAAACGCGGCGACCCGCAACGTCAAGTGGCGCGGCCGAACCTCCGGATCGGGAAGCTGGACCAGGCGGCCGCGAGCCACCTCGACCGTGTTGACCCCGCGGCGCAGCAGCCACTCGTCGACCCACCGGTCCACGTCCTCGTTCGACAGCTTCCGAAGCGCGGCCACGAAATCATCGAGGTCGGCGTTGCCCCACGCGTGCGTCCGCAAGAAGGTCCGCACGCCGGCGACGAACGTTTCCCAGCCCACGCGCGAAGCGAGGTCGTGGAGCACCGCCGCGCCCCTCAGGTAGACGATCGGCCCGAGATTCGACCGCGCGGCGGCGGTGTCGGCGGTTTCCACCCGGATCGCGTGGGCCGTGGGCAGCCGGTCGGCGTGCCGGGCGGCCGGCAGGGCGTGGTGGGCGAACGCGGTCCAGCCTTCCCCGTACGGCGTCGCTTCGGCCTGCGCGACGACGGCCATCATCGTCGCGAAGGCCTCGTTCAGCCACAGGTCGTCCCACCAGCGCATCGTCACGTAGTCGCCGAACCACATGTGCGCCATCTCGTGCAGCAGGACCTCGGCGCGTTTTCGCCGCGCTTCCGCGGTGACCCGGTGCTGGAACACGAACCGCTCGTTGAGCGTCACGCAGCCCGGGTGTTCCATCCCGCCGAACGCGTACTCGGGCGCGAAAACGTGGTCGTACTTGGTGAACGGGTACGGCAGGTCGAACAACCGGCCGTAGAAGTCGAGCCCGCGCCCGATCACGTCGAAGAGTTCGGGCGCGTCGCGAGTGAGCTCCTCGAAGAGCGAGCCACGCGCGTACAGTGCCAGCGGCACGGCGCGGTGGCTGGACCGCAGCCGCCGGAACGGGCCGGCGGCGAAAGCCACCAGATACGGCGGCAGCGGTGGCGTACGGCCGAAGCGCCACGTCGAACGATCGCCGACCGGCGTCGGTGGTTCCTCGGGGTCGGTGTTGGCGACCACGACCCAGCCGGCGTCGGCGATGACAGTCAGGTCGACCGTCGCCTTCAGATCGGGCTGGTCGAAGCACGCGTACACCTGGTGCGCCGCGAAAGGTTCGAACTTCGTGTGCACGTAAACCTGGCCGTCGAGCGGATCCTCGAACCGATGCAGCCCCTCACCGGTTCGCGAATACGCCGCGAAGCCGGCCACGCGAACGGTGTTCCCGCCGGTGCGCACGGCCAGCCGGATGCGCGTTCCTTCGTGCGCGTCCGGCCCCAGCTCACGGCCGTTGCACTCGACCGACTCGACCTGCCCCGCGAAGTCGAGGAAGACGAACGCATCCCCGGACCGAGCCTGGAAGCGGACCACCGTGCTCGTCGCGAACTTCCGCGCACCGACGGTCAAGTCGAGCTCCACCGCGTAGTGGACGTCGAAAATCTCGGCCGAACGCGCTGCCGCCTCGTCCTGCGTCAGCTTGTCACCGGAGGCGACCCGGCCGTCGAACGGCATCCGTCAGGGCCGGTGCGCCGACACCGTCGGGCGGCGGTAAACCAGCTTTTCGCGGAGCTTTTCACCGTCGGTCGGGACATCCTCCTGGTTGGCGCGAACGAGAGCGTCCTGCACCAAGTGGTGGTCGGGCGAGTGCATGCACACGGGATCGGTGCGCGCCGCGTCACCGGTCAACGCGAACGCCTGGCACCGGCAGCCGCCGAAATCGAGCTCCTTGCGCGGGCAGCTCTGGCACGGGTCGGGCATCCACTCCGTTCCGCGGTAGGCCTGGAACGCCTCGGACTTCTCCCAGATCCACGCGAGATCGTGGTCGCGAACCGAGGAGAAGGTCATCGTCGTGATCTCCGCGGCCACCGGGCACGGGTACACGGTGCCGTCCGGCGCGACGGTCAGTGCGTTCTGCGCCCAGCCGCCCATGCACGGCTTCGGGTAGGGCTCGTAGTAGTCCGGAAGGATCCAGAGGAGTTCCATGCTCTCCCCCAGCTCGGCCTTCCGGCGTTCGTAAACACCGACCGCGTCGTCGAGCTGGGCCTTGGTCGGCATCAGCAGATCACGGTTGCGCAGGGCCCAGCCGTAGTACTGGGAGTTCGCGAGCTCCAGCCGCTCGGCGCCCCACGACACGCAGACATCGATGATCGCGTCCAGCCGCGGCAGGTTCATCCGGTGCAGGACCACGTTCATGTTCAACGGCAGGCCGGCGTCGCGGATGATGCGTGCGGCGGCCTCCTTCTTGTCGAACCGCTTGCTCGCCGCGACCAGGTTCGTCGACTCGGCGGCGTCGCCCTGGATGCTCAGCTGCGCGCTGTTGAGGCCGGCCTCGACAAGTGATTTCGCCCGGCTCTCCGTGAGCCCGAGGCCGCTGGTGATCAGGTTCGTGTACAGCCCGAGGCGACGGCATTCGGCGACCAGCGTCTCCAGATCGCCGCGAACGAGGGGTTCACCGCCCGAGAAGTGCACCTGCACGACCCCGAGCCCAACCGCCTCGTTGATCACCCGCAACCAGTCTTCGGTGGTGAGCTCGTCCTGCCGATCCAGCAGCTCCAACGGGTTCGAGCAGTAGACGCAGTGCAACGGGCACTGGTGCGTGACTTCGGCCAGCAGGCCGTACGGCTGCGGCGCGCCGTTCATGAGACCACCACCCAACCCCGTCCGCGGGCATCCTGGAGGAACGTCATCACGTCGTTCGCGAGATCGGCGGCCGCGAAGTCCTGCTCGAGCTGGTCGACCAGCTGCCGCACGGTCCGGCTGCCGTCGCACAGCCCCAAGATCGCCGCCCCGGACTTGTTCAGGAGCACGACCCGCTCCGGCAACAGGAGCAGCTCCACGTCACGGACGTTGTCGTGCTTGAGCATCGCCTTGGTCGCCAGCTTCGGGATGGCCGTCAAGTCGGATTCGTCCATCACGAACTCTTGCTGTACGCGAGTTCCACGGCATCCAGCAGGCTCCACAGGACGTCACACTTGAACTCCAGGGCTCGTGCGCACGCGTCCTGCTGTTCCTTCGACTTCGCGTGGTTGAGCACCAGTTCGAGCAGGTGTGCGATGTCCTTGGGCTGCTGGGTGAGCCGCGCCCGGAAGTACTCAAGGCCTTCCGAAGCGATCCACGGGTAATGGTGCTGCACGTCGGTGATCCGCCGGCTGAGCAGATCCGGCGCGAACAGTTCGGTCAGCGCCGACGCCACGGCCTCCAGCCACGGCTTCTGGCGGCAGAAGTCCACATAGGCGTCGACGGCGAACCGCACTCCGGGAAGCACCGTGTCGGTGTCGAACAACGCTTCGCGGCTCAGGCCGACAGCCGCGCCGAGGCGAATCCACTTCTCGAGACCGCCCTCTGCGCCCGTTCGCCCGTCATGGTCGATGATGCGCTGGATCCACTGGCGCCGATCCTCCCGGCCGGGGAGCTTGGTCAGGATGAACGCGTCCTTCTTGGGCAGGTTCATCTGGTAGTAGAAGCGATTCCGCACCCAACCCCGGAACTCCTCCTCGGTCAGCGTGCCCGAGTGCATCCGCTCGTTGAACGGGTGCAGATGGTGGTACCGCTTTTCTCCGATGGACCGCAGGTGCGCCTCGAACTCCTCGGCAGACCACGGGTTCATACTTCCACCTCCAAGCCGGCTCGGCCGATCTCGATGCCCAAGTCCGTCACCCAACGCCGTTCCGGGGACTCTTCGTCGAGAATCGGGTTCGTGTTGTTGATGTGCGTGTAGATCTTTCGCTTCGCGGGAAGTGCGGCCAGCGCGCGGGCCGAACCGTCGTCACCGCTGACGGGCATGTGGCCCATGGAGCGCCCGGTCCGGCTTCCCGCACCCTGGCCGGCCATTTCGTCGTCCGTCCAGAACGTGCCGTCCACGAAGACGCAGTCGGCCGACGCCACCTGCTCGGAGAACTTGTCGTCCCACTTCGGCAGCGTCGGCGCGTACACCGCGATCCCGCCGGTCACCTTGTCTTCCAGGCGGTAGCCCACCTCCCACTCCGACGACGGGCCACGAAGCCGGGACTCCCCGATGTAGCGCGGCGCCTTGGAACCGGTCAGGAACGGGGTCACGCGCACTCGATCGTCCAGATCCAGCGGCTTGCCGACCTCGACCTGGGACCAGGTGAAGTCCGCGTAGTCGCTGAGCAGTTCGCGGATCGGGAACCACAGGGTCAGTGCCTCCAGCACGGGGTATGTCCCGTACACCGTCAGCGAAGACCCTTCGCGCAGCATCAGCAGACCGATCGTGTGGTCGAACTCCGCGTCGGTTAGCAACACACCGGCAACCGGCGTCTTCCTGACCTCCGGGCCGGGGTGCAACGAGGGATCCGCCGCGATCTGGTGGTGGACGTCCGGGGTCGCGTTCAGCAGGAACCACTGCTCGCCGTCTCCGGAAACCGCGATCCCGGCGTGTGTCGTCGCGCCTTCAGGCTTGGCCCGGGCCTTGCGGCAGCCGGCACAAGCGCAATTCCACTGCGGATAACCGCCACCAGCCGCGGCTCCGAGGCAATGTATGAACACAGTACGAAAACAATCCGTCAATACCGGCGCGGGCCGGCGTCGGAGCACGCGTCGAGCAGCGCGAAATAAGGCGTTTGCCACCTCATGGCGTCCTCCCTCACATTCGACCCCGACAACGGCCGGATAAACTCAGGCACCGTTGCCCGTCAAGGGTTCGACCAGGGCGGCTTTCTGGTAACGTCGCCCTGAACTCGGCTTGTCTTTTCCCAGCTTCTTCGCCCTCGCCTGGCCTGGCAACCAATCGCGAACGACCGGCACCGAATCATGGACGAACGGCCGCCGCGCCACCACGAGCGGACTGCCGCGTCCACGGCGGTGCGGCCAGTGCCGAGCAACCCGCCAAAAACAGCCTGTGACCTGCTGTTGTTCGATGATCGGGCAGGCGATCGCACAGCACGAAGCCGAGGCCCGAGGTCGATGACGGCCGCCTCGGGCCACGGCCGGCGACGCGGCTCGACCGGTCGATGGGTGGGTATTTGTTGTGCGCATTGGGGGATTGTGTTTTTGCATGTGGTGGAGTGTTGCCGGTTTTCGGGTGGGTGAGGATTGTTGTGGGGGCTATCGGTTGGTTGGTCGGCGGGTTCGCCGTCGGTGGGTTGTGAGGAGATCGTTGTGCGGTTGCAGGTGGCGTTGGATGTGTTGGATCTGCCGGCGGCGTTGACGTTGGCGAATCAGGTGGCTGAGCATGTGGACATTTTGGAGTTGGGGACGCCGTTGGTGAAGTCGGCGGGGATCGCGGCGGTGAGTGCGATCAAGGCGGCTCATCCGGACAAGCTGGTGTTCGTGGATTTGAAGACCGCGGATGCGGGTGAGCTGGAAGCGGCGCTGGCGTTCGAGGCCGGCGCGGACCTGGTGACGGTGATGGGCGCGGCTGATGACGACACCGTGCGCGGTGCGGTGGCGGCGGGTCGTAAGTACGGCAAGCAGGTCGTGGCGGACATGATCACGGTGGTGGAGGGCCGGGTCGCGCGGATCCGGGAGGTCTCGAAGCTGGGTGTGTCCTTTGTGGAGATCCACGCCGGTCTGGACGAGCAGGCCCGCCCCGGTTACACGATCGACACCCTGCTGGAAGACGGCCGCCTCGCCGGTGTCCCGTTCTCCATCGCGGGCGGCATCAAGATCGACACCATCGCCGCGGTCCGCGACGCGGGTGCGACCGTCGCCGTCGCCGGGGGTGCGATCTACAACGCCGCCGACCCGGGTGCCGCAGCGAAGGAACTCAAAAAGCGCGCCACCGCCTGACCGGCCGCGTCGGGAGACTTGACGAGAGAAGGGAGTCCGCGTGAAAGGCAAACAGTCAGGTGCTCGATCCGATCGGGCACCAGCTGCGCACAATACGTACTGCGCCTTGCTGATGCAGGCCGCGGGGGTGCTGCGGCTGCGCTACGTGCAGTGCAGCCAGGACACCAGCCTGTCCCCGACCGCGGCGACCGAGCTGGCCGCCGTCTTCGAGGGAATCGCCAAGGGGCATCCCGACTTCGACCAGATCGATCCCAAAGAGGCGATCGCCTTGGCGCACCGCCTGATCGACGACGACCACCCCGAGCTGTCAGGAATGTGGCCCAGAACCCAGTGAAGCGGTTCTCCCCCATCGGGAGATCACCCGGCGCGGCCCGCTCAGTCGCAGGCGGTCGTCACGGCGCAGTTCGATCCGCCGGGTCCGCCGCTTCGCCCTGGCGCCGGTGACCCGGCTCGGTGTGGAAAGCGGGTTGTGCCACCGCGTCTCCGCGTCCGGCCGATCACCGACGAGTCCGCCGCTTCGGCCCGGAGCCACTGACCCAGCTCGGACGGAAAGCGGGTGGCGGCACCGCGTCTCTCACTCCGGCTGGTCCGCCGCTTCAGCTCGGAGCCGGTGACCAGCTAGGCGGAGAAAGCGGGTGGTCCCACCGCGTCTCTCCATCGGCCCGATCGCCGACAGGTCCGCCGCTTCAGCCCGGAGCCGGTGACCAGCTCGGCTCGGAAAGCGGGCGGTGCCACCGCGTAACCCCGTCCGGCCGATCTCGGACCACCGCCCAGCCTGACCGCACTCGAGGATCATTCGCAGCTCAACGAGGAGTACACGATGTCCACTGATGTTGCCACCGAAGTCGAAGCCCCTGCCCAAACCGCACCCGTGGGCGACCCCGGCATGATCGGGCTGCCCACCTTCATCGTCGGCACGATCGCGCTCGGCCTGGTTCTGACCGGGTACGTCCCGGCCAGTGCCGTCGGCGCCTCGATCGCCATCATCCTGCCCGCGACGGGCCTTGGCCAGTTCGTCGCCGCGGTGTGGGCGCTGTCGCTGGGCCAGAACGCCGTCGCCTCGGTGTTCGGCATCTTCGCCGGGTTCTGGTGGAGCTACTCGGCGCTGGTGCTCGGCCTGACCCACAACTGGTTCGGCATCACCTCGGACGCGGCCATCGCCACGCAGGGCATCTTCCTGATCGCCTGGCTGATCACGATCGTCCTGCTGACCCTCGGCACGCTGCGGCTGCCTGCCATGTTCACCGTGCTGTTCGTGCTGATCGACCTCGCCGTGGCCCTCGTGCTCTACGGCACGGTGGGCGACGCCCCGGGCGCCTCCACCGCCGGCGGTTACGTCTGCTTCGTCTTCGCCGCGGTCGGCGTCTACCTGTACCTCGGCGCGATGTCCGCCGCGACGGGCGGCAAGGGACTGCCGCTGGGCCGCCCGGTGCTGACCTGAGTGACCCCGGGCGGGCGTGACTCTTCGCCGCCCACCCGCGGTGGTCGACGGACCACCCCGAGCAGACCCCGCCTGGACACGGCCCCGGGCGGGGTCTGCTCCGTGCGCGGGGTCCCCCTGAGTGAACCGGCCCTGGCTACTGAACAAAGCCCGGACAGCAAGAAGCCCGCCGTCTCCGGCGGGCTTCTTGGTACTGCTGTCTCAACCAGACGTGCGCCCGAAGGGATTCGAACCCCTGACCTTCTGATCCGTAGTCAGATGCTCTATCCAGCTGAGCTACGGGCGCTTGTTCAGTTGTTAATCTAGCACCTGCCGAAACAGGCACCAGCGGAGGCTCCGGGATTTGAACCCGGGAGGGGGGGTTACCCCCAACCGCATTAGCAGTGCGGCGCCATAGACCAGACTAGGCGAAGCCTCCTGGGCCTTGTCGACCACTGCCCAGATAGCTTACACACCCCCCATTACCCCGCGAAGGCACCCCCCGAAAGTGAAGATCAGCGTTGCAGCAGGCGCCGCAACCAGGGGGAACGGCCGCCGAGGCCCTCGGCTTCGAAGGTGGCCACGCCGACGCGCGGGAGTTCGCGCACGCCGGGGTACACGAGGTACCGCGGGACCCACCGCGGCTGGAACTTGGCGTTGAAGCGGTACAGGCTCTCGATCTGGATCCAGCGAGAGAAGAAGTGCAGGACCTTTGCCGAGATACGCGCCACAGGACCCGCGCCGATGCGTTGCCCCTGTTCCATCAATGACCGGAACGCGGCGAAGTTCAGAGAGACGTGGTCGATGTCGTGCTCGTGCGAATAGACCAGCAACTCCGAGATCATCAGCTCGTTCACGCCGTTGTCGGCCGAACGGTCCCGCCGCATCACGTCGAGCGACAGGCCCCGCCCACCCCACGGCACGAACTGCAGGACGCCGCGTACGCGTCCGCCCTGTTCGGCCGTCACGATCACCGCGCCGGGGTCGCCCATGCGGCCCAGGGCCATCGAGAAGCCGCGTTCCGTCTCGGTGCCCCGCCACGCAGCGGCCAACAGCACCAGCTCGTCCAGCTCCCCCGGCCGCAGGTCCTCCGCCCGCCGCACCAGCACCTTGTACCCCGCCCGGCGCGTCCGCGAAGCCGCCTGGCGGACACCGCGCATGATACGGCCCTCCAGCGTGAAGCCGGCCGTGTCGACGATGGCCTCGTCGCCGATCTCCAGCACCTCCAGCCCGAAGCGCGCCCACACCGTCGCCCCGAGCTCCGACGCGCCCATCGCCGCCGGCACCCACGCGTTGCGCTTGCAGATCTCCAGGTACTCCTCGATCGCGCCGGGCCACGCCTCGTGGTCGCCCAGCGGATCGGCCGACGTCAGCGCAACGCCGGCGATCACGCGGTACGTCACAGCCGCCTTGCCCGTCTTCGAGAACACCGCGAACTTGTCACGCCGCAGCGCGAAGTAGCCCAGCGAGTCGCGGTCGCCGTGCTCGGCCAGCAGGGCCTGCAGGCGCGCCAGCTCGTCGTCCGACAGCTCCGGCGCGGGCTCCGCCGAACGCAGCAGGAAGTACGCGGACACGAGCACCGCCGCGATGCTGAACAGCAGCCCGATCGCCGCCGACAGGTCCTCCAGCCACGCGCCGTGGAACACGGCGGGACCGCTCACGCCCACCAGCGCCAGCCCGGACTGTGAAAGCCGGCCGGGGAAGCTCAGCGGCTCGAGCATCCGCCCGGACGCCACCGAAAGCAGCACCACGTTGATCACGAACCCCGCCAGCACCAGCTGCAGGAACACCCGCACCGCGCGCCAGCGGCCCGTGGTCGGGTCCGGCTCCGCGACGAAGTAGCGGCGGTTCACGATCAGCCCGACCAGCAGCACCACCGACACCACGCCCGCGCCGAACACGTGCCGCAGCCCCAGGTGTGACAAGGTCAACAACACCGCGAAGCCGACCGCGAGCTGCCACGCCCGGCGCTTGCGCCGCCGCAGTCCCGCCGCGAGCATGATCAGCAACACGCCCGTGACCACGGCCACGGTCGCCGCCGCGACGGTCGCCCCCGGCGGCAGCTCCAGCCACTCGGCCAGGTGACCACGCAGGTTACGGCCGGAGGGAACCACCACGGAAAGTAGTGTCAGCAGGCCGGCGAGCCTGGTCACCCAGGTGATCGCCTTGACGGTCGTCACGCCCGCCACCTGCCAGCTGTGCTGCGCGCGTGTCCCCGTCACCACGCGTGCAACACGTACGGCCCAGCCATGCTTCCCCCTGCTTCGTCACCGCCCGGCGAGCTCCCCCGCGAGCTCCGTGAACGGGGCCAACGCGGCCGGGTTGGCCAGCGCGTCCCTGCTCACAGCCCTCTCCGGCGCGACTCCGGAGAGTATCTTCTTCACCGGCACCTCACACTTCTTACCGTTCAAGGTACGGGGGATTTCGCCGACCACCACGAACCGGTCGGGAACGTGGCGCGGTGACAGAGCGCTACGAAGCTCCTTCCGCAGCTTCGGCTCCACGTCGGCAAGATCCACACCCGGCGCCAGCACGAGGAAACACAGCAGCTGCCCGTCGTCGTTGCCGACCGCGGAAGTGTCCACGACCAGGGAGTCGGCGACCTCGTCGAAACCCTCCACCACGCGGTAGAACTCCGCCGTGCCCATGCGCACGCCGCCGCGGTTGAGCGTGGAGTCGCTGCGGCCGTAGATCACCGCGGAGCCGCGCGGGGTCACGCGGATCCAGTCGCCGTGGCGCCAGACGCCGGGGTACATGTCGAAGTACGCCTCGTGCAGCCGCGTGCCGTCGGGGTCGTTCCAGAAGAACACCGGCATCGACGGCATGGGCTCCGTGATCACCAGCTCGCCGACCTGGTCGACCAGCGGATAACCGGCCTCGTCGTACGACGCGACGGCCGCGCCCAGCGCCCGGCACGATAGCTCCCCCAGCCACACCGGCACGTCCGGCGACGCCGCCACGAACGCCGCGCACAGGTCCGTGCCGCCGGAGACAGAGCAGATCTGCACCGCCTTCCCGATCTTGTCGGCAATCCACCGGAAGCCCTCGACCGACAGCGGCGCACCCGTGGAACCCAAGGCGCGCAACGCACTCAGGTCGTAACGCGCCGACGGTTCCAGCCCCGCCTTGAGGCAGCTCTGGATAAACGGCGCCGACGTGCCGAAGTACGTGATGCGGTGCTGCTCGGCCAGGTGCCACAGCACGTTGAGGTCCGGGTGGCCGGGGCTGCCGTCGTAGAGGACGATCGTGGACCCGACGAGCAGGCCCGAGATGAGGAAGTTCCACATCATCCAGCCGGTGGTGGTGAACCAGAAGAACCGCTCGCCCGGCCCGAGATCCGCTTGCAGGGAAAGGGCTTTGAGGTGCTCGACGACGATCCCGCCGTGCCCCTGCACGATCCCCTTCGGCAAACCCGTGGTGCCGGACGAGTACAACACCCACAGCGGATGCCCGAACTCCACCGGCGCGTACGCCAGCTCGGTGCCGGCGTGCTCGGCGAGCAGCGCGTTCCAGTCGAGGGCGCCGTCAACGGTCCCGCCACCCACGTATTTCACGAGAACGGTCGCGCTCAGCGACGGGATGTCGGCACTCAACCGCTCGACCGTGGGAGTGACGTCGAACTCGCGGCCGTTGTAGGCGTAGCCGTTCACCGCGATGAGCACCTTCGGCTCGATCTGCGTGAAACGGTCGGAAATCGCGCGCACGCCGAAGTCCGGTGAGCACGACGACCAGATCGCGCCCAGCGACGCCGCCGCCAGGAACGCGACGAGCGTCTGCGGGCAGTTCGGTGCCAGCGCCACCACCCGGTCGCCCTTCGTCACGCCCAACGCCTTCAGCGCTCCGCGCGCCGCGGCGACCTGCGCGCGAAGGTCGCCGTACGTGAGCTGCTCGGCGAAGCCGTCTTCGCGGTGGAAGATCACGGCGAGCTCGTCGTCGCTCTTCGCCGCGCCCGCGACACCCGGGCTGAGCGCGTGTTCCGCGTAGTTCAGCGTGCCGCCGTCGAACCACTTCGCGTTCGGCATCGCGCCCGAGAGGACCTCTCGCGGCTTCTCGTGCCAGCGCACGCCGGAGAACTCGGCGACGGCCGCCCAGAATTCAGGCACGTGCTCCACGGAGTAGCGCCAGAGCGAGTCGTAGTCGTCGACCTCCACGCCGCGTTCTTCCCGCAGCCACCTGCGGAACGCTTCGATGCGAGTGTCGGACACGCGGCTCGGGTCGGGTCGCCAGAGCACTTCGGGAACATCGGCAGTCTGGGTCACCCGCCGATGTTAACTGCGGCTAACCACCCCGGCCACCGTCTTGTCTCTGGCCTGTCTTCGGTCTACCGCAGGTGCGCGTCGAACCAGTCCAACGTGCGCTGCCAGGCTTCCTCGGCCGCGCTGGGGTCGGCGTCGAAGCGGTGGTTGGCGCCCGGGTAGCGCACGACGTTCGTGGCCACCCTCGCCGACGCCGCCGCTTCGCGCAGCTGCTCCACCTCGGCGCCGCCGGCTTCGTCACCGGCGTCGCCGTACATGCCGAGCCACGGGCTGGTCAGGTGGCCCGCGATGTCCAGCAGCCGCGGCAGCTCCGTCACGCGCTGGCCGCCCACACTCACCGCCGCGCCGAGCCGGCGGTGCGACGCGACCACGAGCGCCGCCGTGCCACCCAGGTCGAACCCGACGACGCCGCGCAGATCGGCCTCCACACCGTGCTCGACCAGCCATTCGAGTGTGATGTCCGTCGCGTCGAGGAGGTCCTGTTGCGTGAGCTTCTCGCCGCCGTCGATGTGGGGCGTGACGGTGAGCCAGCCTTCGTTCGCCAGGCTCGCGACGAGCAGCACCACACCGTCGGTGACCCCGTCGCCTTCGTGCAGGACAACGAGGCCGCCGCGGATGGCACCGTCGGGCTCCGCGAAGGTGAGGCGCAGCGCGCGACCGTCGGTACGCTGGTAATCCACGGTGCTCGTCGACGTCATCACCTCATGCAATCACCTCCGGGTGAACATTGGGAACCTTTGTGGATCCGACGTCGCGAGATACGGTGGCCAGGCCATCCCGTTTGACCCGAGGAGTACCGACGATGCCGTCCCTCGCACCGCGCCCCGACCTCGATTCGTTGCCGAAGTACGTCCCCGGCCGGACGATCCAAGGCGCGATCAAGCTCGCGAGCAACGAGGTGCCAGGCGGCCCGCTGCCCAGCGTGCGCGCCGCCGTCACCGACGCGATGGCCGACGTCAATCGCTACCCCGACAGCGGTTCCCACGCCCTGCGCGAACGCCTCGCTCGTGACTTGGACGTCCCCATCGAGCACCTCGCGGTCGGCTGCGGCTCGGTTTCCTTGTGCCAGCAGCTCATCCAGGCCGTCTGCGGCCCTGGCGACGAGGTGATGTTCGCGTGGCGCTCGTTCGAGGCGTACCCGATCGTCACGCAGGTCGCGCACGCTCAGTCGGTCAAGGTGCCACTGACCTCCGGGCACGGGCTCGACCTCGACGCCATGCTCGCGGCCATCACCGACCGCACGAAGCTCATCTTCGTCTGCAACCCCAACAACCCCACCGGCACCGTGCTGACGCACGACGAGCTGGAGCGCTTCATCGACGCCGTGCCGCCCCACGTGCTGGTGGTGCTGGACGAGGCCTACAAGGAATTCGTCACAGATATTGACGTGCCGGACGGCGTGGAAATCGCGCGTACCCGGGAGAACGTGGCGGTGCTGCGGACTTTCTCGAAGGCCTACGGGCTGGCCGGCCTGCGGGTTGGCTACGCCGTGGCTTGCGCTTCAATCGCGGAGGCGCTTCGCCAGGTGTACGTGGCCTTCTCGGTGAACGCCATCGCCCAGGTCGCCGCCATGGCTTCGCTGGACGCCGCCGACGAGCTCATGGAACGCTGCGCCGAAATCATCTCCGAACGCGACCGCGTTCGTACAGCGTTGGTTTCCATGGGCTACGAGATTCCGGTTACTCAGGCCAATTTCGTGTGGTTCCCACTGGGCGAGCGCACGGTCGCCTTCTCCGAGCACATGCTGGACCGCAAGCTGATCGTGCGCCCGTTCCCGGGCGATGGTGCTCGCGTGACCATCGGGACCCCGGAGGAGAACGACCTGTTCCTGGCGGCCGCCCGGGAGTTCCTGGCGTGATCTTTGGTGTGACAGGGTGGCATGGGTTGGCGGGACGGCATCCGTTCCGCTGATCTTTCCGCGTCGCACTCCCTCTGCGAGTGGGACTGGCTGAACAGACAGAAGCTTCTGCGCCGCGTGAACCCGCCCAGGTTCAGCGCGTCCATCCACGAAGACGTGCTTCGCGCGCCGGTCGCGGAGCCCGAGGTGATGCGTGATCAGCTCTTCCACCTGCTGTTCGTCTCGTCGGAGCCGCACTGTGCTGTGCGAGTGATCCGGCCGACAGCTGCCCGGCCGGGGTTTTCGGACCGGCGTTTCGTTTGCTGCATTTCCGGAACCACAAGCCGGTTGTGTACGCGGAGAATCAATTCACGTCGCTGTACCTCGAGAGCCCAAACGAGCTCAGTGAGTACCGGCAAGTTCTCGACCGGGTCAAAGAATTCGCCCTCGACACCGACCGATCAAGGACGCTCCTTGCCACAGTGGCAAGTCACCACGAAGACATCAGCGGCCGGCGTCTCACCCCTGCCACCACCCGTGCACAACACTCACGACCGTGGCAGTGGCAGTCACTTCAGGACTAGTTCCACCACAGCCGCAACACCGATCACCACGATCACGGCCCTCAACACCGTCGGCGACAACTTGCGGCCGACCTTCGCCCCGATCTGCCCCCCGATCGTCGACCCGACGGCCAGCAGCCCGATCACCGGCCAGCTCACCGGGGCGACCACGGCGTAGATGAGGCCGGCGATGACGTTGACGACGGCCGCGAGGACGTTCTTGACCCCGTTGAGCCGTTGCAGGGGCTCCGACAGCAGCATCCCCATGACGGCCATCATCATCACGCCCTGCGCGGCGGTGAAATAGCCGCCGTAAATGCCGATGACGAACAGCAACCCGAGAAGCAGCGGCCCGGGTTTGTGCTCGGTGCCGTTGGCGTCACGACGCTTCTGCACCCACTTCGACACCCTCGGCTGCACGATCACCAGCACCACCGCCAGCCCCACGAGCACCGGCACGATCGTCTCGAAGGCGTCCTTGGGCAACGTCAGCAGCAGAATCGTCCCCCCGATCGCGCCGAAGAACGACGCCACCGAGAACCTCAGCACCTGCGGCCAGTACCCCTCCAGCTCGGCCCGGTAGCCGTACGCCCCACTGATCGTGCCGGGCGCGAGCCCCACGGCGTTGGACGTCGTCGCCGTGATCGGCGGGTACCCCAACGCCACGAGCACCGGAAACGTCACCAACGTCCCCGACCCGACCACCGCGTTGATCGTCCCCGCCCACACCCCGGCGACGAAGATGATCACCGCATGCCACCACGTCATAACGCACCCACCCCGGCACCCTAAGCACCCCCGCCCACCCCCGCGACGCGATGTGTCAGGAGCGACAGTGCCGGTTGGCCCCTAGTAGGTGACGCTCTGTCCCCTTTGTCTCGGTAACCTGGAGTAACCGGCCGCCTCCGGCCGGCTCATCCGAGGGGATGGCAGTGGGTATCTCTTGGCGGCTTGTCGCCTTGTGTGGGGTTGTGGTGGTTGTCGCCACGACCTCCGGCTGCTCGGGGCATGCACGGGCCGGCTCACCGGTTACCCCGGCTCCGTCACCCACCACCAAGCCTCTGCCCCACAGCGGCGCTCCGAAGGTCGAACACCCCCTGCCCGCATCGGTCCTGTCCGGCGACCCTTGCCAGGAGGCGTTGACCTCGGACCAACTGGAATTGATCCTCGGCACCACGCCCGCCGGCAACCGTGACGACTCGGCTCTGGGCCCAGCATGTGATTGGAGCGCCAACGCCCTGGCATCGGTGAGCTATGCGACCAAACAACAGCATGGGCTCAGCGCCGTCTACGCAGGCACAAAACCCCAGGCCAAAGTGTGGCGAGAACTCTTACCCATCCAAGGCCTGCCAGCAGTAGCCCACTCGACGTACAGCCTCGACACTCCGAACGACTTCTGCCAGGTGAGCGTCGGCATCAGCGACGAGCTGGAGTTCGACGCCTCGCTGGTGCTGAGCTCGTCCAGAGTCGCCAAAGCCGACCCCTGCGACCTGGCGGCCCGGGTGGCCGACATGGTCGTCACGAACCTCCGCCACAAGGCCGGCGTGTGATGGACAGCCTCCACCCGATCGGCGACAGCGCCCTAGCGCCTTTCGCCCGACTTCGGCAAAATGCCCACCCGAGGGTGATCAGTCCATTACCGTTGCCGCAGGGGACGGTCCGCCACCGGACTGAAGCGTCATGAGGGGGAATGCAGTGGCTCTACCTGCGCCGGAGTCGAACTGGCTCACTGGCATGAACTTCACCATCACCGGCGACCAACCCGCCGGCGGCGGTGCGTCCGGCGGAGCGGCCGCGCCCAGCCCCGGTGGCGGCAGCGGCTTCAGCCTGAGCCGTGACGAGGCGCAGAGCATGCTGACGGTCGCCAAACGCGTCCGCGACAACCTCCGGCACATGAACACCCAAGCCGAGGCACTGCGAAAGATCCGGCCTCCGACGGACGATCCGGGTAGCACCAGCTACAACACACTCCTCGTCGGCGATGGCCGCAGCGGGGGCGCGTTCGGTGAAGGCTCCGATCAGGTCGGTCGCGAGCTCAAGTACGCCGGGCAGTTGGTAAGCAAGCTCGAACTGGCACTGGGTATCACCGTCGCGGCAGACGAGAATGCTGGCGCCGACGTGAAGGCCGCGGCCGGCGGGGACCAAGACAAGGGGTTCGCGTGACAACCAAGCGACTGCTACTGCTTCTATCCGGCACCGCAGCCACCGTTGCTGTCGTCGCAGGATGCTCGAGTGGGAACGCCGCCGCCCCGACAAGCATCCCGGCCCCGTCACCATCTGCGGCCAGTTTGCCGCACGACGGCGCTCCGAAGGTGGAGCACCCGTTGCCGGCGTCGGTGCTCTCGGGTGACCCGTGCCAGGATGCGTTGACGTCGGACCAGCTCAAGCAAATCCTGGGCTCAGCGCCGCAGGGAAAGCGCGACGACAACGCCGCTCTCGGACGGGCGTGCAACTGGGACGCCGATGCCGGCGTCGGAGTCGGCTACGACACCCAGACGCATGAAGGTCTCAGCGGCGTGTACGCGAACACGAAACCGCAGGCCAGCGTATGGCACGAACTCAAGCCCATCCAAGGCTTCCCCGCAGCCGCGCATTCTTCGGAAAAGCAAGGCGCTGCGCAGGAGTTTTGCCAGGTGAGTGTCGGTATCCGAGATGACCTTTCCTTCGACGCCTCGCTTTACCTGAGTCAAGCAAACATCGGAGTCGCCGACCCCTGCGAACTCGCCGCGAGGGTGGCCGACATGGTCGTCACCAACCTGCGCCAGAAAGCTGGTGGCTGATGAGCTTCTTCAGCAAGATCGGTGACGCCGCGAAGTGGGCGGGCGACCGTGTCAACGACGCCGAGCAGTGGGTCGACGACGTCGGGCACGGGAACGTCGGCCAGCAGGCCGTGCCGGCACCCGAGTTGGTGCAAAAGGTGCTCAACAGCAAGGGCGCCGGCGGTTGGCACGAGGGGGCCGGGCAGGCCACGCAGCTCGCGGCGGATCACCACACCATCAGCGCCGACATCCAGAACCTCAGCACCGGCCTCGAGTCCGTCTGGACCGGCGGCGGGGCCGAGGCCGCGCAGCAGCGGATCAAGGTCTTCTCCGACACGACGGCCGCGGCGTCCCAGACATACACCACCAACGGGCAGAACCTCACCGGTCTCGCGCACGGGTTCGACGAGATGAAGCAGTCCCTGCAGCCGATGCCGGGAACGCCGCCGCACAAGGATTTCATCGATGTGGCGACGCCGTGGGACACGGACACCGAAGACAAGATCAACCAGTACAACCAGCTCGCCCAGCAGAACCTCGACCGGTACAACGGCTACGCCCAGCAGGCGCAGAACAGCGGTCAGGGCCTCAAGACCGACTACGGCAAGCTGAACGAGTTCGACGGCACCGTCACGATCACCCAGCCCGGCAAGGTCGTCCGCAAGAAGATCACTCACAACAGCAAGAACACGACCGGCGACGACAAGACCTCCACCTCACAGTCCGAGGTCGACACCCGGCACATCACGACGCCTCCGCCGACGACACCCCCGCCGACCACGCCGCCGCCCAATATTCCGCCGCCGACAGTGTTGCCGCCGCCGACAGGGCGGCCGGTGGTGCCGCCGGAGCAGTGGCCGCCGCGGGATGAGGAGCGGCCGGGGAGGCGGCCGGGTGACGATGACGACACGCACACGTCGAGTGATCTCGACGACCCGCGGGTCCCGCCGCCGGGGCAGAGGTTCCCGGTCGGCAGTGGGAATCCGTCGTGGTCGGCGACGGGTGGAGGGGACGGCTTCGGGCCTGGCGGCTTCGGCGTAGGTGCCGGTGCCGGTGCGGGCGGCGCAGGCGGGTCCGGGGCGTTCGGCGGACGCGGCGGGGCAGGGACCGGAACCGGGTCGCGGCTCGGTGGTGGTGCCGGGTCCGGTGTGCTCGGGGAAGAGCGCGGTGCATTGGCCGGCCGCGGCGCAGCAGCCGGTGCGGCCGGCGCCAAGGGCTCGCCCGGAATGGGCGGCATGGGCGCAGCCGGCAACAAGGGCAAGGGCGAGGAAGACGCCGAGCACCAACGCAAGTACGGCATCGACGACGACTCCGCCTTCTCGCTCCTCGACGACGAAGACGGCAGGCTCCTCGATCCCCACACCGGCCTTCCGCCGACGCCCCCGACCATCGGAGCCTGAGCAGACCGATGACGATCATCGACAGACCGGTGCGGTTGCCCCGGCCGGTGTTCCTGGTTGCCTGGACCGTCGCCGCGCTCGGTGAGCCGCCGATTGTCGTGGGGCCGGACCAGACGTACCGCACCGACGAAGCCGAGGCGACGCTGCGCCGACGTGCGCTGGATGCGTTGTACGACCGGGGGCTGGCCACATCGGCCGGTGAGCTCGCCCGGCCGTGGCGCGCGACGCTGGACGTCCTCGCCGACCCGGCGCGCGAGATGTACTCGTGGAGCAACTTCCGCGACGGCGCGGACGACGGCGCGATCCTCGTGGCCGAGTCGGGCCGTGACGCCGTCCGCCTGATCACCGACCACCGCGTGGTGCAGCTCGACCCGATCCCGGCGCGGGAGGTTGCGGAGCACCTGGTGGACGCGCTGCCCACGCGCCCGCCGGCGCGGCTGGCGCCGATGAGCGTGCCGAAGGCCCATTTCGAGGACGCGGGGCGCGACTACGAGTCCGACAATCCACTGACCGAGATGTCCCATGAAGCCGACGAGCTCCGCCGCCTCATGCGCGCCGGTCGCGATGCCGCGCACCAGCTGTACGTCGCGACGCGCGACGACGCGGGCCGGCGGACGCGCAGCACCCCGATGTCCGTCCTTGACCTCACCGACCGCGGCCGCGTGCTGACGTTCATCGGCAACACCCACGGCGAGGCGCGCATCAACGTCCACCCCGGACACCGTGCGCACCTGATCGAGGCGCTGCACCTGGCGTCGAACGCGCTCGGTTAACGCTCGGCGAGGCCTTCCGCGGTGGCTTTCAGCAGCCGCGTGAGGCGGGGCTCGAAGTCGAGCGCTGTGTGGGACCAGCGGGGTTCCTGGCGGTAGAGCTCGGCGAGGGTGGCCGTCGGGTGGGAGAGCTGCCAGAAGTACGACGTGGTGCCGAGCAGCGCGGCGATGACGTCGTGGACCTGTTGCGCGGTAAGGGTTCCGGCGTTGACGAGGGTGTCGACGATCACGTCGTACGCCTTGAAGGACCTCGTCTTGTACTGGCGCGCCCGCTCGACGGAGACGTCGCCTTCGAGGCTCAGCGACACGTGCGTGAGCAGGTCGCAGAAGAGCGGGAGCGTGACGATCGTCGTGCTCAGCGCCTCGGCGAGCTCGCCCGGAGGCAGGCCGCGGGCGCCGGCGAGGCGGGCGGTGAGGACGTCGCGCCATTCCTCCCAGCCGCGTTCGGCGAGCTCGAGGAACAGCTCCTCGCGGCTGGCGAAGTACCGCCGCACGGCCGACGCGTGCAGCCCCGCCGCCTCCGTGACGGCCGCGAGCGTCACGTGCCGCACCCCGCCCAGCTCGACGGCCAGCCCGCGGGCCGCGGCGAGGAGGTCCTCGGCGCGCTGCAGCTTGGCTTCCTCGGAACGCGCTCGGCGATGCACACCACACTTTAACGCAAGCCGGATGCGTTACCCCGTCTCGGGGTGCTACGGTCCTGGTAACGCAATCAACTTGCGTTAAATCGGACTTCGGAGGTTGTCGTGGTTTTCTTCGTGACCGGCGCTTCGCGCGGCCTGGGCCGCCAGATCGTGGAGCGCGCCTTGGCGGCCGGGCACCAGGTCGTGGCGACCGCCCGTGACCCGCGTTCGCTCGATGACCTGCGGGAACGCTTCGGGTCGCAGGTGCACGTCGAGGCGCTGGACGTCACCGATCCTGCCGCTGCGGAGGCCGCTGTCGCCGGTGGTGTTCGGGCGTTCGGGCGCCTCGACGTCGTCGTGAACAACGCCGGCCAGGGGGATCGAGCGGCCCTTGAGGACACGTCGCTGGACGTCTTCCGGCGCCAGGTGGAGACCAATTTCCTGGGCACGGTCTATGTCACGAAGGCCGCGGTTCCGGTTCTTCGCCGGCAGGGTGGCGGGCGGATCATCCAGATTTCCTCGGTGGGCGGCCGGATCGGGAGCCCGGGGATGACGGCGTATCAGTCAGCGAAGTGGGCTGTCGGCGGGTTCAGCGAGGCGCTTGCCGCGGAGGTCGTGCCGCTCGGGATCAAGGTCACCGTGCTCGAGCCGGGCGGCATGCGCACCGACTGGGCCGGCTCGTCGATGGCGACGCCGCCGATCAGCGCGCCCTACGAGCCGACGGTCGGCGCTTCCGCCCGCGCCATGGCGGGGTTCGAGAAGACCGCGACCAGCGACCCGGCTCTCGTCGCCGACCTGGTGCTTCGCGTTGCGGAGCTTCCGGACCCGCCGCTGCGACTGCTGGCCGGCAGCGACGCATACGAATACGGCCGCGAAGTCTGGCGCAACCGCTTGGCTGTGGACGAGAAATGGGCGGAACTGAGCCGTTCGACGGATCACCCGGACGCCGGTGAGAATTGGCATCAGCAACGGGGAAACAGTCTTCCGGCAGTCAGCAACTGAAAGCAGCCACCCAACTCCAACTGCACCCAGACCCGGATCTGACACCTCGATCCCCGCCCTCCACGCGGGATCGAGGTGTCAACACTCACCCCCGGAGCGCAATGATCCACGCAGCGGGTCGAGCCGCCCATTCACCGTGGTTCAAACACACAAAACTCATTCCCCTCCGGATCCGCCATCACCCACCAATCGATATCCGCACCCTTGTTCCTCACCAGCACCGCCCCCAACGAAACCAACTCCCCCACATCCCCGAACACGTCGAGGTGCATCCTGTTCTTCACCGTCTTCACCTCAGGCACCGGATTGACCCAGGTCAACGGCCCCACCCCGGCGGCGTCGACGATCGGCACCGGGTCGTCGGCTGAGCGGGTGTCGCCGCGCCGCACGTAGCCCAGCGCGACGCACCACCAGTCGGCCAGCTTCTGGTGGTCCTGGGCGTCGAGGGCCAAGTCCTTGAACTTCGCAGTCACGTCCTCAGAGTGGCACGCACCACCGACATTTTCCGCCGCCCGCCGCGGCCTGCCAGGATGGGCGGGTGGCCCACGAATCCGAACAGGTCTGGAGCGCCACCGTCGACCGCCTGCGCGCGATGATCGACAGTGGCGAGCTCCCGCCGGGCTCGAGGCTGCCCGCGGAACGCGCCCTGTGCGAGCAGCTCGGCATCAGCCGCGGATCGCTGCGGCAGGCGCTGCGGGTGCTGGACTCGATCGGCTACGTCCAGATCCGCGCGGGCTCCGGCACCTACGTCCGCGAGCAGACCGAAGCGCCGCTGAGTAGCTGGTTCTCCGAGCACGAGCAGCTGGTGGAGAAGCTGTTCGACCTGCGCGCGACGGTCGAGCCGACGCTGGCGGAGCGACTCGCCGGCAACCACTCGCCGCGGACGATCCAGAAGCTCGAGGACAACGTCGCCGAGATGGAAGCCGCGGCCGCCGAGGGCGACATGCTGCGCGTCATCGCGACGGACGCCGAGTTCCACCGCGTTATGGCGGGCAACGCCGGCAACGACGACGTCGCCGACCTCCTGCGTTCCGTCCTGGCCCTGGTGGGCGAGGAGCGCCGGGCGGCGCTGCGGTTACCGGGCCAGATCCGCAAGGCGGTGGATGAACACCGGGCGATCCTGTCGGCCTTGAAGGCCTCCGACGGACCTGCCGCGCGGGAGATCACGCTGAAGCATTTGTTGGATGCGAAGTCTTATGCCCACGATTACGCGGCGGGCAACGACTCTGCCGTGTAGCCGAGTCGGAGCCGGCTGAAGTACGTCGGGGAAATCCGAGCACGCTGTGCCTGAGCTGTTGCGTGAGCTTCCGCGTGCATCGCC
Organism: Amycolatopsis sp. NPDC050768; assembly: GCF_040654155.1. Classification (NCBI taxonomy): domain Bacteria; kingdom Bacillati; phylum Actinomycetota; class Actinomycetes; order Pseudonocardiales; family Pseudonocardiaceae; genus Amycolatopsis; species Amycolatopsis sp. NPDC050768. Next base: position 1,036,816 of record NZ_JBFAHL010000001.1, read on the forward strand.
CGGACCCGGCGCGTCGGCACTACTCCGCCGCGGCCTCGGACCTGCACGGGCGGCGCTCGGTGTCAACCGCGACCCCCGACTTGTCCACACCTCCCGCAGTCGATACCGCAGTTGTCCACAGATTCCCCGATGGCCGTTTTTCGGGGCCTGGCAACGGTAAACTGGGATGGGGACGCCCCCCTTGGGAGGGCGGGGGCTGTCTGGCGGGCGGGGGCTGTCTGGCGGGCGCGAAGGTGGGTGCTGGAAACAAAAATCGCGGTCGAACTTCGGTGGAAGCACTCCGCCATGACGTCCTCACGCCACAACCGTTCCCCGTCAACCACTTCGGTATACGGGCCGTAGTCGGTGTCAACGGTCGAGAACCCGCTGGCGCCCAGCTCGGCCAACAGGGCGCTCTTGCCCACCCCCGACCTGCCTGTGACGAGCACCCGCATTAGTGCGGTTCCAGGATCCGGTCCACAAACCTCCGCACATGGTCCTCCATGCGCGCCACGCGTTCGTCCAGGGTCAGGGTCTCCACGGGCTGCGGGACGGCCGGCTTGAGTTCGCCGCGGACGTACGCGCTGCAAGACAGGTTGGCGCAGACGTACGTGCCCAGGGTGTTGCCCTCGCGGCCGGACTTGCCGGCGCGGCGGCCGGAGAAGAGGGTGATGTCGGACGTGGCGTGGGTGGTGGAGCAGAAGGCGCACATGTTGCTGCGCAAGCGCGACGTCGCGGGGGGCGCGGCGCGCAGGGACAGCCCCACAACCCCGCCGTCTCGGGGCACCACGAGGTACGCGCGGCCGGGGGCCTTCGGGTCGCGCCAGCCGAGGAAGTCGCGCGTGGCCCAGGGGACGTCGGCGGGGAGGGTGACGGACTTGGCCTCGCCGCGGGAGCAGTTCACGAAGGAGGCGCGGATCGCGTCGGCGTCGAGGGGTTGCATGGGCAGCACGGTAGCGACGCGGCCGCGAGAGCTGCCACGCCTTTTCTCGCCGAGCCGGACGCGAGCGCCAGCCCGTACGATCGGCGGCGTGCGCAAGCGAACGGCGGGGCGGTTCCGGCTGGTCCTGCGCACCAGTCTGGGCTTCGCCGCGCTCGGCATCGGGTCGAGTGTCGCCGGGTCGGCCGTCGTCGCGTTGCTGCTGTTCCTGCAGGGGCTGCCCGGGGACGTCGGCGACCGCGGGTGGATCCTCGGCCTGACGGCGGGCGGGATCGTGGCCGCGAGCCTGCTCGTGGGCACGCTCTGGACCGCCTACCTGCAGCGACGCACCGTGGTGTGGTTCACGATCGGCCGCCCGCCGACCGAGGACGAGGCCAAGCGCGCCCTGCGGCTGCCCGTGGACATGGCCGTGGTCAGCGGCACGCTGTGGCTCATCGGCACGATCGCGCTCGGCACGCTGGCCGGCGTGCTCGGCTCGTTCGACGACGCGTCCGGCATGGCGCTGACGATCGGCCTCGGCGGGCTGACCACCGTCGGCCTGATGTACCTCGCCGCGGAGTGGGTGGCGCGGCCGGTGATGACGATCGCGCTCGACGTGACGCCGCCCCACGGCTCACTGCCGGTCACCGTGCTGACCAGGCTGATCGTCACGTGGGCGCTGGCCAGCGGCGTGCCGCTCGTCGGCGTGCTGCTGGTCGCGACGCCGCCCGACGTCAGCCGCGCCAACCCGACGGCGAGCCTGATCACGCTGTCCGTGATCGGCCTCACCACGGGCGCCATCGGCACGGCGCTGCTCGCCCGCGCCGTCGCCGCGCCGCTGCACCGCCTGCGCGTGGCGCTGGACCGGATCGCGCGCGGGACCACGGACGTGTCGGTGGACGTCGACGACTCCAGCGAGATCGGCATGCTCCAGACCTCCGTGAACGAGCTCGCCGCCGGCTTGCGCGAGCAGGAGCGGATGCGGGACCTGTTCGGCCGGCACGTCGGCACGGACGTCGCGCGGCACGCCCTGGAATACGGCGCCTCGCTGTCCGGCGACGTGCGCGAGGTGACGGCGCTGTTCGTGGACGTCGTCGACTCCACCGCGCTCGCGTCGCGCACGCCGCCGGAGGAGCTCGTGGCCAAGCTGAACCGCTTCTTCGCCAGCGTGGTCTCGGCCGTCGACGCGCGCGGCGGCCTGGTCAACAAGTTCCAGGGCGACGCGGCCCTGTGCATCTTCGGCGCGCCCACGCGCTTGTCCGACGCCCCGACCATGGCGCTGGCCGCCGCTCGCGCGATCCGCGACGCCGTGGTGGCGGACGGCGAACTCGACCTGGGCATCGGCGTCGCGTGCGGGCAGGTGTTCGCGGGCCAGCTGGGCACGTCGAGCCGGCTGGAGTACACCGTGATCGGCGACGCCGTGAACGAAGCCGCGCGGCTCACCGAGCACGCGAAGTCCGTGCCGTCACGCATCCTGGCCAGCGAAGGCGCCGTGAAAGCCGCGCTCGGCGGCGAGCGCGAGTTCTGGCAGCCGCACGGCCCGCTCCTGCTGCGCGGCCGTCAGCAAGCGACTGAGGCGTGGACGAACTAGGGCCTGGACGATCTAGCCCAGCTCAGGCCAGGTCAGCAACGTCGAACCCCAGGTCAGCCCGGCCCCGAACGCGGTCAGCAGCACCCGGTGGCCGGGCACCAACGTCCCGTCCTCCACGGCGTCCGCCAAAGCGAGCGGGATCGAGGCGGCGCTGGTGTTGCCGACGCGGTCGATGTTGGCCACCACAGCGTCCGCAGGCAGCCCGAGTTGTTTCGCCGTCGCCTGGAGGATGCGGATGTTCGCCTGGTGGCCCACGAACCGGTCGACGTCGCCGACCATCCAGCCGGCCTGCTCCAGCACGGCGCGCGACGATTCGGCCATGCGCGCACACGCGTGGCGGAACACCGCCGTGCCCTGCATGACGAGGTGATGGTCGCGCGGGTCCTCGGAGAAGCGGTGCTTCGAGCCGCCCGCCTCGACCCACAGCAGGTCAGCCAGCTCGCCCTCACTGTGGAGGTCGAACGGGCCGATCGCGCCCGGCTCGTTCGAGTCGCCGGCGCGCAGGACGACCGCGCCCGCGCCGTCGCCGAAGATGGGCACGGTGGTGCGGTCCGTCGGGTCGACCAGCGAGGTGAAGACGTCGGCGCCGATCACCAGCACGCGCTTGGCGATGCCGCCGGCGATGAAGCCCTGCGCGGTGGCCAGGGCGTAGACGAAGCCGCTGCACACGGCGTTCACGTCGAACGCGGCGGCTGTGCCGAGCCCGAGCCGCGCGGCCACCTGGGGCGCGCTGGCGGGGCAGAGCTGGTCGGCGGTGGAGGTGGCGAGCACCACGGCGTCGACGGAGCTGTCGCCGAGCGCTTCGCGGCCCGCGGCGACGGCGAGATCCACTGTGGACTCGCCGGGCGCGGCCATGCGGCGCTCGCGGATGCCGGTGCGCGTGCGGATCCACTCGTCGGAGGTGTCGAGGGTCTGCGCGATCTCGTCGTTGGTCACGACCCGTTCGGGCAGCGCGCGGCCGAGAGCGGTCACGACAGCGGTACGACCAGGTGGGAACCCGACAGGACTCACAGTTACTACCTCCCCGGCCGGTGGACGGCGGTTCCACCGGCTCGCTCCACTTCTATGGGCTACCCCTGGGTAGACCGGTCAGTTGTGGTGCACGTCACTAATCCTCCTCTTTCACGTTCGCTCGATAGGAGGTATTGGGCGAACCCGTTCTTGATCAGTGGGTGAGCCTCGGTAAAGACGAAGCGTCGAGTCGGTGCACCCGGTTAGCCTGAAGCGTGCTCACTCCCGACCTCGACCGGCTGGACCTCGCCATCCTCGCCTGCCTGCAGGCCGACTCGCGCACAATCGCCGAGGTCATCGGCGCGAAGGTGGGCCTCTCGGCCGCCGCCGTGCAGCGCCGCATCAAGCGCCTGCGCGAGACGGGCGTGATCGAGAAGGAGGTCGCCGTGCTGTCCCCCGGCGCCCTCGGGCTGTCGATGACGTTCGTCGTCATGGTGGAGATGGAGCGGGAGAATCTGGCCGTGCTGGACGCGTTCCGCCGGCAGGTGCTGGGCGACGACTGCGTGCAGCAGTGTTACTACGTCACGGGCACGGCGGATTTCGTGTTGATCGTGACCTGCCCCGACATGGCGGGGTTCGAGACATTCACGCGGCGGATGTTCTTCGACAACCCCAACGTCCGGCACTTCACCACGAGCGTGGCCATGGACCGGGTGAAGGTCGGGCTCACGCTTCCACTGGACTGAACCCCACGGAAAGCCCCGGAAAAGCCACGGTCTACATCGGACCGTGACACTTCCGTGACCCTGCACGAAAGTCCCCCACCCCCTGCCCTCCCGGGTGACGGATGGTCAGCGGTCGAACGCAAGGGGTATGTGGTCCGTGTTACGCCATTGAGGACGGATGCAGCCGATCGCGTGAATGGCGGGAAACCGGCGTCACGAGAGCCGAAGCTGATCATCTCCTTGCCGACCAGTTCGCAGGGCGCGAACCACCGGAGGAAACCCCAGGAGCAGCCGTGCACACCGACGCCGTACACCAGACCCAGTTCGTGTTGCTGAACGAGAGCACCACGCCGGTGCTGTCCCGCTTGTCCTATCACTGTGCGGAGCCGTTCGCGGTCACCGTGGCGTTCCGGACCGAGCGCGGCCGGTGGATCGAGTGGACGTTCGCACGTGACCTGCTCGTGACCGGGCTCGAGGAGCCGTCCGGGCTGGGCGACGTGCGCATCCGCCCCGACCTGTCCCAGGATCCGGCGATGCTCACACTGGAGATCGAGTCACCCGACGGGTACGCGTCGTTCGAGCTGGAGCGCGAGGACGTCGAGACGTTCCTGGAGTCCTCCTACGAACTGGTTCCGCTCGGCACCGAGAGCGAAAACTTCGACATCGACGGGCTGATCGAGGAGATCAGCAACGTCTGACCCCTGAGACTGCCGATCCCGCGGCGGACTGTGCCGATCGTTACCAGTCCGACCACAGTCACGGCCGAATGGCTTCGTAGCAACGGTTACGTGCCGGGTGGGGTTCGGCCTACTTTTGGCCGGACTAGTAACAGGAGAAGGGCGGCTCGAGTGCTCTGGAGGCACTCGATCCGCCCTTCTCCTGTTCGCGGGGGAAATCAGCCGCGCACGAGCGTCGTGCCGGTTGCCGACAGGGCGCTGACGATCGGGTAGAAGTACGTGTTCACGGTGTCACCGCCGGAAAGCAGGCCCTGCGCCTGGTTGCCGGAGATGAACGAGCCGCCCGAGTCACCGTGGTCGGAGCGGGCGTTGGTGAGCACCATGCCGCTGACTGTGCCCTCGGGGTAGCGCACGGTCTGGTTCTTGGCGCGGATCGTGCCGCAGGTCCAGCCCGTGGTGGAGCCCGACTTGCAGACGGACGCGCCCACGGCCGCAGCCGTCGAGCCCGTCACGCGGGTGCCGTTGTTGATCTGGCCGACCGGGGTCCAGTTGCTGTTGACCCGTGCGTACGCGTAGTCGCTGCCCGGGAAACGGTAGGTTGAGAACGAGCCCATGGACACCCGGTTGTAGCCGGTCAGCGGGCCCGCACCGGTGAGCGCGGCGCAGTGGCCGGCCGTGAGGAAGCCGCCGTTCACGGAGAAGCCGACGGAGCAGCGCGACGAACCGCCGATGTAGTACGCGTCACCGCCGAGCACGTTGTAGTGCAGCTGCGGCTTGGCGGCGGTCTCCGTGACCTCCAGCGCGGAAGTGTCCACACCGGACTGGCGGGCGAACTTCTCCGCCGCCGCCCGCTGTCCCTTGAGGACGGTGATCGTCACTCGGTTCGACGCCGGGTCCACGCCCCACGCCGTGACCGACTGCGGCGCGGTCTTCTCACCCGCGTTGAGCTTGGCCACGCTGGAGTCGAGCTGACGCTCGCTGAAGCGCACGACCTGCGCCTCCGCGCCCGCCGCGCGCACCTTCTCCACGAGCGAAGCGTCGGTCACGCCGACGCGCGCCTTGCCCGTGGCCGCGTCGTAGCTCGCGCCGCCGAAGCTGTCGCCGAGCGCGGTTTCCAGCGCCTGGCCCACCTTCGTTGCGGAGTCCTCGGCGGCGAGCCGGGCGATGGCCTGGTCGTGGGTGAGACCGAGGTCGCGCTGCATCGCCGGCACCATGTCGGGGTTCAACAAGGTGGCACCCGCGACCGGGCTCGTGACCGCGGCCATCGTGCCCGCCGTCGCGGCGGCGACGGCGGCGATACCGAGGAATCTGATGATCTTCATGCTTCCTCCCTCGTGATTACGCGCGGCACCGGTGCGGCCACGCGGCGCATCCCTTCCCCCGGGATGAGAGCGTGCAGCGTGGTCCAGTCCACTGCAATAAGGGCTCGGCGCGGATAGGTATACGCAATCCCCTTGGCGGAACGTCCTGCTCCAGACGCCGTATCGGCACCATTTTCTCTCGCGGCACCGTCCATAAGTAGGGATTCCGGCAACTACTTTGCGTAGCTCTTTCAGCGGCCGGAACGTGTTATGCGCCCCTGGAACGAGGGGATGCCCGAAGTTTCGTACGCATGGTGATCCTGCGCCGAAGATCCGTCTGCCAACCGGTGACGCTGTGTACGCAGACGTGTGAGCCGGGTGCCGAGACGCAGGTCGTCGGCTGGTTTACGGGTGGCTGAACGCTGCTTAGGCTCCCGACGAAACGGACAAGCGTGCAGGGAGGTCGACATGTCGCAGGCCGTCCCCCGTCCGACGTCGGTCACCGTGCGCACCGGGCCGACGGCTTTCGCGGGCCGGGACCAGGAGCTCACCGCGATGGCCGAGGTACTCACCCACCGACCGGCCGCCGTGCTCGTGGAGGGTGAACCGGGGATGGGCCGCTCGCGCCTGCTGGCCGAGCTGGCGCGACGGCCCGAGTTCTCCGATGGCCGCGTGCTGCGTGGGATTTGCCAGCCGTTGCGCGAGCCGTTCCCGTATGGGCCGGTGCTGGAGGCGTTGCACGCGGTGGGCGAGCGTCCGCTGGGACCGCTGAGCCCCGTGGCCGGCGTGCTGCGGCCGCTGCTGCCGGAGCTGGCCGACCGGCTGCCGCCGACGCCCGAGCCGTTGGACGACCCGAGCGCGCAGCGGCACCGCGTGTTCCGCGCCGTGCGGGAGCTGTTTGTCGCTTGTGGACCGACGATCCTGCTGGTCGACGACCTGCAGTGGGCCGACGAGGGCACGTGCGACCTGATGCGGTTCCTCGCCGTCGACCTGCCGCCCGAGCTGGCCGTGGTGGCCGCTTATCGCACGAGCGCGCAGCCGTGGCCGGGGCCGTTGGGCGCGCCGGTGCGGGCGGCGCCGAGTGTCCACACGGCACGCGTCGCGCTCGGGCCGCTCGACGTCGCGGCGGTGCGGGCGATGGCTGTGCACGTGCTTGAGCTGCCGCGCGTGACTGACGAGTTCGCGGCGAAGCTGCACGAGTGCACGGGTGGGATCCCGTTCGTGGTCGAGGAAACGTTGCGGGCCTTACGGAACGTGCCGTTGCCGGCCGGCGAGGGACTGTCGGACCGGCTGCTGGAGAACCTGGAGGTGCCGGCGCCGTTGCGGGAGTCCGTGACGGAGCGGCTGGCCGCGTTGCCCGCGGAGGCGGCGCAGCTGACGCGGGCCGCGGCGGTGCTGGCGGTGCCCGCGGAGCCGGCGACTCTGGCCGAGGTGGCGGGGCTCGGTGAGGAGTCGCTGCGGGCGGCGCTGCTGGCCGCGTTGGCCGGGGGTTTGGTGGCTGAGCTGGGTGAGAACCGGTACGGCTTCCGTCATCCACTGGTGCGCAAGGCCGTGTACGACACGGTGAGCGGCCCGGAGCGCACCTTGCTGCACACGGAATCGATGCGGGTGCTGGGTTCGTTGCCGTCGCCGCCCTCGTTGTTGCTGGCTCAGCACGCTTATGCGGCCGGGCGCACGGAGAAATGGCTTCGTTACGCGGAGGCGGCGGCCGACGAGGCCATCGTCCACGGCGAGACCTCGCGCGCGATCGACCTGTTGCAGGCCGTGCTGCCGGCCTCTGACGACGCCGGACGGCTCGCCACGAAGCTGAGCCAGGTGGCGCTGCGCGGCTTTCGCCCGGACGTGATCGAGACGTTGGAACGCGTGCTGGAGGACCGGCCGCTGCCGCCGACCGTGCGCGGGACGATCCGGCTGTCGCTCGGCATGCTGCTGGTGCGCACGATCGGACGGCTGGAACGCGGGCGCGAGGAGGTGGAGCGTGCCGTCGCCGAGCTCGTGGACCGGCCGGAGCTGGCCGCGCGCGGCATCAACCTGCTGGCGCAACCCATCGACGGGCTCACTCCCCTTTCGTGGCACGAAGGCTGGATGCGGCGGGCGCGGGAAGTCCATTCCGGACTGACGGACCCGGAGCTGCGGCTGGCGCTGACCGTCGACCGGATCACCAACGCTTCGCACATCGGCGACGGTTCGGCGTGGGCGGAGTTCGAGGCGCTGCCGGACGTCGGCGACAGCGTGGCCGAGCGCGTGCAGCTCGCGCGGCTGTGGTGCAACCTGGCCGACGCGCAGTCGTGGGCCGGGCGCCTCGACCGGGCCACCCGGCTCGTCGAGGAGGGCGCGCGGCGCGCTTCGGACGCGGGGGCGCTGTACGCGATCGGCCTGATCCAGGGCACACACGCGCGGCTGGCGTGGTTCCGCGGCGAGTGGGACGGGCTCGCGGAGACGGCGGAGGACGTACGCTCGCGGTACCCGGAGCTGGGGCCGATCGTGATGGAGACTTCGCTGGTGCTCGGCGGTTTGGCGGCGGTTCGGGGCGAATTCGCTGTGGCTGCTGAACATTTGGCGCGCGCGTCGGTTCCCGCTGACGGACCGATCCCCGTGGTGCTTTCGGCCGCTTCGGTGCAGATCGGGATCCTGTTGGCGGGCGAGGACGTGGCGGGTGCCGTCGCCGTCGCCGACGTCGCCGTCGATGCGGCGCGACGCAAGGGCGTCTGGGTGTGGGCGGCGTCCCTGGTGCCCGCGGCGGCCGAGGCATTCGCGCGCGCGGGCCGCTGGTCGGACGCCGACGCGTTCGTCGAGGAGTTCGCGCGCGGCATCACCGGCCGCGACGCACCCCTGGCCGTGGCCGCGTTGTCCGCGGGCCGCGCGGTGTTGACGGGCGCCCGCGGCAAACACCTGGCCGCGGCCGCGGGCTTCGACGCGGCGGCCGCCGCATACGCACGCCTGCCGATGCCGTACCTGGCGACGTCAATGGTCGAGCGCGCCGCCTGCCTGCGCCTGCTGGCGGGCCAACGCCCGGCCGTCGACGCGCTGTCCGCCGCGGCCCGCGCGTACGAACGCCTCGGCGCCACGCGCGACGCCGGCCGCTGCCACCACCTGCTCCGCGAGCACGGCGCGTGGGCCCCTTCGCAACGCGGCCGCCGCGGCTACGGCCGCGAGCTGTCCCCGCGCGAACGCGAGGTCGCCCGCATGCTCGCCGAAGGCCGGACGAACCGCGAGATCGCCGACGGGCTGTTTTTGTCGCCGCGCACGGTGGAACAACACGTGGCGAAGGTGCTGCGCAAGCTGGGGGCACGGGGGCGGGCGGACGTCGGCCGCCACCTCCCGTCGGGAGACGCGGCGGTTTCGTGACAGGGTGCTTGGATGGCACCCATCGAACTGGCCCTCGGCGACCTCACCGAACAACACGTCGACGCCATCGTCAACGCCGCCAACTCCTCGCTCCTCGGCGGCGGCGGAGTCGACGGCGCCATCCACCGCAAGGGCGGCCCCGAGATTCTGGCCGAGTGCCGTGCGTTGCGCGCCGGCCACTACGGGAAGGGGCTCCGTACGGGTCGGGCCGTGGCCACTACCGCGGGCCGGCTGCCTGCCCGTTGGGTTATCCACACGGTGGGGCCGGTGTGGTCTTCTTCGGAAGACCGGTCCTCCTTGCTGGTGGACTGCCACCGCAACTCGCTCGCGGTGGCCGCTTCCCTCGGCGCTCGGACGGTCGCGTTTCCGGCGATCTCGACGGGCGTGTATCGGTGGCCGCTCGAGGATGCGGCGCGGATCGCGGTGTCGACGGTTCGGGATGCGGATACGTCGGCGTTCGATTTTGTGCGGTTTGTGTTGTTTGATCAGCGGGCGTATGACGCGTTCGCGGCGGTGCTGTAGTCCGTATCCGGCGCGCCGCGGTGTGGTGGTCGCCGGTCGGCGCCGGCCCTCCCCAGTCCTTGCCGACACAGCGCAGGGCTCCCAAGGCGCCCGGTTCGACCCGCGGACGTATGACGCGTTTGCGGCGGTGCCGTAGGTCGTACCCGGCGCGCCGGTACATGTGCGCTGCCGCCGGTCAGGTGCCGGCGCTTTTGCCCGCCTCCGGCCGCCCGACACACAGCCCCCGCCCTCCCTTGGGGGGCGTCCCCAAGCCAAGTCTATCGGCGGGGTACGACAAAAAACCCAAGTCCGCAGTCAGGGGCCTCAGTTGTCCACAACTCGGCATGGTTGTGGACAACCGAGCGACCGGCCGGACTTCGCGCAGCAGCAGGGAAGTGCCGGCGGCGTGGGTGTCCCGGAGTCGCGCGGGATGGGCCCGCCCGAGTGAAAGCTCGGAATCGCGAGAAATTCGTCGCGGGATGCCGCGGAAGCGGGCCGGGGACCGCGGCGGGCAACGGTTGAAGCCGCTTCGGCAGGTAGCCGTGAAGCGGAGAGCTCGGCGGCAGACTCCAGCCGCTCCGTCGTGACGGAACGAGCGAAATACCCAATCAAGCCAAACACCCCACCCCACCACCACGTGCTGCGCCACACCCCCCACCGCCTTACCGTGACCCACGTGAACTCAGGTGAAGCCGGCGCCCTGCCGGCGTGGCGGAGGGCGACCGCCGGGGAGACGCGGTGGCCGGCTGCCGGGGTGGTGGTGGGGACGCTCGCGTTGCAGTTGGCGTTGCCGGACAGGGTGGTGTTGAGGCCGTGGTGGCTGTTGCCCGCGGTGTCGGTGCTGTTGCTCGTCGCGTTGTTGTTGATCAATCCCGGGCGGATGGGCGAGTTCAGCAGGGTCGAGCGGATCGTGTCGTTGGTGCTGCTGGCGCTGGTGAGCGCGACCACGGCGGCGTCGGCGGTGCGGCTGGTGCTGGGGATCGTGCAGGGGTCGTTCAGCGGGCACGCGCCGCAGGTGCTGGTGAGTGGCGCGATCGTGTACTGGACGAACATCGTCGTCTTCTCGCTCTGGTACTGGGAGTTCGACCGCGGCGGACCGGCGCGTCGGGCGAAGGGGCGGGCGGAGTTCCCCGACCTGCAGTTCCCTCAGATGGACAGCCCCGAGCTCACCAGCGAGGACTGGGAGCCGCGCTACGCCGACTACCTGTACCTCTCCTTCACCAACTCCACGGCTTTCAGTCCCACCGACGTCATGCCGCTGCGGATCTGGGCGAAGCTGACGATGATGGTGCAGGCCGGGGTGTCGCTGCTGCTCGCGGTGATGGTGTTCGCGTGGGCGGTCGGAGCGCTGCAGGGATAAACATTCGCGCGACACGGGCCCAACCAGGTATACACCGAGCATGCCCGAACCCCCGTACTACGCGGTGATCTTCACGTCCCGCCGCACCGAAGGCGACCACGGCTACGCCGAGCGCACCGCCCGGATGTCGGCGCTCGCGGCGGAGCAGGACGGGTACCTGGGCGAGGAGTCGGCGCGCGACGAGTCGGGCCTCGGGATCACGGTGTCGTACTGGCGGGACGAGGAGGCCATCGCCGGCTGGCGCAAGAACCTCGAGCACACCGAGAGCCGCCGACGGGGCCGCGCGGAGTGGTACGAGGAGTTCGAAGTGCGGGTGGCGCGCGTCGAGCGGTCGTACGGCTTCACGCGCTGACGTCCGGTCCGCGAAGCACCGAGCCCCGCGGACCGGACCGAACGTCAGTGCCGCGTCATCGTGAAGCTCTGGCCGTCCGAGCCGATGGCGCCCGGGCTGAAGGTGGCGGAGCCGCGGTCGTCCGCGTCGAGGCCTTCGGGGCTGGTCGACGCGAGGCTCTGCCCGTTGAACTTCACGCCGCTGAACGAGATCCCGCCCGAGATCGTCGGGTACGAGTCCGTCGGCGACTCGATGATCGCCTCGGCCGAGGAGTGCTTGGAGGTCAAGGTCTTGCTGATCGTCTTCGACCAGCCCTTGGTGGTGTCGCTGATGTCCAGCTTGTAGGTGTTCGTCCCGGTGCGCGTGACCGTTGCGGCGATGTGGTCACCGGCGCTGACCGGGGCGGACGAGGACGAGTAGTACACCGGCGCCGCCGGGTACATCTCGTACCAGGCCTGGTAGACGGGGCGGCCGCTGGAGCAGTCCGTGGCCACGCCCGTCTGCTCCACAGTGGACGATCCGTCACCGTCGATGCCGACCCACGGAGCGAACAGGTCGTTGCTGGACCGGCAGGTCACCGACGGTTCCGTCCAGCTCGCGGTCGCGGTCGTGAAGCTGCCGAAGCTCACGTAGCCGCCCCAGTTGCCGCCCGAGAAGCTCTGGCCGTGGAACGAGCCGAACGACGGCGTGCTGACCGTGGCGACGCCGGCCGCGGCCGCGATGCTCGCCGCGGCGGCCGCCGTGACGGCCAGCACCCGCGCGGTCCGTGAGGAGAGGAGGGAGTTCATGCGGATCCAATCTGATCACCGATGGGGACTCGGGGTGTTACAGGCGGTGCGCACCGGTAACAAGTGTTGGATCCGCGTGAGCAGGTGGGTAGCTACTTTCGAAGGGTATTCACATCTCGGGAAAACTTCACCAATATGTCCCGAATTTCCCTTCTGTACGCCGAAGTCCGTGACGGCCGCCCAGGGAAGGCGAGGCGGCCGCCACGGTGTGTCCGTCCTCCGCGCGGAAGGACGGACACGGGTGGACTACCGCGCCGAGCGCGTGAGCGCGGCGTCCACGAACTGGGTGGTGTAGGTCTTCGAGAGGTCGATCTGGTCCTTCTTCGGCTTCACGTTGCTCGACGACGCGCCGAGCACGTTGAGCACGTTCCGCGCCCCGGCCGGATCCATGCGGCCGTCGGCAGTGAACATCGGGAGACTGTCCTTGAGGGACTTCACGTACAACGCCTTGTCCCCGCCCGCGAACGACGGCGGCATCACGTCGGCGACCTGCTCCGCCGTGTGGTTCTTCAACCACCGCAACGAATCCACGTACGCGTTGGCCAGCTTCTGCACGATGTCCGGGTAGCGCTTCACGATCTCGCAGCTCATGTAGAGCGAGCTGGCCGGGTACAGCCCGCCGAGCGCGGCGCGCGTGCCCTCGACCGTGCGCATGTCGTAGAGGATCTTGGCCTGGCCGGTGTTGGTGAGCTGCGCGATCGTCGGGTCCGTGGTCATGCCCGCGTCGATGGAACCCTGCTGCATGGCGGAAATGAACGTCTGGCCGGCGCCGACCTTCACCGGCGTGTAGTCCTTGCCGTCCACTCCGCCGCGGCTCGCGAGCGCCTTGGTGAGGAAGTCCGTGGACGAACCCAGCGACGTCACGCCGAGGTTCTTGCCGCGGAAGTCCTTTCCGGACTGGATCTCCGGCGCCTTGGCGGACGCGACCATCTCGGCCTCACCCGGAACGTTCGAGAACTGCACCACGCTCGTGAGGCACTGCTCCTTGGCCTGCAGGTCGATCGTGTGGTCGTAGAACCCGACCACGGCCTGCACCTCACCGGCCAGCAGCGACGTCTCCGCATTCGCGCCCGACGGTTGGTCGAACAGCTCGACGTCGAGGCCCTGCTTCTCGTATTCGCCGAGCTGCTGGGCGAGCTGACCTGGGAGGTAGATGACCTTGGAGATGCCGCCGATCATGATCTTCAGGTGCGGCTTGCCGCCGTTGCCGAGGTCGATCTGGCGCGAGTCACGGCAGGCCGTGACGCCGGCGAGGGTGAGCAGAGCGGCGCCGACCGCGAGTGTCCTTTTCAGACGCATCAGATCACCGCGCCGGCCTGGGTGGTGATCTGCGGCCGCCAGCGCAGCAGCCGCGACTCGGCCGTGCCGATACCCCATTCCGCCAGCAGCGCGACGACGGTGACGATCAGCATGCCCGCGTAGACACCGGCGGTGTCGAAGGTGCCCTGCGCATTGGCGATCAGGAAGCCCATGCCGGCCTTCGCGCCGGTGTACTCGCCCACGACCGCGCCGATCAGCGCGAACCCGAACGCCACGTGCAGCGACGACAGGATCCACGACGTCGCGCTAGGCAGCACGATCGAGCGCAGCACGGCCCAGCGCGACGCGCCGAGGATGCGCGCGTTGTCGATCAGGTTGCGGTCCACCTCACGAGCACCGGTGAAGGCGTTGAAGAACACCGCGAAGAACACGAGAACCACGACCGTCGCGACCTTCGACGACATGCCGAGGCCGAACCAGATCACGAACAACGCGGCGAGCACGATACGCGGCAAAGCGTTGGCGGCCTTGATGAACGGCGCCAGCACGTCGGCGAGATACTGGCTGCGGCCCAGCACCACGCCGAACACCACGCCGAGGATCGCGCCGAGCACGAACCCGAGCACGGCTTCCTCCACCGTCACCAGGATCTGGTACCAGATGGAGCCGAAATCGGTGCCGGTCGTGAACCACTCCACGAGCCGTTCCCAGATCTTCGACGGCATCGAGTAGAAGAACGGGTCGATCCAGTAGCGGCCCGCGAGTTCCCAGCTGCCGAGCCACACCACGACGATCGCCAGGCGCAGCAACCAGATGTTGCGCCGGCGCGCGTTGGTCTTGAGCTTCTGCCGCGCGATGAGGCTCGCTTCGTCTTCGATCCGCGGGTTCGGGTTCGACGGCGGGACGATCAGATCAAGCGACACTGGTCGCCCCCTTCTGGCGGGCCTTGTCGACCTCGCCGCGCAGCGATTCCCAGATGTCGGAGTAGATCGAGCGGAACTCTTCGGTGAGGCGCAGGTCCTCGACCTTGCGTGGACGTTCCAGCGGGATCTCGAAGACGTCCTTCACCGTCGCCGGGCTCGTGGTCAGAACCACGACCTTGTCGGCGAGCGCGATGGCCTCGTCGAGGTCGTGCGTCACGAAGATCACGGCGGCGCCGGAACCGGACCACAAGCGCAGCAGCTCGTCCTGCATGAGGGCGCGGGTCTGCACGTCGAGCGCGGAGAACGGCTCGTCCATCAGCAGGATCTTCGGGTCGGTGACCAGCGTCTGCGCCAGGGCGACGCGCTTGCGCATGCCGCCGGAAAGCTGGTGGGGGTAGTACTTCTCGAAGCCTTCGAGCCCCACGCGGCCGATCCAGTCACGGGCCTTCTCGCGAGCGTCCGCTTTGGACACTCCGCGGAAGCGCGGGCCGGACGCGACGTTGTCCAGCACCGAACGCCACGGCATCACGGCGTCGGTCTGGAACATGTAGCCCACACCGTCCGGAATGGACTTCACCTCGGCGCCGTTCACGCGGACGCTGCCGGCCGAGGCCGGCTGCAGGCCGCTGACCAGGGACAACGTGGTCGACTTGCCGCAGCCGGTGGGACCGACGACCGCGACGAACTCGCCCGGCTGCACGGTCATGGTCAGGTCGCGGACCGCGGTGTGCACGGATCCGGAGCCGCTGGGGAACCTCTTGGTCGCGTGCTCGAGTTCGATGAGGGGTGGCGCCATCGTGGTGACTCCTTCGTCACGGTGGGGACTGCGACGGAGGTTAAGAGCGCATCAAGAGCCCGGGAAGCTTGTCGACGTTCTGCGTGCGCTCTGCTCGTTCTCCACGTTTTGCTCATTTCGCGCACGGCCCTGAGCTGGGGGTATGTTGCCTGGCATGCCGAAGTGGGCGTTGTTCGAACGCATGCGGTTCACCCGCCAGGTCCTGCTGTTGCAGATCGGGGTGGTGGTGCTGGTGGTGGGGCTCGGCGTCGCTCTCGTGAGCTGGCAGCTGCGGTCGACATTGACGGAGCAATACGGCGAGCGCGCCCTGGCGGTCGCGAAGTCGGTGGCGGTGGACCCCGTGGTGGTGGAGGGTGCGGCGGCGCGGCGGCAAGGTGGGGTGCTGGAGGCGCACGCGGCCGCGGTGTCGAAGGTCAATGGCGCGCTGTTCGTGGTGGTGACGGACGACCGCGGCATCCGCCTCGCACACCCGACGCCGGCCGAGATCGGCGACAAAGTCAGTACCTCGGCAGCGGAAGCGCTGGCGGGCAACGATGTCATCAGCGAGTTCGACGGCGGCACGCTCGGGCCTTCCGTGCGGAGCAAGACGCCGATCTGGCAAGGGAAACGAGTGGTCGGCGAGGTCAGCGTCGGCTACCAGGTCGGCAAGCTGACCGAGGACTTCGACCGGCTGCTGCTGATCACGCTTCCTTTCGCGGCGGGCGCGCTGCTGCTCGGCGCCGGCGCGTCCGCACTGCTCAACCGCCGGCTGCGCCGCGTGACCCACGGCCTCGAACCGCACGAGCTGACCGAGCTGCTCTACGAACGCGAAGCCGTGCTGCACGGGATCGGCGAGGGGATGCTGGCCGTCGACGGGTCACGCCGGGTGTCGGTGCGCAACGACGAAGCCGAGCGGCTGCTCGGGATCGACCTGCCGGTGGGGGCCACTTTGGACGAGCTGGAGCTGTCGCCGCGGGTGCGCAAGGCCGTGGCCGACGGGCAGCCCGTGGACAATCTCCTTGCGGTGGCGGGAAACCGCGTGCTGGTGATGAACTCCCGCGCGGTGCAGCGGGAGGACCGGGCGCTCGGGACCGTGCTGACGTTCCGCGATCGAACCGACCTCGACACGCTCAGCCGTGAGCTCGACGGCATCCGCTCGCTGTCCGACGGCCTGCGCGCGCAGCGGCACGAGTTCGCGAACCGGCTGCACACGTTGTCGGGGCTGTTGCAGCTCGGGCACCACGCAGAGGCTGAGGAGTACCTGCAGACGCTGACCGAGACGACGTCGGCGCGCTCGGCGCCGCTGGGTGGTGACGCGGTGCGCGACCCGTACCTGCAGGCGTTGCTGGTGGCGAAATCCGAGCAGGGGCTGGAAAAGGGCGTGGAGCTGAAGCTGGCGGACGACTCGTTCGTGCGCGGCTCGGTGACCGACCCCGTCGCGACCGGGACCGTGATCGGCAACCTCGTGGACAACGCCCTGCACGCCGCCCGCATGGGCCCGCGCCGGCCGGCGACGGTGGAGGTCGGGCTGTTCGCGGAGGGCTCGGCGCTGCATGTGTCCGTTGTGGACAGTGGGCTCGGCGTGCCGGAGCCGTTGCGTGACACACTCTTCGACGAAGGCGTCTCGACGAAACTCACGCCCGGCCACGGGCTGGGGCTCGCCCTCGCGCGGCAGGCGGCCCGCGTTCGCGGCGGGGACGTCTGGCTCGCCGACGCCGGCGGCGAGGCGGCGGGCGCGTTGTTCGTCGCGAAACTCCCTGATCTGCTGGTGGAGGCTCGCTCATGATCCGCACGCTCATCGTCGACGACGACTTCCGGGTGGCGGGCGTCCACGCAGGGTTCGTGGCGGAGGTGCCGGGCTTCACCGTCGCTGGCATCGCGCACACCGCCGCGGAGGCGGCGCGCCCGCGTGCGCGAACTGACGCCGGACCTCGTGCTGCTCGACGTCTACCTGCCCGACGAGCCCGGCCTCTCCGTGCTGCCGGACCTCGCGACGGACACCATCGTCCTCTCCGCCGCGACCGACGCGGCGTCCATCACCGCCGCCATCCGCGCCGGCGCCCTGAACTACCTGATCAAGCCCTTCACGACGCGCCAGCTGGCCGAGCGGCTCACCGCGTACGCCCGCTTCCGCACCCAGGTGACCACCGACCGCCCCTTCACCCAGGACGACGTCGACCGCGCCTACCGGGCACTGCACGACCAGGACCGCGCGACCACCCCGAAGGGCCAGTCCAGCGCGACGGCCCGCCTCGTGTCGGAGCAGCTGCGGACGTCGGGCGCTCCGCTGTCGGCAGCGGAGATCGCTGGCGAGCTGGGCATGGCGCGCGCCACGGCCCAGCGCTACCTCACCGCCCTGGCCGACTCGGGCGCGGTGGAAATGCGCCTGCGCTACGGGGCGACCGGTCGCCCGGAACACGAGTACGTCTGGATCGGCTAATCCTGGCCGAACTGAAAGAACCGCTGGTCAGCGACGTGACATTCGGTCAGCCAAGTCGATCCACGGCTGCCACTGCGACATGTACTCGTCGAACTGCGTGGCGGCCGGTGACTTGGCCGGAGTGGACTTCGTGTCGGAGCGGAGGTCGTCGTCGTCCGGGGTGGAGGTGGGGCGGTGGTCGGAACCGCCGGCGGAGGTGCGGGGGGTGGTGGGGCGGCTGGCAACGTGCTGCTTCGCGGGCGTGGCGGCCTTGTGGTCGGGGACCGGGACGTACACGGTCACCGGGGCGGCCGGGGGCGCGGCGGGGGCGACAGGCGTCGAGGCGGGGGCTGGAAGCGGAGCGGCCGGGGCGACAAGCTCGCGCTGGTCGGCCGGCACGGCGACGTCATCGGTGGTGGTGCGGCCGGTGAAGGAGCCCGAGAAGAGACCGCCGGCGAACCAGCCGAGGGCGAGCAGGGCCAAAGCGGCGGTGCCGGCGACCCATCCGCGCGTGCGGCGGCGGGCGACGACGCGCGGGCGCGGCGCGAGAGGCGCGAGCACCGTGGCGCTGGCCCCGTCGCCGGCGATGGGCAGGAGGGCGGGCACCACGGGGATCGGCTGGGTGTCCTCCGGACTGCGGCGCCCGCGCGGCACGCTCGCCGCGAGGATGCCGGTGCGGTCGAGCAGCTCATCGGCGGGCGAGGTGGCGCGTCGCTCGGCGGTGCGCGGCATGGAAGGTACCTCCGGGGTACGGGCACTCGGATGGACGTCAGCATTCTGGTGCATTTCCGACGGGTTTGTCAGAAAGGCAACTCCATTGGGTGACGGTGACTTTCCGGGGCAACCGAACTCCCGCACGTCGGACGCGATTCAGTTCTTCCCCATCCGTTTGAAGCCGAGCCGCGCCATAGTCGCGAGCGGCCGCTGATACGCCGACCCGAGCAATCGCGGGATGGCGTCGATGACGTACGCGTCGGGTCCGATGAGGATCCTGGCGGACCGCCGTTCCACCCCGCGGATGATCGTTTCGGCGGCTTTCTTCGGTGTGGTCAGCGCAATTTTCTCGAAGCCCGCCGCCGCGGCCTCCTGATCGCCGTCGTTGCCGCCGCGCGCGTGGCGGGCG
This sequence comes from Amycolatopsis sp. NPDC050768, assembly GCF_040654155.1. Taxonomy (NCBI): domain Bacteria; kingdom Bacillati; phylum Actinomycetota; class Actinomycetes; order Pseudonocardiales; family Pseudonocardiaceae; genus Amycolatopsis; species Amycolatopsis sp. NPDC050768. The sequence goes on from NZ_JBFAHL010000001.1 coordinate 1,055,787, forward strand.
ATGTTGGTCTTGATGCCGCCCGGGTGCACGCAGCTCACGGCCACCGGATGACGCGCCGCGAGCATTTCTTCGCGCAACGCCTCGGTGAATCCGCGAACGGCGAACTTGGCCGCGTTGTAAGCACTCTGAGTGGGCACTCCGACGAATCCGAACACGCTCGAAATGTTCACGAGGTGTCCATCGCCGGAGCCGATGAGGTGCGGCAGGAACGCCTTGGTCCCGTTCACGACGCCGCCGAGGTTGATCCCCATCAGCCAGTCGTAGTCCTCGAACGTCATGTCCTCCACCGTGGCGCCCAGCGCAACGCCGGCGTTGTTGACCACGACGTTGACGCGGCCGAACGCACTGGCCACCTCGTCCGCGTGCACAAGTACGGCGGCGCGGTCGGAGACGTCGAGCGAGTAGCCCCGTACGTCCGCACCCTGCGCCTTCGCCGCCTCGACCGTGCTCTCCAGGCTCTCGGCGTCCACATCGGACAGTGCCAGCCGCGCGCCGCGCAGGCCCAACCCGAGCGCGAGCGCGCGGCCGATGCCCGAGCCCGCTCCGGTGACGACCGCGACCTTGTCGGTGAACTCCTTCATCGCCGCTCCCCTCGTCCGGTGCTCCAGGTTTTGGATACTAGTGGCGGGAGCGATCTTCGGGAGGATGGATGCGGCGGGCACGGGTGGTGCTCGCGCTGGGCGCGGTGGTGGTGCTCGGCGCGACGGGGACCGTCGTGGCCGTCGCCGGACACCGTGCGTCACCAGCGCAAACGGCTTCACAGCCCGACAACGCGGCCGTCGGCGCGCTGTTCCTCAACGGCTCCCACTACTGCACCGCGAGCGTCGTCCACAGCGACCGCGGCGACGAGCTGCTCACCGCCGCCCACTGCCTCCACGACGGCGCGGGCGGCACGTACTTCACCGGCGTCACCTTCGCGCCCGGCTTCCACGACGGCGTGGCTCCGTTCGGCTACTGGGACGTCGGCGACGAGCTCGTGGCGCAGGGCTGGGCCGACGACTCCGACCAGGACCTCGACGTCGGCTTCGCCACCGCCCACCAGGCCGGCGCGAGTGGACCGCTCGAGACCGTGACGGGCGCGAACCGCCTCGGCGCGAACGGTCCGTTCGCGCGATCCGTGACGGTCACCGGCTACCCCGACGGCTCCGACGTCCCCGCCGTCTGCAGCACGACGACGTCGAAGGAGGACACGTTCCAGCTGCGCGTGGACTGCCCAGGCTTCGCCACCGGCACCAGCGGCGGCCCGTTCGTGGTCCACGCCGACCCGCGCACGAAGCTCGGCACCGTCGTCGGCGTGATCGGCGGCTTTGAGACCGGCGGCGATACCGACGACGTGTCGTACTCCAGCTACTTCGACGACGACGTCACCGCGCTGTACCGGCAAGCCACCTCGCGCCCATGAGCGCCGATGGCGGATGATGCGGCTTATGAGCGAGCCCGTGCGTGACGTGCCCATCACCGGCGAACCGATCCGGCTCGGCCAGTTCCTGAAGCTGGCCGGCCTCGCCGAGGACGGCGGCCACGCCAAGGACCTCATCGAGAACGAAGAGGTCACCGTGAACGACGAGGTCGAGACCCGCCGCGGCCGCCAGCTCTCCGACGGCGACGTGGTGGCCGTCGGTGGCGACCGCGGACGGGTGGCGCTCGCGCGCTAACCCATGCTGGTCAGCGGCGGTAGCCCCAACCCGAGCGCCAGCGAATCGAGCTGCCGCCGCACCGGGGCGCTGAGGGGCACGCCCAGCGCCCGGCATTGTTCGAGGTACTGGGCTTCGCGCCAGCCCGGGTAGCGGATCGGCGTGCCGCCTTCCCAGCCGAGCATGCTGCCGAACAAGGCGCTGGCCGCGCGGTAGAAGCCGTCGGCGCTGCGCAGCGTGGTGGGCGCGATGGCGAGCACGAGCAGGCCCGTGTCGTTCTCGTGGTCGGCGACGCCGGAGAGCACGCCCGCCAGCACGTCCACGAGCAACGCGAAGCCCGCGAACTGCGGGTTGCGCGAGGCGTCGCCCAGGTCGACGTCGAGGACGAACTCCGGGTACGCGCCGGCGGGCGCGGCCATGCCGAGCGGGTGGCCGGAACCGACCTCGCCGGCGGCCATCACGAGGCCGATCATCCCGTGGGGCAACGCGCGCGCCGCGTGGTGCCCGACGCGACCGAACGGCCCGACGCCCCGCATCGAAATCAGCCCGACGCCGAAGCGCCCGGCCCGCGTGACGGCGCGGTCCATCGCGTCGCCGACAGCCCACAGGCCGGTGGCGCGCCGGTAGTCGATGAGCGCGGCGGCACCGCGGTCGGCAATCAGCAACGGCTCGGCGCGCGCCGCGACCTCACCGTTTTCCAAAGCGGGCAGGTGAATTCGCAGCAGCTCCACGACGCCGGTGTCGGGCGAACCCGTGAGATCGCCGTGGCACAAGGCTTCCGCGGCCATGCGCGCGCGATCGTCGGGAAAATCATGTGCCACAAGGATCAGGGAAACGAGCGTGACCAGTTCATCGGCGGGCACGCGCTGCCAGACCTGTTCGGGAATCGGTGTGTCTTCAGGGACTTCTTGAGCGACGGCGGAGCGGGCGGGACGCAGCGAACGTGGTCTGAGGGGCACTTCATCGAGACTGCCCAAGCGCGTCTGGCGGCGTCAACGAGGATGGCCCGACAGTGTGATGAGGGCTCCCGAGGGGACGTACCCTGTCACGCATGTGCCGAAACATCACGACGCTGCGCGGGCTCCAACCGTCCGCGACAACCGAAGAGATCGAAGCGGCAGCACGCCAGTACGTCCGCAAGGTGACCGGCGTGCAGTCGCTTTCGGACGCCACGCGCGACCCGTTCGAGGCGGCGGTGGCGGAAATCGCGGCGATCACCGCGCGGTTGCTGGACGAGCTCCCGGACCGCCGTCAGCCCCCGGCGACCGTGCCGCCGCTGCGCCGGCCGGAAGTGCGGGCGCGGATGGCGTTGAAGGAACTGAAGAAGCCCTGACGCTGCCTGGGAACGAGTCAGACGTTCGCGGCGCGACCTGGGGGTCCGCCGGAGTGACAGGTTCAGGGTCGGGCTCGGGGACGTTCCCGATCCGCGCCGACCGGCTGTCTCCCTAGCGTCGGCGGCATGCGTAAAAGATCCCTGATCGCCGTTTTCACCGCCGCGCTGTGCTTGCTCGGCTCCGTCCCCGCGACGGCCGCGCCGCGGCTGCACCTGCCCGCGCCGAGCGGGCGTCACGCCGTCGGCACGCAGGACCGCTACCTCGTGGACCGGACGCGCGAAGACCCGTGGACCGGCGGGCCGCGCGAGCTGATGATCACGCTCACCTATCCGGCGCTGCCCGGCGGCCGGCCGGCGCCGTACCTGCCGGACGGCATCGCCGCGGCCGTGAACGCGCAGGCCCACGCCGCCCTCGGCGCCGGCCCGTTCGACTTCGGCTTCACGACACCCGCCCGCGCGGGCGCGCCGATGCTGCCCGGCCGGCACCCGGTGCTCCTCTACTCCCCCGGCGCGCAGAGCTCGCGCCTGCTCGGCACCGTGCTGGTCGAGCAGCTGGCCAGTGAGGGTTACGTCGTCGTCAGCCTCGACCACACGCACGACGCGCTCGCGGTGGACCTGCCCGGCGGACGCGTCGAACCGAGCACACTGCCGCCTTCATCGGAAGCCGTGAACCGGAAGCTCATCGCTACCCGCGTGGCCGACGTGGAGTTCGTGCTGGACCGGCTGGGGCTCGACCGCGTCGGCATGTTCGGCCACTCCGCCGGCGGGTTCACCGCGGCCGAGGTCATGGCCACCGACCCGCGCGTGGTGGCCGGCGCGAACCTCGACGGCAGCATGGTCTTCAACGCGGCCGAGGGCCGGTTCGGCCGAGCCGCGACCGAGGGGCTGGACCGGCCGTTCCTGCTGATGAGCGCGGGTGACCACAGCAGCGCGATCGATCCGTCTTGGGCTTCGTTCGTCAGCCATCAGCAGGGGCCGCTCGTCGACCTCCACGAGCCGGCGGGCGAGCACGGCTCGTTCACGGACTACCAGGCGTGGCTGCCGCAGCTCGGCGCCGACCCGGCGAAGGTGCGCGCCGTGATCGGCGACGTAGACCCGGAGACCATGCTGCGCAAGGAAAAAGCCGCCCTCAGCGGCTTTTTCGACGCGCACTTGCGGAAGCGGAGGGATTTGAACCCCCGGTAGGTTTCCCTACGGACGCTTTCAAGGCGTCTGCATTCGGCCGCTCTGCCACGCTTCCCTGTCGGTCAGGGTATCGCGCCGGTTGTCCAGGTCGTCCAGGTGTTCGAGGACGCGGCCGAACACCGCGCCGACCGTGGACTGTTCCTCCGGGGTGAGCAGGTCGATGAGGTGCTCGCGGGCGCCGCGCACGTGGGTCGGCGCGGCGGCGTCGAGCAGGGCCTGGCCGGCGCCGGTGAGCTCGGTGATGACGCCGCGCTTGTCGTCCGGGTCGGGGCAGCGCCGGACGAGGCCGCCGACCTCCAGCTTGCTGATCTGGTGCGACAGGCGGCTCTTCGTGGAGCCCAGCTGGTAGGCGAGCTCGGACATCCGGACGCGCTTGTCGGGGTAGATGGCGAGGCAGACGAGCACCTCGTAGTCGGCGAGCGAAACCCCGTGGGCCTCGGTGAGCTCGCGATGCAGGCGCTGGCGCAGCCGGAGCGAGGCGACGATGTACATCTGCCACGCGTGCTGCTCGACGCCGGTCAGCCAGCGCACGGCCTGCTCGTCGGTCATCGCAAAAGGGTAGAAGGCGGGCCGACGCGCTGCGCGTCCCGGCACCAGGTCGAGACCCAACCGAGGAGTCAGGTGAAAAACTCGGGAAGCTTCCCCCGAAGGTGGGTTACGAAACGGTTGAGACTTGAGCCGAAAAAGCGCATCCTTCTTGTCAACGGATGGGCTGATCAGGTATCAGGCGGGCCGTCAGGGCACCGTCGGACCGACCTCCCACCGGGAAGGCCAGGTGGTTGCATGGCAGGTGATTCCCGCGGTTGACCGCCCGCTGTGTCCCCGCGGCCGGCACGGCCTGAATACGGACCGGTCGCGACTGTGAACAGCACGAGTGGGCATCTACGGTGCGCTCGGCATTCTTCTCGCGCATCCGGCGTCGATCTGGCGTTGTTCTCTCCTCGCGGCCTCGGCACCGCGACGGCTCCGCCGGACGCCGGCCCGGCCGGTGGCCAACCGCCGTCAACAGAAGAACCTCGGTAGTTCCTGGGTGCGGTCCGCAGCGCATGGGCCGCACCCAGGCTTGTATCCGGGGTACGGCCCGCAGGACGGCTTGTGTCCGGCTCGCCCGTTACGCTGCCGCTGTGCAATTCGACGACGACGCGGGGCTGGACACCTCGGAGGTCCAGGACCTCCGCGGCAGCGGTGGTGGCGGTGGCATCGGCGGCCGCGTGGCGATCGGGGGTGGCGGGATCGGGGTGGTGGGCCTGATCATCTACTTCCTGATCTCGCAGTTCGGCGGGGCGAGCCTCGGAACCAACAGCGCGTCGAGCGGACTGGGCCTCGACAACGTCGGGTCCGGCCAGCAACTGGAGAGCACCACGCTCTCGCAGAAGTGCCACACCGGCGCGGACGCGAACCGCGACCACGACTGCGCGATCGTCGCGATCATCAACTCCGTGCAGGACTACTGGTCGCAGGAGTTCGCGCGCAGCGGCCAGACCTACCGCAAGGCGCCGACGCGCTTCTTCACCGGCGGCGTGCGCACGGGCTGCGGCAGCGCGACGTCGGACACGGGCCCGTTCTACTGCCCGGCCGACTCCGACGTATACATCGACCTCTCGTTCTTCGACGAGCTCAAGACCCGCTTCGGCGCGCAGGGCGGGCTGTTCACGGAGGCGTACGTGCTGGCCCACGAATACGGCCACCACGTCCAGAACCTCACCGGCACCTCCAAGCGCGGCACCGGCACCGGGCCGACGTCGGGCTCCGTCCGGCTGGAGCTGCAGGCCGACTGCTACGCCGGCGTCTGGGCCAACCACGCCTCGACGACACCGACGGAATCCGGTAAGCCGCTGGTGCAGAACATCACTCAGGACGACATCGCCAGCGCCCTCGACACGGCGTCGCGCATCGGCGACGACTACATCCAGACGAAGCTCGGCAGCGGGCAGGCGGACCCGTCGAGCTTCACCCACGGCACGTCGGCGCAGCGGGAGAAGTGGTTCACCACCGGCTTCACCTCAGGGCAGCCGGCGCGCTGCAACACGTTCAGCACCAACAACCTGGGCTGACCCGCGCAAAACAAGGAAGGGCACCTTGAGGGACTCTGAGTCCCTCAAGGTGCCCTTCCTTGTTTCGGAACCTACGCGGCCGCCGTGTCTCCGGTCGCGGCGAGCTTGTGCGCGGAGTGCTTCTTCGCGGCCTTGCCCGGCTTGCCGGGCGCGACGCCGTTCACCGACTCCGTGCTGGTCGCGTAGACACCCAGCGCCCACGCGAGGCCATCGGCGTTGCGGTCCAGGGCGACGCGGTCGACGTTGCCCAGGTTGTCGCACGCCTGGTGGTAACACGGGTCGAACGCGATACCCGCCGTGCCGCCCCACTTCGTAGCCTGGGCCTGGGTCTTGAGCACCTCGGCGCCCGTGTCGAGGCCGCCCGCCGGGATGCCGACGGCGATGAACTCGCCGTAGTCCGAGCGGCCCGTGAAGTCGGTGCCCTCGATGGCGACGCCGCGGCCGGTCAGGTAGTCGACGAACGTCTTCTCGATCTGCGCCGAGCCGTACGGGCCGGGGCCCGCGCCGACGTGGTCGGAATCGTCGCCGTCGTAGGCGAAGTAGCCGGCGTTGGGCGAGCCGATCATGTCGAAGTTCAGGTACAGCGCGAGGTCGAGCTGCTGCTCGAAGCTCAGCGAATCGACGTAGTACGTGGACCCGACGAGCCCGAACTCCTCCGCGCTCCAGAAGCCGAAGCGCACAGCGTTGTTCACCTTCGGCTTCGCGCCCAGCTGCAGCGCGGTCTCGAGCAGGGCCGCGGAGCCCGTGCCGTTGTCGTTGATGCCGGGGCCCGCCGGGACGCTGTCGAGGTGCGAGCCGAGCATCACGACGTTGTCCTTGCGGCCGGTTTTCGTCTCGGCGATCACGTTGTAGCTGGTGCGCGCTTCCTGGAAGGTGCGCAGCTCCAGCTGCACGGTGGCGCCGTCCTTCGCGGCGAGCGCCTGGCCGTCGGCCTGCGACAGGCCGCCGGTGGGGATACGCGCGTCGGCGGGGGTGCCGAGTGTCCCGTTGAGCGGGCCGGGTTCGTTGTTGGAGATGAGCGCGCCGATCGCCCCCGCGTCGGCCGCGGCCTGCTGCTTCTGCGCGAACGGGCACGCGCCGCGCGGCACGAGCACGATCTTGCCGGTCACGCCGGTGTAGTCGCTCGCTTCGCAGCCCGGGGTGGCGTCGGCGGGAACGACAGCCAGGGGCGCGGTGATGCCGCCGACCGGCGTCGACGGCGTGTACTCCATCGCGATCACGGGCACGCCGGCGCCGTCGACGGTGAGCGTCTCGGCGAGGGTTTCGTTGTAGGTGAAGGGAAACTCCTGCCGCGTGACGCTGAAGCCCGCGGCTTCGAGCTTGCCCGCGATGTACTCGGCGGATTTCTTGTGCCCGTCGGTGCTCGCGGCTCGGGTGCCGCCGTTGGCGTCGGCGATGCGCTGCAGCGCGATCAGGTGGCGGTTGACGCCGTCGAGGGTCACCTTCTTCGTCAGCTGCTTGGCGAGATCGTCGCTCTTCGCGGCCACGGCCGGGGTGGTGCCCAGTGCCAGAGTCGCGCAGGCCGCCAGGATCACCGGCGGGATGAGTCTTTTACGAGTTAATGACATGGTTGCTCACCTTTGTGCCCGGTGTCCGGAACGTCAATGCGGCATTCGGCGGAGACTGCGACGTGGGCGATACAGTCGGGCGCATGTACGCGATCACGATCCGCGAACCCGGCGGTCCCGAAGTTCTCGAGTGGACCGAAGTCCCCGACCCCAGCCCCGGCCCCGGTGAAGTGCTGCTCGACGTGGCCGCCGGCGCGGTCAACCGGGCGGACCTGCTGCAGCGCCAGGGCAACTACCCGCCACCGCCCGGGTCGAGCGAGACCATCGGCCTCGAGTGCTCCGGCACGATCGCGGAGCTGGGCGAGGGCGTCGAAGGCTGGCAGGTCGGCGACGAGGTGTGCGCGCTGCTCGCGGGCGGTGGCTACGCCGAGCGCGTGGTCGTGCCCGCCGGCCAGCTCCTGCCCGTGCCCGGTGAGGTCGAGCTGCTCGCGGCGGCCGGGCTGCCGGAAGTCGCGTGCACGGTGTGGGCCAACGTCGTGATGCACGCGAAGCTCGCCGAAGGCCAGACGCTGCTGGTCCACGGCGGCGCGGGCGGCATCGGCACCCACGCGATCCAGGTCGGCAAGGCGCTGGGCGCGACCGTCGCCGTCACCGCCGGTTCGCCCGAGCGACTGGAACGCTGCCGCCAGCTCGGCGCCGACATCACGATCAACTACAAGGAGCAGGACTTCGTCGAGGTCCTGCGGGCCGAGGCCAAGGGCGCCGACGTCATCCTCGACAACATGGGCGCGAAGTACCTGCAGCGCAACGTCGACGCACTGCGCACCGACGGCCGGCTCGTGATCATCGGCATGCAGGGCGGGATCAAGGGCGAGCTGAACATCGGCAGCCTGCTGGGCAAGCGCGCGAGCGTGTTCGCCGCCGGGTTGCGGTTCCGCCCGCTGGACCAGAAGGCCGCGATCGTCGCCGACGTGCGTGAACGCCTGTGGCCGCTGGTGGAGAACGGGTCCGTGAAGCCGATCATCGGCCAGGTCGTGCCGATGGCCGAGGCCGCTTCCGCGCACCGGATGCTGGAAGACGGCGACGTGTTCGGGAAGATCCTGCTGACCGCGAAGTCCTGAGCCGGGGAGCTGCGCTGGTCGTCAGCGCAGCTCTTCCAGGACGCGCACGAGCTGGTTGATCTCGAAGACGTTGGAGTAGTGCGCGAGCCCGATGCGCACCGCGCCACCCACCTCGCCGACGCCGAGCGACGCGAACACGCCGGCCGATCCGTCGTCGGCGAAGGCGCATAGGCCTTGCGACGCCAGGTACTCCGCGACTTCCGGCGATTTCTTGCCCTGCACGGCGAACGCGAGCGCGGGGATGCGGCGCATCGCGTCGCCGATCACCATCACGTGCCGCAGCGAGCGGAGCTCCGTGGACAGCTGCGCGAGCAGGCCAGCGTGGTACGACTTGGCGGAGCCGAGGGACGTCACGAGTCTTTCGCGGCGCGAGCCGGACGCGGCGTCGTCGAGGCCGGCGAGGTAGTCGATCGAGGCGACGAGTCCGGCCAGCAGCGGGTACGCGTGGGGGCCGAGCTCGAGGCGCGCGGCGCCGCGGGCGGCCGGGTCGAGCGAGGCGGACGGGATGCGTTCGAGCATCTCGGGATCGCGGAACACGAGCGCGCCCACCGACGGGCCGCCCCACGCCTGTGCGGAGACGACCATGACGTCGGCGCCCAGCTCGGCGAGGTCGAGGGGCACGAAGGGGGCCGCGTACGTCGCGTCCACCACCACGAGCGCGCCGACGCGCTTGGCGAACTCGATCACCGTCGGAACGTCGGGTCGCGTGCCGACCGAGCCGGACGCGAGCGTGACCGTGACGGCTTTGGTGCGGGCGGACACGAGGTTCTCGTACTGCCACGCGGGCAGCTCGCACGTCTCGATGTCGATCTCACCCCAGCGCACGACCGCGCCCACACGCTTCGCGGCGCGCTGCCACGGCGCGAGGTTCGCCTCTTCGTCGAGCCGGGACACGACGACCTCGTCGCCGATCGTCCAGCGCTCCGCCAGCGCGTCGACGAGGCGCCTCAGCATCACCGGCGCACTCGGCCCGAGCACGACGGCAGCCGGGTCCGCCCCGACCAGATCTGCCACTGCTCGCCTGGCCGCGGTGACAATGCTCTCCGCACGCTGTGAGGCCGGAAACGCTCCCCCCGGCCCGGACACCGGGGCACGCATGGCCGTCGAAACGGCCGAAGCGACCTGTTCCGGGACCAGCATTCCGGCGGCGCCGTCGAAGTGAATCCAGCCGTCACCCAGCGCGGGGAACAACCCACGGATACGAGCGACGTCGAACGCCATGGTGACACCGTACGGACGTGCGGTTTAGCGGTTACCGCGGGGTTGGGTCCGGGGCCGCGGATGGCGCTAGGCTCGGACACGACCGCCAGCGATTCTGATTGGGATGGAGCCCATGAGCGAGCCGAACTTCCGGCAGACTTCCGACGCCGAGTCGACCCCCCACGTGGTGGTCGTCGGCCCCGACGGGGTCCCGGTCGGCTCCACCGTGCCTGACGGCGATGCCGACGAGGCCGTCGGTGAGCTGATCGAAGAGCCCGCCAAGGTGATGCGCATCGGGACGATGATCAAGCAGCTACTGGAGGAAGTCCGCGCGGCCCCGCTGGACGACGCCAGCCGAAACCGGGTGCGCGAGATCCACCAGAACTCGGTGCGCGAGCTGCAGGAGGCCCTGGCGCCCGAGCTGCGCGAGGAACTGGAGCGCCTGGTGCACCCCTTCGCGGACGACTCGACTCCGTCGGACGCCGAGCTGCGGATCGCGCAGGCCCAGCTGGTGGGGTGGCTGGAGGGGCTGTTCCACGGCATCCAGACGGCCCTGTTCGCCCAGCAGATGGCGGCGCGGGTGCAGCTGGAGCAGATGCGCCGGGGGTTACCGGCGGGGTCGTCGGGTGCGGTGATGCCGGGTGGTCCTGGTGCTGAGGGGCAGAGGCCTGGGATCAGTGGGACTGGGCAGTATTTGTGAGGTTTTGAGGGTCTTGAGGTCTTGCTCGACGCGCTGAGGCGTTGGTGATGAGGGGATCGTTCGTGCGCTGGGTGGCGTGTGAACGGTCCCTTCTTGCTGTTTTGGGGTGAGTGGGCTTTTCGCGGTTGGTCGGGTTGGCTGGGTTGGTTGGTCGGGTTGGTTGTGGTCGCGAGCGATCCCTTCGTGCCCTCGCTCGCGCGCGACCGGTCCTCTCGCACCACTGCCGGAGCGCGACCGGTCCCCTCATGCCGCGCGGGCGGCCGCGACCGGTCCCCTCGCGCCGCCAACTCGGTGCGAACGCTCCCTTCGCACCGCCGATTGAGTGCGAACGGTCCGGTCGCGCCGTCGACTGAGTGCGAACGGTCCGGTCGCGCCGTCGACCAAGCGCGAAGGGGCCGGTCATACCGGTGGGCGCGAACGGTCCCAGCGCGCCGCCGCATAGCCGCGAACGGTCCCCCCGCTCCGCTGCCGGAGCACGAACGGTCCTCTCATCCCGTGGGCGGCCGCGAACGGTCCGCCCGAACCGGCGCCGCAGCGCGAACGGTCCTTTCGTGCCGGGACCGAGCGCGAACGGTCCTTCCACGCCCAGCCGCCCGCACGAACGGTCTCCTCGCCGCCGCGCCACCCGGACATGAACCGTCCCCTCGCGCCGCCAGGTGGGCGCGAACGGTCCAGTCGCGCTGGCAATCGAGCACGAGGGGACCGTTCCCGCCGGCGAGCGCGAGTGGTCCCCTCGTGCCGCCACCTGACCGCGAAAGGTCCAGTCGTGCCGCCACCTGACCGCGAAAGGTCCAGTCGTGCCGCGGCGTGACCGCCAACGGTCCCCTCACGCCGCGGCACCGGTGCGAACCGTCCCTTCGCGCCGCCGAGTAGGTGCGAACGGTCCAGTCGCGCTGGCGACCGAGCACGAAGGGACCGTTCACGCCGGCGAGCACGAACGGTCCCGTCGCGCCGCCTCGTGAACGCGAAAGGTCCCCTCGCGCCGCGGCACGGACGCGAACGGTCCCCTCGCGTCGTCGACTGAGCGCGAAGGGACCGTTCACACCCCCAAGTTCACAAGCTCCCGAAGAACTTCCGGATGTCACCGCTCAGCGCGTCCGGTTGTTCGAGGGCCGGGAAGTGGCCGCCGGCCGGGAACTCGGACCAGTGGGCGATGTTGTCGGTGCGTTCGGCGAGGGGGCGGAGGGGCAGGCCGATGTCGTCGGGAAACACCGCGACGCCGGTGGGGACCGTGGAAACGGGGAGGGGCGCGCCCCACGGACCCTCCAACGCGGCGTAGATGCGGGCGGACGAGTTGGCCGTGGCGGTGAACCAGTAGACGGCGACGTCGGTGAGGAGGTCGTCGCGGTCGATGAGGTCGTGGGTGGTGTTGGAGAAGGAGCGGAACTTTTCCGCGATCCACGCGAGTTGGCCGGCGGGTGAGTCGGTGAGGCCGTACGCAAGCGTTTGCGGCTTGGTCGACTGGATGATCGCGTAGCCGGTTCCGGTGTGTTGGAAGGCGCGGGACTTCTCCAACGACCGTTCGGCCAGCGAGAGTTCGGCGCCGGTCAAGCCCTCCAAGTCCGACTCCGAGCGGGCGACGGCGGTGGGCAGCATGGTGACGTGCACCCCGAGCACCCGCGAAGGGAACTGCACGCCGAGCTCGCGGGAGATCAACGCGCCCCAGTCGCCGCCGTGGGTGCCGAAGCGGTCGTAGCCGAGGGTGGTCATCAGCGAAGCCCAGGCGCGCGCCCCGCGGGCCGGGCCCCAGGCGCGGTCGCGCGTCGGTCCGGAGAAGCCGAAGCCGGGGATCGACGGGACGACCACGTGGAACGCGTCGCGGGGGTCCCCGCCGTACGCGCGCGGGTCGGCGAGCGGTCCGATCACGTCGAGGAACTCCACGATCGACCCGGGCCAGCCGTGCGTCAGCAGCAGCGGCGTGGCCCCCTCCTCGGGCGAGCGGACGTGGAGGAAGTGCACGTTCTCGCCGTCGATGGTGGTGGTGAACTGCGGGAACGCGTTGATCCGCTCCTCGGCCGCCCGCCAGTCGAACCGCAGGCGCCAGTGCTCGGCCAGGTCCTTCACCTCGTCCACCGGAATCCCCAGCTCCCACCCGACGCCCTCGGGCTGGTCCGGCCAGCGCGTCCGGGCGAGCCGTTCGTGCAGGTCGTCGAGGTCGGCTTGCGGGACGTTGACGCGGAACGGGGTGAGAGTCATGCCGAAAACGCTAAAACCCCTTGAGGACAGGTTCGGTCCTCAATCACCCACGCGCTCGACGGAAAACCCGGGCAGCAGGACGTCTTCCCGGCCCAGCGGCGCAGTGGTGATCCGCCCGCCGGCCCATTCGATCCACAGCGCGCCGAAGCCGCGCGGGAACTCCCACCACTCGCCATTGTCGAAGATGAGCACGGTCCACTCCTCGGGCGAGCCGGCGGTCCGCCAGAAGTAGTCGTCGTACCCCCAGGGCAGCAGGCCGCCCGGTTCGGGGAACAGTGGGTACGGCACGGCGTCGGGAACCTGGCTGCGCCCGTAGGCGAACGGCTCGAGCACCGGCTTCGCGCCCTCGACGAGTTTCGCCCACTCGCTCACGGCCAGCGGGTGCCGGATGGTGATCAGCTTGTCCAGGTACAGGGCCGGATAGGTGTCGGCGTAGGCGCGGTAGTCGGCGGGCAGCGCGGTACCCAAGGCGGCTTCCACCGCCGCCCAGTCGATGTCCTGCGGCGAGGCGTGCTCAGTGCCGAAAACGCCTGAGAAATCCGTCGAATCCCCCTCAGCTCGAAGCGATGACATCCAGGACCCGGTCCGCGCCGAGTCCATCCACAGTGGACGCGGCGGCCGAGGACAAAGAGGACCGCAAGCCGGCGTCCGACAGCAGCGAACCCAGTGCGGAAACCACGGCAGGCAGCCGATCCGCCAGAGAACCGGCGTCGCCCAGGCCCACTGCCAGGCCGAGGTCCACGGCGGCCCGGTAGCCGGGCGCCTGGTTGTCCACGAGCTGCACCGCCGCCGTCGGGATGCCGAGGCAGCAGAGTTCCAGGAAGGTGACGCCGGTGGCGCTGATGGCGACGTCGGTGGTGGCAAGGAGGTCGATCAGGCCCGGGTGCGGGGCCGCGACTCGGATGGACTGGCCATCCGACAGAACCGGCAAAGTCGGCTCGCCGCGGACGAGAGCGTCGGCGGAGAAGGGCAGCCCAGTGGCGGCGAGGGCGCGGAGCAGCAGGCTGACCGTCCCCGACCATTCGGCGCCGCCGCCCAAGACGACCGTGACATGGGGCGAGGGGGAAGCAACAGCGGAGCGGCGGGCCCGAGCAGCCAAGACCCCCGAGCGCAACGCCGTGTATTCGACGCCCCGCAGCAGCACGCCCGAACCATCCGAAGGGCGGGGCGAAGGCGTGAACCCGGCGTCCACCACAACATCCGCGGGCCGGCGACCGAAGGTGTCGTCCTCAAGGGACACGAGCAGCGCGTCCGCGGCGTTGACCTCGGCGCGCACGTCGCCCAGCGCGTAGTGGTCCACGAGGACCGCGTCGAAGCCGGCGGCCAAGGAAGCCCAGTCAGAAACCGGCAAAACCGGCACCGAAAGCGCGTCGAAACGGGAGGCGAGCCACTCAGCGTTGTCGGTCGTGCCCGCGAAAGAGACGTCCCAGCCGCGAGCGACGGCGCGCTCGGCGTACGCCACGACGCGCGCGATGTGGCCCGCGCCGATCACCGCGGACGCGTCGGCGCGGAGCAGGAGCTTCACTGGCCGAGCTTCTTCTGCTCGACGTGCGCGTTCAAAGCCACCAGATCCGGCCGGGAGCGCAGCAGCGAAACCACCGAACGCCAGGACGCGGGCTGATCACCCAGAACCGAAACAACGGCCGAGAGAAGCTCCCAGTCCTCCGGGGTGTCGAGGGTGACGCGCAGGTCGTCGGCGGCCGGGCTCACCACAATGCCCGTGCACGAGTACCGCGAGGGCTGCCGGTAGATCGCCGACGTCACGTGCTCGCGGTCCGGGCCCTCGGCAATCTCGACCTGCTCGGCGAGCACCGAGGCCCGCACCAACTCCGCGTCGAAGCCCCGCGGCAGCGTCCGCACGAGCGTCGTGCTCACGTAGTCCAGCGACGGTTCCGCGCGCCAAACCGCCGCCAGCCGGCCGATCAAAGCGGGGTCGAGCAGCGGGCAGTCGGCGGTGAGCCGGACCACGGCGTCGGCCGGGTAGGCGGCCAGGGACACGCCGAAGCGCGCCACGACGTCATCCAGCGGCCCGCGCGCGACCAGAGCCCCGCAGCGCACGGCCTCCTCGGCGACCGCGTCGTCGTCGGCCGCGTCCGAGGTGGCGACGACGACCTGGTCCACACCGGGAGCGGCCGCCGCCGCGCGGACGACCCAGCCGAGGACACTGCGCCCGGCCAGGGGCCGCAGCACCTTGCCCGGCAGGCGCGTCGAGGAGGACCGGGCCTGGATCACGGCGTTGACGCCGAGGCCTTCACGCATGGGTGACATGATGGCCTGCGGCAACGCGCCAGAACCAAGAACCCCAACCGCGGAGGTCGTCGATGTCCGAGCTGGATGGCTCCAGCATCCTGCTCACCGGCGGGACCGGCTCATTTGGCAAGGCGTTCATCACCTACGCCCTGGCGGAGTTGAACCCCAGCCGCCTGGTCGTGCTCTCCCGCGATGAGCTGAAGCAGTACGAAGCGCGACAACTGTTCAACGACGACCCGCGGCTGCGCTGGTTCATCGGTGACGTCCGCGACCGCCGCCGCCTCGAGCGCGCCATGCACGGCGTCGACTACGTCGTGCACGCCGCGGCGCTCAAGCAGGTGGACACGGGTGAGTACAACCCGTTCGAGTTCGTCCAGACCAACGTGATGGGCTCGCAGAACGTCATCGAGGCCGCGATCGACACCGGCGTGAAGAAGGTCGTCGCGCTGTCGACCGACAAGGCGTCGAGCCCGATCAACCTCTACGGCGCCACCAAGCTGTGCGCCGACCGCATGTTCATCAGCGGCAACCACTACGCGGCCGCGCACGTCACGCGGTTCTCCGTGGTGCGCTACGGCAACGTGATGGGCTCGCGCGGCAGCGTGATCCCGTTCTTCCGCAAGCTCGCCGAGCAGGGCGAGTCGCTGCCGATCACGCACAAGGACATGACGCGGTTCTGGATCACGCTGCCGCAGGCCGTGCAGTTCGTGGTGGACTCGTTCGACCAGATGCACGGCGGTGAGCTGTACGTGCCGCGGATCCCGAGCATGCGGCTCGTCGACCTCGCGCAGGCCATCGCGCCGGGTTCGCCGATGCACGAGGTGGGCGTGCGCCCGGGCGAGAAGCTGCACGAGGAGATGATCGCGCCCGACGACGCGCGCCGGACCGTTCAGCTGCCGGACCGGTACGTCGTGCAGCCGCACCTGGCGGGCTGGGGCTACGAGGCGCCCGCCGACGGCAAGCCGATGCCCGAAGGGTTCGCGTACCGCTCGGACACCAACGACCTGTGGCTCGAAGCGGACGAACTTCGCAAGCTGGTCGAGCAGTATGGCTGAGTCCGACGCCGCCTCCGCGGGAAAGAGCACGTCGGCGGAGTTTCTCCCGTACGGCCGCCAGTCCGTGACCGACGAGGACATCGCCGCCGTCACCGAGGTCCTGCGCGGCGACTGGCTCACGACCGGTCCCGCCGTCGCGCGGTTCGAGGCCGACCTCGCTCTGCACACCGGCGGGACCCCGGCCGTTGTCGTCACTTCGGGCACGGCGGCGCTGCACGTCGCGTACGCGGCCGCCGCGATCAAGC
The DNA here is from genome assembly GCF_040654155.1 of Amycolatopsis sp. NPDC050768. Taxonomy (NCBI): domain Bacteria; kingdom Bacillati; phylum Actinomycetota; class Actinomycetes; order Pseudonocardiales; family Pseudonocardiaceae; genus Amycolatopsis; species Amycolatopsis sp. NPDC050768. The sequence continues at coordinate 1,072,268 of NZ_JBFAHL010000001.1, forward strand.
CTGGTGACGAGGTCGTGGCGTCGCCGATGACGTTCGTCGCCACCGCCGCCACCGCCGCGCTGCACGGCGCGAAGGTGGTCTTCGCCGACGTCGAGCCGGACACCGGCAACCTAGCCGTCGAGGCCGCGGCGGCTCTCGTGACCGACCGCACGAAGGTCGTGGCCGCCGTCGACTACGCCGGCCACCCCGCCGAGCTCGACGCGCTGGCCGAGGTCGCGCACAACGCGGGCGCACTGCTGCTGGAAGACGCGGCGCACTCCGTGGGCGGCAGCTGGCAGGGCCGCCCGGTCGGCTCGCTCGCCGACCTGACCACGTTCTCGTTCTTCCCGACCAAGAACCTCACGACGGCCGAAGGTGGCGCCGTCGTGACCGCGTCGCCGGAGCTGCTCGGCCGCGCCCAGGCCTTCCGCAACCACGGCCTCGTGCGCGACAAGGCCCTGCAGCGCTACCCGGACGAGGGTGGCTGGCACCAGGAGGTGCACGAGTTCGGCCTGAACTACCGCCTGCCCGACGTCCTGTGCGCCCTGGGCAGCAGCCAGCTCACCCGCTTGGCCGAGTTCAAGAAGCGCCGCGCCGAGATCCACGCGCGCTACAACGGGGCTCTGGCCGACGTCGGCGGAGTCCTCACCCCGCCCTCGCGGCCCGGCGCCGACCCCGTCTGGCACCTCTACCCGCTGCGCGTCCTCGACGGCCGCCGCCGCGCGCTGTTCGACCACCTGCGCGGGCTGGGCATCGGCGTGCAGGTCAACTACATCCCCGCCTACTGGCACCCGGTCTTCGAGGACCTCGGCTACCGCCGCGGCCTGTGCCCGAACGCCGAGGCGTACTACGAGCAGGAGCTGTCGCTGCCGCTCTTCCCGTCCCTGACGGACGCGGATGTGGGCCGGGTTGTGGACGGGGTGCGGAGCTTCTTCGGGGTCTGACCCTCACCGCGCACCACCACCGCGTGCCACACCAGCACCAACGGCACCACCACCAGCTCCAGCACGATCGCCGCGCGGAACACCGGGTGGGGCGCGCCCACCCGCCGAGCCGAGATCAGCCGCGGGACCCCGCCAACGGCCGCGGTGCCGAGGACAACGCGGGTGGTCGCCGCGCGTTTTTCCGGGTGACGGAGCGACCACCAGAGCGCGAGGCCCGCCGCGGTCCAGAACGTGTTGACGAAGCGGTATTCGCTGTCGACGCTGGGCGCGGCGGGGGCGCCGCCCGGGGCGCGTTCGGGGCCGCCCAAAATCCCGATCAGGCCGCTGGCGACGGGGATCGCCCCGAGGACGCCGAGGACGGTCAGCAACGCCTTGCGCGACTTCGCTCGTGCCATGCGGCCGAGACTAGATCAGGTCCCAGGTCAAAGCCGTGCCTTTTGCGGCGTCGACGCGGAAGGTGCGGCCCAGCACCGTCGTGATCTCGGCCGGCGCCAGGCCCCCGGCCGGGCGGATGGACCGGACGTTCGACGAGGTCACCTCGTCGCCCGCGCGAACGTCTGCCACGACGTACAACGAGCGGCGCAGGCGAAGGCCTTCCTGCTCACTCTCGCGCGGGCCGATCACCGGGCGGCCGAGGGCCTCCCACGCGCGGTGGCTCTCGGTCACCAGCGCGGCCAGCTCGGCGGGCTCCAGCGAGAACTCCGAGTCCACACCACCGTCGGCGCGAGCGAGCGTCACGTGCTTCTCGATCGCCACCGCGCCCAGCGCGACGGCGGCCAGCGGCGCGCCGATGCCCGGCGTGTGGTCGGACAGGCCGACGAGCGTGCCCGTGACGCCGGCGAGCACCGGCAGGCCGCGCAGGTTGCTTTCGGACGGCGAGGCCGGGTAGCTGGCGGTGCAGCCGAGAACGATGAGCTGGTCGTTGCCGGCGTCGCGGGCGGTGCGGACGGCGGCGTCGATCTCCGCGATGCTCGCCATGCCCGTCGAGATGACGAGCGGCTTGCCGGTGCGGGCGCACAAGTCAACCAGCGGCAGGTCGACGATCTCGGAAGACGCGATCTTGTACGCGGGCACCTCGAGCGATTCCAGCAGCTCCACGGCCGTCGGGTCGAACGGGCTGGAGAACGCCTCCAGGCCGCGCGCGCGGGCGCGCTCGAAAATGGGTTCGTGCCATTCCCACGGGGTGTGGGCCTTTTCGTACAGCTTGTACAGGTTTTCCCCGCCCCACAAGGAATGCCCGTCGCCGATGCGGAAGGCGGGGCCGTCGACGTCGATCGTGATCGTGTCGGGGCGGTAGGTCTGGAGCTTCACCGCCTGCGCGCCGGCATCGGCGATGGTATCGACGATCGCGAGAGCGCGGTCGAGGTCGCCGTTGTGGTTGCCGGACATCTCGGCGATGACGAACGGCGGCCGGTCCGGGCCGAGCGTGTGGGCGCCGATGCGGACTTCGGACATGGGTGGCGTCCTCCCGGTGGTGCGCGTGCGGGTCACCCCCGAGTCTTGCGCAGCCACCGGAAGCCGTTCTCGGCGGGCGCCGACTCGACGTACCCGGCGCGCTCGAACAACGCCGCCGAAGCCGCGTTGTCCTGGTGCACGGCGGCGAGGATCGCACTCACCGCCTCACGCTCGATGAGCACGCGTTCGCCGAGCGTGAGCACAGCGAGGGAAAGTCCCCGCCCACGGCTCGCCGGAGCAAGCGTGATGCTGACTTCCCACTCCCCCGGTCGTTCCCGGTCGAACCGCACGGTGCCCACGGGCCCGTCGTCGTCGGAAACGACCAGCAGGAGCCGATCCGGCGAAGCCAGCACGCCGCGCAGCCACCGCAAGTGGTCAGCTAGCTCGATCACACCACTTGACCGCGACGCCTCCCGCGTGCGCAGGTCGTTTCGCCAGGCCAGCAGCAGCTCGGCGTCGGCCTCGGTGGCCTCGCGAGCCGCGAGCGGGCTCACTGGGCCGACGGCGCCAGGCGGTTGTCCTCGAGGCGGCGCAGCCGGTCCTCGTACCGCGCGATGCCGGCGAGCCGGACGCGGATCTGCGCGTGCTGGCGCTGGATCTCCTCGATCAGCGACCGCGACTCGGCGATCTCGGCGCTGTCGGCGCGCGGCACGAGTGCCATCGACTCCCGCAGCGTCTCGAGCTGCGCCTCCTGCGCGGCGATGTGGGGGATGATCCGGTCGAGCTCGGCGCGGGTCCAGAGCAGGTCGCCGCGGGCGTGCTCGAGGCCCGACTCCGCGGCGTCGAGCCGGCGCCGGTGGTCGGCGGTCGCGTGCTCGAGGTCGTTGACGCGGTGGTTCAGGTCGCGAACGGTCTCGCGCATCCGCTCTTCGATGCGGAAGTCGATGAGCCGGGCGATCCGGTTGAACAGGCCGGAGCGGAGTTTCTGGACTGCCATGGGGACGGTTCCTTCGGGATTCGGAAAACTGGGTCAGCGCAGCAGAACGGTGTCGCCGGTCCGGGTCCACGTGTCCAGCAGCCTGCCCTCGGCGGCGATCTGATGCTCGGGACCCACGATGCAGGAATCGCCGGCAGCGTGCTCCCACGAAGTCTGGTTCGGGTTGTCGATGAAGGAGAACCCGGTGAGGACCAGCTGCGCGTCGGGGAACGACGTGCGCGCGATCCACGCCGCGAGCGTGCCCGTGGTCGACCAGGTCGACTCGGTGCGCGTCGGCAGGCCGAGCGCGTCGGACAACGGCAACACGACCTCACGGTTGGGCACCGGCACGAACCCCAGGTCAGCGGGCCACCAGCCCGGCAGCGCCTCCGGTTCCCAGTGCAGCCGGCCCGGCTCCACCAGCAGGTACAGCCTGCTGCGGTAGTCCCGGAAAACGTGGCGAGTGGCCCGCACGGCGCGGTTGAAGACCACGGCGTGGACCTTGCGCCCGGTCACCTCCGGGCCTTCCGGCTCGTCGACGACGAAACCGTTGACGCGGATCACGAGATCGCAGTCGTCCACGGCCTTGGCCCGAGCCGAGTCCGGGTCCAGGGGCTGGTTGCCGACGACCGCGACCGACTTGGGGTCGGGACGATCGGCGTACGCCGCGAGGAGATCGACCATCAGGCTCGCCGCACCGAGAGCAGCAGTCATGGAGTAAGAAACTACCAGGACACACCGCGTGTCCGGTGCGGCATCGACAGGTCCGGCGCACGCCTGGGCCGGGGCGTCCCGAGGACGAGACCTCCGATCGGTACCCTCGTCCACGTGCATGCCACCAGCACGGTTCACGTAGCCGAACCCGAGGTCTCGATGCCGTTACCACCTGCGTCGGACCGCAAGACGTTCTCCAGGGCGATCGCCGACATCAAGGAGGGTCTCGCAGCTCGCCAGCTGTGGACCCACCTGGGCTGGCAGGACATCAAACAGCGCTACCGCCGGTCGGTGATCGGCCCCTTCTGGATCACGATCAGCCAGGCGGTCATCGCGCTGGGGCTGGGCCTGCTGTACTCACAGCTGTTCAACCTGCCCATCCAGGTGTTCCTGCCCTACATCTCCACCGGGTTCATCATCTGGGGCTTCATCCAGGGCTGCCTGTCCGAGGGCATGGAGACGTTCATCGCGAACGAGGGGATGATCAAGCAGCTCCCCGCGCCGCTGAGCGTCTACGTGCTGCGCACCGTGTGGCGCCAGACGCTGCTGCTGGCGCACAACATGATCGTGTACTTCGTGCTGCTGATCATCTTCTTCGGCGCGCTCGACGACAAGTACTCGCTCGGCACCAAGACCGGCGCGTGCGTCCCGGACAAGTTCTGCCACCCGGGCCTGAGCTGGAACATCTTCCTCGCCATTCCAGGCTTCCTGCTGCTGGGACTCACCGCGTGCTGGGCCGCGCTGCTGCTCGGGATCATCTCGACGCGCTTCCGCGACATCCCGCAGGTGATCAACTCCCTGATCCAGCTGCTGTTCTACGCAACGCCGATCGTCTGGCCGGTCGACCAGCTCGAGGCCGGTGGCGCGCGCGACAGCGTGTCCTGGGCGTTGCCGTTCATCAAGGCGAACCCGCTGTACCACTACATGCAGGTGACCCGGGCCCCACTACTCGGGGAAGCCGTGAGCTGGACCAGCTGGGCCGTCGTCGGCGGGCTCACGATCGTCGGCTGGGCGCTCGCGCTCGTCGCCATGCGCAATTACCGCTCTCGCGTCTCGTATTGGGTGTGACACATGGTCAGCATTGACGTTCACAACGCGTACGTCGACTTCCCGATCTTCGACGCCAAGACGCGGTCGATGAAGAAGCGCGTGCTGGGCAAGGTCGGCGGCAAGATCGGCACGGACCAGAAGGTGCCGATCATCGAGGCGCTGCACGACGTGACCCTGAAGCTGCGCGACGGCGACCGCGTGGGCCTGGTCGGCCACAACGGCGCCGGCAAGTCCACGCTGCTGCGCCTGCTCGCCGGCATCTACGAGCCCACCCGCGGTGCGGCCCGGATCACCGGCAAGATCGCCCCGGTCTTCGACCTCGGCATCGGCATGGACCCGGAGATCTCCGGCGTCGAGAACATCATCATCCGCGGCCTCTTCCTCGGCATGACCGCCAAGGAGATGGAGAAGCGGGTCGACGACATCGCGGAGTTCACCGAGCTCGGCGACTACCTGCAGATGCCGCTGCGCACGTACTCCACAGGCATGCGCGTGCGCCTGGCGCTGGGTGTCGTCACCTCGATCGACCCCGAGATCCTGATCCTCGACGAGGGCATCGGCGCGGTCGACGCGGCGTTCCTCAACAAGGCCCGCGACCGCCTCAAGGACCTGGTGAAGCGCTCCGGCATCCTGGTCTTCGCGAGCCACTCCGATGAGTTCCTCTTCGAGCTCTGCGACTCCGCGATCTGGATGGACGAGGGCAAGGTCAAGCAGCAGGGTTCGCTGCGCGAGGTCCTCACCGGCTACAAGGGCCGCGACCCGTTCGAGAACATGAGCCAGGAAGGCCTGGAGCGGCTCGGCATCGAGCCCGTGGGCACGAAGAACGGCGGGGAATGATGACCAGCGAGACCCAGCAGCTGCCCGAGGGCGCCGTCGTCGGCGTGGTGGTGACGCGCCACCGTCGTGAGCTGCTCGCGGACTCGCTGAAGATCATCGCCGCGCAGACGCGGCCGGTCGACCACCTCGTGGTGGTCGACAACGGTCCGGACCAGTCGGCGCGGGACGTCGTCGAGGCGTACCCGCTGCCCTACACGTACCTGCCTTCGCACCGGAACCTCGGCGGCGCGGGCGGGTTCGCGCTCGGCATGCTCCACGCACTCGCCCTCGGCGCCGAGTGGGTCTGGCTCGCCGACGACGACGGCCGTCCCGCCGACGAGCACGTGCTGCAGATCCTGTTGGAGGAAGCGGAAAAGCGCGGCCTCGCGGAGATCTCGCCGGTGGTGGCGAACATCAACGCGCCGGCCAAGCTCGCGTTCCCGTTGCGGCGCGGGCTCACGTGGAAGCGCTCGTCGGCGGAGCTGGGCACGGACTTCCTGCCGGGCATCGCGTCGCTCATGAACGGCGCGTTGTTCCGCGCGTCCACTTTGGACGTCACGGGTGTGCCGGACCTGCGCCTGTTCTTCCGCGGCGACGAGGTGGAGCTGCACCGCCGGCTCGTGCGCTCGGGCCTGCCGTTCGGCACGTCGCTGCGCACGACCTACCTGCACCCCGACGGCTCGGACGAGTTCAAACCCATGCTGGGCGGGAGGTTCCACGCGCAGGACCCCGAGAACGAGGTCAAGCGCTACTACACCTACCGCAACCGCGGCTACCTGCTCTCGCAGCCGGGCATGCGCAAGATCGGCGCGTTGGAAGTGATCCGCTTCGGCCTGTACTTCGTGGGCGTGAAGCGCGATCCGAAGGCGTTCCTGCAGTGGCTGAAGCTGGTGCGGCAAGGCCGGGCGGAGAAGTTCTACCGCTACTGAGACTCAGTACGAAAAGGGCCCCTCGAACGCGAGGGGCCCTTTTCGTACAGCCAGAGCTACTCCCCGATCACCGGCGGAGCGGCACGCAGGTCGGCGCCGTACTCGTCGTCTTCGTCCACATGGGAGAAGAAGCGCGCGCCGTCCGCTTCGTCCTCTTCGTAGCGAGCGGCACCGCCACCCATCCCCATGCCCATGCCGGCCCGCGCGGGCGCGCCGCTGAGGCCACCCGCACCGCCCGGCGCGGCGCCTTCGCCCGGGCCGAAGCCGCCGCCGCGGCTGAACTTGGACTGGTACTCCTCGTCGGCGCCGAAGCCGCCGCCACCACCAGCGCCCATGCCGCCGCCCATCGGCATCGCGCCCATGGGCATCCCGCCGGCGCCCGAAGCACCCGCGGCACCGGCCTGCTGCTGGCCCGCCGCGGGCTCGAAGCTCGACGCCGTGGTGGCGGCGTTCGGGGCGGGCGGCACGTGGCCGGAGCCCGTGATCTGGCTCGGCGCGGCCGAAACCTGGCCGCCGGAGTCGGAACCACCGCCGCCGTGGTGGTCGGTGGAGGTCGCGGCCGCGGGGAGGACGGCCGAGGCCGTGGTCACGCTGCCCGTGCCGAACTTCGGCGGGTCCGCGAACACCGGTTGCTTCGACGCGGCCGAGTACAGCGAGTGGTCGTAGTCCGACATCGTTTGCGCGGCCTGCTCGTGAGCCGACTGGCTGGCCTGCTGCTTCTTCAGCGACTGGTCGACGGTGTCGCCGAGGTCGAACGGGCCGGCCGACGTCCAGTGCGCCATCTCGTCGGTCCAGTCGAACGGGATCGGCTCGGTCATCGCATTGCGCGCGTTCTGCGCGGCCGTGCCCTGGTCGTCGACGGTCTGCGCGGCGAGCTTCGCGTTCTGCGCCGTGGCGTCGGCCCACGAGCCAAGCGTGGCGAAGTAGGCCTGCGCGCTGTCGGCCGCGCTGCCCTCCCACGAGCCCTTGGACTTGTTGACGGCCTCGGTCAGCTGCGTCGCGAAGTCGTCGAAGGCCTTGGTGACCTCGGTGTAGGCCGCGGAGACGTCGGCGACCTGCTTCACGTCGAGGTTCGTGGTCACGAACTGCTGGAGCTGCTCGTGGGTGTGGCCGAGGTAGTCGGCGTCGGACGGCTCGAGCCCCGGCTGCGGCGCGGTCATGCGAGGTCCCCCGTCTTGTGGGCGGCGTGCGCGTCGACGGCGCTGTCCTCACCGGTGCGGTAGACGCCGCCGGCGCGGGCCAGCGCCTCGTCGGCCTGCGTCAGCACGTCGCGGAACTGCCCCAGCGCCGACCGGACGGACCCGACGTCCTGCGACGCGGCCTTGAGGTCGTGGGCCGCCACCGCGTGCCCGTACGGGTGGCTCCCGAGCTGCGGGGCCTGGTCCAGCGCGGCCGTGGAACCGGTCAGCCGGTCCACGCGCGTCAGCATGTCGGACAGCGCCTGGCGCAGGCCCTCGAGCGCTTCACCGGAGATGGTGAAGCTGCCCGACTTCGCGGCGTTCACGAGTTTCGTCGTCTCGGCCGCCGCGGCAGCGACGGCCTTCGGGTCCAGGCCGGCGACCTGTCCCGGCTCCACCAAGGTCATGACCCGAAGTCTACTGACGACGACGGCCGCGGTCAGGCGTTTGCGGAATACGCCTCCAGCTGCGTGAACAGCTGCTGGGCGAGGCGGTTGTTGTCGGCCGGCGCGTAGGTGAGCCAGCGTTGCCCGTCGTCGGCGACGCGGGTGCTGAGCAGGTAGCGGCCGAACTCCGTGTCGAACCAGACGAGCGGCGGCTGCGCGCCGATCGTGAACTGCCCGACCCGCAGCCGCGGCTTTTCGAAGATCCGCTCGACGGACCTGAGCTGCGGGTTTCGCGGGGCGTTCGACGCGGCGAACGGGTCGTACCCGTCCCGGCGGGGCTGCTTCGCCGGGCGCGTGATCGTCACGGACTGGCCGGGCGCAGCGGCCCCGGGCGGCAGCAGGTCGACCAGCGCCGGCACGAGACCGGTCGGGCGGATCTGCTCGAAGACCAACATGCCGTCGTCCTGCCTCACCAGCACGGCCTGGTCGCCGGTGGACGCGACGCGCGCGAACAGCTGCCCGTCGTCCAGCTGCGCTGTCGCGGTGACGACGAGGCGGCTTCGGGCGAACGTGGTGAGCGCCAGCTCCAGATCGTCGTCGAGGTAACCGCGGTGCACCAGGCCCCGGTTGTCGAGGTCGCGCAGCACGGCGTCGCGCACGCCCGCGCGTTCCTGGCCGGTGATGCCGATGTGCGCCACCGAAAACGGCGCCGGCGTGCGGCCGAGACCCTGCCGCTCCAGCAGCAGGTCCACCGCCGCGGGTGACAACGTGAACGAGTACGGCATCGTCCGTCCCTAGGTCGGGTTTCCGCGACGAAACGCTAGCCGACGCCTCGCAGGCGCCTTACTCGGACCGGTGAAGTGCTCTGCTGTGCGCGAACCCGCTTGCCGCCGGTGATCGGGCGCTGGTGGCATGGGGCCATGGCTGATCCGAAACTCGCGCTCGTCCTGCACCTGACCTCCGGCGGCGAACCGCTGATCTTCCCCATCACGAACGACGAATCCGCCGGCGTGGAGGAGAAGATCCCTGACCTGCTCAAGCACGGCGGGGTCCACTCCGTGCGGACGCGCGACGGCAACACCGTGTCGGTGAACTTCGCCCACGTCGCCGCCGCGTACGTCGACGATCTGAGCCGGAAGGGGAAGTTCGGGCTGTCGGCCTAGCCGCCGCTCTGGGGGAAGTGCCACATCCAGGTCAGGGTCAAAACGGCCCTGACCTGCGCTTATTTCGCCCGTGAGCCAGCAGGGTGCCACGCGGTGCCACCTCGGCACACATCTGAGCCACTTTGGCATTGCGATGGTGCCATTCGTGTGCCATAGTTGTGCCATGGACTTGACCACGTACGTCAGCAACCTCGGGCGAGAGTTCGCCACACTGGCCGAAGCCGGTGGCGAGGAGTCGCGTGAGCTGGTCGAGCGGCTGACCGGGTCGCTCGAGTCGGCGATCCGGATGACGCTGCTGGACGCGCTGTCGGCCGCCGCCGACGAGATCACCCGCGACCTGGCTCCGGGCTCCGTGGAGCTGCGCCTGCGTGGCCGCGATCCGCAGTTCGTCGTGACCACGCCGCCGGCCGAGCCGCTCGAGCTCGCGGCCGAAGACACGACCACGGCCGCCGCTCCGGAGAGCGAGCTGCTCATCTCCGAAGACGGTCCCGCCGCACGCATCAATGTGCGCCTGCCCGAACAGCTCAAGGCCGCCGTCGAGGAGGCCGCGGGCAAGGAGGGGCGCTCCGTCAACGCCTGGCTCGTCCGGGCGGCCGCCACGGCCTTGCAGCGCACCGACCGCGACCAGCGCGTCGAGCCGCCGAGCAGCGGCAAGCGAACGAAGCAGAGCTTCACCGGCTGGGTCCGCTAGCACCTTTTCGCACCACTTCACCTCACGTCCCTGACCTGCGGGGACGGTTCACCGACACAAGTTGTGGAGACAGCCATGCCTGAATTCGAAACCCCCGACCCGATCTCCGTCACCGTCGACCTGAGCGTCGGCGACGTGCAGATCACCGCGAGCGAGCGTCAGACCACCGTCGTCGACGTCCGCCCGAGCGACGAGAACGACGAGTCCGATGTGAAGGCCGCGCAGCAGGTCCGAGTCGACTACACCAACGGCACGCTCACGGTCACCGGCCCGAAGCGCACGTTCGACTTCTCCCGCAAGACCCGCGCGGTCGACGTGACCATCGAGCTGCCCGCCGGGTCCGCGGTCAACGCCGAGCTACAGGCGGGCGACTTCCGCACCGCCGGCGTCCTCGGCCAGAGCCGGTTCAAGACTTCGGCCGGCAACGCGCGGGTCGACCGCACCGGGCCGCTGCACCTGTCCACTTCGGCCGGTCACGTGACCGTCGACGGCGTCGCGGGCAACGCCGAGATCTCCACCGGCACCGGCAAGATCCGGATCGGCGAGATCGAGGGCACCGCGGTGGTCAAGAACTCCAACGGCGAGACCACGATCGCCTCCGTCGGCGGCGACGCGCGGGTGCGGTCGGCCAACGGCGACATCACCGTCGAGCACGCGGGCGCCGGGGTCGACGCGAAGACGTCGGCCGGTCTCATCCGCCTCGGCGAGATCGTGCGCGGCGCGGTGACGCTCGAAACCTCCATGGGGGACCTGGAAATCGGCGTCGCCGAGGGCACCGCGGCCTGGCTTTCCGTGACGACCGGGTTCGGCCACGTGCGCAACCTGATGGAGAACGCCACCCGTCCCGAGGAAGCCGACGAGACCGTCGAGGTGCGCGGCCGCACCTCGTACGGCGACGTGATCATCCGCCGCGCCTGACTTTTTCTTTCCAGCGAAGGGGAAACCATGACCAGCAACCACTCCCGGCCGGCGATCGCCGCAACCGGACTGCGCAAGTCCTACGGCGACCACGTCGTGCTCGACGGGCTCGACCTCACCGTTGAAGAGGGCACGGTGTTCTCGCTCCTCGGCGCGAACGGCGCCGGCAAGACCACCGCCGTGAAGATCCTGTCCACGCTGATCAACGCCGACGCCGGCGACGTGCGGGTGGCCGGGTACGACCTCGTCCGCGAACCCGACGCGGTGCGTGCCGCGATCGGCGTCACCGGCCAGTTCTCCGCCGTGGACAACCTGCTCACCGGTGAGGAGAACCTGCTGCTGATGGCGGATCTCAACCACCTCGGCCGGGCCGACCGGCGCCGCCGCACCGCGCAGCTGCTGGAGCAGTTCGACCTCACCGAGGCGGGCAAGAAGCCGGCGTCGACGTACTCCGGCGGTATGCGGCGTCGGCTCGACCTGGCGATGACGCTCGTCGGCAGCCCGCGGCTGATCTTCCTCGACGAGCCGACCACCGGTCTCGACCCGCGCAGCCGCCGCAACATGTGGCAGATCGTCCGCGGCCTGGTGGCCGACGGCGTCACGATCTTCCTGACCACGCAGTACCTCGACGAGGCCGACGAGCTGGCCGACCGCATCGCGGTGCTCGACCACGGCCGGATCGTCGCCGAGGGCACCTCCGACGAGCTCAAGCGCCGCATCCCCGGTGGCCACGTGCGCCTGCGCTTCGCCGACCCGCGCGGCCTCGACACGGCCATGATCACGCTCGACGACGCGGCGCGCGACAACGACTCGCTCACCTTGCGCGTGCCCAGCGACGGCAGCCTGCGCTCGCTCAAGGCCCTCATCGGGCGGCTCGACGACCAGGCCATCGAGGTCGACGAGCTGTCCGTGCACACCCCCGACCTCGACGACGTCTTCCTCGCCCTCACCGGCAACCCCGCGACCGAGAACACCACCCACGAGAAGGTGACGACCCGATGAGCACTCTCACCGCGCCGGCCCCCGCCGGCCTCAAGTTCCAGCCGCTGCGCGACTCGGCGACGATGCTGCGCCGCAACCTCAAGCACATGCTGCGCTACCCGTCGATGACGCTGATGCTCGTCGGGATGCCCGTGGTCTTCCTGCTGCTGTTCGTCTACGTCTTCGGCGGCACGATGGGCGCCGGGCTCGGCGGAGGTGGCGGCCGCGAGGCGTACGTGAACTACGTGGCGCCGGCGATCATCCTGATGACCGTGACGGCCACCGTCCAGGGCACGGCGATCTCGGTCGCCATGGACATGACCGAAGGCGTGATCGCGCGGTTCCGGACCATGCACATCGCCCGAGTCTCGGTGCTGACCGGGCACGTGCTGGGCAGCGTGATCCAGGCGGCGTGCACCCTGGCGATCGTGATCGGCGTGGCTCTGCTGGTCGGTTTCCGGCCCTCGGCCGGGCTCGGCGGGTGGCTGGCCACGGCCGGGTTCCTGCTGGTGGTGACGTTTGCGCTCGTGTGGCTGTCGGTCGCGCTCGGCCAGGTGAGCAAGAGCGTCGAGACGGCGAGCAACCTGCCGATGCCGCTGATCCTGCTGCCCTTCCTCGGCAGCGGCTTCGTGCCCACCGACTCCATGCCGGCCGGGCTGCGCTGGTTCGCCGAGTACCAGCCGTTCACGCCGATCATCGAGACCCTGCGCGGCCTGCTGATGGACAAGCCGCTCGGCAGCAACGTGTGGTTCGCCCTCGGCTGGTGCGCCGTGATGGCGCTGGGTGGCTACCTGTGGTCGAAGCGCCTGTTCAACCGCGAATACACCCACTGACCGGCAGTCGAGAGAGAGGCCCGAGATGACGCACCTGCCCGAACTTCCGGTCGACCGTCCCGCCGGCTGCCCCTTCGACCCGCCCGCGCAGCTGGGCCCGATCCGCGAGCGGCACCCGGTGGTCCGCCTGACCTACCCCGACGGCCACGAGGGCTGGCTCGTCACCGGCTACGCGCAGGTCCGCGCGGTGCTGGCCGACCAGCGCTTCAGCTCCCGCTACGAGCTCGCGCACTACCCGATGCCCGGTCTGGAAGGCATCGAGGTGCCGGCCGCGGCGCCCGGCGACCTGACCGGCGTCGACGACCCGGAGCACTCCCGCTACCGCAAGCTCCTGACCGGCCGGTTCACCGTCCGGCGGATGCGGCAGCTGACCGAACGCGTCGAGCAGGTCACCGCCGAGCACCTGGACGCGATGGCCCGGCAGGGTCCCGTGGTGGACCTGGTCCAGGCCTTCGCGCACCCCGTGCCCGCCGTGATGATCTGCGAGCTGCTGGGGGTGCCCTACGCCGACCGCGAGTCCTTCCAGGGCCACGCCGCCGCGGTGTCCGATGTGGACGCCGCCCCCGAGGAACGCTTCGCCGCGTACGGCAAGCTGCAGGAGTACGTCGGCCGGCTGGTCCCGGCGAAACGCGCCGAGCCGACCGACGACATCCTCAGCGAGCTGACCACCAGCGACCTCACCGACGAGGAGCTGGCCGGCCTCGCCACCTTCCTGCTGGGGGCCGGTCTCGACACGACCGCGAACATGCTGGCGCTGGGCACTTTCGCCCTGCTTCAACACCCCGAGCAGCTCGACGCGTTGCGCGCCGACCCGGACCTCGCCGACAAGGCGGTCGAGGAGCTGCTGCGGTACCTGAGCATCACGCACACCGGGGTGCGGGCGGCACTGGAGGACGTCGAGCTCGACGGGCAGCTGATCAAGGCGGGCGAGTCGGTCACTTTCTCCGTGCAGGCCGGCAATCGCGATCCGGAGCGGTTCGCCGATCCCGACACGCTAGACCTCAGCCGGGGCGTGCCCGGGCACCTGACGTTCGGGCACGGCATCCACCAGTGCCTCGGCCAGCAGCTGGCCCGGGTCGAGATGCGCGTCGCGCTGCCGGCGCTGGTCCGCCGGTTCCCGACGCTGCGGCTGGCCGTCGCGCCCGAGGACGTGGCGCTGCGGCCCGGGCACCAGAACATCTACGGCGTGCAGCGGCTCCCGGTGACCTGGGACCAGGGCTAGCGACGCGCCAGGGCCAGCAGGCCGTCGCGGATTTCCGGACGGCTGGCGGCCACCAGCAGGAACGTCGCTTCCCGCACCAGCCGACCTGCGTGCTCGCCGGCGAGCACGGAGCGGCTGCCGGTAGCGGCCACGAGGGCCCCGGCGCTGCGGTAGGCCAGCTCAGCGCCCGCCGCGCGGGCGGCGGGCAGCGATGCGGGGTCGGTGAGGCCCGAGTCGAGGCGGATGCGGATCTGTTCCTGTTCGGCCCGCAGGGCAGTGGCCGTTCCGTTCTGGCCCAGGTCGTCGAGCAGGCGGGCACAGCGTTCGGCCAGGCCGAGGGGGGCGCAGCCGTTGAGCCGCGACGCGAAGGTGTTCCCCGCGATGAAGTCGGCGTGTGAGACCTCGGCGAGCACGCGTTCGGCGGGCACCAAGTAGTCGTCCAGTCCGATGCGGACGGTCGAGGTGCCTTGCGCGGCAATCAAGTGCAGCGGACTGACGTCGAGTCCGTGTCCGGCCACCGGAGCGACCACGGTGGTGACGACGGTGTCCTCCGGCGTTCGACCCGAGAGCATCAGCAAGTCGATCCCACCCCAGCCGCTCACGAACGGTGCCTCGCCGTCGAAGCGGAAACCGTCGCTGACCCGCCTGGCCCGGGTGCGCGGCGGTGTCGGGATCACGCCCGCGTAGGCAACTCCGGCCCGGACGGTGCCTTTGACCAGGTCAGCGAGGTATTCGGAGCGCAACGCCTCGTTGGCCGAACCGGACAGGCCGGCGACGAGACCGTGGTGCTGGATCCAGGTGAACGTGGTACTCAGGCACCCGCCGGCCAGCGTCTCGATCACCTCGACGAGCTCGGCCAGACCCGCGCCGGGACCACCGGCGTCGGGGGGCGCGGCAAGGCCGTAGAGGCCGGACTCGGCCAGCGCGTCGAAGTGCGACCGCGGCACCTCGCCACGCAGGTCGACCTGCGCAGCGGCGGGGAACAGCACGTCATCGGCGAGTGCCCGCGCTCGGGCGACGAGGTTCGACACAAGAGTTAGGCTACCCTAATTCGACGGAAAACAAGCCGCCGAATGCACCGAAAGCCACCACGGAGGCGACCGTGGTGGCTTTCGGTGTTCAGACCATCAGAGCTCGTACAGACGCTTCCAGTTCTCCCGCGAGGTGAGCTCCGGCATCGCGCGCTTGTACTGCTCCTGCACGCCCGCGCCTTCCTTGCGGAGCCGCTGGATCGTCTTCGCACCGCGCCGGGCGAGGTCGAACATCTTCACCTTGTCGTACGTGCGCACGCGCACGCCTTCCTGCGAAGCGTCCGTGACCACGGCCGTGTCGAACAGCGCGATGTGCCACCAGTGCGCCTCGTCGATCGGCACCGCGCCGAGGCCGAAGCGGCTGCGGCCGAGCACGCGGTCGATCACGCGCTTGATCAGCACCAGGCGCTGCATGCTGGGCCGCGGCGCGCTGTTGATGATGCCGATGTCGTTGGACGCGATGCCCGGGACGTCGGTGGCCTTGTGCCGCTTGGTCTCCGGGTACTCCCCGCGGATCCGGCGGATCTCCTTCATCGCGGCGACACCGCCGTCACGCAGGACCTCCGGGCCCTCGAGGAAGTCCTCGACGGCCTTGATCAGCGTGGCCGACAGGCCGTACTGCATACCCAGCAGGTAGCGCACGAGCTGCGCCAGCAGCACGCGCGACAGCAGGTTCAGGTTGAACGGCGAGTGCAGCGCGGCGGTGATGATCGAGTTGCGCAGGTTGAAGTACCGGTGCCACTCGTCCCAGTCCTTCCAGTGGAAGTCCGCGTGCCACACGCCGGCGCCCGGCAGCGTCACCGTCGGGAAGCCGTACTCACGGGCACGGTAGGAGTACTCCGCGTCGTCCCACTGGAAGAAGAACGGCATCGGGTAACCGATGGCCTTCACGACCTCGTAGGGGATCAGGCACGACCACCAGCCGTTGTACCCGGCGTCGAGGCGGCGCTCCTGGCGGTTGGGCTTGAGGGTCTCCTCGTCGACGCCCAGCAGGTCGGCCGTGGACAGCGAGTGCGTGACCGGCTGGCCCGGCTCCAGCGTGTTCAGGCGCGCGTACTCGGCGCCGACGTGCAGCTGGTTCGGGTGCAGCAGGTTGAGCATCTGGCCGCCGACGATGATCGGGTTGGCCGCGCGGTTGGAGAACGCCGTCATGCGCACGACGAGGTCCGGCTCCAGGAGCACGTCGTCGTCCATGAACAGCACGTTGGCGTGCTCGGTGGCGGTGTGGCCGGCCACCTCGTACAGGCCGCGGGTGAAGCCGCCGGCGCCGCCGAGGTTCGGCTGCTTGATGTAGTGCAGCTTGTCGCCGAGGTCCTTCGCGACCTGCTCGAAGCCATCGCGCGACTCGACGAGGTCGGTGCCCTGGTCGGCGACGTAGATGGCGTCGAGCGTGTGCAGCGACGACACGTCGGCGGCGAGCGCCTGCAGGTTCTTGAGGCAGTCGTCCGCGCGGTTCATCGTGCAGATCGTGACCGCGGTCGGGCGGATCTTCTCCGGCGCGTCGACCGTCCAGCGGACCTGCTCGACGCGCAGCGTCTGGCCGCCCTCGGTCTCGAGGTCGAGCCACAGCGCGCCGCCGTCGTAGAACTTGTCGAGGCTCGCGGTCATCGTGACCTTGCGGGCCTTGGCGCCGGAGACCTGCTCGGCGTTGACCACGCGGGCGTCGCCCTGGAGGTCGGACGCGCCGACCGAGAGCAGGCCGTCGCCGCTGACCACGGCTTCCACGGTGACCGAGGTGACCGTGGTCCAGCGCTGCCAGTAGCTGGCCGGGAAGCGGCCGAAGTAGGTGTTGCCGGTGACCTTCGACGACGGTTCGACAGTGAGCGCGTCGCGGTCACGCACCGCGGAGCCCCATTCGAGCTCGGCGTAGAGGTCCTTGCTGACGATCGGCGCCGGGCCGGCGTACAGCCCGCGCTGGGCCGTCAGCCTCCCTTCGGGCGCGTGCTCCGCGAACCGGGTCTCGCCTTCGGGGGCCGCCTCCGCGACCGGGGCTGCTTTACCGGGCATCGAACTCAGTTCTCCTTTACCGGCCGCTCACGAAACACGACCCACTTGAGCATGACGAAATTGATCACGGTCGCCGTCGCCTGTGACACGACCCAGCCGAACGTGGCCTTCCACGTCGACTCCGGGAGCAGGTGCAGCATCCACTGGTTCACACCGACCGCCACGAGGAAGGTCACGGCGTAGAGCAGGATGAAGCTGCCGACCTGCGTGCCGCCATCGCGACGGCCGCCGGCGAACGTGAACCGGCGATTCAGGAAGAACGCCGTGGTCGTACCCACGACGAAGCTGATCGCGCGAGCGATGTCGACCCACGGCACCGCGTCCATGCCGATAGCCCTGAGCAGCGAGTATGTACCCAGATCGAGCAGCGCGCAGAACCCGCCGATCAGCCCGAAGCGGATGAGCTGACCGAGCAGACCGGGGCCCACCGGTGTTGTCACCGTCGTCTCACTCTGCGGTTCCGTAGCCACCACTGGAATACCTTCTCGGCTCGATGCGTCGTCGTCTCGGGAAGCCCTGTCCGTGTCGACTTTGACGCGCGGACGCTTGTGCCTTGATGCGCAAAGTGTAGAAGCGAGCGCTTCAGGGTCACGTTCCGGGCGTCGTTCGGCGTGGCTACTCCTACCCGTGCCCCCACCACCACCCTCAACGGAGGCGCTCCGCACCAGTGTGTTTACTGGATGGGTGACCCAGACACCCGACACACAGCGACGCACGCTCACCGGCTGGGGACGCACCGCCGGGACCGTCGCCGACGTCCTGAGCACGCCTGATGTCGAGACCATCGCGGCCGCCGTCGCGTCGGCCGGCCCTCGCGGGGTCATCGCGCGCGGCCTCGGCCGCTCCTACGGCGACCCGGCGCAGAACGCCGGCGGCCTGGTGGTCGACATGACCGCGCTCGACCGCATCCACTCGATCGACCCCGACTCCGGCCTGGTCGACCTCGACGCCGGCGTGAGCCTCGACAAGCTCATGCGCGAGGCGCTCCCCCACGGCCTCTGGGTGCCGGTGCTGCCGGGCACGCGCCAGGTCACGATCGGCGGCGCGATCGCCAACGACATCCACGGCAAGAACCACCACTCGGCCGGCAGCTTCGGCAACCACGTGGTGTCGATGGACCTGCTCACGGCCGACGGTCGCGTCCGCGCCCTCACGCCGGACGGCGACGAGGCGGAACTGTTCTGGGCGACAGTGGCCGGCATCGGCCTCACCGGCATCATCACGCGCGCCACCGTGCGGATGAAAAAGACGGAGTCGGCATATTTCTACGTGGACGCCGACCGCACGTCGAGCCTCGACGAGACCCTCGCGCTGTTCACCGACGGTTCGGACCTCAACTACGACTACTCGATGTCGGTCCCGGACCTGATCTCGTCGGACTCGCGGCTCGGCCGGGCCACGTTCTCGCGCGGCTCGCTCGCCACGCTGGACCAGCTGCCCGCGAAGCTGCGCAGCGAACCGCTGAAGTTCGACGCGCCGAAGCTCGCGACGCTGCCCGACGTGTTCCCCAACGGCCTGGGCAACAAGCTCACCTTCGGCCTGATCAACGAGCTGTGGCAGAAGACCGTGCCCAAGAAGGGCGTGCGCGGCAAGGTCCAGAACCTGACGCAGTTCTACCACCCGCTGGACATGATCTCGGAGTGGAACCGCGCGTACGGCTCCAAGGGCTTCCTGCAGTACCAGTTCTCGGTGCCGTTCGGCGCGGAAGACCAGCTCAAGGCCATCTGCCGGCGGATCGCGACGTCGGGGCACTACTCGTTCCTCAACGTGTTCAAGCGCATGGGCGACGCCAACCCGGCGCCGATGTCGTGGCCCTCGCCCGGCTGGATGCTGAGCGTGGACTTCCCGATCAAGACCGGCCTGAGCCGGTTCTGCCTCGAGCTCGACGACGAGGTGCTCGCCGCGGGCGGCCGCCTGTACACCGCGAAGGACTCGCGGACCGGCGCCGAGACGTTCGCGAAGATGTACCCGCGGCTCGAGGAGTGGCGCAAGGTCCGCGCCGCCGTTGACCCCGAAGGCGTTTTCGCCTCTGACATGAGCCGGAGGCTCGCACTGTGATCGACGCCGTTGGCAACCCCCAGTCCCTGCTGCTGCTCGGCGGCACGTCCGACATCGCGCTGGCCATCGCGGAGAAGTACCTCGCGGAGAAGCCGCTGCGGGTCGTGCTGGCCGCGCGTCCGTCGCCCCGGCTCGACGCCGCGGCACAGCGCCTGAAGGATCGCGGCGCCGAGGTGTCCACTGTGGACTTCGACGCCAAGGACACGGCTTCGCACCCCGCCGTGCTCGACCGCGCGTTCGCCGGCGGCGACATCGACGTGGCCGTGGTCGCGTTCGGCCTGCTGGGCGACCCCGAGGAGGTCTGGCAGGACCACGCCAAGGCCGTGGAGCTGGCGACGGTGAACTACGCGGCCGCCGTGTCGGTGGGCGTGGCGCTGTCGGAGAAGCTCAAGGGCCAGGGCCACGGCACGATCATCGCGCTGTCCTCGGTGGCCGGTGAGCGCGTGCGGCGCTCGAACTTCGTGTACGGCTCCACCAAGGCCGGCTTCGACGGCTTCTACCTGGGCCTCGGCGAGGCGCTCGCCGACCACGGCGTGAAGGTCACCGTCGTCCGCCCGGGTCACGTCAAGACCAAGATGACGGCCGGGCTGAAGGACGCTCCCCTGGCCCAGACCGCCGAGCAGGTGGCCGACATCGCCGTGGCCGCGGCGCGCACTGGCAAGGACTTGGTGTGGGCGCCGGCGCAGTTCCGGCTGGTGATGTCGGTGCTGCGGCACGTGCCGCGTCCGATTTTCCGGAAACTGCCGATCTGACCGGGAACGCCCGAGGCGGGACCTTCGTCGCATATGGTGCACGAAGGTCTTTCACCTTTCTGGGGTTCCACCATGCCGGGCCAGGCAGCGCGGCTCGACGCCGTGCTCCAGCGGTTCCAGGAGCAGGCGGCCCGCGCCGCCGAACTCAAGGACCAGATCGCGAACCTGCGCGGGCACGCCCGCAACGCCGACGGGTCGGTGACGGTCACCGTCGCCCCGTCGGGTGCCGTGCTCGGGCTGCAGCTGAGCCCGCAGGCGATGCGGCGCTCGCACACCGCGTTGCAGCAGGAGATCCTCGGCGCCATCCGCTCGGCGACGCAGCAGGCCGCGGCGGCGCTGAACCAGACCGTGGAGCCCGTGCTGGGTGAGCGGGCGGAGCAGTTCCGCGAGGCGTTCAACGCGCACGTCGAGCCGCTCGGGCCGAGTGCGCCGCCGCCCGCCAGCTCGCTGGCCGCGCCTGGGCAACCCGGGCAGCCTGGCCAGCCGCCACAAATGCCACAACCGCCGCAGAACGCTCGGAACGAGACGAACCCGCGAGCCGTCGAAGACGACGACTTCGGGGGTCCCGTTCTTCGGCGGGAGTGATCGTGACCAGTGGGTTCAAGATCGAGCCGGCGGCGCTCAACGCGCACGCGAGCGGCTCGAAGGAAGCGGCCGGGCACTTCGGCAGCCTCGCGCAGCTGCTGCAGCAGGCACGCGTGAGCGACGACTGCTTCGGCCCGCTCGGCGAGCTGATGGCGTACAAGTACTTCGACTCGTTGCAGGAGTGCCAGGACCTCGCCGACCAGGCGAAAACGTTCCTGGAGGCGATCGCGGACAAGACCACGCTGGCCGCGCAGGCGTACCAGGGCCACGAGGACGCGACCACCGACGCCGTGACCGGGCTCGGCAAGGAGCTCGCCGACGGCGGCAGCGGCGCGGGGTCGCTGTCGGACGTGAACCACGCGGGCGACGCGGGCCGCAAGAGCTACCTGGAGCAGAACGGCGGCTACGGCAGCTCGTGGCTGTCGACGTCGACCGAGGTTTCTTCTGCGAGCAGCCCACCGGACGTGGCGATCGCGGCCGTGCACACGCGCATGGAGCAGATCCAGCTGGTGACGAGCCCCGGGAAGTCGCTGATCGACAACGGGCTCGGGTTCCTCATCGGCATCGTGATCAGCCCGCTCGTGGAGTTCGTGCTGGAGCCGGCGATCGGCGACCCCGAGCAGATGCGCAGCACCGCGCAGGGCTGGGCGCAGGTGGCGCAGTGGCTCGACGGCGCCGGCGAGCACGAGCGCAAGCGCGCGGACCTCACGAAGGAGCCGTGGGAAGGCTCCGGCGGCGACGCGTTCCGCACGCAGATGGGCGAGTTCTCCGAGGGCGCGGCGGCGTTCGCGGACGAGGTGCGCGGCCTGCAGCAGATCCTGGAGCTGGCGGCGGACCTGTTCGACGCGTTCGTGGAGATCGTGATCGACATCCTGCAAGAGCTGGTGATGGGCCTGATCATCGAGTGGCTCGCGGCCCTGGCGGCTTCGTGGATCACGGCCGGCGCGTCGGTGGGGGCCGCGGGTGCCGCGACCACGGGCGAGGTCGCGGTGACCGGCGGGCGGCTCGGGATGAAGGTCAAGCAGCTGCTGGGCAAGCTTCGGCCGCTCATCGAGGAACTCGAGAAGATCCTGCAGAAGCTGCGCACGGGGCCGTTGAAGAAGGTCGTGGAGCGCGTGGAAGGCCTGCGCAACGGCAACTTCCTCGAGAAACGCGTGGCGGACCTGATCGACAAGAACCCGCTCGCGAAGATCCTCACGAAGGCCGACTCCGCAACGGGCATGTCGCGAACGACCAACCACTTCGCGAACGTCCGGCGGATGCTCGACGACGACGGCAACGTGATCGGCGATGCTCTGACCGAAGGCAGCGACGCGCTGACCCACAACCTGACCGAGACCGGCTTGCGGCTGGCCGGCATGAGCGGCACATCGAGTGTCGGCAAGGCGGCGTGGCGCGGGGCCAAGGGCAACATCCTCGAGCAGGGCATCGAGCAGGGTGTGAAGTACGGGTACATCCAGTCGCAGACCGACAGTGCCGAAGAGCGCCGCGAGGCGACCGACCGAGGGTTCTCACTCGAAGAATGAATCTCGCCGATCCCCTGGGTGCCGCCACGCAGGCGCGGCCACACCTGCATTCCCATGAACGTTTGTTGTGGGCTGCCTTCGGTGGTGTCATCGGGTACGACGTCCGTGGTCTCGACGAGTTCGGCAATCCCGCGAAGAGTCTCATGCGCAAAGTCGGCTCGGGGCTGGCGGATTTCGCCGGCGGGGTGGTGGACGCGGCGTTGTCCGGTGACGAGGACAGCGGCAGCGGCGGGACCGGCCCCAAGCCGAAACCCGCCGTGATCGTTTTCGGTGACCGGTCCGGGCTTCTCGCCGAGCAGCTGGTGAGAGGTGCGCGGCCCGCGTTGTGGGTGCTGACCAACTCGCGATTGCTGCTGTTGCGGG
This sequence comes from Amycolatopsis sp. NPDC050768, assembly GCF_040654155.1. Taxonomy (NCBI): domain Bacteria; kingdom Bacillati; phylum Actinomycetota; class Actinomycetes; order Pseudonocardiales; family Pseudonocardiaceae; genus Amycolatopsis; species Amycolatopsis sp. NPDC050768. The sequence continues at coordinate 1,094,744 of NZ_JBFAHL010000001.1, forward strand.
TCGTGGTGGCGCCGGAGCCCGTCGAGGAGCCGGAGAAGTCGTTGCTGGGCAAGGCGATGGGCTTCGGACGGGGGATGGCGAAGTTCGGCAAGGACGTGGCGGAGATCGTCACGGACCGGCGCAAGACGTACGGCGCCAACCGCGAGGGTGAGCCGGTGGCGGTGCGGGAGTTCGAGGTGGCGGCGTCGCTGCCGCGTGAGCAGATCGCGGGGTTCGCCGTGGCTTCGCGCGGCCGTGAACCGGGCCTGCGGATGTCGCTTGTGGACGGTTCCGGGCTCGACCTGCGGTTCGGCGTGGCCGAGCCCGAGGCGTTCGACTGGCTGCTGGCCCGCACGAACGGAGCCGCGTGATGCGCGCGCAGGAGCTGAAGCAGGCGGGCGAGGTCGACGAGATCATCGAGCGCGACTACGCGAAGGTGTGGCTGCGCAAGAAGGAACGGCTGCTGCTGGGCTGTCCGCCGGCGCACGGCCACGTCGTCGCGTGGGTCGGCGGCGCGCTGCACCTGCCGTACACGCCGGCGCGCGAGCCGGTGAAGGTCACGACGGCGCCGGGCCGCTGGCCGACGCCCGCCGGGCTGCCCGACGAGGACTGGACCGACGACCCGTCGCTGGCCTACCGCGTGGAAGCCGCGGCGCGTACGGCCGTGGCCGTGCGGATCGCCGACCACCTGGCGTTCTCCGCCGGCGCCGCGCGCCTGACCTGGACGGATCGGCGGCTCGCGCTCGTGTACCCGACGAAGTTCGTGGCCGAGCCGGACACGAAGGACTTCTTCGTGACGGCCGAGGAGTTCCCGGCCGACGTCGTGGCGCGGCTCGACGCCGTGACCCCCGGCCGCAGCTTCCCACCCGAGCCGGGGATCCGGTTCACCTTCGCCGACGGCTCCACGCTGACCCAGCGTGACCTGCTGGCGCCGATGAAGGTGCGAAGAGCCCTCTCGCGCCGCTACGGTGCCGATCGCTACTAAATCCGACCACAGTCACGGCCGAATGGCTTCGTGGCAACGGTTACGTGCCGCGTGGGGGTCGGCCTACTTTTGGCCGGACCAGTAACGGGCATCAACCGATCGGTGGATGCCGGGTGACCGGACCGACGATGGTTCCGGCCCGCGTTCCCCCGAAGACTCGGACGTATGGGTAAAGACTTCCGTTCGTCCGCGTTCGCCCTGCTCATCGACATCGGCGCACCCGTCGGGGGCTACTACCTGCTGAGGGCGTTCGGCGTGGTGCCCGTGTGGGCGCTGCTGCTGAGCGGCCTGCCTCCGGCGTTGCGCGTGCTCTACACGGCCGTCACGCGGCGGCGAGTGGACGGGATGGGCTTGTTCGTGCTGGCGATCGTCGCCGTGAGCGTGGTGACGACGCTGCTCACCGGCGACGCGCGGCTGCTGCTGGTGCGCAACGCGTGGTTCAGTTCGCTCGCCGGCGTCTGGCTGCTGGCGAGCCTGGTCATCGGCCGCCGGCCGGTCACCTACGAGGCCGCCCGCACGCTGCTGCCGGGCAAGGGCGCGCAGCTCGACGACGCGTGGGAGCAGCGGCCGTCGTTCCGGCGTCTGTGGCGGGTGCTCGCCGTGGTCTGGGGCGTCGGCGGACTGGTGCACAGCGGCGTGAGCATCGCCATGGCGTACACGCTGCCCATCGACGACGTGCCCGCGTTGGACACGGTGGTGTCGATCGCGTTCTTCGTGCTCCTGCAGGTGGTGACGCAGGTGCTGCTCGTGCGCGAGGGTTCGATGCGCACGGTGTGGCAGCGGCCGGCGACCGTGCGCTGACCGGTCACTGCCCGCGCGCCGGCGCCAGGTAGAGGTGCTGCGTGCCGGCGCGGGGTGAGTCGATGGTCCAGGCCGCCAGCGCCGTCGGCGGAGGCGCGCGCGGCGTCGTTTCGAGCACCAGTTCCGGGGTCGTGGGCGCGACGCCGTGGTCGAAGTGGTGGAAGTTGGCTTCGATCAGGGCCCGGCCGAGCTCGTTGCTGCGCAGCTTCGTCTCGGTGATCGCGGGGTCGACGGCACCGCGGTCGGAGAACTCGCCGACGAGGTGACAATCGCATGCGTACGCGAGCGCACCCGTTTCGCCGGGGCTCTCCACGGCGCGCCCCTTCGCCAGCGTGGCCAGCTGCGTGCCGATCTCGCGGTACTCATCCGTCGCGGCGAGGTTGCCCGTGATCGGCGCGAACCGTCGCGGCAGACCGGGCGCCACATACACGCCGACCGCGGCGGCGAGCACCAGCCCCGCCGCGGCCGCCACCGGGACGCGGTGCGGCGTCACGCAGATCCACGCCGCGAGAAACACCGTCGCACCAACGATCGCGGGCGCGTACGACCACGGATCAGGCGACGCGACGACCACCGAGTGCACGATCCCGGCCCCCGCGAGTACGGCGAACGGCCGAGTGGCTTCGTCCCGGCGGACCAGCGCCACGATGGCCGCGAGCGGCACCGGCAGAAACGAAATCAGCGTGGCGGCCGGGAAGTCGAGCCACGGCACCGTCGGCTGCTGAAAGACGACGGTGTCCGGCACCGCCGACCCGAGCACGAACCAGCTGAACGCAAACCACGGCACCGCAACGACAAGGGCCGCGAACGTCGTCCGCCAGACGCCCTCCCAGAACCTCGGCCGCGCCACGAACACCACCAGCGCGACCACCAGCAGATCGACCCGCACGAGCAGCAAGGCCCCGGCGGCAAACCCGAGCGCGGCGGGCCGCCGTTCCGTCGCGAACACCAGCATCCACACCGCACCGGCCGCCGCAGGCAACACCTCCAGCCCGACCGCTGACACGAGCAGCGGGTTGAGCAGCAAGGCGGCGAAGGCGAGCAGCACGAACTGGCGCGGGAGGCCGGTTTTTTCGGCGAGCCTGTTGAGTCCTGTCGCGAGCAGCACCTGCGCGGCCACGAACACCACGCCGGCCCCCACCACCGCGTCGCGCACAACGACCGTCACGGCGGCCACAGCGGCTACGTGCAGCGGCGAGGTGGCCGTGTTGGCCGTGCCTTGCTCGACGAGGCCCCAGTGGCCGTGCAGGGCGAGATTGCGGGCGTAGGACAGCGTGACGTATGCGTCGTCGACCAAATGTCGGCTGGCCAGCAGGAACACGGCGGCTGACACGGCCGCGACACCGAGCGGCAGCCACCTGTCGATGGCCGGCCGGACGACGGTGTCGCTTCGCATCACGCGACACCGTACACAACCGCCGTGATCTTTCTGTGACCTACTCTGGTCCCTTCAGGCCGCGCACGAGCCAGCGCGGGACCGAGCGATCAGATCCCGTCACCAGTCCCTGTTCCGGTTCCTGTTCCGTTGCTGGTTCCAGTTCCACCGGGGCCACCAGGCCCACCCTGGCCGAACCCAGGCCCACCACGGAAATCTCGGTACCCGCCACCACCACCGCCATCGCGGAAGTGCGACATCCCCGGCCGCCCGTCGTGCTGAGTCGCGGCCATGACGCCGCCGACGATCCCGCCGCCGACGAGCAGCCCCAGGACGCCGACACCGACCAGCTGGGTCACCCGGTTGCCCACGAACCGGCGGAACCCGCCGGGCCGGCGAGCCGGCTGCGGTGCGCCCCACGCACCAGGCGGAGGCTGCTGACCGTACGGCTGCTGCGGCATTCCAGGCTGCTGCATGCCGGGCTGCTGCGCGCCGGGCTGCTGCACACCCGGCTGCTGCATTCCAGGCTGCTGCATTCCAGGCTGTGGAGCTTCTGCCTGCTGCTGTCCCGGCGGGACCTGCTGCGGCCCCGGCGCCTGCTGCCCGCCGGCGCCAACCCCCTGCTGCTGGTTCTCCGCCGTCACGTGCGTGTCATCCCCAGAACCACCAGCAGCAGCCGCACCACCGACACCGGGCTGCGAACTCTCCGCCGTCGCATCCTGCGGCAAACCACCATCACCGGACTGCTCCGGCGGGACCTGGTCACTCATCTTCGGCTCCTCCGGCTGAAGTGGGAACGAGCGGCCTGCTCGCCCCCACGTCCGAGGATGACCGGTATTTCTGTGCGCAGCCTGAAGCTCAGCTGTCTAAATTCCAGCGCAATTCACAGGTAAACGACTCACAGGTAGAACGACAGGAACAACGTCACAACCCACGTCAACCCGAGCACCTGCAACACCCGGTCCCGCAAGGCGATCTCATCCGGCGCCCCGGCGTTGCCACCATCGACGTCCACCGCGTACCGCAGCACAGCGATCACGAACGGCACCATAGACACGACAGCCCACAGCGAATCGTGCTCCGCCTGCCGGATCTCGAACGCCCACAGGCAGTAGGACATGATCAGAATGGCCGCCGACGTCGCCCACACGAACCGCAGGTAACTCGCCGAGTACTTCTTCAGCGACGACCGGATCTTCGCGCCCGTGCGTTCGAACAGCATGATCTCCGCGTAGCGCTTGCCCGCCACCATGAACAGCGAGCCGAACGCCGTGACCAGCAGGAACCACTGCGACATGGCGATCCCGCCGGCGACACCACCGGCGATCGAGCGCATCAGGAAGCCCGAGCCGACGATCGCGAGGTCCACCACCGGCTGGTGCTTGAGCCCGAAGCAGTACCCGAGCTGCACGGCTTCGTACACGCCGAGCACCACGGCCAGCTCCCAGCTCGCGGTGAAGGACACCGCGAGACCGGCCAGGAAGAACACCACCGCGGCGGCGTAAGCCACCGGCACCGGCACGATCCCGGCCGCGATGGGCCGGTTGCGCTTCGTCGGGTGGGCGCGGTCGGCGTCGACGTCGACGGCGTCGTTGATGAGGTAGACCGACGAGGCCGTCAGCGAGAAGGCCACGAACGCGATCAGCGCGTCGATGACCAGCTCGGTGCGGTTGGTCGCCTTCGAGAACGCGAAGAACGGTGCGGCGAACACCAGCACGTTCTTCACCCACTGCTTCGGGCGCGCAGTCTTGATCACGCCCAGCACCAGCGCCACGGGGTTCGTGCCGGCCGAAGCGGCAGCCGGGGTCGCCGGCTCCGAAACGGCGGTCGAGGAGGCGGCCGCGTCAGCGGCAGCTTCCTCCGTCTCGACCTTCACGGCTTCGTCCGCCTTCGCGGATTCAGCCGGGTCGGTCGAGTTCTCGGCACGCTCGTCGGTCGTTTCGCTCATCGTCTCTTCAGCTTCCGTCGGATCAGACCACCGACGAGGCCTCCCAGGGCCGCACCGGCCAGTACGTCGGTCGGATAGTGGACGCCGAGCAGCAGCCGCGAGGCCAGCATCGGCGGTACGAGGGCGGGGACCAGGTTACGCCCGGTGAGTCCGGAGTAGAGCACTGCCGCGGCCGTCGTGGACGTCGCGTGCGAAGACGGGAAGCTCAGCTTGCTCGGCGTGCCGACCAGGACCTCGACGCTCGGGTGGTCCGGACGACGCCGCCTGACCACGCGTTTCACGGCGATCGAGGCGGCGTGCGCGCCGACGACGCCGGCGGACGCGACGAGCCAGTCCTTGCGCCGTGGCTTGTCCACCGCGGCGCCGATCAGGCCGAGCGCGAACCAGCCCGCGCTGTGCTCGCCGAACAGCGACATCCCGCGCGCGACCTGCACCGTGCCCGGCTTCTTCAGGAAGCGCTGGGCCTGGGACAACACGGCGACCTCACCACTCGGTTCGGCCGCCGGCGTCACGACGGGAGTCCCGGCCTCGGCCGGAACAGCACGCTGCTCAAGCATCGATCGACCCGTCGAGGGGCTTGCCCTCGGTGAGGTGCGGCGCGATCTTGTTGTCGAACATCGACAGCGCCGAGCCGATCGCCATGTGCATATCGAGGTACTTGTACGTGCCAAGGCGGCCGCCGAACAGCACGTTCTTCTCGCGGGCCTCGGCCTTGGCCAGTTCGCGGTAGCTCTCGAGCTTCTCGCGGTTCTCCGGCGTGTTGATCGGGTAGTACGGCTCGTCGTCTTCCGTCGCGAAGCGCGAGAACTCGCGGAAGATGACCGTCTTGTCCTTCGGGTAGTCCCGCTCCGGGTGGAAGTGGCGGAACTCGATGATGCGGGTGTAGGGCACTTCCTGGTCGTTGTAGTTCACGACCGGGGCGCCCTGGAAGTCACCGGTCTCCGCTACCTCGGACTCGAAGTCGACGGTGCGCCAGGTGAACCGGCCCGCCGAGTAGTCGAAGTAGCGGTCCAGCGGCCCGGTGTAGACGGTCGGCGTGCCCGCGGGGATCTGGTCGCGCACGTCGAAGTAGTCGACGTTCAGCCGGATCTCGATGTTCTCGTGCTCGGCCATCTTCTCGAGCCACGCGGTGTACCCGTCGACGGGCAGGCCCTCGTAGGTGTCGTTGAAATACCGGTTGTCGAACGTGTACCGGACCGGCAGGCGCGTGATGATGTTCGCGCCCAGGTTCTTGGGGTCGTTCTCCCACTGCTTCGCGGTGTACCCGCGGATGAAGGCCTCGTACAGCGGACGGCCGACCAGCGAGATGGCCTTTTCCTCGAGGTTCTCGGCGGCGTCGGTCTGGAACTCGGACGCCTGCTTGGCGATGAGCTCACGGGCCTCGTCCGGGGTGTGGGACTTGCCGAAGAACTGGTTGATCAGGGCCAGGTTCATCGGGAACGAGTAGACCTGGTCCTTGACCTTGGCGAACACCCGGTGCTGGTAGCCGGTGAACTCGGTGAAGCGGTTGACGTACTCCCACACGCGCTTGTTCGAAGTGTGGAACAGGTGCGCACCGTACTTGTGCACCTCGATACCGGTCTCGGGCTCGGCCTCGGAGTAGGCGTTGCCGCCGAGGTGGCTCCGGCGCTCGAGCACCAGAACCTTCTTGCCGAGCTCGGCCGCGGCCCGCTCGGCGACGGTCAGCCCGAAGAAACCGGACCCGACGACGACGAGGTCGTAGCCGGCGAACTCGTGTTCAGTAATCTTGGCGGGGTTCGTGTGCTCGCTCACGGGCGCCCAGGGTACGCAGTCCTGACACCGTGGCCCGAACCGACCTCGGCATACCGCCGGCCGTAACGCACCGACACACGTGAGAAGCATGCCTGCACCGGACACCTTGGGAAGCTACTTGGTAGCGGTCGTCACCTACCTGACCGTGCTGGCGATACCCGGCGGCCTGGTGGGCTGGGCGGCCGGAGTGCGCGGCTGGGCGCTGGCCGGCCTCGCGCCGCTGGTCAGCTACGCCATAGCGGGTCTGGCCGGACCATGGCTCGCCGACGCCGGGCTCCCGTACAACGTCGGATCCGCCGCCCTGTGCACCGTGGGTCTGGCGGCCCTCATGTACGGCGTCCGGCGGCTGCTGATGGCCCGCGGCTGGCTGCGGCCGGGGGCGGAGGAGCCGCCGATCGAGTGGAGCAAACGGGCGCACTGGGCCGTGGCCGGGTGCCTGGTCGTGGCCGTGGGCCTGTCGATCGCCGTGGTGCTCTCGGCGCGCGGCGGCACGACGGCCGTCTTCCAGCGCTGGGACACCGTGTTCCACGCGAACGGCATCCGCTACATCGCCGACACCGGCGACGGCTCGCTCACCGGTATGGGCACCATCAACTGGTACCCCGACGGCTCGTTCTACCCGAACGCGTACCACCTGGTCGGCGCGCTGGTCTACCAGATCTCGGGCACGAGCGTCCCGGTCACGCTCAACGCCATCACCATGCCGGTCGCAGGCCTGTTCGCGCTGTCGATGGTGGCGCTGATCCGCCAGCTCGGCGGGCGCGCGGTGTACGCGGGCTGCACGGCGCTGGTCGCGGCGGCCGCCACGACGGGTGCGTACGAGTCGGTGTCGAGCGGGCTGCTGCCGTACGCGCTGGGCATCGTGCTCACGCCGCTGGCCGTGGTGGCGCTGCAGCGGTTCCTGGTGCGCCCGGGCGTCGACACGGGCCTGATCCTGGCGTTGACGGCCGACGGGCTGCTCGCGGCGCACTCGAGCGCGCTGTTCGGCGCGGTGCTGTTCGCGTTGCCGCTGGTGGTGCAGCGCTGGTACCGGTCGCTGCGGCGCAAGCGCGTGGACGGCGTGGCTCTCGAGACGCCGGCGTGGCGCGTGATCCTGGGCGACGTGCTGCGGATGCTGCCGGTCCTGGTGGTCAGCGGCGTGCTGGCGGCGCCGCAGATCCTGGGCGCGATCGGGTTCACCTCCGGCGCGTACCCGTACTACTCGTGGAACTCGAACCTGCCGATCCCGCTCGCGCTGAAGCTGCTCGTGACGTTCCAGCAGGTGCTCAGCCGGCCGCAGATCTGGCTGACGGTGCTGCTCGCGCTGGGCACGCTCACGTTTTTCACACTGCGGCGGATGCGCTGGGTGCTGCTCTCGGCGATCGGGCTTTCGGGATTCTTCGTGCTGGTCACCTGCTACGGCTACCTGCCGTGGGTGGTGTCGCTGTCACGGCCGTGGTGGAACGACCGGTACCGGCTGATGGCGCTGGCCGCGATCCCGCTGTGCCTGCTCGCGGGCCACGGCATGGCGGAGCTGCAGCGGTGGATCGCGCGGCTGGCCCGCAGCGGCTCGTGGGTGCGCTCGCGGCCGCAGGTGCTGGCTCGGCTCGGCCTGGTGACGGCCGTGGTCGTGGTGGCCGCGATGGCCGTGCTGACCGGCGGGTTCTACCGCAACGCGAACGCGACGGCCGTCTCGTACCTGTACTACAACGGGCCCGAGGGCGAGGTGACGCCGCCGGTGAGCGCGGACGAGATCGCCGCCATGGAGCACCTCGGCACGATGGGGATCCCCGCGCAGGAGAAGGTGCTCAACGACCGCATGGACGGCACCGCGTGGATGTACGCGATCGCCGGCGTGCACCCGGTGGCCGGCCACTACGACGGCGGCGGCCACGTCGATCCGGACGCCGTGTACCTGGCCCTGCACTTCCGCGACTACGACACGGACCCGCGCGTGCGCGACGCCGTGCGGCGGCTGGACGTGCACCACGTGCTGGTGGGCAGCGGCACGATCCGCAAGGACACGCCGATCGCGCCCGGGCTGCAGAGGCTGGACGGGCTCGATTTCCTGCGGGTCGACTACCGGAATCCCGGTGCGGTGATCTACACGATCGTGAAGTGATTTTGTGAGCCTCGTGGCCGCGGCTGCCCCGGCCGCGGCCACGAGGACCTCCCATTCCCCAGCACCCCCGGGGTGCTCACGGGTGAGAAGAGCGGCCCGGTGAAGGGCCGTCTCCCCCTCTTCTCACCTGCTTGACGCCCGGGTCGGGAAATCGGTTTCCCGGCGGGGATGAAGTCACCTGAACGGCCTAGCTGTCCTTGAGCGTGGGCAGCACGTTCTCCACGACCTGCTCCAGCACGGACTCGTGGCCCTCGTACGGGCCGCTCGAACGCGGCCAGTGCGCGATGACGTCGGTGAAGCCCAGCTCGCGCGAGCGTTCGACGGCTTCGCTGAACGCGGCGACGCTGCTCAGCGAGAAGACCGGCGCCGCGTCGAGGCTCAGGTAGCGGTGCACGGAGTCGCGCTCGCGGCCGACGGCGTCGAGACGCTCGTCGAACACGCGGCTGAGCTCGGCGATGCCCTGCCACCACTCGTCGGTGGTCGCGCCGCCGCGGCCGGTGGTGGCCCAGCCGGCGCCGAAGCGGGCGGCCAGCGTCATCGTGCGCGGTCCGTTGGCCGCGACGACGAACGGCAGCCGCGGGCGCTGCACGGTGCCGGGGAGGTTGCGGGCGCCGTGGGCCTGGTAGTACTCGCCCTCGAAGTCGAAGCGGTCGGTCATCAGCAGGCCGTCGAGCGATTCGACGAACTCCGTGAAGCGGTCGGCGCGCTGCTTCGGCGTGAAGTCGGGCGCGCCGAGCACCTGCACGTCGTAGTTCTTCGCGTCCACGCCCGCGCCGACGCCCAGCACGAACCGGCCGTCGGACACGTCGTCGAGGGTGATCAGCTCGCGCGCGAACGGCACCGGGTGCCGCGCCACGGGCGACGCGACGAACGTGCCCAGGCGGATGGTGGACGTGACCATGGCGGCGGCCGTGAGGGTGGGCACGGCCGAGAACCACGGGCCGTCGACCAGGGATCTCCAACCCAGGTGGTCGTAGGTCCACGCGTGGTCGAAGCCGTACTCCTCGGCGGCCCGCCACTTGGGCTCGGCCGCCCACCAACGATCTTCCGGAAGGATCACGATGCCTGCTCGCACGAGGGTGGACGGTATCGGCAACCACCGACATTCGCTCGAACGGGCGGTGCCCGTGCCCGGTTCGGGGACAATGGGCCAGTGGAGAAACCCCGCTTGATCGCGTCCGACGTCGACGGCACCCTGCTCGGCCCCACCGAGGTCCTTTCCGCCCGCACCATCGAGGTCGTGCGACGGGTACGCGCCGACGGCGTCCCGTTCGTCCTGTGCACCGGCCGGCCGCCGCGGTGGATCCCGCCGATCGCGGGGCCGTTGGGGCTGACGGGGTATGCGGTTTGTGCGAACGGCGCGGTGCTGCTGGATATCGCTTCTTCGGAGGTGGTGGCGGTGCACGGGCTGCTTTCGCCTGTGCTGCTGAACGATCTGGCCTCGGCGCTGGACAAGGCGCTGCCTGGGTGCCGGCTGGCGACGGAGCGGATCAGCACGGATGTCCGGAGTTTCGTGATCGAGCCGGAGTACCGGAACCCGTGGGGCGACGGCGAGGGCCGGACGGCTCCGCGCGCCGAGGTACTGGGGCACTCGGCGATCAAGCTGCTGATCAGCCACCGGGGCCTGGGGTCGGAGGAAATGGCGAGGGCGGCGCGGGCGGTGCTGGACGGGGCGGTCGACATCACCTACTCGTCTTCGGGCGGGCTGATCGAGCTGTCGGCGCACGGGGTCACGAAGGCGACGGGGTTGGCGGATGTGGCTGAGCGGTTTTCGGTGCCGGCCGGGCGGGTGATCGCTTTCGGCGACATGCCGAACGACGTGGAGATGCTGCAGTGGGCCGGGCACGGGGTGGCGATGGCGAACGGTCACCGCGCAGTGCTGGACGTGGCGGACGAGGTGACGGGGCCGGCTGCGGAGGATGGGGTGGCGCAGGTTTTGGAGCGGTGGTTTTAGGCGGTCTTGCCACTCGGAGTGGGATCTCGGTGGGATCTTGCCGCTGGCTTCGGTACTTGCCTGTGGTGACGGCGACTTGCCACTTGGCGATCTGTCTTGCCAGCGGGCTGGACGAGTTGCCGCTGACCAGCGCACTTGCCATGGCACGGAGTTCGCCACTCGAGGCCTGACTTGCCACTTCACCGGCTAGTTGCCGCTTGCCGCTCCCACTTGCCAATCGACACGGCGACTTGCCAGCGGCAGTGGCAAGTCAGTCCCGGGTGGCGGGGCGGGCGTCCAAAGCTGCGGCGTCTTCCGGGGTAGGGGCGGTGCCGCCGAGGTGGGCCGGGAGCCACCAGCGTTCGGAGGGCGTGGGGGATTCCGGGTAGTCCGCCTGGGCGCGGTCGAGGAGCTCCGACAGGCGGGAGCGCAGTTCGGCGGTCCCCGCTTCGCAGTCGTCCGCGAGCCCCGGGTGCATCGGGTGCATCGGGGCGCCGAGCAGGATCGAGATGGGCACGTGGCGCCGCGTGAGGTCCTTCGGGTGCCCCTTCGTCCACAGGCGCTGCGTGCCCCACAGTGCCATCGGCACGATGGGTACCCCGGCCTCCGCGGCCATGCGCACAGCGCCCGTCTTCAAGGCCTTCACCGTGAACGACCGGCTGATCGTCGCTTCAGGAAACACGCCGACGACCTCCCCTGCACGCAGCCGCGCGACGGCCTCCTCGTACGAAGCCTGGCCGGCAGACCTGTCGACGGGGATGTGGTGCATGCCCCGCATCAACGGTCCCGCCACTCGGTTCGCGAAGATCTCGTGCTTGGCCATGAACCGCACCAGCCGTTTGGCCGGCCGGGCGCCCAGGCCGCAATAGATGAAGTCCAGGTAGCTGACGTGCGTGCACGCGATCACCGCCCCGCCGCGCGCCGGCACGTGCTGCGCGCCCTCGATGCGGATGCGGTTGTCCAGCACCCGGAACATCGTCCGCGCGGCAACCAGCACGGGCGGGTACACGAAGTCGGCCATACCGCGAGGCTACGGGACCGTAGGTTTTTCGCGGCTACTCAAAGTGATCGTCGGCACGAAACGCGTCATTCGGGAACTTTCGCCACCGCCGGGCAACAACCGAGCACCACCGCCACCAGCGTGCAGAACAACGCGACGACCTGGTGCTTCACGTTCTCGATCCCGTCGCCCAACGCGGCCACGGCGAACTGGCCCACCGCAGTCGTCAGGAGGAGCGCGAGGGCGACGCCCAGCGCGGCCCGCCGATGTCGCCACGCGCGCCAGCCGACGAGGAGCCACACGGGCAGCAAGGCGAACAAGCCCAGGGGCGCCAGCAACCCCGTCAGGCCAGACCACAGTGGCACCCGGTACTCCTGCGCTGCCGGCGGCAAGCCGGCCGAAGCGTCGAAGGAGGCCAGGTACGGAGGGCGCGCCGTGAGCAGATCGCCGGCCGCGCGGTTCAAAATGCCCAGGGTGCGGTCCGGGTGCGTGACGAACCACTCCACGACGTCGCGCCGGCTCAAGCGGTCGCGGTACTGCGCGTACTGCGGGTCCAACGTCACGGGATGCGGGTGCCACCAGCCGTTGCCCGCGTATTGCCCAAACGACGGCGGCAGGCCGAGAGCCGCCAGATCCGCGGCCGTGTCGTGGTGGCCGTCGATGATGTTCAGGAACACCGTGTTCACCATGTTGATGTCGCGCGAGTCGTCGCCGGGTCGGGCAGACGCCGTGCCGTCGGGAGCGACAGCCGGGGCGACGGCCGTCTGAGCCCACCAGGTCCCGCCGGCCAGAGCGAGAACCACGAGAACCCCCGGCACCCAACGAGAACGCGTCACCAGCAGCACCGCGATGACCAGCAACGGCAAGACCATCAACGTCTGCACCTTGGCGTTCACCGCCATCAACCCGCCGACGACGGTCACCGCGGCGCCGACCCAAAGCCACCGTCGCCCCATCAGCAGCAGGCCGCCGACGGCCAGCAAAATGCCGAGAAAAGCCGTCCCCTCGCCCAAAGTCGAAGAGAAATAGCCGAAAAACGCCGAATCCGCCACCATCAGCAGCAAACCGACGGCCACGGGCAAGCGCACCCGCGGCCCGTACGGCAACCCGGCCACCACCACGGCCACCGCTGCCGCGGCGACAACCGAAGAAATCACGCCGAGCGCGACCAGGCTCAGCTCCGACCGCGACCCGAACCCCACCGCCAGCCGCGCGAGCCAGCTCTGGCTCAGCTGGTACGTCGGGTCGCAGCCGCCGGGTGTGGCCTCGTACACCAGGTGGACGTACTGCTCCGGCTTGCTGGTCCACGTGATGCCGGCGCCGCACAGGACGCGGAAGCCGTCGCCGTTGTCGGACATGGACACGGGGCGCGGCACGAGAAAGCGCACCAGCAACACGGCCAGGGACACGCCGAAGACCCCGAACCCGAGGGCCGTGGACCGGCGCGCCACCGTCATCCCGGGCACGATACGTACTGGAAGTCCGGTGCTCGATCGAGGTAGTCGATGAGCAGGCTGGCCTCGTCTGCGCGCGGGTACACGGAGATCCAGAACGGCGTGCCGGTGCGGCGGAACGTCGCGACGCGGTACCAGGCGCGGGTGTCGGCGGCGCAGTGCTGGCTCTTGGCGTAGCCGGATTCCTCGGGGACGGCCACCGTTGCGCGCATCAGGTTGGTGCCCACCAGCAGCCGCGAGCCCGCGCGGCTGGCGATGGCGCCCGGCGCGCCGGCGCTCACCACGGAGCCGGGCGGCAGGTACGAAGCGAGCCAGTCGCCGACTTCCGCGAGCTGTGCACTGTCGGTGTGCCACGCCCGCACGCTCTTGAGCACGTCCGGGCTCACCACCGACACGAGCACCGCGAACCCGGTCAGCACGGCCGCCACCACCGGCACCAGATGCGACACCGTGCGCGGCTTCGGTGACGGGTTCGCGGCCGTCAGGACGCCGTACGCGCCCACCGCAGCGACGGCCAGCAGCGGCGGCACAGGCACGAGCAGCCGCCACGACGGGCCGGTGTCGCCGTCGAGCACGACCACGAAAACCGTGAAGCACAAGGCCAACGCGAACAGCAGCCACAGCGCCGCGCGCGGTTCGGCCGCGCGTTCGGGCGTGCGCAGTGCGAGCAACCCCACCACAGCGGCAACGGCAAGCACCAGGAAACCCAGGTGTGCCAGTGAAAATCCCGCGAGGTAACGCCAGTCGGGGCCGAGGACGCGCACGGCGGAGTCGGGCAGGAAGTGGTGGTAGTACGTGGCGCGCCAGGCCGTCCACGGCACGAGGAACACCAGCGCGCCCAGCACGTAGCCCGCCGGCGTCCACCAGTCGTGCCGGCCGCGCGCGGCGGCGAGCGCCAGCCACAGCCCCGCGACGACGGCGAGCACCAGACCTTCCGGCCGGGTCATCACCGCGCCGGCCACGAGAACCCCCGCCACCACGGACCGGCGGGCGACCAGCGCGTAGGCCACGGCCAGCACCAGCAGCACGAACATCGGCAGCTCGGTGCCCGACGGCCCGTACACGGCGAGGCCGCTCGCGCCGGCCGTCAGCACGGCCGCCGCGACACCGATCGCGGGCTGCGGTTCCGCGCCTTCCGGCAGCGCGAGGCGCACGATGCGATTGGTGAGGAAGTACGCGAGAAGAACGCACCCCAACACCGCGACAACACCCAGTACAACGGCCGACGTCGGGATATCCGCGCCGAATGCCGCGCGCGGCAACGCGATCACCACGAGCCACAGGAAATTCGCGTAACCCTCGGTCCGGTCACCGGGATTGAACACGGGCCCGTTGCCGTCGGCGATGTTCTGCGCATAACGGAAGGTGACGAGCGCGTCTTCGGTCACGGTGGCGAACAACAGCTGGTGCACCAGCGAAAACGCGAGCACGAGCACCAGCACGAACGCCCGCCACCCGGCGTCGGTGGCGATCCGGCGCCAGGTCGCGACGACGAGCGCGCCGAGCACCAGCCAGCCCCCCACGACCGCGTAGACCACGCGACCCCCTGCCTCCAGCCCCCGGCCGGTCCCCACCGGCCGCCACCCCGACGCCACCTGCTGTCACGGTGAATCCCCGCGACGAAACCTCACTTTCGGGTGAGCAATTGGCCGGAATACACAGCGTTGTCTGGCGGTTCCGGCCGTCACTTCACGCTGGTCCAGTCAATCGCTTCCCTACGCTTCTCGGACATAAGCCGTTCGGGTGTATATCGGGCCCGCTAATCTGTGACTCCGATTCCGATCCGCCACCCGGAGGTACCGAGCGGATCCGTCACAGCCGAGGAAGTCTGTTGCCGAGCGAACCCACGCTGCTGTCCGATGTGGCGAGTCTCGCCGTCCTGCTGCTCGTGGTCGGTCTGCCCGGGGTGCTCACCGGCCTGGCCGCGGGCCTGCGTGGCTGGGTGCTCGCCGGGCTCACCCCGCTGCTGAGCTACGCGATCGGCGGTCTCGCGGGGCCGTGGACCGCGGCGATGGGGCTTCCGTTCAACACGCTCACGTTCTGCGTGACCACTGTGGTCTTCGTGGCTGTCGCGTTCGGACTGAGGCGGCTGACGGTGCGGCGCTGGCCGCCGGTGGCGGAACCGCGGGTGTGGTCCGCGCGCGGGCAGTGGGGCGTGATCGGATGCCTGCTGCTGGCGACGGGGCTCGGGTTCTACGCCGCCGTGCGCGGCATGGGCCACCTCGGCGCGATCGCGCAGGGCGGTGACGCGCCGTACGCGGCCAACGGCGTCCGCTACATCGCGACCACCGGCGACGGCAGCCTGTTCGGCATGGGCACGCTCAACTGGTACGGCGACGCCCACCCGCCCTTCTACCCCAACGCGTACCACCTGCTCGCCGCGATCCAGTACTCGCTGACCGGCGAGTCGTCGATCCCGCTGACGCTCGACGTGAACACCGTCGTGCTGCCGGGTCTGCTGGCGCTGTCGCTGGTCGTGCTGGTGCGCGAGTTCCGCGGCCGCGCGGTGCTGGCCGGCGCGGTGGCGCTCGTGTCGGCGGCACCGGTGATGAGCACGTACGAGTCGATGAACCGCGGGCCGCTGTTCCCGTTCCTGCTGGGGCTGGCTTTGACGCCGCTGGCGGCCGTGGTGCTGCGGCGCTACCTGGAGCGCGTGGCGCCCGACACCGGATTCCTGCTGGTCGCGGCCGCGGTCGGGCTGCTGTGCATCCACTCGTCGACGCTGTTCGGCGCGATCCTGTTCGCCGGGCCGCTGCTGCTGCAACGCTGGTTCTCCCCGGGCCGACGCTGGCACCGCTTCGGCCACGACCTGCTCGCGCTGCTGCCGATCGCGGTGGCGTCGGTTCTGGTGGCGTGGCTGCAGCTGTTCGGCGCGCTCGGCCTGGCCAACGGCAGCCTGCCGTACCTGGGCTGGCCGAGCGAGTACCGCGCGAGCACCGCGATCGGCGCGTTGCTGGGCTTCCAGCACTGGGAACCGCATCCGCAGCTGTGGCTTTCGGCGGCGTTGCTGCTGGGCTTCATCTTCTTCCGGCGGCTCGGCGACCTGCGGTGGATCGGCGTGACGGCGCTGATCACCGGTCTCGCGTACGCCGCCGTGTCGTCGTCGAACTTGCCGCTGGTGATGGCGTTTTCGCGACCGTGGTGGGACGACCCGTACCGCTTCATTTCGATGGCGATCGTGCCGCTGTCGTTCATCGCGGGCCACGGCGTGGCGTCAGTGCAGCAGTGGCTCGGCGAGCACCTGCCGCCGCGCGTCCCGTCGGTGATCCTGGCGGTGCTCGTACTGCTGGGCTTCGTGGGCGCGACGAAGGGCCTGTACGCGGTATCGAACAGCGACCGCGTCGCCTCCGGCTACCGCTCCGCGAACCCCCGCGACCAGACCATCACGCCCGGCGAGGAAGCCGCGATGGTCCAGCTCGGCCACCTCGCGGCCCCGGGCGAGTGGGCGATGAACGACCGTCTCGACGGCACGGTCTGGACGTATGCCCTCACGGGCGTCCGCACCGTCGCCGCCCACGACGACGGCACATCTCCCCCTTCGGACGCGCTGTACCTGGCGTGGAACTTCCGCGAGTACGAGACGGACCCGGCGGTGCGCTCGGCAGTCCAGCGGCTCAACATCCACTGGGTGATCCAGGGCCGGCCGATGGCGCCGCCGAACCCGCCGTACGCGTCGCCGGGGCTGGTAGGGCTGGCCGGGTTGCCGTTCTTGGAGCAGGTGTACCGGAACTCGGACGCGGTGATTTACCGGTTGAAGGGCTGAGGCGGCGGGTTTTTCAGCCGGCTGAGGTCCGGACCGCAGCCGGCCGGCGACCAGCCGCGTCAGGCGGCGGCGACCATGCGGCGGTTCGTGGCCCAGGCCGCGCTCGCGGCGAAGCCCGCCGTGAGGAGGTCGGCGACCGTGAACATGACGCGCGACGCCACGGCGAAGGCAGTGGCCTGGCCGACGGTGAGGCCGCTGGCCGTGAGGACGGCGACCTGGGCCACCTCGCGGACGCCGATGCCGCTGGGCAGGATGAAGGCGAAGGTGCCCACGGTCATCGCGACGGCCATGGCGCCGACGCAGAGCACGAAGCCGTTGAAGCCCGGCGCGCCGACGGAGTTGGCCAGGAGCCACAGGTGGACGCCCTGCAGGACCCAGGCCAGCGTCGAAGCGCCGAAGGTCTTGAGGACCACGGCCCAGGTCAAGGGGCGTTCGAGGGGCGGGCGCCGCAAAATTTTCAGCACCAGTGAAGTGCCCCACGTCAGCACGCGCGGGTGGAGCAGCGCCAGGCCGACCGGGATGAGCACGAACAGCCACATCGCGCGCGGGCTGTTGCTGAACACCGCCGGCGCCGCCAGCAGCGACACGACCAGCGCCGACACGACGCCGACGCCCAGCTGGATCAGCGAACCCGTGAAAATGCGGGCCCGCGCGAGTCCCGCTTTGCGCCCCAGCTCCATCTGCAGCAGGTACGCCCACACGGAACCCGGCACGTACTTGCCGAGCGAGCCGACCAGGCAGATCTGCGCGCCACGGATGTAGCCGATGGGTTTGCCGAGGTCGTCGACCAGAACCTGCCAGCCCCAGGTCGACACCATGATCGCCAGCACCAGCGCGGCCAGGCTGAGCACCGACGACTGCCAGGCCACATCGGACAGCGTGTGCCAGAACTCGGTCCAGTTGTCGGTGAGCGCCTTGGCCGCGAAGACCACCACGAGCACGATCGCGAGCCACCGCACCGCGTCGAGGATCTTCGCCTTGGTGGACTTCTTCGGCTGCGCAGGAGCCGGAGAGTCCTCCTCAGGCGTTCGAACGGTCGTCACTGACCAGTCTCCTCACAACGCAACACAGACGCATCACCCCTGGTCAGGTCTGCACCGTGACCAGACGGCTGAACTCGGCAAGCAGATCGTAACCGTCCCAGACGCCCGCAAAGGTCAAGGCAGAGCCGAACGGCACCACCCGATCGACACCGCGCCCGGCCAGCTCCGTCACGAACTCAAGCAGCTCGTCGCGGGTAAATCCGAACTGGGCCACGGTCTGGTCCTTGCGCAGAACCAGCGGCACGAGTTCACCCAACGAGGCGAGGTGCGCGTTGGCGAAAGTGCCGGCGCCGAGCCATTCGCGGGGCATCACGGTGGCGTCGGTGAGCTCCAGCGTCGCCAGGGAATTTCCGTCGAAAGAGATCGCCGACACGAGCCCGTCGACGGCCGCGCCGTAGGCCGACACGCGCTTCTGCACGGCCATCGCCGGCTCGGTCACGTGCTGCTTGGCCTCGAGCACCGATGCCAGCAGCGCCCGGAACTCTTCGCCCGCCACGCGCGCACCGTCGGCGTCGCCGACCCAGAACACCGCCCGCGGCGACGAGCACGCGGCCTGGTCGAACCAGTACGAGTCGTTGTAGAAGCCCTCGGCCGCCGCCCGCCGCTGCTCCGGCGTGGCCTCCTGCCAGCCGCGCACCGACGCGACCGCGAACGACGAGCGGTCCGGGAACGTGAGGTCGCGCGCGTGCGGCGCCAGCGGGTACTTGCGCAGCGCGGCGACGGAACCGTCGCCGCCCCAGATCACGCGCAGGTCGGCGGCCAGCGACAGGGCGCCGCTGACCTCGTCGCTGCGGTCGTAGGTGACCATGCGCTGGGTCGCGCGGATGGTCACCGCGGTCGCCGGCGACACGTCGTCCAGCGCCGCGTTCAACGCCTCCAGCACGGCCTCCGCCGCCCCCGCCGAGCGCGACGACACGCGCACGACGTTCGGGTTGCCCGCCAGCGCCGAAAGGGCCCACGAATACACGAAGATCGTGTCGACGTTGGCCGGCGGCACGTGAAACACGAGACCGCGCGGGAACCGCAGCGAGTCGCCGGAGGTTTCCAAAGTGGACAGTGCTTTCGCGAGCTCTCCCTTGCGCAGGAAGAAACCCAGCGACGCCAGCTCCGGGTAACGCCGCGCGAGGGCGGGCGCGAGGAGCTTGCGCGCGAACTTCGTGACGAACTCGACCACGCGCGGGTCGCCGACGGTCAGCCGGCCACCCGGCGGTTCGGCGCGCACCTCGGCCAGCAGCGAACCAACCTCAACCGGCTCCGCAACAGGGAACCGCTGCTCCAGAGACATCATGCGGCCGCCCCCGAGAACGTGTCCGAACAACCCCGCGCCTCGGCCTTCGGCAGCCGCCCCAGCACGGAGAAGTGCTTGCCGGGCCAGTCTCCGTCGTCGATGCCGTTGTAAACACCGAGGTCTTCGGTCAGCAGCACGTGCCCCGGGTACGAGCGCGGCAGCGTCGAGACGACCTCGATCACACCCGGCTTGCCCACCGGCTGCTCGCGCCACGTCTCCGGGTCACGGATCACGACGTCGGCGAAATCCGGGCAGTGGAGGGAGTTCCCCGACGGTCCTTCGAGGAACACGGTGCCGATCTGCTCGATCATCCCGTAGTAGTTGTGGATCCGCGTGAGGCCGGTGTCCTCTTTGAACCGAAGGCGGAACTCGGTGTTGTCCACGGCGCGGTCGATCAGCTTCTTCCAGCCGCCGGAGTGGATCAGGATGCCGTTGGAGAGATCAAGCCCGTGGTCGCGCGCCACCTCGTACAGGTAGAGCCACACCATGAAGGTGAACCCGAAGATCAGGAACGGCTTGTCCCCGTACTCGGCGAGGAACTTCTTCACGGCCTCGACGTCGGGCTGGTCGTTCTCGTCGAGCACGTACGTGTGCTTGCGGCCGAAGTTGGCCATGCCCAGCACGCCGGCGCCGCGCGCGGAGAACGAACGGCGGTTCTTGATGATGCCGATGGTGTCGACCAGCAGCATCGGGAGCCGCTCGCCGCCGAGGACTTCCTGCAGCGTCGCGCCGAGCTGCTTGGTCTGCGCGCCCGCCGCGTCCTTGTCCAGGTAGATGCGCGACGCGCCGGCGCCGGTGGTGCCCGAAGACGTGAGCGTCTTGAACACCTCGGCGTCGGGGATGGACTTGAGGTCGTGGGTCTTGAACATGCGCACCGGCAGCCACGGCAGGTCCGCGATCGTGGCGAACTGCGCGTTCGGCGCGATTCCGAGCGACGTCAGGATCCGGTCGTAGCCCTCGGAGCTCGCGCGGTGGTGCGCGGTCAGCTCCGCCAGCTCGGGAAGCAGCTGCGCCTCCCGCTCGGCCTGCGAGCGCGTGAACACACTCATACCCGTCCTTCCAACGACCGGTAGTCGATCTTCCCGCTGGCCAGCAGCGGCACCGTGTCGATCGGCCGCACGTCGAACCCGCTGGTGTGCAGGTGCAGCCGCTCCGACAACGCGCGCGACGCGTCCTTGCAGATCGCCTTGGCGCCGTCGCCCTCGGGCAGCTCGGCCCACAGCACGACCTTGTCGCCCGCCGGCACGGCCGCCACCACGTCGATGCCCACCGCGGCCTGGCGCACGGCGAGCTCCAGGTCGTCGAGGCTCACGCGATTGCCGAACACCTTGCCGATGCGCTTGAGCCGCCCGGTGATGAACAGGTACCCCTCTTCGTCGAGGTACCCGAGGTCACCTGTGGCGAGCAGCCCGCCGCACTCGTCGCCCGCGGCCAGGCCGGCCTCGTCGTCGGCGTAGCCCATCATCACGTTGGGTCCACGGTAGACGACCTCACCGACGATCTTGGGGTGCTTGGTCTCGATCCCGTCGTCGCGGCGGACGGAGAACGCGCCGCCGGGAAGCGCGGGGCCGGCGGAGCCGATCTTGTCGGCGAGGCGCTCGGCGGGCACGGTGGTCATGCGCGGCGAGGCCTCGGTCTGGCCGTACATCACGTACATCCGGCCGCCGACCGCGCGCATCTTGTCGTTGAACTCGACCACGAGCTCGTCGCGCAGCTTGCCGCCGGCCTGCGTGAGCGTGCGCAGCGTCGGGTACTTCTCGGGGTCGAACTTGAGGCGCCGCAACATTTCGTAGTGGTACGGCACGCCGGACAGCGACGTGATGCCGTATTCGTTCACCGCGTCCCAGAATCCGCGGCCGAGCACGCCCGACGCTTCGATCACCACGGTCGCGCCACGCACGAGGTGCGAATTCAGCACCGAAAGGCCGTAGCTGTAGTGCAACGGCAGGCAGGTGGGGGCGATCTCGTCGGCGTCGACGCTCAGCACTTCGGCGATCGCCTCGGCGTTGGCGAGCAAACCGGTGCGCGAGAGGCGGACGAGCTTGGGGTTGCCAGTGGAACCACTCGTCGGCAGCAGCACGGCGAGCTCGGGGTGCGGCTTCACGCCGTCAGCCGACTCGCGCACCCAGTTCTCGCCGGACGCCGTGTAGCCCTCGGGCACCGGGGCGTCCGGCGCGGCCAGCACGGCGGCGGGCCGGAACCGCGTGATCAGGCCCGCGAGCACGTCGGCGTCGAGCGCCGGGTCGATCAGCGCCACCGCGCGGTGGGCCTCGACGGCGCCGAGGTACCGCAGCACGCTCACCAGGTCGACGGACATCCGCGCGAACAGCACACCCGCGGGCAGCTCACCGAGCGCGGCCGCGACGCGCGCGACCTCCGCGTCCAGCTCGTCGCCCGCCAGCGTGCGGCCCCCGGCCGCGTCGACCAGCCGGGCACCCGCACCCCACAGCGTCACAGCACCAAGCCTCCGTCGATCCCCAGCACCTGTCCGGTGATGAACGCGGCGTCGTCGCTCACCAGGAACCGGATCGCCTTCGCCACGTCCTCGGCGGTCCCGAGCCGGCCCAGCGGCGTCTTCGCGACGTTGTCCGCCTTCGCGTCCTCGGACAGCCCCGAGGTGAGGTCCGTCTCGATCACGCCGGGCGCCACCGCGTTCACGCGGATACCCGAGCGGCCGAGCTCCTTCGCGGCCGAGCGCGCGATGTTGGCCACCGCCGCCTTCGACGCCGCGTACACGGTCTGACCTGCGCTTCCGTACTGTCCCACCACGGAGGCGAGCACCACGATCGCGCCGGATTTTTTACGCATCATGGCCCGCGCCGCGGCCTGCACAGTGTGCAGCGTGCCGGCGACGTTGGTGGCCAGCGTGGTGTCGACGAGCTCCTCGCGGATCATGCCGAGGAGCGCGTCCTCCATGATCCCGGCGTTGGCGACCACGACGTCGAGCCTGCCGTGCTCCTTCGCGACCCCGCGGACGACCGTCGACACGGCCTTGGCGTCGGTGACGTCGAGCGCGAGGCCGGCGGCGGCACCGACGGCTTCCGCGGCTTCCTTCGCGCGGGCCTCGTCGCGGCCGGTCAGGACCACCGTGGCGCCGGCCTCGACCAGGGCGCGCGCGGTGGCCAGGCCGATCCCGCGCGTACCTCCGGTCACCAGCGCGACGCGCCCGGTGAGATCAGTCATTCTTCGACTTCAGCTCGGTCACCATGTCCACGGCGACCTTGAAGCTCGACATGTCGATGACCTGGTCGGTGTCGAACTCGACGTCGAACTCGTCCTCGATGGCCGCGACCAGCGCCATGTGGCCGACCGAGTCCCACGCCTCGATGTCGCGGTACTTCAGGTTCTCGACGTCCACGTCACCGTCGAGGTCGAGCGCCTCTACGAAGACCTCGCGCAGCTTGGGGGCGACTTCCGGCATTTCAACGCTCCTAGTGCTCGTCGCGCGGGCGGGCGTCCCACGCTTTGACCAAGGTAGAGAGGTCGCCGGGCAGGCGGTCGGCCAGCCCATCCTCCGGGAGGCCCTCCTTGCCCTTCAGCCACGGCCCCAGTGCCTCGATCGTGGCCTCGTCCAGACCTCGGCGGGACAGGCCCACGACGTTCACGCCGGTGACGCGCGCCGGGTTGCCCACGGCGATCGTGAACGCGCCCACCTCGCGCCGCACGGCCGAGGCCATGCCGACCATCGCGCCGGGACCGACCACCACCTTCTGGTGCAGGATCGCGCCCATGCCGAGGTTGGCGCCGTCCCAGATGTGGCAGTGGCCGCCGGTGAGCACGTTGGACGCGATGGTGACGCCGGAGCCGACCAGGCAGTCGTGGGCTATGTGGGAGCCGCGCAGGTAGTAACCGTCGCTGCCGAGCGTGGTGGTGCGCCAGGTGCCCTGGTGGACGGTCGCGTACTCGCGGATGCGGTTGCGGCTGCCGATCACCACACCGTGGCCGTCGGCGTCCGCGTCGCCGGTCGGTGCGGTGTCCCAGCCGGCGGGGTGTTCACGGCCACGGTCCTCGCCCGGCGTGCCGATGGTCACGTGCGGGCCGATCCAGTTGCCGTCGCCGATCCTGGTCGGGCCGACGATCACCGTGTACGGTCCGATCACGTTGTCGTCGCCGAGCTCGACGCCTTCGCCGATGATCGCGGTGGGGTGGATTCGGTTGGCCACGCTGGTGATCCGTTCCGTTTCGTTTTACCGCTGTCGGGTCCGAGCGGCCTGGGGTCTGGGGCAGGCGGCGGCGCCCGGTAACGTGTGGCCCGCGTTCACGCAGGGCGGCCGGGCGCAGAACCGGCGGCTCTCCGGCCTCGCGGCCTGAGCGCACTGCACTGTACCGGACGCATCGAAATCGCCTGCCGAGAGAGACTGCCGATGATCCCCATTACCGTGGTCGACGTCCGTGACGCGGAAGACCTCGTCGTCGAGGTGCTGCGATCCGGCGCCATCGCACAGGGGCCGATGGTCAAGCGCTTCGAGGACGCCTTCGCGCACGTCGCGGGCACGAAGCACGCCATCGCCGTAAACAACGGCACCACCGCGTTGGTCGCCTCACTGCAGGCGCTGGACCTGGCACCGGGTGACGAGGTGATCACCACGCCGTTCACGTTCGTCGCGACGCTGAACGCCATCCTCGAGGCCGGCGCCACCGTCCGGTTCGCCGACATCCGGCGCGACGACTTCGCGATCGACCCCGACGCCGTGGGCGCCGCCGTCACGGACCGCACCAAGGTCCTGATGCCGGTGCACCTGTACGGCCAGACGGCGGACATGGGCAAGCTCGCCCCGCTCGCCGCCGAGCACGGGCTGCAGGTCATCGAGGACTCGGCGCAGGCGGTCGGCGCGTCGTTCGAGGGCCGCGCCGCCGGCTCGTACGGCATCGGCTGCTTCTCGCTGTACGCGACGAAGAACGTGACCACCGCCGAGGGCGGCGTGATCACCACCGACGACGACGTGCTGGCCGACAAGCTGCGCGTGCTGCGCAACCAGGGCATGCGCGCCCGCTACCAGTACGAGATGGCCGGTCACAACTACCGGATGACAGACCTGCACGCGGCCGTCGGCATCCCGCAGCTGGAGAAGCTCGACCAGCTCACCGCGGCCCGCCAGGCCAACGCGAAGCGGCTGTCGGAGGGGCTGGCGGGCACGCCGGGCCTCGACATCCCGCAGGTGCTGCCGGGCCGTGAGCACGTGTGGCACCAGTACACCGTGCTCGTGGGCCCGCACGCGATGCTCTCGCGCGACGAGCTGGCCGCCTCGCTCACCGAGCGCGGCATCGGCAACGGGATCTACTACCCCAAGATCGTGTTCGACTACGACTGCTACCGCGGCCACCCGCTGATCCCGGGCGCCGACGTGAACGACTTCCCGGTGGCCACGGCCGTCGCGGCGCAGGCGCTTTCGCTGCCGGTGCACCCGCACCTGACCGACGCGCAGCTCGACAAGATCATCGAAACGGTTCGCGAGGTGCTCGGCGCATGACCCACCGCATCGCCCTGATCGGCACGGGCAACATGGGCTCGCTGCACGCGCGCGTGCTGGCGGCCAACGAGCGCGTGGACCTCGTCCGCGTGATCGACCCGCGCGAGGAAGCCGGCCGCGCCGTCGCCGAGCGCTACGAGACGCAGTGGACGCCGGAGCTCGACTCACTGTCCGATGTGGACGCCGTGGTGCTCGCGTCGGCCACCGAGGTGCACTACGACCTCGCGCAGGAGATCCTCGGCCAGGGCAAGCCGATGCTCGTCGAGAAGCCGGTGTGCAACAGCTTCGAGCTGTCGCAGGAGATCGTGGCGCTGTCCGAGCAGAAGGACGTGCCGCTGATGTGCGGCCTGCTCGAGCGCTACAACCCAGCCGTGATGACGGCGCGGGCGCTGGTCAACGAGCCGGTGCACTTCATGGCACGCCGCCACGGCCCGTACGCGCCGCGCATCAAGACCGGCGTCGCGTGGGACCTGCTGGTGCACGACGTCGACCTGGCGATCCAGTTCTTCGGCGGCGCCACGCCGGCCCGCGTCACCTCGGGTGCCGGCTACTTCCACCCGAGCTCGGTCGAGGGCGCGGAGGACGCCATCGAGACGGTGCTGTCGTTCCCGACCGGCCTGGCCACGGTGTCGGCTTCGCGGCTGGGACAGAAGAAGGTGCGTTCGCTGGTCGTGTCCGAACTGGACCGGCTGATCGAGATCGACCTGCTGCGCCGCGACGTGACGATCTACCGCCACGTGTCGCACGACTCCGTGACGCCCGACGGCCTCGGCTACCGGCAGCAGACCGTGATCGAGATCCCGGAGCTGGTCACCGCGCGCGAGCCGCTGGCCACGCAGCTGGACCGGTTCCTGGACCTGCTCGAGGGCAAGATCGACGCCGCCGTGGAGCGCGACCTGATCCTGCCGTCGCACCACGTGGTGGCGCAGGTGCTCACGCAGGCCGCGGCTTAGGTCTTCGGTAAGACGGTTTTTCGGTAAGACGGAGTCATTTGGTGAGGCGGGTGCCGTCCTTGCCGTACGCGACCAACGGGGTCAGTACGGCGGGGTCGGGCACTTCGCGCTGGTCGAACCAGAACACGACCACGCGGGGGTCCACGCTCCACGCCGCCGTCTGCGCCACCACCGGCTTGCCGTGCACGGTGCTGACGATCTTCACGGCAGGCCCGGAGAAATAGCCGTACACGGGCACCCAGGTACCGCCGGCTGCCATGCCGCCCGCGGTGGCGTGGAAGCCGAACGAGCGATCGGCGCCGCGGATCTCGTTGCTGGCGTAGAGCGACAGGTAGCCGGTTTTGGTCTGGACCGCGGCCATGATGCCGAAGTGGACGTCGGGCAGGGCCGCGTTGTCGTCGATCTTGGTCGCGTAGAAGACGAGCTCGCCGCCGGCGGCGGTCTTGATGCCGGTGTGGATGACGTCGCCGTAGGGCTGGGTCGCCGAGTTCGGCACCTGGTCGATCGCCGACGTCGGCGGTGGCGAGGTGGTCGGCAGGGCGCCGTCCGACGCGACCGGGCCGCTGGTCGCCGGGGCCGGCGGCGCGGCGACGGGCACCTGCGTCGGCTCCGCCGGCGTACGCAGAGCGACGGCGCCGAACACGATCCCGACGACGGCGGCCACCGCGGCGGCCGCACCCGCACCCGTGGCGATCCTGCGCCGTCGACGGATGCGCCGGCCCTCGGTGATGATCCGGCCCAGGTCGGGCGCGGCGAACGGCTGGTCGGGCTCTTCGCGCAACGCGGAGCGCAGCTTGTCGAGGTCGTTCACCGCCCGCTCCCTCCGATCAGCACGTCTTCCGGCCCGGCGTCCACCCGCAGCTTCGCGAGCGCCCGCGAGTTCGTGCTCTTGACGGTACCCACCGACACGCCCAATTCATCGGCGACCGCCTGTTCCGGCAGGTCGAAGAAGTGCCTGAGCACCACCACGGCCCGTTCGCGGCCCGTCAGCCGCGCCAGCGCGGACGTCAGCCACTCGCGCTGCGTCACGGCCTGCGCGACGTCCTGGCTCGTCGGCCGCTCCGGCACTTCCTCGGAGGCGTACTCGCGCAGCGGGCGCCGCCAGCCGTCGATCACGTGGTTGACCAGCACGGTCCGGGCGTACGCGTAGGCGTCCTTGCGTCGCACGCGCGACCAGGCGGCGTAAGTGCGGGTGAAGGCGGTCTGCGCGGCGTCCTCGGCCTGGTGGCGGTCGCCGGTCAGCAGGTACGCCGCGTGGGTGAGCCGGTTCGACGAGGCCTGCACGAACTCGACGAACTCGTCGTCACTGCGCGCCACCCGCGAACCCCCGATCTCCACGTCTACGGGACGGCTGGGTGCACGTCAGGTTGCCGCCGCTAGAGCTTTTGCACGCGACCCGCGATGAGCGCGTCCAGGTCCAGCACCACGGGCATACCCGCGACGTCGAGCTCGACTTTGCCGGAGTGCTCGCCGAAGTTCTCGTAGTCGCCGTCGACAAGACGATAGGTGATCATGCTGACGGGTGCGTCGAGGTCGATGATCCAGTAGTGCTCGATGCCGGCGTCGGCGTACTCGAAGTGCTTGGTGACCTGGTCGGTGCGCTTGGCGCCTTCGGGCAGGATCTCCACGACCAGAAGGGCATCTTCGGCACGCACTCGCGCTGGGTTTTCGTCGAGTACGGAAGCTGGAGCGACCAGCACATCCGGCACACGCACGGTAGGCGGAGCCTCGTTGAGCAGCAGCTCTACTTCATTGACCGCACTGAAGTCTGGTGCGAGCTGCTCGTCCAGCAGGTACGTAGCTCGCCAGATCGAACGCTGGTGAAAAACGAGCGGGCGCGGCGACACAGCGAGAACCCCTTCGACGACTTCGACATGGAACTCCGAGGTCTCCGGAAGTTCCGCCCAGTCGTCGAGGGTCAGGAGGTGGTGAGGCCACTCGAGGGCACTCATGGCAAATCCTTCACTTTCAGTGACCGCAACAGTGATCAAGACTACCGTCCGCGTTCACCGGTCACCTCAAAGCTACCCGCTGAAGTCGCCGGCTGGAGAGCCCCAGCCGGAGGCGTCGTCCGACAGGCCGCGGCGGCGGGCGTTCTCCGCGCGCACCCGCTCCACTTCGGACTGGATGTACTCCTCGTCGTAGCGCTGGAACACGCGCGCGGGGTTGCCGGCGACCAGGGTGCGCGGCGGGACGTCCTTGGCCACCACCGAGTTGGGCTGCACGGTGGCGAAGTCGCCGATCGTCACGCCGGCCATGATGACGACCAAGCCGCCGATGAAGCAACCCTTGCCGATCTTCACGGGTTTGCGCTCGATGAGGTCGCTGCCGGAGTGGTTCTGCAGCGTCATGTTCGCGAGCCAGCTCGAGTGCGTGAAGATGAGCGTGTTGAGGCCGATGCTGGTGTGCTCGCCGATCTCCAGGCCGCCGCTCGCATCGAGGGCCGCGCCTTCGCCGATCCAGCAGTGCTCGCCCATGGTGAGGTTCTCGGGGCTGATGATCTTCACGCGCTCGCGCACGCGGCACGTCGAAGGCAGCCCGTAGAACGCCGCCCGCTCGGCGTCGTTCAGGTACTGCGAAACGAGGTCGTTCATGATCATCGGCCGCAGGCGGTTGCTGCGGTCGTCATCGAAGAACATCGTCGCCCGCCACCATCTTCGTGAACACGCGCAGGTGTTCCTCGGCCACCACGTCGAGGCCGAAATTGGCCCGGACCATGGCGCTTTCCCGCTGTGCTATCCGTTCCCTCAGCGAAGGGTCGTCGAGCAGTGACAGCACGGTCGCCTCCACGGCCTCGGCGTCGTCCGGGCGCACGAGCAGGATGTTCTCGCCGTTGCGCAGCTCGATGCCCGGGTAGTTGTCCTCCGTGACCGACGCGATGGTGGCCGTGCCGGACAGCATCGCCTCCAGCGACGCGGTGCCGCAGCCGCCGTTGAGGTCGTGGGTCACGATGTCGGCCGCGGCGAAGTACGCCGGCACGTCTTCCTTCGGCACCGCACCCGTCACGACCAGGGCTTCCGCCACGCCGAGCTCTTCGGCGCGCTTGAGGAACGCGTCGTGGTAGACGCGCCCGACGATCACCACGCGCACGCCCGGGTGCCGGTCGAGGATCGCGGGCAGCGACTCGATCAGCGGCAGCCGGTTGCGCAGCGGGATCACGTGGCCGAGCGAGACGATCAGCGGCGCGTCGCCCACCTCCAGCTCCGTGCGCACGTCCTTGGTCACCGGCTTTTCGAAGTGCCCCGTGTCCACGGCGATCGGGAAGTACTCGGAGTTCGCGTCGCTCGTGCCGTAGCGCTCGACGCAGTAGTCCACGCCGAGCTTGTCGAGGATGACGTAGCGCGGCCGGATGTAGGAGAGCACGGGCTTGACCAGCACCGCGTCGAGTATCCGGAACACGCGCGAGTACAGCTTGTTCTCGCTGATCAGGAGCGTGTGGATGGTCAGCAGCACGGGCAGCTTGTGGCGCCTCGCGTAGAACCCGGCCAGCCACGACAGGTCGAAGAACTGGCCGTGCAGGTGCACCGCGTCGGGCTTGAACTCGTCCAGCAGCTTCCACACCCGCCGCCAGTTGCCCGGCTTGAGCGACGCGAAGCTCATGTCGAAGTCGATCGACAGGCCGAGCTGCGGCATCTTCGCCGCGGGCAGCCGCACGACGCGGTAGCCGTCGCGCTGTTCGTCGGCCGGCGCGTCGCCGTAGGCCGCCGTGATCGCGAGGACCTCGTGGCCGGACGCCGCGTACTCACCCGCGAGCGACGCCGACATGTGGGCGCTGCCGCCCACACGGGGCGGGAAGAAGTTGTTCACCACCGCGATGCGCATCGCACGTCCTTGGGCTGGGCCCGCGGCGGAGTTCACTCGGAATCCCTGACGAGGGCTCGCATGCCCTCTTCAACCGAGATCGTCGGCTCCCAGCCCAGCATCTCGCGGGCCCGCGTGATGTCCGCGGCCCGGCGCGACACGAGCACGTCACGCTCGTTGAACTGCGGCTGCACGTCGACGCCCACGGCCTCGATGAGGATCTTCGCCAGCGTGGCGATCGAGGTGTCGACGCCGGTGCCGATGTTGATCGGCAGGTTCGACTGCTCCGACTCCAGCGCGGCGACGACCGAACGGGCCAGGTCCGACACGTGCACGAAGTCCATCGACTGGTCGCCGCGGCCGTCGATGATCGGCGGCTGGCCGGCGCGCAGGCGCTGGATGAAGTGGTTGATCACCGACGTGTAGTAGGCCTCGATCTTCTGGCCCGGGCCGTACACGTTGAAGAAGCGCAGCGCGTTCCACGACAGGCCCTTGGTGCGCTCGTAGAAGCCCAGCAGGTCCTCGCCGGCGCGCTTGGAAATGCAGTACGGCGTGAGCGGGCGCAGCTCGTCGTCCTCGTGCATCGGCAGGCGCTTGGGCTCGCCGTAGACCGAAGCGGTGGACGCGAACACCAGGCGCTCGACACCCTCGTCGGCGGCCGCGGCGAACACGTTGTGGTTGCCGGTCATGTTGATGTCGATCGACTCGTGCGGGTCGGCGATCGACTTGTTGATCGAGACCGTGGCGAAGTGGATCACGTGCGAGCAGCCGCGAATGGCCTCGCGCACCGCGCCGCCGTAGCGCACGTCCTGCTCGACCAGCTCGACCTTGCCGGTGGCCACGAATTCGTTCACGCGAGCGCGGTCGCCGCGGGTCATGTTGTCGAAGATGCGGACGGTGTACCCGCCGTCCAGCAGCAGCGGGATGACGTGCGCGGCGATGAACCCACCGCCGCCGGTGAAGAACACCTTCTTCTCGGACATGGTGGCTGCTTCTCCTCGGTCGGCGATCTTCAGTCGGTTTCGGGTCATCAGCCGAGCGCGCGAACGGCATCACGCACGGTCGTCACCACACGGTCCACCTCGGCTTCAGTCAGCTCCGCATGCATCGGGATCGCCAGCTGCCTGCGGAACGCGTCGGCGGAGACGGGCAGCGGCTGCTGCTCGCCGTACACCGGCTGCAGGTGCGAAGCGTACGTCCCGAAATTGCACTGAACGCCCTGTTCGCGGATACGCAACGCCAGCGCGTCGCGGCTGACCTCGGGCGCGACGGTGAGCAGGTAGGCCTGCCAAGGGTGCTCGCGGTCGGGCAGCTCGACGGGCGCGGTGAGCTGTTCGACGTCGGCGAACGCCTCGTGGTAGCGCTTGGCCACGGAGCGGCGGGCGGCGAGCAGGTCGGGCAGCCGATCGAGCTGCACGCCCATGATCGCGGCCTGGATGTCCGACAGGCGGAAGTTCCAGCCGAGCTCGTGGAACTCCGGGATCGGCAGCGTGCCCGAGCCCTCGCGGCTGATGGCCGGCTCGATGCCGTAGGTGTGCATCTTGCGCGCGTGGGCGATGAGGTCTTCGCGGTTCGAGACGAGCGCGCCGCCCTCGCCCGCGGTGATGCCCTTGCGGCCGTGGAAGGAGAACGCGGCGAGGTCGGCGAGGCTGCCGGCCGGGCGCGTCTTGTACGTGGCGCCGGCCGAGCAGGCGGCGTCCTCGAACAGCCACAGGCCGTGCTTGTCGGCGATGGCGCGGTACTCGTCGAAGTCGCCCGGCAGACCGGCGACGTCCACGGCGAGGATGCCGACCGTGCGCGGCGTGATCAGGGCTTCGATCGCGGCCGGGTCGGCGCTGAAGATGTCGGGCCGGATGTCGGCGAACACGGGCTTCGCGCCGGCCTGCAGCACGGCGTGGCCGGTGGCGGGGAACGTGTAGTCGCCGACGATGACCTCGTCGCCCGGCCGCACGCCGAGCACCTTCAGGCCGAGGAACAACGCGGCGCCGCAGCTGCTGGTGGTCAGGGCGTGCGCGGTGCCCGTGGTCTGCGCGAACCGCTCCTCGAAGCGGCGGCACGCGGGACCGGCGCCGGCGAGCCAGCCCGAGCGGAACACCTCGGCGACCGCCGCCAGCTCCTCCTCGCCGACTGTCGGCCTCCCGAGCAGCACCTGTTGGTCGGCCGGTTGTCCAGACATCCCCGCTCCAGTTTGTTTCTCGCACCAAAGTCGTTGCGCAAGCTCGTCCCGAAGTGTATATACACGTACTCCGCCGAGCCGGGCGTGGGGACGAAACGTGCCGGTAACGGGCGGGCGGAGCGCTTAGTCTTGCCGCATGCGGATCGGGGTTCTGGGGGCGGTCACGGCGTGGGACGCGGCGGGGGAGCCGGTCGTCGTCGGGGGTCCCCGGGTGCGGGCGCTGCTGGCGCAGCTCGCGCTGGAGTCGGGCCGGTTCGTGCCGGCGGAGCGGCTGATCGACGGCCTCTACGGCGAGGAGCCGCCGGACGGCGCGGCCAACGCGCTGCAGTCACAGGTGTCGCGGCTGCGCAGCGCGTTGAAAACTGTGGCGCCGGTGGAGTTCACGGGCGCGGGCTACCGGCTCGTCGTGGAGCCCGACGAGGTCGACGTGCACCGGTTCGAGCGGCTGGCGGGCGACGGGCGGCGCGAGCTGGCGGCCGCCGACGCCACGCGTGCCAGCGACCTGCTCGGTGAAGCTTTGGCGTTGTGGCGCGGACCGGCGTTCGCCGACGTGACCGAAGCGCCCTTCGCGGCGACGCAGGCAACCCGTCTCGAGGAGCTGCGCTCGGACGCGGCGAGCGACCGCATCGACGCCGAGATCACGCTGGGCCGCGCGGCGGAGGTGCTCGACGAGCTGCGGGCGGCGGTCGTCGCCGCGCCCCTGCGCGAACGGTCGCGCACCCAGCTCGTGCGCGCGCTGCACGCGGCGGGCCGCTCGGCCGAGGCGCTGGCGGCGTTCGAGGACGCGCGCCGCACGCTGGCCGACGAGCTCGGCGCCGACCCCGGGCCCGAGCTGGCCGAGGCGCATCTGGCCGCGTTGCGCAGCGAGCCGGCGGCCGCGTCGTCGCCGTTGCCCGCACAGCTGACCAGCTTTGTCGGCCGCGACGGCGAGCTGCGGCAAGTCGGTGAGCTGCTGCGGCACGCGCGGCTGGTGACGTTGCTGGGTCCCGGCGGCACCGGGAAGACACGGCTGGCAGTGGAAGTCGCGACGGCTCATGCCGGGTCGGCGGCGTTCGTGGAGCTGGCGCCGCACGTCGCCGATGATGTCGGGCAGGCCGTGCTGAGCGCGCTGGGCCTACGCGAAGGCGCGTCGCCGTTGCGGGGTTCGGGCGTGCAGGACCCGGTGGAACGGCTGGTGTCGGCGTTGCGCGACCAATCGACGTTGCTGGTGCTGGACAACTGCGAGCACGTGGTCGACGCGGCCGCGCGGCTGCTCGCGCGCCTGCTGCCCGCGTGTCCCGGCCTGCGTGTGCTCGCGACGAGCCGGGAGCCGCTCGGCATCACCGGTGAGCAGCTGGCGCCGGTGCCGCGGCTCGCAGTGCCGCCGCCGGGCACTCCCGCGGCCGAGGCGCTGGGGTTCCCGGCCGTGCGGCTGTTCGCCGACCGAGCGGCCGCGAGCGACCCGGCGTTCCGCGTGGACGAGGACACGATCGGCGACGTCCAGCACATCTGCGCCGCGCTCGACGGCCTGCCGCTCGCGCTGGAGCTGGCGGCGGCGCGCGTGCGGACGCTGCCCGTCGGCGAGATCGCCGCCCGGCTGGACAACCGCTTCCACCTGCTCGCGCGTGGCAGCCGTACGGCGGAGACGCGGCATCGTTCGCTGCGCGGCGTCGTCGAATGGAGCTGGGAGCTGCTGGACGACGACGAACGCCGGCTCGCGCGGCGGCTCACCGTGTTTTCCGGTGGGGCGACGCTGGGTCTTGCCGAGCTGGTGTGCGAGGTGCCGGACACCGTCGACCTGTTGCCGGGTCTGGCGGACAAATCACTGGTCGAGACCACGGGCGATCGCTACCGCATGCTGGAGACGATCCGTGCGTTCTGCGCGGAGAAGCTTTCGGGCGCGGGCGAAACGGCGCGGTTCGAGGCGGCGCACGCTTCGGCCTTCCTGCAGCTGGCCGAAGAAGCCGACCCGTTGCTGCGCACCGCCGACCAGCTGCGCTGGCTCGACCGGCTCGACGCGGAGTACGACAACCTCGTCGCCGCGCTGCGCTGGTCGACGGACGCGGACCAGCGCAGCGCGCTGCGGCTGACGGCCGCGCTGGCCACGTACTGGTGGATGCGCGGCCGGCGTTACGAGGGCGCGATGCTGTCGCTGGAAGTCGTGAAACGCTGTGGTCCGGTCGCTCCCGAGGGGTACGAGGAGCAGTTCCTGATGTGCGTGCTCAATGCGATGTCCGGCGCCCCGGGCCACGACGCGACGCTGCCCTACCGGTCCACAGTGGAGCATTACGCGCGAGACATGTCCTGGGCACCAAGGCATCCGACACTGAGCCTCCTGCTGGGCGTGGTGATCGGCCCGCCCGCCGACGAGGAGACGCTCTTCACCCGCAGCAACATCATGGCCGGCGGTGACCCGTGGAGCAGCGCGCTCGTCCCCATGGGCACAGGCCTGCGCGCGATGCTCACCGGCGACCTCGACGAGGCCGAGACGAAGCTGCGCGAGGGCGAGTCCCGCTACCGCGCCCTCGGCGAACGCTGGGGGCTGTCGATGTCGCTCGACCACCTGTCGCAGCTGCTCACCTGGCGCGGCCGCTGGGACGAGGCCATGGCCGCCATGACCGAGTCCATGGACCTCATGCAGCAACTCGGCGCGGCCGACGACTACGCCGACCTGCTCTGCCGCCGCGCCGACAGCCGCACCCGCCGCGGCGACGTCGCGGGCGCACGCGAGGACTATTCGAAGGTGATCGCGCTGGCCCGCCGCGCCGGAATGCCGGAGACGCGCGCTTCGGGTTACGTCGGCTTGGCGGCTCTGGCGCGCCGGGACGGCGACTTGGCGGGGGCTCGTTCACTGGCGGAGCGCGCGTTGGCGGAGTGCACCAGCGGCTCCTTCTCGGTCGCCGCGGTCCGCGGAGCGGCGACGATCGCGTTGGGCTGGGTTGCCGTCGCGTCGGGCCACGCTTCGGAAGCCCGCGCGCTCATGCGCGAGGCCGTGGAGGCGGCGCACCAGTGGCAGGACAGCACCGTGCTGGCCTCGGCCCTGGAGTGCGTCGCGGGCGCCGCTCTGCTGGAGGGCCACGCGGAGGAGGCCGCCATGCTGCTCGGCGCCGCCGTCGCCGCGCGCGGCACGGACGTCGCGGGCCAACCGGACGTCGCCGAGGTGGCCGACCGCGCCCGCGCTCAGCTGGGCCCGGGTTACGAGCGGTATTACGCCAGCGGACGGGAGTTGACGGTGCAGAAGGCGTTGACAGCGGCGGGGATCGCTCCGTAACTCCCCGCTGACCTGCACTGTCAGCCATCGTGCGTCGTTCGTGCGTGGGCCGTCAGCGGGGCCCGGCAGCGTGAGGGCCCGGAGCGAACCACGGAGGCCCACCATGACCATCACCGCAGCGTCCACCAGTCCGGGCAGAACGCTGACGCCTGCGCGCAAAGCCGCCATCATCGGCGTCTGCGTGCTCGTGCAGATCCTTACGGCCGTCGACATGACGGTGCTCCACCTGGCGATCCCGGCGTTGTCCGAGTCGCTGCGGCCGACCACCACGCAGGCGCTCTGGATCGCCGACGGGTACGGGTTCGCGTTGGCCGGGCTGCTCATCACGGCGGGCAACATCGGCGACCGGATCGGGCGCAAGAAGCTGTTGCTCGTCGGAGCGGCGGTGTTCGGGCTCGTGT
This sequence comes from Amycolatopsis sp. NPDC050768, assembly GCF_040654155.1. Lineage (NCBI taxonomy): Bacteria > Bacillati > Actinomycetota > Actinomycetes > Pseudonocardiales > Pseudonocardiaceae > Amycolatopsis > Amycolatopsis sp. NPDC050768. Next base: position 1,130,239 of record NZ_JBFAHL010000001.1, read on the forward strand.
CGGTGGCCACGGCATATGCGCCGAGTGCCGAGCTGCTGATCGTGCTGCGGATCCTGCTCGGGGCGAGCGCGGCGACGCTGATGCCGTCGACGCTGTCGATCCTGCGCAACACCTTCACCGGCAAGGAGCGCACGGCGGCGATCGGCGTGTCGAGCGGGCTGACGATCCTCGGGTTCGGCCTCGGTCCGCTCATCGGCGGCGCGCTGCTGTCCCACTTCTGGTGGGGTTCGGTGTTCCTGATCAACGTGCCCGTAGTCGTCGTGCTGATCGCCGTCGGCATCTTCGTGCTGCCGGAGTCGCGCAATCCCGTGCCCGGGCGGCTGGACGGAGTCAGTGTCGCGCTGTCGCTCGTGGGCATCCTCGGCGTGGTCTACACCATCAAGGAGATCGCGTACGAGGGTCTGAACCACTGGGACGTCTACGCGGCGGCGATCCTCGGCGTCGGCAGCCTGCTCGCGTTCGTGCTGCGCCAGCCGCGCCTGGCCGAGCCGCTGATGGACTTGCGGCTCTTCCGCAACCGCGCCTTCTCGGCGACGGTCGTGACCACCGTGCTCGCGATGTTCGCGCAGCTGGCCGTGAGCGTGATCTCCACGCAGTACTTCCAGCTCGTCAACGGGTGGTCGCCGCTGAAGTCGGGGCTGGCGGGCCTGCCGGGCATGGGCGGCGCGCTGATCGGCGGCACCCTCGGCGCCGTGCTGATCAAGTCGCTCGGCCGCGCCGGCACGGTCACGCTCGGCTGCCTGTCCTCGGCGATCGGGTTCGCGCTCTACAGCCGAACGGACGTCGGCACCGCGTATGGGTACCTCGTGGTGACGATGGTGGTCTTCGGCATCGGTCTCGCGCTGATCCTCACCGTCGCGACGGACACCGTGCTCGGCGTCGTCCCGAAGCACCGCGCGGGCGCCGCGTCGGCCATCTCCGAGACGGCCACGGAGCTCGGCGGCGCGCTGGGCATCGCGGTGCTCGGCAGCGTGCTCGGCTCGCTCTACCGCCAGGGCCTGCCCGCGGATGTCCCGGAGCCGGCTCGGGAGACGCTGGCCGGCGCCGCGGAGGTGTCTGCGCAGCTCCCGGCCGGTCCCGGGGCGCAACTGCTGCACACCGCGCAGCACGCGTTCATCGGCGGCCTGCAGGTGACGATGCTCGGCGCCGCGGGCCTGATGGTGCTGGTAGCGGGCGTGGCGTGGGTCGCGCTGCGCGGGGTGCCGAAGGTACTGGAAGACCCGGCTGAGTGACCGCGACCCCGGTCCGGGGTGGGCGGAAGTCCACTTCGGACCGGAGTTCGCCAATGGGTCACCTGATGCGTGAAGAACCGCATTTCAGACCACTTGGGCTACGCAACCGACGCCGAGGTCGCGTAGCCTTTCTGTCCGTGCGTAACGTGGTGGTGATCGGTGGCGGAATCGTCGGCCTGGCCGTGGCGTGGGAGCTGTCGCGGCGGGGGCAGGACGTCACGGTGCTCGAGAAGGAGGGCCGCTGGGCGGCCCACCAGACGGGCCACAACTCCAACGTGGTCCACGCCGGCCTCTACTACAAACCGGGCTCGTTCAAGGCGCGGATGTCCGTGGCCGGCAATCGGTCCATTGTGGACTTCGCGCGGCAGTACGGCGTGCCCGTGGAGGTGTGCGGGAAGCTCGTGGTGGCCACGAGCGAGTCGGAACTGCCGGCCCTGAACACCCTCGCCGAGCGCGCCGAGGCCAACGGCGTGCCGGCCAAGAAGGTCACCGCCGCCGAGGCGCGCGAGTACGAGCCCGAGGTGGCGTGCGTCGGGGCGCTGCGCGTGGAGTCGACGGGCATCATCGACTTCCCGGCCGTCTGCGCTTCGCTCGTGCGCCTGCTCGACGAGGCCGACGCGGACCTGCGGCTCGACACCGAGGTCGTCGGCATCCGCCCCGGCGCCCACGGTGGCGTGGAGGTCGCCACCGGCACGGAGGTCATCCACGCCGACGCGCTCGTGAACTGCGCCGGCCTGCAGTCCGACCGCGTGGCCGAGCTGGCCGGCGTCACGCCGAGCGCGCGCATCGTGCCCTTCCGGGGCGAGTACTACGAGCTCAAGCCCGAGCGCCGCCACCTCGTGCGCGGCCTGATCTACCCCGTGCCCGACCCGACGCTGCCGTTCCTCGGCGTGCACCTCACCCGCATGCTCGACGGCAGCGTGCACGCCGGCCCCAACGCCGTGCTCGCGCTGCGCCGCGAGGGCTACCGCTGGGCCGACGTGTCCGTGAAGGACCTCGCCGACGTCGCCCGCTTCCCCGGCGCGTGGCGGCTGGCGCGCAAGTACGCGTTCCCGACGGGCCTGGAAGAGGTGCTGCGCTCGTTCTCGAAGAAGCGCTTCGCCGCGAGCCTCGCCCGGCTCGTGCCCGCCGTGACGGAGGACGACATCGTCCGTCACGGCTCCGGCGTGCGGGCCCAGGCGCTGCGCGCGGACGGCTCGCTCGTGGACGACTTCCTCATCGAGACCGCCCGCGACCAGGTCCACGTGCTCAACGCCCCGAGCCCCGCGGCGACGAGCGCGCTGGAGATCGCGAAGCACATCGCCGACCAGGTAGCGGCGTAACCAGCGCAAACGCGTCCGCGGAAAGTTTTTGAAATTTCCGTGAACCGTCCGGCCTCCTCGCTCCGTGTGTTGGCCGCACGCGGAAGATCACGCTGGAGGTCCCGGAAGCCATGAACCACAACGCCTCGCACTTCGGTGAGCCGGCCACGACGTTCCTGAAGCCGAACCTCGGCCAGGACCCGGCGAACCTGGGCCGGGTGGTTCAGGCGGTTGCTCGCCCTGGTGCGCCCCGGCCGCTGCGGGTCGACGTGGCCGGCGGTGGCCCGGTCGGGCTGATCTTCGCGTGCACGCTGCGCTCGATGCTGGGCGACAAGGTCAAGATCCGCGTGTTCGACCGCCGCTGGATGCGCCGCGACGGCCGGATCGCCTGGCAGGGCACGGCGGAGGGCAACAACCGCCGCGAGCAGGTCGTCACGCTGCAGAGCAACGTCTGGGGCCAGCTGCCGATGCTCGTGCGGCGCCGCCTGTTCACCGCCGGCAACTACTCGGAGATGTGGCCGCTCGGCCCCGACTCCCCCACGCACCGCGGCCGCCCGCGCAACATCAAGGTCCGCTGGATCGAAGACTGCCTGCTGGAGATGGCGCAGGACTTCTACGGCATCGAGCTCATCCCCGAGCCGTACACGCAGCCGAAGTCCTGGGACGGCCTCGACGTGCTCGCCATCTGCGACGGCGCCCGCTCGAAGACGCGGGAGGACCTCAAGGAGGCGTTCGGCCCGTCGAGCCGCGACCTCTACTCCGTGGGCGGCACGCCGCTCGACGAGACCGTGCTCGGCATCCGCATCAAGGGCAAGGTGCCCGACGAGCACACCGTGCCGCTCACGGTGTGCCAGAACCGCTTCCTGTTCAACTCCCTCGGCGGCGGCTTCATCAACATGCGCCTCACCGCCGAGGAGGCCTCGGAAGTCTTGGCCTACGGCGAAAACGGCCCGGTTCCGTGCATCGGCAAGTTCGGCTGCACCATGCGCCCGGACGGCGACAAGTTCGTGTGCGACCGCCACCGCTCGGTGTTCAAGCCCTCGGTGGACAAGCTGTCGTTCCTGTGGCCGCGCATCGCCGACGGCGTCAAGTTCTTCGGTGCGACGATGGCCGACATCGTGGGCATCACGTCGTTCAAGCTGGGCATGCAGCAGAACCCGAAGTTCACTGCGCAGCTCGCGCCGTCCACGTACGCGTTCCTGCTCGGCGACGCCGCCAACTCACTGCACTTCTGGCCGGGCCGCGGCCTCAACACCGGAGTGAAGAGCGTGCAGTCGCTCGCCGCGAACCTCGCGTCCCGCTGGGCCGGGCGAGCGTTCCGCGCCGCCGACTTCGCGCCGCACGAGGGCCTGATGCAGCAGCTGCAGTACCGCGAGAAGTCGCGCGCCTGGACCACGATGCTGATTCCCGACGAGAACGGCCTGCCGCGCGGCATCGAGGACCGCATCCGCGCCGGCCTCACCAGCAAGGAAGACCGCCAGGCGCTGGCCGACACGCTGTACAAGCGGCTCCTCGCCGTGAAGTCCCGGCTGGAGGGCCGCATGGGCACGCTGGCCGACGACGCTTGGTACCGCTCGCGCATCAACTCGCTCGACGTGAAGACCCTGGGCGTGATGGTCGAGTCCGGCGCCTGGATCACCCGTGAGATCGGCGGCGACGAAGTGGCGGTGAACATCGAGGTGGCACCCGCCGACACCAACGCCTCGGAGCCGACGCGCCGCGCCCCGTCGCCCCAGCGGCCGGCCCGCCCCGCGTCACGCAACATCCCGGTGGCGCGCACCGCCCCGGCCGGGCCGCGACGCCCCGCCGGCGTGTCCTGACGCGACAGTCCACTCAGGACTTTCAGGTCGGGAGGTTCCCCGAAACCAGGGGAACTCCCGCCTTGACGGCGTCGCACGCCTTCGAGGGGTCGTCGAGGTAACCGGACACGATCTGGATCGACGACGTCGGCGTGACGGCCAGGCCGGCGCCGCAGTTGACGCCGCCGGAGTCGTTGAAGTTGGCGAAGATCGACCAGTGGTGACCGTCGGCGTCGATGGTCGAGACCGGCGGCACGTCCATGCCGGGCCACTGCGTCATCGGCAGGTCGGGGCCGAGCCAGACCTCGAAGGCCTTCTGGCCGCGGTCGCCGTCGGTGTCGTCCCACAGGCAGAACACCGCGTTGGGCACGACGCTGGAGTTCTGCTTCTCACCCTGCGGCGCCACGTGCAGCGACGCGGCTTGGTCGGGCTTCAGCAGCGTGCACGGGTCCAGGCCCACGAGCGGCCCACTCGGCGGCGCCGCACTGCTCGGCGCAGTCGGCGTGATCTGCGGCGCGGGCTGCCCACCCGGCAGGTGCGCGGCGACCTGCGGCACCGCCTGCTTCGCCGCGTCGCACGCCTTGGTCTCGTCCGGGTTGGACACGCTCACGAACGCGTAGGACTTCGGGCCGAGCGTGGTGTAGAGGTCGCAACTGCCGGGGATGAACGAGCCGTAGCGCGTCCACTGGAACCCGCCATCGGAGAAGGGCGGGGCCTTGACGACGGCGCCCTGCAAGTAGTCGTCCAGCGACTGGTCCACCGACCAGCCGACGGTGAGGATGGTCAGCGCCGCACTGTCGTCCTTGCTGTTCCACAGGCACATCGCCGGCGTGCGCAGCTTCTCGCTCGCCGCCTGCCCCTTGCCGGGCGCGCGATAGCCGAGCGCATCGGCCTGCTGCCGGCCGACCAGCGAACACGCGTCCACGACCTGCTGCACGGGCCCCTGCCCGGGCACCGGCGCCGCGGCGCCCCCGACCCGCACCGTGCACCCGGCCACCACCACGGCCACACCGGCCACGGCCACGGCCGCCCGCACTCCCCTGAACCCCATCGACGTCTCCTCCTCGCGCCCGAACCCTAGCGGGCACACCGGGGTGGCACCGGCTATCCACGGAAACGACGACGGCCGGGACCCCGCAGGGCCCCGGCCGCGTAAAACCGCCGATCAGCGCTTCTTCTTCGGCTCCAGCACCTCACGCCCGCCGACGAAGGGGCGCAGGGCCTCCGGGACGCGCACCGAGCCGTCGGACTGCTGGTGGTTCTCCATGATCGCGACGATCCAGCGCGTGGTGGCCAGCGTGCCGTTGAGGGTGGCGGCGATCTGGGGCTTGCCGTTGGGGCCGCGGTAGCGCACGGACAGGCGGCGGGCCTGGAAGGTGGTGCAGTTGGACGTGGACGTCAGCTCGCGGTAGGTCTCCTGCGTGGGCACCCAGGCCTCGCAGTCGAACTTGCGGTGGGCGGACGTGCCGAGGTCGCCGGTGGCCGTGTCGATGACGCGGTAGGGCACCTCGATCTTGGCGAGCATCTGCTCTTCCCAGCCGAGCAGGCGCTGGTGTTCTGCCTCGGCCTCGGCGGGCGTCGTGTAGACGAACATCTCGACCTTGTCGAACTGGTGCACGCGGATGATGCCGCGGGTGTCCTTGCCGTACGAGCCGGCCTCGCGGCGGTAGCACGAAGACCAGCCGGCGTAGCGGCGCGCGCCGTCGCCGAGTTCGAGGATCTCGTCGGCGTGGAAGCCCGCCAGCGGGACCTCGGAGGTGCCGACGAGGTACAGGTCGTCGTCGCGCAGGCGGTAGACCTCCGACGCGTGGGCGCCGAGGAAACCGGTACCGGCCATGATCTCCGGGCGCACGAGCGACGGCGTGATCATCGGCGTGAAGCCGTTTTCCAGCGCCTGCGCGATGGCCATGTTGAGCAGCCCGAGCTGCAGCTGCGCGCCGACGCCGCTGAGGAAGTAGAACCGCGAGCCCGACACCTTCGCGCCGCGCTCCATGTCGACGGCGCCGAGGCCCTCCATGAGGTCCAGGTGGTCACGCGGCTCGAAGTCGAACTTCGTGGGCTCGCCGACGGTCTTGAGCACGGTGAAGTCGTCTTCGCCGCCGACCGGCGCGTCGGGGTGCACCAGGTTCGGCACGGTTCGGAAGAGCTGGTCGAACTCCTCCGACGCCTCCGTCTGCTCGACCTCGGCGGCCTTGACCTGGGCGGACAGGTCCTTGGCGCGTGTGAGCAACGAAGCCTTCTCGTCGGGAGCGGCCTTCGGGACGAGCTTGCTCACGGACTTCTGCTCGGCCCGCAGCTTGTCGGCGTTGGCGATCGCGGAGCGGCGGCGGGAGTCGAAGCCGAGCAGCTTGTCGACCACTCCTTCGTCCTCACCACGGGCACGCTGCGACGCGCGCACGGCTTCCGGGTCTTCGCGCAGAGTCCTGGGGTCAATCACGGAAGAAAGGGTAGTCGCAGGCCAGCAGGTCCCTCGAAGCGGTTTGGGGATTGCGCGGCCCCTTGGTCGTCCACGGACAAACTGTGCGGCCCTCGTCCGAGGACGGAGCAGTCTGATCGTTGTCGCCCGTTTCCGGCGCTGCCCATACTCCGAGGAGGCCGAGACGGATGGAGAACGACATGACCGACGAGCTGCTCGCCCGGCACCGAGCGGTGTTGCCGTCCTGGATGGCGCTGTTCTACGACGAGCCGATCGAGATCGTCCACGCGCAGGACCGGCGCGTCACCGACTCCAACGGCCGCACCTACCTCGACTTCTTCGCCGGCGTGCTCACCAACTCGATGGGCTACGACGTCGCCGAGATCAGCGACGCCGTGCGCAAGCAGCTCGACACCGGCGTGCTGCACACCTCCACGCTGTACCTGATCCGTTCGCAGGTGGAGCTCGCCGAGCGGATCGCCGCGCTGTCCGGCATCCCGGACGCGAAGGTCTTCTTCACCAACTCCGGCAGCGAAGCCAACGACACCGCGCTGATGCTCGCCACGCAGTACCGCGGCAGCAACCAGGTCCTGGCGATGCGCAACTCGTACCACGGCCGTTCCTTCGGCACGATCGCCATCACGGGCAACCGCGGCTGGTCCGCTTCGTCGCTTTCGCCGGTGAAGGTCAACTACGTGCACGGCGGCTACCGCTACCGCAGCCCGTTCCGCGACCTGTCCGACGCGGCCTACATCGACGCCTGCGTGGCCGACCTCGTCGACATCCTCGAAACCGCCACCTCCGGCGACGTCGCCTGCCTGGTCGCCGAGCCGATCCAGGGCGTCGGCGGCTTCTCGCTCCCGCCGGACGGGCTGTTCAAGGCCATGAAGGAGGTGCTGGATTCGTACGGGATCCTGTTCGTCTCCGACGAGGTCCAGACCGGCTGGGGCCGCACGGGCTCGCACTTCTGGGGCATCCAGTCCCACGACGTCGTGCCCGACCTCATGACCTTCGCGAAGGGCCTGGGCAACGGCCTGGCCATCGGCGGCGTCGTCGGCCGCGGCGACGTGGTGGACGCCATCAACGCCCAGTCCATCTCGACCTTCGGCGGCAACCCCGTCGCCATGGCCGGCGCGACCGCGGTGCTGGACTACATCAAGGACCACGACCTGCAGGCCAACTGCGCGGCCCGGGGTTCGCAGCTCTTGTCCGGCCTGCGCGCCGTTGAGAATCCCCTGATCGGCGAGGTCCGCGGCAAGGGCCTGATGGTCGGCATCGAACTCGTCGAGCCCGGCACCACGACCCCGCACCCGGCGGCCGCCAAGCAGATGCTGGAGGAAACCCGCGCCCGCGGCCTCCTCATCGGCAAGGGCGGGCTGCACAACAACGTCCTCCGCCTGGGTCCGCCGATGACCCTGACGGAAGCCGAGGCTCAGGAAGGGTTGGCCATCCTGGTGGACGCCCTGGCGGCCGCCCACGCCGCAGTCTCCTGACACACGGGCTGTGGACAAGCGGGCAGGCTGTGGACAACCTGCCCGCTTTCCCGGTGCTCACACCCGAAACGGTCGTCCCTCGCCGGTAGCGTGGAAAACGGGGGCTGCTCAGATCCTCTGCTCAGCCGCGCACGAACCGCGCCACCTGCTCCGCCAACTCCTCACCCGCGTCTTCCTGCAGAAAATGCCCCGCCCCCGCGATCACCGGATGCGTTCGACCAGCAGCCCCCGGCATCGTCCGCTGCAGGATCGGCCCCATCGCCCCCGTGATGGGGTCGCCGTCGGAGAACGCGACCAGGAACGGCAAATCCAGCGCCGTCAACGTCTTCCAAGCCGCCCGGTTCGCGTCCGAAGCCGGGTTGTCCGGCCGATACGGCACCAAGCCCGGCATAGCCCGCGGCCCGGCCTTGTACATCTCGTTCGGGAACGGCGCGTCGTACGCCGCGCGGACCGAATCGGACAACACAGACCGGCACCCCGACTGGATGAACCGCGCGATGTCCAGCACCTGCGCGTTCTCCACCGCCGATCGGAACTGGTGCCACACCTCAGGCATGTCCTGATCACCCGTCGGCAGCCCGGTGTTCGCCGCGACAACCCCGGCGAACCGCGAGGCGTTCTCCGCCACCAGCCGCAGCCCGATCAGCCCGCCCCAGTCCTGGCCGACCAGGGTCACGTCACGCAAGTCCAACGCGTCGAAGGCGAACCCCCGCATCCACGACACGTGCCGCGCATACGTGTGGTCCACGATGTCGCCCGGTTTGTCCGAGCGGCCGAATCCGACGAGGTCCGGCGCGATCGCACGCAGGCCAGCGGAGGCGAGAACCGGCAGCATCTTGCGGTACAGATACGACCAGCTGGGCTCGCCGTGCAGGAGCAGCACGGGCGGTCCGTCGGCCGGGCCGGCCTCGACGTACCCGACTCTGATCAGGCCACCGTCGGGATCGGCGAGCTCCGCGTACTGCGGCTCGTAGGGGAACTCGGGCAGGTCCGCGAACCGGTCTTCCGGCGTCCTGAGCAGTCGCACGGTTCCACGCTAGTGGGAACCGGACCGCAAAGCAGTACTCAGGAAATACCGACCGCCACCACGAGGCCCAGCGCGAGGTGCGCGGCGGCAACGACGATGCTCGCCGGCGCGAACTTCTCGCTCTCGATCGTGGAGCCGACGTCGATGCGGGTGGCCCACTCGAGCAGCCGCACGGCGATCACCTGCACGATGATGCCGAGCAGGCCGTAGACCAGCGACGTGATCAGGCCCTCGGTGAGGTCGTTCGCCGAGTTGAAGATCGCGACGACCACGATGAACGCCATCGACAGCAGCCCGGACGCGGTCACGATCACCGCGTTGGGCAGCCCGCGGTGCACGAGCTGCGAGAGCTTGCCCGGGGTCGTCCAGTCGATCGCCCAGAAGCCGGCGAACATCAGCAGCAGGCCGACGACGCCGTACAACAGGATCGCGCCCATCCCGCGCAGGAGGTCGGAGCCGAACGTGTCGGACAGCGCAAGGGTCGTGGTCACAGGGGTCTCCCAGAACGATCAGAGCTAACCGTGCAGATCAGGCGGGGAGGTTGTATCACGACTCGGGGATGCGGTGCGGGACGAACGCGGCACCGTCGTCGGTGACCAGCCCGCTCGTCTCGCGGATCCCCAGCCCCGCGGACGAGTCCCCGACGATCCACGCGCCGAGCGCCGGCCGGAAGCCGTCGAACTCGGGCAGCGGGTCGAACGCCTGGTAGACGTAGCCCTCGGCGCCGTAGACGCCGTCGGTCTGCGTCTCGTAGCCGGTGGCCACGATCTGCACGTTGGCGCCCTCACGGCCCAGCTTCGGCTTGCGCACGTACTCCGTGAGCAGGCCCGGGTCGTCGGTGAACGCGGGCAGCAGGTTCGGGTGCCCGGGGTAGTTCTCCCACAGCACGGCCAGCAGCGCCTTGTTCGAGAGCAGCATCTTCCACAGCGGCTCGACCCACAGCGTGCGCGGCATCGTCTCCACGGCGAAGCGGCCGAACTCCTCGTCGACCACCCACTCCCACGGGTAGAGCTTCACGACCGTGGACATCTGGGCCTCTTCGAGGTCCACGAACCGCTTGAGCACCGGGTCCCAGCCGATCTCCTCGATCGAGAGCCCCACGGTGTCGAGCCCGGCCTCCGCGGCCGTCTCCTGCAGGTATGCGGTGGTCACGTGGTCTTCACCGGAGGGATCGGCCGAGGACCACGTGAAATGCAGCTCGTTCGACGGCAGCTTGTCGCCGATCTCGCGCCAGCGCTCGACGAGCTTCTCGTGGATGGAGTTCCACTGGTCGTCGTTCTCGAAGACGGTCGTCTTCCAGTGCCACTGCAGCACCGACGCCTCGAGCAGCGTGGTGGGCGTGTCCGCGTTGTACTCCAGCAGCTTGGCCGGCGACTTGCCGTCGTAGCGCAGGTCGAAGCGACCGTAGACGTGCGGGTCCTGCCGCTTCCACGACTCGGCGATGTGCGGCCAGACCCACTCCGGGATGCCGAACCGCCGATAGCCCTCGGTGGTGACGACGTTGTCCACGGCCTCCAGGCACATGGAGTGCAGCAGCTCGACGTCGGCTTCGAGCGAGAGGACCTCGTCCATGTCGAAGACGTAATGCACGGACTCGTCCCAGTACGGGCGCGCCTTGCCGGCGCCGTCTCGTGCCGGGGTGCCGTAGACGAGGCCCTGCTCCTCGACGATCCGCTGCCAGTCGCGCCGCGGCTCGGACCTGTCCCGGTACACCTACGAGCCCCCGCTCTTGCCGGTGCCGCCCGTGCCGCCGGACGTGCCCGTCTTGCCACTGATGCCGAAACCGCCGCGTTGCACCGATTTGCCCGACTTCGTCGAAACGTTCGTGTTCCCGGACGGCGCGGTGAAGGTGCCGCCGGCCACCCGCTGCCCGACGGTGCCGGTGCCGCCGTAGTTGTAGCGGTAGCTGTTGAAGCCACCGCCCACGAGCGGGATGATCCAGAAACCGCCGCTCTGGTAGCCGTGCTGGCTGGTGACGTAGCTCTCGTCGCAGAACTGGTCGTTCTGGATCACGCCGTTGGCGTCCGTGCACACGGCGGTCTCGTTGGTCGGCTTCGCGACCGTGTAGAACGTCGCCACGAGCCCGGCCAGGCCCACGGTCACGCCGCTGCCGATGAGGATCTTGCGCTTGGTCGCGGCCTTCTGGTCGGCCTTGCGCGCGGCCTCGGCGGCCTCGGCCTCCTGGCGTTCCTGGTCGGCGATCGCCTGCCGGCGAGCCCGCTGCTCGGCGAGCGAGGGCTCCTTCGGCGTCGTGCCCTCGTTCTGGAACCGCATCGAGCCGCGCTGGGTCGGCTCCGTTGGCGGCTCTTGGGGTGGCTGGGCCCCGTTGCTGTCGTCCTGCGTCATCTGCGCTCCGTAATCCCCCGCACCGCGAAGTCTCTTCCCACACTAACGACCCGGGACGCGCACGGCTCGTGCGGCGCGGGCATCATGGGTATCGATGTCTCCCGACGCCGAGCGGTTCCGCTCGCCCCTGCAGACCCTGACCACCCGCGTGGTGATGACCGGGGTGTTCCTGGGCGCCGTGATCGCACTGGGGCTGTCGGTCGCGTTCTCGTGGACGGACTCCTTCGCGGGAGGGGCCGGTGGCGGTGAGGGCAAGCTGTCGGCCGCGGCCCAGGAAGCGTTCCAGTCACCCCCGGGCAGCTGCCTGACCTGGAACGCACCGGACGCGTCCGACGTGCGCAAGGTCCCCTGCACCCAGTCGCACCTGTTCGAGGTGACGGGCCTGGCCGACATCGGCGCGCAGTACAACGCCGAGGCGCCGTTCCCGAACCTCGACCAGTGGCAGCAGATCGCGCAGACGAAGTGCAACGCCGACGTGACGCCGTACCTCGGGCACGCGCTCGACCCGTACGGAAAGCTCACCACCAACCTGCTGCGCCCCAGCGCCGACCAGTGGGCCGACGGCGACCGCCAGCTCCGCTGCGGCCTCCAGTGGGCCGGCCCCGGCGGCGGCCTGCAGCCCACCACCGGCCAGGCGAAGACGCAGGACCAGTCGGCCGTGTGGGCGCCTGGCACCTGCCTGGCGCTGGCGGGCAAGGGCGTCGGCGACCCGATCGACTGCGGTCGCCCCCACTCGTACGAGATCATCGCGACGCTCGACCTGGCCACGCAGTTCAAGGACGGCTACCCGGACCAGGACAAGCAGAACAAGTGGCTCGACACTGAGTGCAACAAGGCCGCCGACGACTACACCGGCAAGGCCGACCTCAGCGCCAAGAAACTCATCCTCGGCTGGGACCTGCGCGAGCAGGAAAGCTGGGACGCCGGCTCCACCAAGGTCAACTGCAAGGTCGCCGCCACCCTCGGCGACGGCAGCGGCTTCGTGGCCGTCACCGGCAGCGTCAAGGACAACGCCGGCCAGCCCGACGCCGCCGGCCCACCCGCCGACAACGGCGGCGGCCAGAGCAGCTCCCCACCCAGCACCACCGGGTCCCGCTGACATGCCGGTGGAGATGACCCGTGCGCGCTTCGAGGAGCTCGTGTCCGAGGCTTTGGACCAGGTCCCACCCAAGTTCGCCGACGCGATGGACAACGTCGTCGTCCTGGTCGAAGAGTTCAACGACGAGTCCCCCACGATCCTGGGGCTCTACCACGGCGTCGCCCTCACCCGCCGCACCACGAACTACGGCGGCGTCCTGCCCGACCGCATCTCCATCTACCGCCGCCCCATCCTGTGGATGTGCTCCACGGAGGCCGAGGTCGTCGAGCAGGTCCTCATCACCGTCATGCACGAACTGGGCCACCACTTCGGCCTCGACGACGACCGCCTCCACGAACTCGGCTGGGGCTGAGCGCACGCTTGCCGGCGACGCCAGATGACGAATCAGCTTCAACACCCGAACTACTCCATCGAGAGCAGTGCCCACCGGCGGTTTTGGTGCTGAAATAGCACATCACCCGGCCGCCGGGAGGACGTGAATGACTGCTCTCGACACCCCGCCCCTACCGGACGACGACCGGCAAAACCCAGCCGCCGACACGACCGACACCGCCGACAACCCGGCCCCGGCCGAAAAATCCCGAAGACCCCTGGTCCTGGCCGCCGCCGCAGGATTCGCCATCGGAATCCTGATCACCGGCCTCCTCTGGGGCCTCTCCAGCCAACGCGGCGGTGCGAACGTCGACGCGGCAGCCGCCTGCGACGCCTTCAACCGCGCCGGCCACCTCCCCGACACGACGGGCGGCTACGACCCCACCGCCTTCACCCGCCTGGCCGACGACGCGGCCCACCGCATCGCCGCGGCCTACGAGCTGGCCCAGGCCGCAGCCGCCTTCGACGGCCAATACCAACCCCTGGCGCAGAGCCTTGCCGGCGTCAACGGAATGGTCCTGTCCGGCCGCTTCGACAGCCAATCCGGACAGGACGACATCATCCGCGTCCAACAACTCTGCGCCAGGGGCTAAAACCTCAAGCCCGCCGCACCGTCTTCACCGCGAGCTGGAAGCCCGGCAGCTTGCCGCCGGCGCAGCCCGTGCCCGGGTCGGGCAGGAACTTCGACGCCGTCTCCTGCGGCAGGTACACGCGCAGGCCCTTCACCGACGTCGGCTTGCACACCGCCGGGTCGAAGTTCGCCGCCTGCGCGAACTGCACGTCCGCTGCAGCCGACTGGCCCGGCTGCAGCTTGATGGCGTCGCCCTTCGTCCCCTCGCGGAACGCGGCATCGCCGACCTGGTGCCCGTCGTCGCCGGCCACGTAGGAGACGCCGGGGAAGCCCTGGATCGTGCAGGCCTTGCTGCTGGAGTTCTTGATCAGGATCGGCCGGTAGACCGAGCCCGCGCCCGCGTCGCCCTGCCCGAGCGAAAGCGTGACGTCGCCGGCCTTGCAGAGGCCGTTGTTCACCGGCTGGCCGGTCGCCGGCGGGCTGTCCGAAGAGGACTCCGACGAGCTGGCGGTGGGCGCCGGCGACGTGTCGGAAGTGCTGGCCGAAGTGTCCGAACTGGGCGTGTTGCTCGCGGTCGGCGTGGTTCCGCTACCACAAGCCGACAGCAGCAGGGCGCCGGACGCGCCCAGCGCAGCAAGAAAGACCAAGGGAATTCGTGGTTTTGTCATGCTTACCATCTCAGTTGCCTCCCCGTGCTGGGTAACCACCGTTCAGTGGACGTGCGACCTCCGCACCGGGTTGCGCCGGCATCGTGAACTCTTCACCAGACGGAAGGCGATCATGACGGGCTTTTCTCACCAGGCATGGCAACACACGGTGAAACTACAACACGCCATGTCGGTCCACCCGTTCAACGAAGAGCTCGCGACCGGCACTTTGTCGCGCGAGCGATTCCAGTTCTACCTGGTCCAGGACGCGCGGTACCTCGTCGGCTTCGGCCGCGCGCTGGCCGCCGCGGCGGCCAAGGCGCCGGAGGTCGACGACGTCGCCTTCCTGGCCGGAGCGGCGCGCGAAGCCATCGTGATCGAGCGCGAGATGCACGAGAGTTACTTCAAGTGGTTCCGGCTTTCGGAGATCGATCTGGCCGACATCGAGACGTCGCCGACGTGCGTCGCGTACTCGTCGTTCCTGCTGGCCACGGCCCACACGGGCAGCTACGGCGAGCTCCTCGCGGCGCTGCTGCCGTGCTTCTGGGTGTACCAGAGCGTGGGCGCCGGAATCCTCACGCGGCAGACGCCCGAAACCGACAATCCGTACCGGCCGTGGATCGACACCTACGCGGGCGACGAGTTCGAAGCGACCGTCCGCACGGGCCGCGACGCCCTCGACCGCGCCGCCGACGCCGCGGGTGAGGCGACGCGCGAAAAAATGCTCGCCGCTTTCACCCGGGCGTGTGAGTACGAGTGGATGTTCTGGGACAGCGCGTACCGCCAGGAAGGCTGGCCCACTGCCGCAATGCGGTAATTTTGGTCTCGGCTCCGCCGAGACGCGCAAGATCGCTTTGAGCCGATTTCTTCCCTCCCGATGTGATCGGCCCAAGGGGCCGATCACATCGCTCAGTCCAGAAACCGGCGCGATCTCGCGCTGGTGGCTGATAGAGAGCGCCGGGCTACAACGGCGTGTCGACCCAGGTAAGGCATCGCCAGCCGTCGGGCTGAGACTCCAGCTCCACGACGCCCGTGTTCGGGATGAGCGCACTGCTTGCCAGGTCGCCGGGCACGTTGGCGGCCAGGAACTCCGCGCCGAGCCGGATCGCGCCGCCGTGGCTGACCAGCACGACGATGCCGTCCGGGTCGGTCTGCTCGTGCTTCGCCCGCAGGTCGTCAGCGGCGCCGACCATGCGGGCCCGCACCTGGGCGCCCGACTCGCCGCCAGGGATGGCGACGTCCAGGTCGCCTTCGGTCCAGCGTTTGGCCGTCTCGAGGTAGGTCCGGATCGACTCGGCGTCGGTGGCGCCCTCGAGGTCGCCCGCGTCGACCTCCTTCACGCCCTCGATCACCTGCACCTCGAGGCCGAGCACCTCGGCCAGCGGCGCGGCCGTCTGCTGCGCGCGCGTTGCCTGCGACGCGTACACGGCCACGATCGGCTCCGCGGCGAGCCGGCCCGCGAGCGCCTTCGCCTGCTCCTGCCCCAGCTCGGTGAGCGGCGGACCGGGCAGCGCTGTGTCGAGCGCGCCCCGCACATTGCCGTCGGTCTGGCCGTGGCGGACGAGGAACAGTCTCACGCGCCTTCTCCCTTCAACACGGCGTCGACCCAGGCCTGGGCGTCGACGAAGTCCTGGTTGCCCGCGCCGGCCTCGACGGTGGCGGCGACATCGTCGGCCCGCGGGTGCGAGCCGAGGAAGCGCAGGTGGCAGCGGCGGCGCAGCGCGGCCATCGCGTCGACGATCCGCGGCTCGGCCACGTGCCCCTCGAAGTCGATGAAAAAGCGGTACTCGCCGAAGTTGTTGCGGGTCGGGCGCGCGTCGAGGCGCGTGAGGTTGATGCCGCGGCTCGCGAGCTCGGCGAGCAGCTCGGCCAGCGTGCCGGTGCGGTTCACGGCCGCCGCGACGATCGACGTGCGGTCGGCGCCTGTCGGCTCGGGCAGCTCGCCGGGGCGGCGGACCAGCAGGAAGCGCGTCTGCGCGTCGTGGACGTCGGCGACGCCCGTGGCCAGCTCCTCCAGCGCGTAGTGCTCGATGGCGACCGGTGCGGACACGGCCGCGTCGTAGGTGCCCTCGACCACGCCGACGGCGGCCGACGCCGTGGACGAGGAGGCCACCACGGTCGCGCCGGGCAGGTTCGCCTCGAGCCACTCCCGCACCTGTGCGAGGGCGTGCGGGTGGCTCGCAACAGTGCGGATCTCGCCGCCACCCGGACGCGTCAGCACGCTGAAGTGGATGGGCAGGATGGTCTCCGCGACGGCGACCAGGGGGTCTCCGTCGCTGAGGCCGTCGAGCGTCGTCGGCACGACGCCCTCGACGGAGTTCTCGATCGGTACGCACGCAGCGTCGGCAGCGCCTTCGCGGACGGCCGTGAGCGCCAGCCGGACGGTCTCGTAGGGAGTCAGGTCCTCGCCCGGCGCGAGCGCACGGGCGGCCTGTTCGGTGAACGTGCCCTGAGGGCCGAAATACGCGATCCGCAACACGACCGCCAGGCTACTTACAACACACGTGGCGGTTTTCACTCGGACATCCGGTCCGCCAACCGGTTACGCCGGGTGGCTTTTTTTGCCATGCTTGAACCGTGACCGCCGAATCGGGCACACACACCGGGCGCGAGGACATCGGCCCGCCGGTTTCGTCCCGGACGCCGGAACTCGTGTTGTGCGCCGTCGATGAACCGCTCGCCGCCGCGTGGACCCACGCCCTCGGCCGCCTCGAAACCGAGGCCGCCACGGTCCGGGTGCACCGTGGGTCGGTGCTGGACGTCGTCGCCCAGGCCGTGGTGAGCCCCGCCAACTCCTACGGCTGGATGCGCGGCGGGATCGACGCCGTCTACGCGCTGGCGTTCCCGGGCGTCGAGCAGAGCGTGCGCAGCGCGGTCTTGGCTTCGTACGGCGGAGAACTGCCCATCGGCGAGGCCGTGATCGTGCCCACGGGCGAGGCCGAACCGGCGTGGCTGATCAGCGCGCCGACCATGCGCGCGCCCGGCGAACGGCTACCTGCGGACACCGTGCACCCGTACCTCGCGGCGCGCGCGGTGTTCCTGCAGTGGCAGCACGGGAAGCTCGAGGAAGGGCCGGTGCGCGAGGCCGTGGACACCATCGCGATGCCCGGCTTGGGCACCGGCGTCGGCGGCGTCGACCCGGCCACGTGCGCGCGCCAGGTGGCCGCGGCGTGGGTGGAAGTCTTCGGCCGCCGTCGTAACCCTCGGTGACCGCGTAGGCAACGGTTCGGGCCGCGTGCAGCACATCACAGCGCGTTCACGGGCGGTAGGCCCTACCGTTGATGGAGCGTTACTCGCAAGGTAGTGCCCAGTACGGAGCCAGCGCAGGCGACGGCCGAGGAGTGTGCGATGC
The DNA here is from genome assembly GCF_040654155.1 of Amycolatopsis sp. NPDC050768. Lineage (NCBI taxonomy): Bacteria > Bacillati > Actinomycetota > Actinomycetes > Pseudonocardiales > Pseudonocardiaceae > Amycolatopsis > Amycolatopsis sp. NPDC050768. Next base: position 1,147,894 of record NZ_JBFAHL010000001.1, read on the forward strand.
CACGGGTCCGTGAACTCAGTCCCTACGTCGAGCTTCACCGGGAACAGTGGCGGGAGCTGCGCAGCTCGACCCCACTGCCCCTGACCGCCGATGAGCTGGTTCGGCTGCGGGGTCTCGGCGAGCAGATCGACCTGGCCGAGGTGGCCGACGTCTACCTGCCGCTGTCGAGACTGATCAACCTGCAGGTCAAAGCCCGGCAACAGCTGTACGAAGCCACCACCACGTTCCTCGGCGAAGAGTGCGTCAGCACGAAGGTGCCGTACGTGATCGGCGTCGCCGGCAGCGTCGCGGTCGGCAAGTCGACCACGGCCCGCATCCTGCGCACGCTGCTCGCCCGCTGGCCGGACCACCCGCGCGTGGACCTCGTGACCACCGACGGGTTCCTGTACTCGCGCGACGAGCTGACCCGCCGCGGCATCATGCACCGCAAGGGCTTCCCGGAAAGCTACGACCGGCGTGCCCTGCTGCGCTTCGTCACCGAGGTGAAATCCGGCGCCGAGCGCGTGTCGGCGCCCGTGTACTCGCACCTCGCGTACGACATCCTGCCCGGCGAGGAACAGGTCGTGGAGCGCCCGGACATCCTCATCATCGAGGGGCTGAACGTCCTGCAGCCCGGCCCGCGCCTGACCGTCTCGGACCTGTTCGACTTCTCCATCTACGTCGACGCGCACACCGACGACATCGAACGCTGGTACGTCGAGCGCTTCCTCAAGCTCCGCCACACCGCGTTCTCCGACCCGGCTTCGCACTTCCACCACTTCGCCGGCCTGGACGACGACGAGGCCCGTGAGGAAGCCCGCCACCTGTGGCGCACGATCAACGAACCGAACCTCATGGAGAACATCAAACCGACCCGCCCTCGGGCCACGCTGGTGCTCCGCAAGGACGCCGACCACTCCATCAACCGCGTGCGCCTGCGCAAGCTCTGACGGCTTCAGGGTCAGCCCTGCGGGTGGCCCGTCCTTCGGCGCGTCGATGGCTTGTTCGGCGGCTTTGTCGGCGGCTTTGTCACCCACATAGCCCTCACCTGCCCCACACCCTCACCCTCCGCCCCCCGACCTCGGCCGATCGGCCAGTTCGGGGGGCGGCTTCGTAACCAGTTGGCCGATACCGGGCGAGCCTCGTGAAAGCGACCCTGAACAGAAGGGAAATTCGCACCTGACCTGGGAAGGAGGCCCCCGATGTTCTCCATCGTCCTCACGTGGATCGGCGCAGTACTCGGACTGGCCCTCTTCGTCGCCATGGCCGCCAGCACCTTCCTGGTCGACCTGGACGAAGCCATCCGCGAACGCCGCCGCAAGGCCGCCACCGCAGCCGCCACCGTCCCCGTCCCCGCAGTCCCTGGCCAAACCCCAACGGCATAAACAACAAAGCCCCAGCCACACCGGCCGGGGCTTTCTTTTATGCTTTTCGCTTTTCCCACCACACAACCGCACCAGATCTACACACTCACCAGCGCACCCAGACCCGGCCCTGCACCTCGATCCCCGCTTTCCACGCGGTCTGGACTATTTGTCAAGGTACTCTTTCCCGCCTTGACAAATAGTCCAGACCGTAGTGAAACTAAAAAATCGGGGTGCTCCACGCGCTACCCCCAACGCAATGGTGCGCTCCGCGCGCCGAGCCGCGACAACGGCTATTCAACCGCAGTCAACGCCTCCCGATACCCTTCCAAATCATAATCCAACCGATCCTCATCCTCAGCCTCTTCCAGCTGCCCCTCCAGCACAGAGACCAACTCCCCCAAAACCTCTTCCCTCGTCAACCCCTTCTCGATCAACTTCTGGGCCGCCACCCAAACCTCTTCAGGCGAGTCCTCCCAAAGCTGATCCACCACCGACGTCTCCAACGCCAGCCTCAACCCATCAGCACCATCGAACTCGTCATTCGCCAACGATTCGTGATACTCCGGATGCCCACCGATAACCAGCATCCGCCGCTGCTCCGGGTCCGACGGATCCAAATCCGTCAGCTCCTCGTCCCCGATCACCGTGGACAACTCCGGCACAGCAAACCGTCGCCGCTCCACAACCCCCAAAACCTCTTCGGCAGATTCCGTCCCGTCCAGATAATCCGAAACCTCATCCTCTTCGGACTCATCTTCATCGGACAGGTATTCCGCCAAGTACTCCTTCACGTCTTCAACGAGAGCAGCCGAAGCAACCTCCGACAACCCGCCCCGAGCCGCGGCCCAAGAAGCCCACGCCAGCACCACCGGCGGCACGAGATCCTCGTCCTCGACCTCGTACTCCCCACCCAGCAACGACTCCAGGAACCGCGCCAGCTTCTCCGGCCCGACGCGCAGCGGATCCGCCGGCTCCGTCCGGCACCCGTGGTCCACCAGCAGCCGCGCCACCGACCGCGCCGCCTCGACGTCGGCGAACGAAACCTCCCCGAGGAACTCCTCCACGATCGCGTCGCGCCGCGCGTCCGGCCACTCCTCGACACCCCGGCCGGCTGACGGCGCCGGCAACGCCCGCAGCCACGCCATCGCCACGGCGTGGAAGCGCGTGTAGTCCTCGCCGACGTCGGGCTCGTCCATGCCGTCGGTCGCGGCGATGCCGTCGAGCAACAGGCGGTGCGCGTCGGCCGGCTCGACCTTCTCGAGGACCACGAGCTCGCCGTCGTCGGCGATCTGCGTGCGCATCTCGGCCAGGACTTCGTGCGGCTCGTCGATCACCACGAGGTCGCGCACGCGGCCGAGCTCGGTGAAGTCGAGCAGCGCCAGCAGGCCGAGCGTCGCGTCGCCGCGGGAGAACGTGCACAGCAGCGAGGACTCGTCGCCGTAGACGTCGCCGGTCCGCCAGATGTCACCGACGGTCACGCGGCCGACCTCACCGGCCCACTCGGGCTCGGGGATGCCGCGCGAGAGCACCACGGCGAGCGCCTCGGCGGCCGCCGAGCGCTCCTCCTCGGTCTCGGCCAGCACCTTCAGCGCGGCCAGCAGTGCCGCCGCGCCGGGCGTGATCTTGCGCTGCGCGAACGCGATGAGCTCCAGGCCCAGCTGCTCGCCGCCCTCGGGCTCGCCCTCGATCGCGAGGTCCCACCACTGCCCGACCACCTCGGAGGCGAGGAGCTCGACGTCGAACGGGACGGGCTCCGCCGCGACGGCGGAGAAGTCCCGGAGGACGTCCTTGAACAGGCCGTTCACGCTGGGCGTGGCGGGCTGGGGGGTCTTCTTGCGGGCGCGGCTCACCGGACTCATGCGGAACATCGTTGCATCGCTGGTGCGGGCGCGGATCCGCGGGACGCGCGGCCGCGGTGGCCCCGGGCGCGGTATCCGCGACCGGCCAGGGAGCCGGCTGCGAAGAGGGACCACCGCGACGTCGCGGAGAAGAGCTACGTGCGAGGTGTTTCAGCTGGTCAACGAGTCAGGCGCCGGAAGGTTACGCGGTTTCGGCAACGCGATCCGAGCCGCGCGCACTTCCGCGATCAGCCGCGTCTTGCGCCGGTGAACGTTCACCAAGTCGGCCAGGTACCCCGTGAACTCCTCCGCCGTGCCGGCGCGTTTGTGCAGCGTGCGCAGCTTCTTCAGGTGCTTCGCCGCTTCGCGGTAGGCCTGCGGGTCCTTCTGCTCGATGAGCTGCTCGACCTGGCTGCGGTAGACCGGAATCGTCTCGGCCGGGTGCGCGACCTCGCGCGACGCGGCCAGCTCCACACGCAACGCCAGCGACCCACCGAAGCGCACGCACGCGCGCCACGCCTCGTCGGGCCGATCCTCGGCGAGCAGCGCCCGGGCGAGCTCTTCGGCGCCTTCTTCACTGTCGGCCGCGCGCTCCCTCAGCCGCGCGAGGGCCGCGACGCGCTGCACCGACCACACGCCCGCTTCGACGGCCGCCTCGCGCAACGCCGTGTACGTGACGTTGCCCGGCGCCTCGTCGAACTCCTTGCGGCGCAAGGCGACCGTCTCGTCTTCCGGCTCGGGGAGGGTTTGGTGGAGGTTCTGGTGGAGGTTTTGGTGCGTTTTGTGCGGAGTGAGCGCGCGGGCCGCATGCGCGATGGCCTCGCTGTGCCGCCCGGCCGCCCGCAGCACCCGCACGATCTTCAGGCTCACATCCACCCGCGGCGGCTTGGCGGAGAGGATCGCGACCAGCGCGTCCACGTCCCCGCGCACTTCGGCGAGCTCCTCCAGCATGCGCTCCGCGACGTCCCGGCGGTACCCCGTCGGCCCGGCTGTCAGTATTTCGTCCACAGTAGACTTGATCCGCTCAAGTCCCTTTTCCCCCAACGCCTCGGCGAAATCCGCCAGCGCGATCGTCGGCCTTCCGGGCCCGTCGAACTCCACTTCCAGCAGCCACTCGGCCAACTGCTCGACGTCCGGCGGCCGAGCAACACACGCCCGCGCGTACAACTCGACGGCGAAGTCCAGCTTGTCCCCGAGGTCACCGAACGGATCCCCGGACTGCTCCAACACTTCACCGATGTCATCCACGGTCCGCCGCGCGAGCGGCGCCAGGTCCGCCGGACTGCCCGCGTCGAGCAACCGCTCCAAGGTGTCCAGCACGGCGCCCACCTTGGCCGTGTACTCGACGTTGCCGTCCTGCACCGCCGTGTCCAACAGCCGATGCGCCTCAGCCACCTCACCCGATTGAGTGGCGCACCGCAGTTCCAGCGAATGCCGTAACTCAGGGTCACGCCGCGCCTGGGCGTACAGCAGGTCCGCCAGCGTTTCCGCGTCCAACGTACGCAGGTAGGACCGCAGATCCGGGGGAGCACTCACGCGCACCAGTCTGCCGCATGCCGTTCGCCGCGCGTGTGGGCCAACTGCGTGCTCTTTCCGGCCCAACCGGGCACCGCGGGTGACCTGTGGTTCTCGTCGTTTGGTGCTCTGGCGGGCCGGCGTTTGGGGGCTCGGTGCGGCACTGTCTCGCGGGTTGGTTGGGCGCCGTCCGACCGGCCCCGCGAGTTGGCTCGGCGCCGTCGCGACCGGCCCCCTGGGTTGGTTGGGCGGCGTCGCGACCGATCCCCCGGGTCGGCTGGGCGCTATCGCGGCCGATCCCGCCACCCGACCGCGGATCGGGCCGACGCCATCGCGACCCATCCCGTGGCCGGCCTCGCACACCCTCGCCACAGGTCGGATCGGCGCCGCTTCGATTCGATGCCGCGGCCCGGCCCTGCGCCACCATGCGGATCGGTGCGGATCGGTTCGACGCCGTCCCGGGCCGGCTCGCTTGCTCTGCCGCAGCCTTGCATTGCCAAGGCATCGGCGCGTGCCCCGTCACCACGGCACGGATGCCACGCCGCGGACCCAGGACTATGCCGTGCCTGCGCTCAGCGGGACGCCGCGCCGCTTCGTGCTGCCGCGGCCCTGTGCCGCGGCGCTGAGCGTTGCCGCAGCTCCGCGCTTCGCTCGGGCTCCAGGGATTGCTGCGCCACCGTGCTCCGCCGCAGTTCCGAGCGTTGCCGCGACTCCGTCTCCTGCCCGATCCCAAGCTCCACCTCGGCCTGCCGCAGCTCCGCGGCTTTCCGCGCCACTGCTGCCCGCCCCAGTGCGAGCCGCCGCGGGTCCGTGAGCCAGTCGGCGAGCCGAATCGCCACCGCCATCACCACGCCGGCGAACACCACGATCGCCGCCCCGCCGGCGAGCGCCCCGCCCAGAGTCCGGTGAGCGTGATAAACCGTCATCTGCACCGCGAAGTTGTTCTGCTGCGCGAAGAGCTCCCCCAACCCACGTCCCGCAACCGCCGTCGCCGCGCGCCACGTCGGCATCGCGACCGGCAGCGGCGCCGCGTCGGCGAAGGCGTTCTCGACCGCCGTCAGCGTGCTCCAGTCCTCTCCGCGAACGAGCGCTTCGTACCGCTCCCGACCACTCTGCGTGAGCCTGCCCGCCGCGCTCGCGAGCGTCGTCCGGTACCCGCCCACCGCGTCCGTGAAGAGCCGCCGCGTGGTCCCATCGAGCCCCGCCAGCGCGAGAGAATCCGCTCGGTACAAACCTTCGGTCGCCACCAGCAGATCCACGGCCGTGTTCTGCTGGTACGCCGTCTCCGCATCCGGCGCCGCACGGGTGAGCTCTCGCAGGCCGGCGAGGGCGTCGTCGATACGCTGCGTATAGCTGACGTACTCAGCCAGCCGGTCGCCCGCGAGCAGCGCGTTGCCCCGCCGCTCCTGCAACCCCACCACGGTTCGCGTCACGTCGTTCGACGCCCGCGCCGTCTCATCCGCCAGCCCGCGCACGCGATTCGCCTGCTGCACCAGGAAAATCCCAATCACCAACGCCACCAGCACCAGCGCCGCACCGGGCACGAACGCGATCAGGACCACGCGCCTGCGCAGGTACTCCACGGCCCTTCCTTCCGCTTTTCCCCAACCCGGCCAACCACGCTAGGGAAACCACGGCGCGAGGGTCAACGCAAGTCCGCCATACGGCCGTTAGCCCACCGTGACCGCCGTGGTACGCAATCTCCCGTGACTCTCGACGCGCTCACCCAACGCCTCCGCGACTTCGCCTCCGCCCGCGACTGGGAACCGTTCCACCACCCGAAGAACCTCGTCATGGCCCTCTCCGGCGAAGTCGGCGAGCTCATCTCCCTCTTCCAGTGGCTCACCCCAGAAGAGGCCCGCGAATACCGGTCCGACCCGACCCTGACCACCAACGTCCGCGACGAAATCGCCGACGTCCTCCTCTACCTGATCCAACTCGCAGACACCCTGGACATCGACCTCCTCGAAGTGGGCAACGCGAAGGTCGACCGCAACGAGACCCGCTTCCCGCCCGTGCAGCGCTGATCAGCCGGCGCGGCTCGTCGACGGTCTGCTCGTCGTCACCACCTGCTGCGCCGGCTGTGTCTCGGGCGGGCGCAGGAACGCGACCAGCAGCAGAGCCGCGACGGCCACCACCAAGGCCGCGAACACGACGATCCGCATCAGGCCGGCCGGTGGCGCAGGCAGAGGACCAGCCCGGCGGACGCAGCAGCCGCGATCAACGCACCCGCGGCGACCAGGAACGAATATTCGCCAAATGGGGATATCGACGTTTCCAGAATTGCGCCCACCGGATTTCCCGGTTCCGCCTGCGCTACGGCAGAGGCGACCACGATGAGCCCCGCGACCAGGGCGAACGGACCAATTACACGGCGAAAGCGAGCCAACAGGAAAACCTTCCGAAGAGTCCGGCGAAGCGATGTCGGGCATATCGCCGTGCCGCCGGAACCGTTACGGATCAATTCCGAACGATTTCCCGCGGCAACCTGATCGGGTGCATCCGGTGATTTTCCGCCGCGCCGCCATCCCGCCGACAACGCGCCCCGACGTGTCCTCGGGCACCAGCACCGGCAACGGCCGCCCCGAAGCCGTAACCTCGGGGTATGCCGATCCAGGTGCTGCTCGTCGACGACCACGAACTGGTCCGCCGCGGCCTGCGCGACCTGTTGGGCGACGAGGCGGACATCGAGGTGGTCGCCGAGGCCGGGGGCGTCGAGGAGGCGCTGGCCGTCGCGATGCACGTGGAGCCGGACGTCGCGGTGGTCGACGTCCGCCTCGGCGACGGCGACGGCATCACCCTGTGCCGCGAGCTGCGCTCCAAGCCCAACCCGCCGGCCTGCCTCATGCTCACCGCCTTCGACGACGAGGAGGCCATGGTCGGCGCGATCATGGCGGGCGCGGCGGGCTATCTGCTCAAGCAGGTGCGTGGCCAGGACGTGGTCAACGCCGTCCGCGAGGTCGCCGCCGGCCACTCCCTGCTCGACCCCGTCTCCACGGCCCGCGTGCTCGATAAACTGCGCCACCCGCCCACCGACGACCTCGCCGCCCTCACCGACCGCGAGCGCGACGTCCTGGAGCTCATCGGCCAGGGCATGTCCAACCGCGAAATCGCCGAACGCCTCTTCCTGGCCGAAAAAACGGTCAAGAACTACGTCACCTCGGTCCTCGCCAAGCTCGGCATGCAACGCCGCACCCAAGCCGCCGCCTGGATCGCCCGCCGCGGCAAGTGATGCCCGAAAACGCATACCCCCCCCCGTCGTTCCGGCCGAAAGTCCCCGCCGATCCGGCGTATGACCACTGGCTGACCTACCGCGTCGAACGCCGGATCCTCGTGGTGACGCGCACGGTCACCACCGTGACGCGGCTGCTGGACATCCTGTCGCTGCTGGAAGACGACCACCGCGTGCAGGTCGTGTTCACGTTCGACGACCGGCGGCGAGCGGTGTTCGGCGCGGGCCTGGCGGAGTTCCTGGCCGGGCTCGAGGCGCTCGTCCTGCCGTGGGACCAGGCCTTGGCGACCACCTTCGACCTGGCCATCGCCGCGAGCGAGAACGACGACCTGGCCGAGCTGAAGTGCCCGGTGCTGCTCGTGCCGCACGGGATCGGGCACCAGAAGTACTACCCGCGCACGAAAACGATCTCCGGGCTCAACCCCGAGCGCCTGCACGGTGATCGCCTCCGGATCGGGCTCTCCCACGGCAACCAGCTGAGCCACGTCCCCGAACATCGCCGGCGGGCCGTCGTGATCGGGGATCCGTGCCACGACCGGATGCTGGCCAGCGTCCACCGCGTGCCGCACTTCAGGCGGGTGCTGGGTGCCGCGGACCGCACGCACGTCGTGCTGGCGTCGACGTGGGGACCGCAGTCGCTGATCGGCTCGGATCCGCAGCTGCCGCACCGGTTTCTGGCCGAACTGCCGCTCGACGAGTACCGCGTGAGCCTCGTGCTGCACCCCGGCGTGTGGTCGGCGCACAGCGCGTTGCAGGTGCGCGCTGTCCTGGCGTCCGCGAGACGCAGTGGGCTCGCGGTGATCCCCCCGCAACGTGGCTGGCAGGCGACGGTCCTATCGGCCGGCTGTGTGGTCTCCGACTGCGGTTCGATGCCGCTGTACGCCACAGCTGCCGGTGTGCCCGTGGTGATGGCGAGCCCGGTCGCCGACACCGTCGTGGCCGGTTCGCCGCTCGCCGATCTGGTGGCGCGGGCGCCGCGGCTGGACGAACGCCCGCTCGCCGACCAGCTGGCGGCCGCGATCACGAACGGTCCCATCGACGGTCCGGCCGCCGAAGCTGTCGAGTACCCGGGCAAGTGCGCGGAGCTCCTTCGAGCGCTGTTGTACGACCTCCTGGACCTGCCGGAACCCGCGCGCCCCGCCGCGTTTCCGCCGGTCGACGACCCCACACCGGAGTTCCAGACGCCGGCCGCGCTGCGCGTGAGCGTCCAGGCCGACGGTGCTGACCTGGTCGTTCGCCGCTTTCCCGCCGCCGTCCCCCAGCTGGGTGGGCCACTGCCGGGCCAGCACGTCGTCGCCCACGCCGAACTCGCCACCCTCGCCGAACTCGAGGGTGCGGCCGTCGTCCACCACGAGCTGGGTCGCGACTTCGCCGGCTGGGCCGCCGACACCGCACGACGTCGCCCGAACGCCCGGCTCTTCGCCGAAACCGCACCCGGCTTGTGTCGCGTGTGGACGGACGGGGTGACCACCGACCTCCGCACCACCGCGGACGTCGATCCGCTGCTGCTGGCGTCAGCGGCCCAGTGGCGCACGGTGCGGCGCCTGCCGTTGACGGATCTGCGGGTACGCGTCGGCGACCGGACGATCTGATTACGCGGGCAAGCCGTACCAAAGCTTGTGGTACAGGCGTTCCCGCCGCGGGTGCCGCGACGCCTCGTACCGCTGCCACACGCCGGACCAGTGCTGACGCGCGAGGTCGTGGCCGCCGGCGCGCCACGCGGCGTCGCCGATCGCTTCGCCGAACTCCAGGTCGTACTGGTTGCTGCCGGCGCCGTTGGCCAGCCGCCACGCTTCCGGAAGCAGTGCGAGCGCGTCGGCCGGCCGGCGCGTCTCGGCGAACACCTTCGCCCGCACGAGCCAGACCTGCGCCCGGTCACGGTCGTGCCTGGCGAGGGTGTGGTTTTCGGCTTCGTGCAGCAACTCCAGCGCTTCCGGGAACTGCTTCAGGGAGACGAGGACGTTGGCCAGCATTCGGGCGTGCAGGCCGCGGCCGCGGTGCGGTCCGCCGCCGGCGCTGAGGCCGCGGGTGATCTCAAGCGCGGCGCGGTAGCACGTCTCGGCCTCGGCGAGCTGCCCCTGTTCGCGGTGGAACAGACCACGGAACTCCAGCACCGACGCCGAAAGTTCCGGGTTCGGCTCCGGTAGTTTCAGCATGGCGTCGTTCGCCCGCTCGAACGCGCGCGCCGCTCGGTCGAACTCACCGACCAGCGAGAGGATCCGCCCGTACATGCTGATCATCCGGGCTTCGAGCGCCGGCGCCGGGTTGGTCCTGAGCCCGCGGTCGAGGATCGCTTCGAGGTCCCGGTGCAGCCCGCGGTGGAGGCCGACGACCTCGATCGCGCCGCAGATCTGCGTGAGCTCGCGGTGGAAGCCGGCGTCGAGTGCGGCGCCGGCCAGGGCCCGGTACGTCGGGAGCTCGGCCACGAGCCAGTCGACCTCATGCCGTTCGAAATCGTGGATTTCGGTGCCAGGAGGGAGATTCGTGTCGTAGAGGCGCAGCCGCTCCGGGCCCGATTTCTGGAAATCGGCCTGCACGGCGCGTGAAGCGTAGAAGCGGACGAGCCGGGCGAACGCTTCTTCGGTCCCGCTCGTGTTCCCGGTCCGGCGCACGGCCTGGCGAGCCTGGCTGCCGAGCCGCAGCCGACCGTCCGCGTCCCTGGTCACGAACACTTGTGCGTGCAGTTCGGCTAGCAGCGCCGGGACCTGGGACTTCGGCCGCCCGGAGATCGCCACCGCGACTTCGTTCGTAAAGCTCGGTCCGGGAAACACCGTGAGCAGCCGGCACAGCTCGGCGGCGCCGTCGGACAGCCCCGCCAGCGCCTCGTCGTACGCGTGGCTCACGGGTCCGAGCGAGCCGCCGCCCTCGAGCTCGGTCGCGACGGCCGCCAGTGGCCGAGGCGTCACCGCGGCGAAAGACCGCACTCGGTTCGCGGCCACGACCAGTGCCGCGGGGACACGGTCGCACTGGGCCAGGAGTTTCTGCGCGCCTTCGGGATCGCTGTGCACGAGCTGCTGCGAACAGATCGCTTCGAGCAGCTGCCGGTCGGCGCCGTCCTCGAGCTGGCCGAGCGGGACGGGCGCGAAGCGGAGGAGAAAGTCGTCTTCCGGGGCCGACGTCAGGGCCAGCACCAGGCTCATCGGCGCCGCCGGGACGAGACCGTTGAGCTCTTCGGCGCTTTCGACGTCGTCGAAGACCACGAGCAGTCGCAGGGGCTGGAGCACCTCGTCGTACTGGACGGCGAGGTCGTCGTCGGCCGTGCTGAGCACCTCGATGCCCAGGTGGGACAGGATGAACGCCTTGATCCGGTTGCGGCCCAGCGATCCGCCCGGGCCGTCGCGGAAGTCGGCGAGGTTCACCAGCAGGGCACCGTCGGGGTAGGAAGACTTGCTGTGCACCGCGAAGTGCTCGGCCGCGGCGGTCTTGCCGATGCCGGACGGGCCGGTCAACAGAGCGGTGCCGGTGCGGCCGCTCAGCGGCTGCCATACCGCGACCCGGTCGACGAACAGCGGCGACCGGGGGACGATCCACGGCGGGTTCCCGGTTGTCGTCAGGTCCACTTCGGCCAGAGCTTTGAGCTGGTGGATGGCCTCGGGGTTCTCGGCGAGAAGCCGCTCCACGGCCTTCTCGAGCGCGGCGGGATCGTTGCTCAGCCGGCGGGTCAGGCGGCCCCACAGGTACTCGCCGACCTTGCTGCCGACGGTGAACGCCAGCCCGACGGATTGCTTGACGAACTCGGCGACCAGCACGTCGTCGCTCACGTATCTCCCCCTCATGAGTCCTGCGGTCCACGCTAGCAGCGGGCGCGAAGGCCGTCTCTGTCCGTGAAAGGGCTGGTCTGCACCAGAACCAGCCGAGTGGCCGATGGACGACCGGGATCCGTCACGGTCGGCCACGGAGGATTCGGTAAGGATCTTTCGGATTCACCCCATCGTGAGTCGAATGGGTGTTCGATCGCCGGTAGACTCGTCACCGGGTGAAAGCGAGCGGAGACTCGCGATGCTGGGGTGTTGGTCGATGTCGAACGGGATGCCGTACGTGCCCGTCGAAGAGGAAGGAGCGGCTCACATGACGCGTGAAGGCTGAAGCCGGATCAACGCGCTGTGGGTGGCGGTCGCGCACGGGCGACTAGTCCAGAGGGAGATCGAAGGCGACGAGTGTGCCGAGACTCGGTGAGGAGTTGATGAAGAACTTCCCGCCGGCGGTGTCGGCGCGTTCGGCCAGGTGACGCAGGCCCCGGGTGGCGACGCCTTGGGGCACGCCGGATCCGTTGTCGCGCACGCGGAGTTTCACGCCGTCGCGGTCACGGGTCAGTGACACGCGCGTCTCGCTCGCGCCGGAGTGGCGGACCACATTGGACAGTGCTTCGCGCAGTGCCGCGCGGATGTGGTCGGCGCTCGCGGCGGGGATGTCGGCGAACTCGCCGGAGAGCTCGAGGGTCGGCGGGTAGCCGAGGAGTTCGCCGGCGATGCGGACTTCACCGCGGGCGGACTCGGCGAGGTCGGTCGGTGTGCCGATGTCGTGACGCGGCTCGGGTGAGCGCAAGGCTCGCACGGTGCCGCGGATTTCTTCGATGGTCTGGTCGAGCTGGTCGATGGCGTCGGACAGCCGCGCGCCGTCGGCTTGGGCGAAGCGCTTGCGCATGTTGCGGCGCACGCGGTCGAGTTGCATGCCGGCGCCGTAGAGGCGTTGCACGATCACGTCGTGCAGCTCGCGGGCGATGCGTTCGCGCTCTTGGTAGAGCGTCACGCGGTGGCGGGCGTTGGCGCCCTCGGCGAGCGCGAGCACGACGCCTGCCTGTGCGGCGAACGCCACGAGCATCTCGACGGTCCCCGCGGAGAACGGCTCGCGGCCCTGCAGGCGGTAGACCGTGAGGGCGCCCAGGACCCGGCCGCCGGAGCCGAACGGTGCGGCGGCGAAGGGGCCGAAGCCACGCAGCTCGTCGGGCACGAAGGGTGCGGTGCGCGGGTCGACGACGAAGTTGTCGCTGACCACCGGCTCGCCCCCACGCGCGACGCGGCCGGCGGCGGAGTCGGCGGGCAAGGTCAGGCCCTGCAGCGCGCGGCCGGCGCCGCCGGGGTCAACGGCGGCTTCGACCACGACCTGCCCGTCGTCGGCGCTGACCATGGCCAGGCCGAGGTCGGCGTCGGCCAGCTCGGCGGCGCGGATCACGACGGTGTCCAGCACGGCCTCCGGGTCGTCCCCGGACAACGCGGTGCTGGTGATCTCGGTGGCAGCGGACAACGCCCGCGCGGCAAGTGTCGGGTCCATGAGCAACACCGACCCTAGCGCGTGCTTGCGGCCCGGACCCGGAATCGTGACCGTCACCAATCACCCCTCGCGGCCGGTACCGCTTGCTTCTCGAGCACCTGGCCGCCGCGGACCTCAAGGACGACGTCGGCGTCGAGCTGCTCGTCGAGGCTGTGGGTGACGTGCACGACGGTGCGGCCGGCGAGCTCGGCACGCAGCGTGGCGCGCAGGGCGCGAGCGGTCCGTTCGTCGAGGTGCGCCGTGGGCTCGTCGAGCAGCACGAGGTCGGCGGCCGGCGCCGCCAGCAACGCCCGTGCCAGCGCGACGCGCTGGGCCTGGCCACCGGAAAGCCCGGTGCCGGCGCTGTCGAGCACAGTCGCCACGTCGAGCTCCGGCAATTGCGCCAGGTCGAGCGCCCGGCGGACGTCCTCGTCGGTCGCCCGCGGATCCGCGAGCCGCAGGTTCTCCGCCACGCTCGTCGACACCAGCGTCGCCTCCTGCGGCGCCCACGACACCCGCCCGGGCACCGCGACCTGCCCCGCGCGCGGCTCCAGGAACCCCAGCAACGCCGCCACCAACGTCGACTTCCCCGCCCCGCTCGGCCCCACCACGGCGACGTAGGTTCCGGGCTCGATGTCGAGCGTCACGTCGGTGAGCACGGTTTCGCCACCGGGCCAGCCGAGGTCGGCGTCACGAAGCCGCACGGCGCTCGGTCCTGGCGCGGGCGCGTCGCCGACCCCCTTCCCGGGGCGCGCAGCACGGCCGAACGGCGCCGGCTTCGACGCGATCGTGGTCTTGCGGCGCTGCCGCTCTTCGCCGGCTCGCACTTGCGCCAAACCTCCCGCGCTGGCGGAGTTGGCCTGTGCCGAGGCGGACGCCAGGTGCAATCCAGCCGACCGCAGTGCTTCGCCGGGCAGCTCCGGCTCTGATCCGGCAGCTGTGTCGAGGTCGCCCAGGCGGAGGCGGGCAGCGCGCAGCGTGTCCCAGTGGGTAGCGGCCGGCGGCAGCAGCGAGAGGACTTCGGCGAGGGCCAAGGGGACCAGCGCCAGCAGTGGAGCCATGACCCCCGACAGGTGGCCGGACGCGACGGCCGGCGCGGCGAGCAGCGTGCTGCCCACGGCAGCGGCCCCGGTGGCCAGGACGATCAGGGCGTCGGCCGCGCCGGCTCCGAAGGCTTGGCGGCGGGTGGCGGCGGTCAGCCGGGCGTCGGTCGCGAGCAGCGAACGGCGGCGCGCGGTCGCGGTGCCGTAAGCGATCAGCTCGGCCGCCGAGGTGAACAACACGAGGACCCGCGCGGCGACGTCGCGGCGCCCGGCGGCGAGGGCGGCCGTCGCGTGGCGCTCGGCCAGGAGGGCCAGCCGGGGCGCGACGAGACCGACCACCACGGCCGCGGCGAGGAGCAGGCCGGCGGACGGAAGGACGACCGTCTGCACCGTGATCGCGCCCACGGCGACAAGCCCGACGACGACCGGCGGCGAGACCACGCGGGGCAGCAGGTCGCGGATGGTGTCGACGTCGGTGACAAGGCGGCGCTGGCCCTCGCCGGCCGCCAAAGCGCGCGCCGGGCCGAGGCGGACGAGCGAGTCCCACAGCCGGACGCGCAGCCGCCCGGCGATGCGGAACGCGGCGTCGTGCGTGACAAGACGTTCGGCGTAGCGCAGAGCCGCGCGCCCGAGCCCGAACGCGCGCACGCCGACGACCGCTACGGTCAGCGTCAAGATCGGCGGCTGCAACGAAGCCTTCGCGATCAGCCACCCCGAAGTCGCCGTGAGCGCAACGCCCGCCAACAGCGCCACGGCACCCAGCACGGCTCCGAAAAACAGCCGACGGTCGAGCAAGAACCGCCACGGCACCGGCCGACCGGACCCCACCGTGCTGGCGGACGTGGTGCCGGACAACGGCTTCTCATCCGCCACCGCCACCGCCGCCGACCGCTCGTGCGCCGCGATGATCGCCGCCGCCCCACCCGCCACGGCCCGCTCGACGGCGCCCATCACGCGCCGGGCGTTGACCTCGTCGAGGTGGGCCGTCGGCTCGTCGAGCAACAGCAGCCACGCGCCCGCCCGCACCTTCACCAACGCCCGCGCGACCGCCACACGCTGCCGCTGCCCCAACGACAACTGCCCGACGGGCCGGTCCCCCAACCCCGACAACCCGAGCTCCGCCAGCACCACATCGACAACATCAGCCGCGCCGACCGAGGCAGCACCGACCGCGCCGGCTTCTTCAGAGCCAACCTGGGCGGCTCCGACACGTCCAGCCGCACGCACCGCAGACCCAACCACGCCCGAGCCGACAACGGAGTCACCTGCAGGCGAATCGACGAAAACCGGGGCCGAGCCGAGCCCGGGGCCAGCGCCAGCCGCGCCCGCCACCTCCTCACGAACGGTCCCGCCGCTGAACACCGGCGACTGCGGCACCCACGCGACATCCGCGCGCCAGCGGTCCACATCCACCGAGGCCAGGGGGACGTCGCCGAGGGTGATGGTGCCGTCGTAGGTGGGGAGGAAGCCGAGGAGGGCGGCGAGGGTGGTGGATTTGCCGCCGCCACTGGGGGCGCGGAGCCAGGTCGTTTGGCCTCGGCGCGCGGAGAACGAGGAACCAGCCGGGGCGAAGCCGCCGCGGCGGGCGATGCTTAGGTTGGACACAGTGAGTTGTCCACGGGGCGGAACGCGCGTGCCGAAGTGCGGGGCCGGCTCGGCCAGGACGTCGGTGACGCGGCGGACCGCCTCGACGCCGTCTTCGCTGGAGTGGAAAGCCGCGCCCACCGCGCGCAGGGGCTGGTAGCACTCGGGGACCAGGATCAGCACGCCGAGCCCGATGGCCAGGGGCAACGAGCCCGACACCAGCCGCACGCCGATCACGACCGCGACCAGGGCCACGGACAACGTGGCGACCAGTTCGAGCACGAAAGCCGACGAGAACGCGACCCGCAAAGTCTTCAACGTCGCGCGGCGGTGGCGTTCCGAGACGCGGGCCACGGTCGCCGACTGCGCGTCCGCGCGGCGGAACGCCGTGAGCACCGGCAGAGCGCGCACCAATTCCAGCAGCAGCCCCGACATCCGGTGCACGGCGTCCGTCGCGCCTGCCACGCGGTCGGCCGTGAACTTGCCGACCAGCACAGCGAAAACCGGCAGCAAGGGCACCGTCACCAGCACGATCACCGCCGACGGCCAATCCATCCACAGGATCGCCGCGCCGGCCGCGAGCGGGACCACCGCGGCCGTCACCAAGGCCGGCAAGTATTCGCGGAAGTAGGCGTCGAGCGCGTCCAAGCCGCGGGTCACGAGCTCCGTCAGCGAGGCGTCGCCGCGACGGGCCAGCCACTCCGGGCCCAGCCGCAGAGCGTGGGAGACGACGCGGGCGCGCAGGTCCTGCTGCGCCGTCGCCGCGGCGCGCGCCGAGACCACCCGCACCGCCCAGCCGGTGAACGCCCGGCCCGCGACGAGCGCGAACAGAGCGGCCAGCTGGGCGGTGCGGCCCCCGATCCCTGTGGAGACGATGGACGCGAGCACGTCGGCCAAGAGAAACGCTTGCGCCACAAGGAAAACAGCGTTGGCGAACGAGAGCGCCGCCACGAGGAGCAGCGCCCGGCGCGCGGCCGGCCCGAGAGCCGAGAGCGCGCCGAGCGGCCCCTTGCCCGGCCGCACCTGGTCCACTGTGGACCTCGGGGCGGAAAGGGTGGTGCGGCCGGGAAGCGTGATCACGGTGCGTGCACCGCCGGGATGTGCTGGACGCCGATGCGCCTGCGGAAAACCCAGTAGGTCCAACCTTGGTAGATGAGCACAGCCGGCGCGCCGAACGCGGCGACCCACGTGATCACCTTCAGCGCGTACGGGCTCGCGGCGGCCTGTGCGATGGTCAGCGAGTTGGCCGGATCCCCCGTCGACGGCAGCACGTTCGGGTACAGCGCCCCGAACATCGTCACCGCGGCAGCCGCGATCACCACGCCGAGCGCGGCGAACGCCTGCCCGTCGCGGTCCGCGTGCAGCCGCAGCCACGCGACGATTGCGGCAACCACGCTGACCACAAGCGCGACCAACGTCCACCCCTGCCCAGCGCGTAACTGCACCACGATGAGGAACGCGACCAGCGGCAGCAACGCCACCGGCAGCAGCCGCAACGCCAGCACCCGCGCCCGTTCCCGCATCGAGCCCGACGTCTTCAGCGCCAGGAACGCCGCCCCGTGCACCAGCGAGAACCCGACCACGGCGAGCGCGCCCAGCAGCGTGTCCCACCGCACGGCCTCGAACGGCGTGCCGACGCGGTTGCCTTCGGCGTCGAGCGGCAGCCCGAGCACGGTCGTCGCGAGCAGCAGCCCGACACCCAGCGGCGGGATCCACGAGCCGACCATGATCACGCGGTCCCACGTGCGCCGCCAGCGTTCGGAGTCGACCTTGCCGCGGTACTCGAACGCGACCCCGCGCCCGATCAGCGCCAGCAGCACGAGCAGCAACGGTAGGTAAGCGCCCGAAAACAGCGTCGCGTACCAATCGGGGAACGCCGCGAACGTGGCGCCGGCCGCGACGATCAGCCACACCTCGTTGCCGTCCCACACCGGCCCGATGGTGTTGACCATGACGCGCCGCTCGGTGTTGTCGCGCCCGAGCACGGGCAGCAGCATCCCGACGCCGAAGTCGAAGCCCTCGAGGAACAGGTACCCGAGCCAGAACAGCGCGATGATCCCGAACCACACCAGCTGGAGCGTTGTCATAACTCATCCCCAAAATCGCCCTGAGTTATCCACAACCCATCGAGTTGTCCACAGATCAGCTGTGGGTAACTCTCGTGGGTGATCGGGTGAACACTCTGGGTCCAACCCAACGAAACAGCACCCACCGAGTCAGTAAGCGAACGACAACGTGTCATCCGAACCCGCCTCCCCACCGTGAGCAGGCGGCGGCAGAACCCCTTCGACCCCACCGCGGATGTACTTGCGCATCAGGAACAGCTCCACCACGCCCAATCCCAGGTAGAGCACCGTGAGCGAGATCAGCGACGTCCACACCTCACCCACCGACAGCTTCGACACCGCCTGCGCCGTGAACATCCACATGCCCTCGACGCCCGTCGGGTTCGGCGCGACCACGAACGGCTGACGCCCCATCTCCGTGAAGATCCAGCCGGCGCTGTTGCCGATGAACGGCGTCGCGATGCCCGCGACCAGCAGCAACGGGAACCAGCGCCCGCTCGGAATCCGGCCGCGGCGCGTGAGCCACAGGGCCAGCAGACCGATCCCCGCCCCGATCGCGCCGAAGCCGATCATGGCCCGGAATCCCCAGTAGGTCACCGGCAGGTTGGGCACATAGTCGATCGGCTTGCCCGCCAGCGGCCCCAGGTCGGGGTCGTTCGGATAGTTGGTGCCGTACTTCGCCTGATACTGGCCGATCAGGTTTTCCACACCCGGCACCTCGGTGGAAAAGTCGTTGTGCGCGAGGAACGACAGCAGCGCCGGCACGGTGAACGTCTTCACGTCCTCACAGTTGGCCCCCGCGACGTCACCGATCGCCAGGATCGAGAAGCTCGCCGGCTTCTCCGTGTGGCACAACGCTTCCGCCGACGCCATCTTCATCGGCTGCTGCTGGAACATCAGCTTGCCCTGCGTGTCACCCGTGATGGCCAGCACCGCGAACGCGGCGATCCCGACCCAGCCACCGAGCCGCAGCGACGCGCGCCAGACGTCCCGGTGCACCCCGGCGTCCGAGTCCGAGTCGGAACGACGCCGCCACAAGTGCCAGCCCGCCACCCCGACGAGGAACGCCGCCGCCACCGAGAACGCCCCGGCCAGCGTGTGCGGGATCGCCGCCAGCGCCGTGTTGTTGGCCAGCACGGCGAAGATCGAGTTCATCGTCGGCTTGCCGTTCACGAACTCCACACCCACCGGGTGCTGCATCCACGAGTTCGCGGCCAGGATGAAGTAGGCCGAGGCCATCGACGCCAGCGAAAACGCCCACGCACACGCCAGGTGCACGCGTTTCGGCAGCCGGTCCCAGCCGAAGATCCACAGGCCGAGGAAAGTCGACTCCACGAAGAACGCGACGAGCCCCTCCATCGCCAGCGGCGCGCCGAACACGTCGCCGACGAAGCGGGAGTAGGCGCTCCAGGTCATCCCGAACTGGAACTCCTGCACGATCCCGGTCACCACGCCCATGGCGAAGTTGACCAGCAGGAGCTTCCCCCAGAACTTGGTCATCTTGAAGTAGCGCTCGTTGCCCGTACGCACCCAGGCGGTCTGCATCCCCGCGACGAGCACCGAAAGTCCGATGGTCAGCGGGACCATCAGGAAGTGGTACACGGTGGTGATGCCGAACTGCCACCGCGCTAGCTCAAGGACATCCACGTACCCGAGCTAACTCCGCCCGCGCGGCACCGACCAGTTCAACACGTCCCGAAAAACGAGGGACCAACGTCCTGAACCCGGGAAACGCCCACGTCAGGCGTCCCGGGCACATCTGTCCACTGTGTACCCGAAAGGGATCTACCGGGTCTGCTCCACCACCCACGACAGATACCGCGGGCTCCCGCCGACGAGCGGGGTCACCACGATCTCCGGCAGGGCGTAGGTGTGGCGCACGTTCAGGAACTCCTCCAGCGCACCCGAGCGGTCGGCCGCCGTCTTGCACTCGACGCGCCACTCGTAGTCGGTGCGCACCTTGCCCTCCCAGCGGTACACGCTCGTGATCGGCCCCACGATCTGGGCGCAGGCGGCGAGCCGCGCCTCGACGGCACTCGTGGCGATGTTCCGAGCGGTCGCTTCTTTGTCGACAGTGGTGGTCACGACCACGTGGTCAGCAGGCATGACCCGCACCGTACCGCATCCGCAAAACAGAATTCGGCATGCCGAAAACTATATTCAGGAACCCCAGCGGAAGCTATTCAACAAACCTCACGGGGCAATTCGCAAACCCGATCAACTTGCGGCTTTCTGAACACCTCCTTTATCGTTGAAGTGAAAGGGGTGTCCACCGGCTCATGTCTCCCGCAATCATCGCTCTCATCAGCGCGTTCGGCCTGGTCCTGGCAGTGGAACTGCCTGACAAGACACTGGTCGCGACGCTGGTGCTGACCACGCGTTTCCGCGCGTGGCCGGTATTCGCCGGGGTGTGCGCGGCATTCGCGATCCAGTGTGTTATAGCCGCGGCGTTCGGCCACGTGCTCACCCTTCTTCCGGAAACCGCGGTTTCACTGCTCGTGGCCGCGATGTTCGGTATCGGCGCCTTCATGCTCCTGCGCGAAGGATTCAACGAAGCCGACGAAGCGGCCGACGACGCCGCACGCCTCGGCGCGGCGCCGAAGTCCTTCCTGCGCTCCGCGCTGACGTCGTTCGGCGTGCTCTTCGCCGCCGAGTGGGGCGACGCGTCGCAGCTCGCGACGGCGGGTCTCGTCGCGCGGCTCGGCAACCCGTTCGCGGTCGGGCTCGGCGCGTTCGTCGCGCTGGTCTCCGTGGCCGGGCTCGCGGTGTTCATCGGCGCGAAGATCCGCAGCCGCATCCGGCCGAAGCTCATCCAGCGCGTCGCGGGGTTCGTGTTCGCCGGATTCGCCGCGTTCGCCCTGGTCCAGCTCGCCTTCCGAGCTGGCTGACCACAGAGACTTCACAGGAACACGAGGTAGCCTCCCCGGAACCAGTGGATGAGGGCAAGGTGAATCCGCGATGACGCGGGGAGCCTTGCCCTTCGCCATGACCACCGAGGAGTGCCCCCATGTCGAAGGCCGTGCCCGCCGCCGTGTCCCCCGTGCACGGCCGGCTCGCGCTGGCCGGCATGGCGCTCGCGGTGGCCATCGCGGCTGACCTGCATCTGCGACTGTCAGCGCAGGTCAGCCCGGTGTGGCAGACGCTGTCGGAGTACGTCTACGGCCACCTCGGCGGGCGCTCGGCCGCGCCGCTGTTCAGCGCGATGTGCCTGGCGCTGGCACTCGGTTCCGTCGCGCTGCTGGCCGGGCTGGTGAAGGCCCGCCGCTCGCCCGCGGTCGTCGTACTGCTCGGCGTGTGGTGCGCGGGCCTCACGATCTGCGCGACCGTCCCCGTCGACCCCGACGGCCAGGCCCGCACGTTCGACGGCCAGCTCCACAACGGCGCCGCCATCACCGCGTTCCTGGCCCTGCCGGCCGCCGCGTGGCTGCTCACGCGCCGCGGCACGCCGAAGTGCCCGTGGGAACCGCGCCGCAGCACGATCCGCGGCCTGGCCGTCGCCAGCGTGGCCAGCGTGCTGATCGTGCTCGGCGGGTTCGTCTTCGAGCTGATCACCGGCCCCGCGCAGCAGGAAGTGACGCTGGGGTTGTTCGAGCGGTTGCTGTTCTGCGTGGACCTGGCGCTGCTGCTCACGATGGTGCGACCGCTGCTGGCGGCCGCGCGCCGCTAGGCGTCCGGACCCACCAGGATCGGCTCGACGCCGTGGCCGGTCAGCCACCACGACTCGTACTGCCGGTCCGGCCCCACGCGCAGCTCGGCGCCGCCGTCGAAAACCACCGCCAACGTGCCTTCCTCGGGCACCGCCACCTCGGTCACACGCTGGCCGAACAGCGCGAGCACCGGCGCCAGGGCCGCACCGCTGCCGGGCTCCAGCTCGTGGCTCACGCCCTCGACGTCACGCAGCACGAACGACGTCTCGAGCACCAGCTCGGCGTCCACCCGCGGCTCGTCGGCCGGGTCCGGCTGGTCGACCAGCGAGAGGCGCACCTGGTAGTCGAACGACGTCCGGCGCACTTCGCAACCGACGAGCTCACTCGGAACGTTCACCTGGGCACCTCCGCGACGGCTCCTCGGCAAGCCGCCCCCTTTGCTCCACGAGACCATATTCCAGCACGCCACGCCGCACTACGCGTCGGTTCGGAGCACCTCGGTCAGCTTTCCGGCCGCCGCGACGACCTGAGGACCCACCGCGGCGGCGTCCAACGGCTCCAACGACACCACCCCGACGCTCGCCCGCAGCCCCGGCACCCCGCGCACCGGCGCGGCCACGCCGGACGCGCCCGCCTCCAGCTCGCCCGTGGACGCGACCCAGCCGTCGCCCCCTGGCCGCAGGGACATCGCCCGGCCCGCCGCGCCCGCGCTGAGCGGATGACGGCTGCCCACGCGATACGCGACGTGGTAACTCGTCCACGACGGCTCCACCACCGCCACGGCCTGCGCCTGGTCGCCCTGGGCCACGGTGAGGTGCGCCGTGACCCCGACCTTCTCAGCCAGCTCCCGCAGCACCGGCCGCGCCGCTTCCCGCAGCTGCGGGAGCACCTGCCCGGCCAGCCGCAGCAGGCCGACCCCGAGGCGCACCTTCGTGCCGTCGCGCCAGATCAGGCCGCGTTCGGACAACGGCACCAGCAGCCGGTAGACGGCCGCGCGGCTCGCGCCGATCGTCACGGCCAGCTCGGAGATGGTCGCCGCCTCCTCGCCCGCGTCGGCCACCGCCTGCAGCAGGGCCAGGCCGCGGTCGAGAGTCAGCGACCCCTCCCTGCTCACAGCAGCTCGAGCTCACCCAGGTCGGCCACCGGCTCGGCGAACGACGCCGCCGCGTAGGACGCGAAGAGCTCCCGCACGGCCTTCGCAGCCGGCTCGGACAACGCGCGGGCCTCGTCGGCCAGCGCCTTGCCGTCGGTGGACTCCAGCGCCTCGCGCACGTCGCCGCCCGAGAGGCAGCGGGCCGAAGCGACGATCAGGTTCAGGAAACCGTGGTGCGTGAAGCCCGACTCCGGATCGGTGTGGCGGACGGCGCGATGCAGGCTGTTGGTGGCCTTGAACGACGCGCCGGGCGCGCCGCTGACCACCGACATGAAGTCGGCCACCTCGTCGACGCTGGGGAAGTTCTCCCCCGCCGGCCCGCCGCAGCGGATCTTCGGCCAGCTGCCGTGCTCGATCACCTTGCGCACGCCGTCGAGCCAGCCGACGCCGCGGCGCGGCTCGACCACGCGGATCACGTCCTCGGGCACGAACTCCGAGACGCGCTCCAGCCACACCTCGTCGACGTCCGACGGCGCCGGCATCTCGACCATCCGCAGCGACAGCAGCTCGCTGCGCGACTCGACGATCGAGATGGCCTTGGGCACGCCGCCGAGCCCGGTGTCGATGATCAGTGACAAGGGCAGCGGCTCCTTCGGCTTGATCTTGATCAACTCGGTGATCAGCTCCGGCAGCCGGGAGGCCTGGCAGAGGAAAACGCCCAGTACACCGGCGTGTTCACCCGCCCGCGACTCGTAGTGCGCTCGCAGGGCTTCGGGCATGGCCGCGTCCGAGGGCGGAAAGAGCGCCGAGTCGTCGACGAGCCGCGCGAACAGGGGAGGAATTCCACGGGGGCCGGGGGGCGTGAGTTCCACAGCGCTTGACACGAATGACACGCTAGTAGCGTACGACAAAAGGACAAAATTGTTCGTTCTGCGGACACCTCCAGAGGAGTCACCCATGCCCTTCTACCGGCGAGTAGGCGAGGTCCCCCACAAGCGGCACACGGCCTTCCGCAAGCCCGACGGCGGCCTGTACGCCGAAGAGCTGATGGGCGTCGAGGGCTTCTCCGCCGACTCGGCGCTGCTGTACCACCGCGGCCTGCCGACGGCGATCGTCGACGCGGTGGCCGTACCAGAAGACCGCGGCGGCCTCGTGCCCAACCACCCGCTGAAGCCACGGCACTTCAAGACGCCCGAGCTGAAGTTCGGCGCGTCCGCCGACGCCGTGACCGACCGGCGGCGGCTGTTCGGCAACAACGACGTGACGATCGGCTTCGTCGTCGCCACCGCCCCTTCGCCCCTGTACCGCAACGCGGCGGGCGACGAGCTGTTCTACGTCCAGGGCGGGTCGGCTGTCTTCGAGACGATCTACGGGGCGCTGGAGGCCTCGGACGGCGACTACGTGGTGATCCCGACGTCGTGCACCTACCGCGTGGTGCCGCGCGGCGAGGTCCGCCTGTACGTGCTGGAGGCGCGCGGGCACATCGGCCCGCCGAAGCGCTACCTCTCGGCGAAGGGCCAGTTCCTGGAGCACTCGCCGTACTGCGAGCGCGACGTCCGGGGACCTGTCGCGCCACTGCTCGTGGACGGTTCCGACGTCGACGTGCTCGTGCGCCACCGCGCCGGCCTCACCCGCTACACCTACGCGACGCACCCCTTCGACGTCGTCGGCTGGGACGGCTGCCTGTACCCGTGGGCGTTCAACATCGACGACTTCGAGCCCATCACCGGCCGCGTGCACCAGCCGCCGCCCGTGCACCAGACGTTCGAGGGGCCGAACTTCGTGGTGTGCTCCTTCTGCCCCCGCAAGGTCGACTACCACGAGGACTCGATCCCCGTGCCGTACAACCACGCGAACGTCGACTCCGACGAGCTCATGTTCTACGTCCGCGGCAACTACGAAGCCCGCCGCGGCTCGGGCATCGGCATCGGCTCCCTGTCGCTCCACCCGTCGGGCTTCACACACGGCCCCCAGCCGGGCGCCGCGGAGGCGTCGATCGGCGCGGAGTTCTTCGACGAGACGGCGGTGATGGTGGATACGTTCGCGCCACTGGAGCTCGGGGAAGCGGCTTCGGCTTCCGAGGACGAGGCTTACGCGTGGTCGTGGTCGGGGAGAGGTCCGACAGGGTCCTGAAAGCGGACGGCGCCGGTCCAGACGTGGCTCGGCAGGCCGGCTCGGGAGCCGGTGATCCACAGCTTTCCGGTTGCGGCGATGTCGAGAGCCGCGGCAAGGGACACGCGGGGCACTTCGAGGGCCACTTCGGTGCCGTCGGGGCGAGTGGCGCGGGCTTGGAGACTGAGCCGGTCGCGCCTGAAGGTGATCACGGGCTCGAGTTCCAGTTCGGTCCACTCCCGGGCGCGGGACGGCCGGATCGAGGCCACTGCCGCAATCGCCGTCGAAAGGACCGTGAGCACGCCCAGGACGGCCGTCAGCGGGGCCAACAGCCGGTCTGTTGTCGGGAACGTCAGCCACGCGACGACGTAGAGCGCGGAGATGACCGCCATCCCCGCGAGGTCGGTCCACTCGCGGCGTTTGCGGAGGGCTTGCAGCGGTGCGGCGTCGGGCGTCGTGGCGGGTTCCGCTGGGCGTGCTCTGCGGCCGGGTGGTCTGTCGCCGATCCGGGCCGGGACGAGTCCGGCGTCGGTCGCGGGCACCAGCACGGCGGCCCGGTTGCCGCTATGCAGCAACCACGCCTCCCGGCGTTGGGCGAGGACTTCGGCCCCGTGCCGCGGTGCCCTGAACCGCACCCAGCGCCCGTCCGGCAGCGCGAAGCCGACTGCCCGGCCGATCACGACGTCGCTCACCTCGACGCGCTCGAACGCGCCGGCCAGCAGCGGCTTGAGTCGACGCTGCCTCGCCACCGCCGCGGCTTTCAAGGCGACGTTCCCGCCGAAGAAGTAGGCGAGCAGCACCGACTCGGGCACCGCCTGGTCACCGCGCACCACGAACACGGCGGCGACCAGGAACAGCGCCACGGCGTAGGCGAGCTGCCGCACGGCTCCGCGGTGCATGGCCCTGAGCAGGTCGCCGAAGAGCGGCAGTTGGTCGGCAGGGAGGGCGGGGTCGGGTTGCCAGCTGGACATCGAGGCCCCTCGTCACGCTTCGTCGAGCTGGAAGCGGATGCGGCTGGCCCTGCGCCCGAACTGCGGCCGGACCAGACTGCCGGTTGTCCACAGGCTGCCACCGGAGGCGAATTCCAGCGCCAGCACGAGGTTCGACCTCGGCACCACGAACTTCGCCGACGAACCGTCGAGCCGGACCGCACGTCCTTCGACTCGGATTCGGCGATCGGCGATGGTGATCCCCGAGCCGGGCTCGACCGATAGCTCGGTCCACTTCCGCGGTCTCCGCGAGCTGAACGGCTGCAGGAGGACGACGAGGGCCAGGAAACCCGAGCAAAATGCCGCCAGCCCCAGCACATCAGCCGTGAAGGACCGGTCTCCGGCCGGATAGCCCAGTCGTACCCAGATGAGAAGCGCCGTGGTCACGGCCAGCACCGCGATCAGCGTTGCGCCCCGGCGAACGAGCGAGGAGCGGCGGAACTCTGCCCAAGCGTCGGGCGCGGGTTCGGGTGGCGGCGTACCGCCGACGGGCGGCGTGTCCTTGATCCGGCCTCGCATCATGCCGGTGCCGACCACGAGAAAAGACGCGCGGTCACCTTGGCGGAGCACCCACAACCGCGGCTGAGCGGTCACGATTCCGTGCTGCTTCCGGGACGAGCGGCGGATCAACCAGCGGCCGTCCGGCAGGCGGACACCGATCTCACGTCCTGCCACCTCGACACCGCCGGGCATGAGGTCGACTCGTTCGAAAGGCTTGGTGTACCTCGGCTTGGTGCGCTGGAGAACGATGAACTGCCCAGTCCGCAGAAGCAGGAAACCGCCGAAGAGGTAGGCCAGCAGCACGGCTCTTGCAGTGTTTTCGTGACCGGTCACGATGAGCGTGGCCGCGCCCACCACGAGCGCCACGGCCACGCCCAGGCCTCGCGCGACTCGGCGACGCGCGGCGGGCAAAGCCTCGCTGAAGAGCGGCAGTTGCTCGGCGGGGATGGTGGGATCGGGTTCCCAGCTCGGCATCGGAAACTCCTACTTGGCGTGGGTTTTGACGAGCTTGAGCCGGACGTTCCCGCTCCCGGGGAAGCCGGGCGTGCCGGCGCGGGGGACGCCGGGGCGGGCGTGGCCGTAGATCCAGAGGGTTTTCGAGGCGGCGGTGATGCGGGCCGTTGACGCACCGGCTTTGGCCCAGTCGATCCGGGCGGTGCGGCCGTCGGGCATTTCGACGAGGTCGTTCTGCGCCGGTAGCTCCGTCCAGCTGTCGCGGCGGAGCGTGCGGCGGATGCCGAGCACGGTGAGGCCTCGGAGGATCGCCACGAGCGGGGCGGCCGCACCGGCGCCGGCGGCAAGGGCCGCCGTCAGGACGGCGGGCCATCCGGCGGATCGGTGCTCGAAGACGCCGACGATCGTCCAGACGGCGAGGGCGGCCGCGACGGCGGAGAGTGCCAGATTCCGGAACACCGGCCGGAGCAACACGACCGGGAGCTCCGCGGCGCCGGCGATCGGCTCGTCGTTCAGGTGCCCGAAGCCGGCCGCGGGTGCGCCCGGCAGGGCGACGATCGCGCGATCACCGTTGCGGATCAGCCACAAGCGCCGCTGGCCGGCGAGTTGGGTGCGGCTTCCCGCGGACAGGGTGAAGTGGAGCCAGCGTCCGTCGGGCAGCCGTGCGGCGACGCCGATGCCGGCGAAGAACAGCGCGATCCCGCCGAGCGTCATCACCGTCGCGACGAGCGTGCGGCCCACGGCTCTGAGGACGAGCTTGCGGTCGGCGCCGCGTGGCAGGTTCACGGCCGGCGTCTTCGGATCCGGTTCCCAGACACGGATGGTGTCCGTTTTGTCGACCATGTTCTCCCCGGGTGGCGGTACTGATCACCGGCTATTCGCCACTCGCGCGGGGTGCGTTACGGATCGGGTCTTCCCTTCTTGACGGAATTCAGGTTAGGCTCACCTAAGTAGGAGGTGACCCGTGACCGAGGCCCCGACATCCGTCCGCCGCCCGCCCGCGCCGAACCCCGCCGAGCGGGCCAAGACGATCGCGACGCGCAACGGACCGGCGACGATCATGCCGACCGTCGAGCGCACCGATTGCGAGGCCGAGCGCGTGGTGCCTGTGCTGCACCACGTGCACCACAGCGGCAGCGTCAGCATCCTTCTGCCCGACGAGCACCCGATGGTGCGCACGTCGCGGCAGGCTCAGCGCGGCGAGCTCGCCGTCATGGTCGAGCTCGCCGACCACGCCCCGGTGGAGCTGCGGGAACCCATCCGCGGCCTGCTGTGGATAACCGGGTGGCTCCGGCCGCTCTCGGCGGTTTCGGCGCGCGCCCGCGCCGTGTCGATCGCCGAGCAGCGGCCGGACGAGCGGCTCCTGGACGTCGGCCACGGCCTGACGCTCCTGCGGCTCACCCCCGCGTCCCTCGTCCTGGCCGACGCGGAGGGCACGCACTCGCTGCGGCCGCACATGTTCAGCGCGGCGCCGCCGGATCCGTTCCACAGCTACGAGGCCGAGTGGCTGCGCCACCTGGAGAGCGACCACTCGGACGTCGTGGAGCAGCTCGCGCAGCACCTGCCGCCGGGCCTGCAGCACGGGCGCATCCGCCCGCTCGGCCTCGACCGCTACGGCCTGCGCCTGCGCGTCGAGTCCGACACCGGCGACCACGACGTGCGCCTGGCGTTCTCGGAGCCGATCGACAGCCCGCCCAAGCTGGCCGCCGAGCTCCGCCGGCTGGTCGGCTGCCCCTTTCTCCGCCAGCAGCACCGCTCCGACTGAGTCCCACCTCGTGGGGATGGTTCGTCGGCCATCCCCACGAGGACATGTCGAGTGATCCACCTGTGGACAACTCGCGTTCATCCCCATGAGGACAGCCCGGCACCTGTCCCCATGGGGATGAGTTGTGCCTGGGGACAACTCATCCCGCTGGCTGGGTCCGACCCAACCAGCAGAAACTGGCCACACACGACAAAGGCCGGCCCCACCTCAGTGGAGCCGGCCCGGTCGCGGCAAGCGCGAAACCTCAGTCGTCCGCCAGTTCCGGCGGGAAGCCGCCCGTGGCGATGGGGCCCCAGCGGTCGATGGTGATGCGGATGAGGCTCTTGCCCTGCTTGCGCATGGCTTCGCGGTACTCGTCCCAGTCGGGGTGTTCGCCGGAGATGCTGCGGAAGTAGTCGACGAGCGGTTCGACGGAGTCGGGCAGGTCGATGACCTCGGCGGTGCCGTCGACCTGGACCCAGGGGCCGTTCCACTCGTCCGACAGGACACAGACCGAAACGGCAGCCGAGCGCCGCAGGTTCGCGGCCTTCGCCCGCTTCGGGTAGGTCGCGATCACGATGCGGCCCTCCGCGTCGACGCCGCACGTGTTCGGGGAGAGCTGGGGCCGCCCGTCGGCGCGGGTGGTGACCAGGATCGCGTGGTGGCGGGGCTTCAGGAACTCGACCAGCGCGTCGCGGTCGACCTTCGTGTTGGTGGCGATAGTCCGAGGCATACCCCGAAGGTAGCGTGCGCTCATGAGCACGACAGAGCGATCGGGCATCAGGTCCTGGCTGCTGCCCCTTCCGCCCGATTCGCCCGCCCCGATCGTGGACGAGAAGGAGCGCCGGGCCGTCAAGTTCGAGCTGGTGCTCGTCTTCGGCATCACGCTCGGCCTCTCCGGCGCACGCAGCCTGCTGTCCCTTGTGGACTCACTGCTGCGCCCGGTCCCGCTGGCGCAGCAACAGGTGCAGCTCAACGTCCCGCAGGCCGCCGCCAGCCTCCTTGACCTGCTGCAGCAGGTGCTCAACGCGCTGCAACTCGTCAGCTGGGGCGTGCTCGGCCTGTACCTGCTGTGGCGCGCCGGCCTCAAGATCCGCGACATCGGCCTCGACCGCCGCTCCCCCGGGTCCGACGCACTGATCACCCTCGGCCTCGCCGCCGTGATCGGGATTCCCGGGCTGGGCCTGTACTTCCTCTCCTACCACCTCGGCTTCAGCCTCGCGGTGCAACCGTCCACATTGGGCGACACGTGGTGGCGCCCGATAGCACTCACGCTCTCGGCGTTCGGCAACGCGTTCGCCGAAGAAGTGCTCGTGATCGGTTACCTGCTCACGCGGCTGCGGCAACTCGGCGTGCGCGAGAACAATTCGCTCGTGGGCGCCGCGGCGCTGCGCGGCTCGTACCACTTGTACCAGGGGTTCGGCGGGTTCGTCGGCAACTTCGTCATGGGCCTGGTGTTCGGCCGCATCTGGCAGCGCACCAACCGGCTGTGGCCGCTGATCGCCGCGCACACCCTTTTCGACGTGGTGTCTTTCGTCGGTTATTCACTCCTGAAAGGCCATCTTTCCTGGCTCCCCTGACGCGCGCTCATTAGGCTCGACCTCGTGAACGACGTGACGGCACCGCCCAGGGTGGACAGCGAAGTCGGACCCCTTCGTGCAGTTCTCCTGCACCGGCCGGGAAACGAGCTCAAAAGGCTGACGCCCCGCAACAACGACCAGCTCCTCTTCGACTCCATCCCGTGGGTGGCCCGGGCCCAGCAAGAGCACGACGCGTTCGCGGAAGTGCTCCGCGGCCGCGGCGTCGAAGTGCTCCTGCTGGCGGACACCTTGCGCACGGCGCTGGAGGACAGCCGCGCGCACACCGCGGGCGTCCACGCGGCTGTGGATGAACTGCGCCTCGGCGCCGACCTCGCCGATTCGCTGCGCTCGCACCTGAGCGGCGTCGACGCGAACACGCTCGCCGAGGTCCTGATGGCGGGCATGACGTTCGAGGAGCTGCCGTCGTCGGAGGGCTCGTCGCTGGTGCGGATGATGCGCGACCCGCACGAGTTCGCGGTCGACCCGCTGCCGAACCTGCTGTTCACGCGCGACTCGTCGGCGTGGATCGGCGACCGCGTGGCAATCTCGTCGCTGACCATGCCCGCGCGGCGGCGCGAAACGGCTGTGCTGGACCTCGTCTACGCCTACCACCCGCGCTTCCGCCACGCGGCGCGCGCGTACGGCGCCCACTCCGCGCCCATCGAGGGCGGCGACGTGATGCTGCTGGCCCCGGGCGTGCTGGCCATCGGCGTCGGCGAGCGCACCACGCCGGCGGGCGCGGAGTCGCTCGCGCGCTCGGTGTTCGCCGACGGCCTCGCGCACACCGTGCTGGCCGTGCCGATCGAGCAGACCCGCGCGACGATGCACCTGGACACGGTATGCACGATGGTCGCGGCCGACGCCGTCGTGATGTACCCACTCGCGCGCGATTCACTCACCGCGTTCACTGTGCGTCCCACCGGCGACGGCGGGGTGAAAGTCGCGGGGCCGGCGCCGTTCTTGAGCGCCGCCGCCGAGGCGATGGGCATCGACCGCCTGCGCGTGATCGACACGGGCCTCGACCCCGTGACCGCCGAACGCGAGCAATGGGACGACGGCAACAACACCCTCGCGCTGGCCCCCGGAGTCGTCGTCGGGTACGAGCGCAACTTCGAGACCAACGAACGCCTGGCCGACGCCGGGATCGAGGTCCTCGCCATCGCCGGATCCGAACTGGGTTCAGGTCGCGGCGGCCCGCGCTGCATGTCGTGCCCAATCGTACGGGACACGATATAAAGCGAAGTTAGCCTTCCCTAAATGAGTGGAATCAATTAAGGGAAGGCTAACCAAAATAAGGGAGTATTTCTTTAGGAATGGTAACCCTAATAGGGTGGAGATCACCAGGTAAAAGTGGAAATTAATCGGGAGTTGTCGTACCGTCATTGGCATGGCCCTCACGAAGAAAGAACCGCGCTCGAAGTTCTACGAACTGCTGCAGGCGCAGATCCAAAACGAGTTCCACGCGTCCCAGCAGTACATCGCGCTGGCGGTCTGGTTCGACAACGAGGACCTGCCGCAGCTCGCGAAGCACTTCTACAAGCAGTCCGTGGAAGAGCGGAACCACGCGATGGCGCTGGTGCAGTACATGCTCGACCGCGACCACCACGTAGAGGTGCCGGGCGTCAAGGACGTCCGCAACGAATTCTCCGCCCCGCTTGAGCTCCTCGAGCTCGCGCTGGAGCAGGAGAAGGAGGTCGCCGCCGACGTCTCCGCGCTGGCGAAGGCCGCGCGGGCCGAAGAGGACTACATCAGCGAGCAGTTCACGCAGTGGTTCCTCAAGGAGCAGGTCGAGGAGATCTCCCAGATGTCCACGCTGGTCACCGTCGCGCGCCGCGCGGGTGACAACGTGTACGAGATCGAGAAGTTCCTCCACCGCGAGGCCGTCGGCACGGCCTCCGCGGACGCCGGCATGCCCCCCGTCGCGGGCGGCGCTCTGTAAGGCTGCCGTTCAACCGGCCAGTCAGCGGGCGCTGTCACCATCAGGCCAGCCATCGCGGAGCCCGGGTTGTCCCCTTGTGGACAACCCGGGCTTCGTCGTTTTGTCGGCACGTGAGACGCGCGGGGCACCGGGGTCATGCCGCTGGCAGTCGGCTTGCCGGTTCAGTCGCTAGGTCCGACCCACCCAGCCGTCCACAACGCCAGGCCAATCCCGAGCACCAGCAGCTCTGCGCGCATCCGGGCCGGGGTTCATTGGGTTCGACCTACCCACCTATCCACAACGGCGGCAGTCGCCGGCAGCTCGTTAGGTCAGGCCCATCGAGCCGTCGCCAGCTGTGCATAAAGGGCCCGGACAGAGAGGAACCCGGGCTCTCCCCCTGTGGATAGCCCGGGTTCCTCGGTCGGCGCCCGGCTCAGCCGGCGCAGGTCTGGTTGACGGAGCGGACGTCGAGGCTCGAGACGGAGCCGTCGTCGGCGAGGGTGAAGTGGTAGGCGCCCTCGTCGCCTGTCGGTGCTACCAACCCGTCGGAGGCCTGGGATGTTCCCGGGTACGCGGCGGTCACGTCCTCTTTCGCCGAGCCCTCGCCGACGCCCTCGGGCGTGTGGGCGGCGCCGTCCGGTTTCACGACCACCACGCCGGCGTCCGGCGAAACCACGGCGGTCGCGGCGGGGACGCCCTCGCCGGCGACGTCGTAGTAGGTGCAGCCGGCTGATTCCTTGACCTGCGTCAGCGTCAGGCCCGAGTCGGTCAGCTGCTCCTCGGTCATCCCGAGCTTCAAGACCCCGAGACCGTCCGCCGTCAGCAACGGTCCCTTCGTGACCTTGTCCGGCGCGTCACCCCGCGTCGCCGGCGGTGGTGAATGCCGGTTCGGCGGAGCCGACGAGACGTGCGACGGCGCGACCGGCGGGGCAACAGGCGGATCTTCGGCCGCCGGCGGTGAGGCCGCCGTAACCGGCGCGACCGGCGGCGGAGCGGACACGTTCGGCACCGTCAGCCGTGAAGCCGTGAGGTCGGCCGTGCCCGTCGTGGCCTGGAACTTGAACACCACGAGCCCACCCGACACCAGCGCGAGCGCGCACACCGCCCCGGACGCCGACATCAGCACCTTCCGCCGCTGCCGACGTCGTCGCGCACCGGCCATGATCGCCGGAGCCGCGTCGGCCGGCGGCGCGACGCCGAGCCGGTCGTCGGAAAAGAGCGTGCGCAGCCGCTGTTCGAGCTCGTCCTCGGAGACGTTCAACCCGCTTCGCTCCCTTCTCCGTGCTTCAGCTTCGTCCGCAACGAAGCGATGGCCTTGCTGGCCTGGCTCTTCACCGTCCCCTGGCTGACGCCGAGCGCTTCCGCGATCTCAGCCTCGGACAGTCCTTCGTAATAACGCAGCACCACCACCGCTCGTTGCCTCGGCGGCAGATTTCGCAGCGCCTGCCACAGCGGCTCGTGCTCGAACGGGTCGTTCGGCGCACACGGGCTCGTGTCTGGCAGGTCCGCGACGAGGTTCTCCCGACGCGTGCGTCTCCACCGGCTGACGTGCGCGTTGGCCATCGAGCGCCGCACGTACGCGAGCGGGTCGCCCGTCTTCTGCTGGACGTAGGACCAGCGTGAGCCGATCTTCTCGAGCACGGTCTGCACCAGGTCGGCGGCGTCGTGCGGGTTGCCGGTGAGCGCGTGGCCGTAGCGCAGCAAGCCGGGCAGGCTGGCTGTGACGAAGTCACCGAACTCGGCGAACACCCTGGGCTCGGCCGCCGCGCGCGCGTCCGGGATCCACGTCGGTTCTCCCCCCGAGATGACAGGTGCCGCTGCCGTCACCAAATCGCCCCCTCCCCGGATGAGATCGCCGCGCACCGCGTCCTCGTCATCCCCCACACGCATGGCAGCCCCCGCAGGTTGTCCAGCTCTCGCGACTACTTTCCGTGAACGTCCACGCGATTCAGCGCACGGAGAGCGACTCGGGCAGCTTCAACAAACCGTCCGCGCCTGATGGGAAATCGTGTACCGCGACCACAGCGTTTCGCGGGATCGGCCCGTAGATGTGCGGGAAGAGGATTCCGTCGGGGTGCGGCGGGGCGCCGGCCTCCCAGACCACACGCGCGTCGACCCGCGTGGGGTCGATCTCGAGCAGCAGGAGGTCGGTGCGGCCGCGATAGAGCGCGTTCGCGGGCAGGCTGACGGTGCCGGGGTCGGAGCAGTGGATGAACCCGATGTCGGCGAGCGAAGGCGCGGCGTAGTCGCCGGCCTCGGGCACGGCGGCCCACTCGTCGCGGGAGCAGATGTGCAGGATCACCCCGAAGATCGTGCCACCGCGGGGCACGTCGAGGTACGGGTTTACCCGGTGAGCGGGGTGTGACTTCACCGCTGCGGTCAACGCTGTGGAAGTTCGGTGTCGAACTTCCACAGCGTTGTCCACTAGCGAATGGTGAGCTGGCGGCCGATGAGGCCGTCGCGAGCGCGGCGCTCGGTGGCGTTGAGCGGCTCGGCGTCGAGCGACTTCAGCGACTCCTCGAGACGGGCGCCGAGCTGGTCCTTGGCTTCGGCCCATTCGCGCGCGTGCGCCTCGGGGTCGAGGTCCCACACCGGGACGAGCAAGCCGTGGGCGCGGAACGAACCCGCGTACCGCGTGCCCTCGCCGAGGCCCAAGGTACCGGCCGCGGACAGGCGCGCAAGCGCTTGCAACAGCAGGTTCTCCGACTCGGGACGGACCCAGCGCAGGTGCGCCTTCTCGCCGGCGAGCACCCAGTACGCACCGGCGCCGAGGCGCTCGGTGGGCATGATGGCGGCGTTGGCGCGCTCGAGGGACACCGCGACGTCTCCGCTCGCGTCCGCGTCCTCGGGCAGCCACCAGCCGAAGTCGCTGTGGAGCGTGAGCTCCAGCTCGGCGGCCGGCGCGAGCAGGTCCTGCAGGCGGTTGTGCTCGTCCGGGTCGGTCGGCGTGGTCGTGTCCGGCACGGACAGCACGTCGCCCGGCTTCGCGTCGAGCACCCAGCGCAGTGACCGGCCGAGGTCGCGGCTGATGTCCGACGACCGCGTCTGCACCTGCAGGCCGAGGTAGCGCTGCCCGTCGGAGCGGACGAACGCCGCGGCCGCCATGGGCAGCACGGTGCCGAGCGTGACGTCGCCGCCTTCGGCGAGCGTGAGCTTCGCCGTGGCCGACGGCACGAACTCGCGCAACGCGATCAGCTCCGGCTCCGCGGCCAGGCCGTCGAAGGGCTGGCCGACGAAAACGTCGCGCACCTTCGGTTTGCGGTCCGGCTTGGGACCCTTCTTCCGCGCGCCTTTACCCACTTCAGCCTCCTCAAAGCTCGACGCCAGACGCTATCGAAGCGGGAGCCACCCGAAGCGTCCGGGTTACTAATCCGGCCAAAAGTAGGCCGGCCCCCGCGCGGCACGTATCCGTTGCTACGAAGCCATTCGGCCGTGACTGTGGTCGGATTGGTAACGATCGGCACAGTAGAGTCGGCTCGTGTTCGACGCTTCCGATCCCGCCTTCCTCGCCGACCCGTACCCCGCGTTCGCCGCGTTGCGCGCCGAGGGCGAGGTGCACCACCACGATGGGCTCGACCTGGCGATCACGGTCTCGCACGCCGCGTCGGCCGCCGTGCTGCGCCACCGCGGGCTGGGCCGGATCTGGACGGACGCGCAGCCGCTCGAGCGGTTCGCATCGTTCAACCTGCTGCACCGCAACTCCTTGCTGGAGAACGAACCGCCGGCCCACACGCGGCTGCGGCGCGTGATCGCGGGCGAGTTCGGGCGCGGCCACGTGCAACGGCTGCAGCCGATGGTTGCGGCGCTCGCTTCGTCCATGGTGGACACACTGGCGGGCAAGATCGAGGCCGACGGCAGCGCTGACCTGCTGGAACACCTCGCGCAGCCGTTGCCGGTGGCCGTGATCGCGGAGCTGCTCGGCATCCCGGTGGAGGACGGGCCGCGGCTGGTGGCGTGGAGCAACGCCATCGTGAAGATGTACGAGTTCGGCCTGCCCGAAGCGGGCCGCGAGGCCGCCGAGCAGGCCGCGGCCGACTTCGTCTCGTACCTGCGCTCGGTGGTGAACGGGACGCCGGGCGGGATCGTGGCCGACCTGGTGGCCAGCGAGCTCACGCCGGACGAGGTCGTGGCCACCGCTGTGCTGCTGCTGATGGCAGGGCACGAGGCGACGGTGAACGTGATCGGCAACGGCGTGCTGGCGCTGCTGACCTATCGGTCAGAGTGGGAGCGACTTGGGTCGGACCCAAGTTTGCTCGACTCGGCTGTGGAGGAACTGATCCGGTTCGACGCGCCGCTGCAGCTGTTCGAGCGCACGGCGACTGAGGATGTGGAGATCGCCGGGTACCGGGTGGCGCGCGGCGCGAAGATCGGCGCGCTGCTGGGGGCGGCGGCGCGGGATCCTCGCGTGTTCGACGCGCCGGATGTGCTGGACATCGGACGCTCGCCGAACGCGCATCTCGGTTTCGGGATGGGGATCCACTACTGCGTGGGGGCCCCGTTGGCTCGGGTGGAGATCGCGGCGGCGTTGTCGGCGCTTTCCGCGCGACTGCCGGGGTTGCGGCTGGCGGCCGAGCCGGAGAGGCGGCCGGAGTTCGTGATCCGGGGGTTGAGGACGTTGCCGGTGACGGTTTGACCGGTTCTTGCTGATCAGGCTGGGTTCTTGCTGGCCGATCGGGTCAGCGGAGGCCGGCGAAGAGGTCGTCTTCGTGGGTGTCCGGGGTGGCGCCGACGAGGTGGTACTCCTCCCAGGGCCAGGCGGCGCGTTCGACGTCGCGGGAGTGGTGGAAGAACGGGTGGGCCGGGTCGGTCTGGGTGGCGTGGGCTTTGAGTGCGCGGTCGCGGGTGTCGAAGTACTGCTCGCAGCGGATCCTCGTGGTGGCGCGGAGGCGGTCGGGCGGGAGCTCGTCGAGGACCGGGCCCATCTGTGACTCGAGGCCGGCGGCGAGTGTGGCGTCGTGCATGGCCTGGAACCACGCGCGGCTGAGGGTGGCCTGGTAGTAGAGCTTGCGCGGGGCGCCGTCCTCGGTCGCGGCGAAGGCGGCGCGGGTGACTTCGTGGGTCCGGATGTGGTCGGGGTGTGGATAACCGCCGGTCTCGTCGTAGGTGATCACGACCTGTGGACGGAATTCGCGGAGCAGGTCCGCGAGGGGCTTGGCTGCGTCCTCAATGGACATTTTCGCGAAGCACCCTTCGGGTAACGGCTGGTCGAGGCCGGAGTCGACGTGACCCAGGAACCGTTGGCGCACACCGAGAATCTCCGCGGCGGCGGCCATCTCGCGTCTGCGGATGGCGGGGAGGTCCCTGTGGATGGCCGGGGTGTTCAGCGCTGGGTTGAGCACATCGCCGCGTTCGCCGCCGGTGCAGGTGGCCACGAGGACGTCGACGCCTTCCGCGGCGTAGCGGGCGAGGGTGGCGGCGCCCTTGCTGGATTCGTCGTCGGGATGGGCGTGGACGGCGAGCAGGCGCAGGGTCATCGGTGTCCCTTCGAGGTTGATTAGGTCGGACCTAAGATTAGGTCTCGTCGATTCACTGGGTCAAGCACACATTTAGGTCGGGCCTAGTATGCTGGCCGGGTGAGCCTCAGGGAACAGAAGAAGCTTGAGACCAGGCAGAACATCTCGCACGCGGCGACGCGGCTGTTCATCGCGCGAGGGTTCGAGGGGGTGACGATCGCCGAGGTCGCGGAGGCGGCGCGCGTCGCGAAGATGACCGTGACCAACCACTTCGGGCGCAAGGAGGACCTGGTCTTCGACATCCGCAACGACTTCGTCGACTGGCCGGCGAAGCTGGTGCAGCAGGCTCCGTCGAGCCCGCCGTTCGCAGCGGTGCGCGACGGGTACTTCGCGGCACTCGAGGAGCGGAGCGCGCTGCTGGGGTTCGCGGGGATCGAGTTCGTCGGGATGGTGCGGGCCAGCGTGACGCTCATGTCCGCGCTCCCGCAGATGCACCTCGACCGGGAGCAGCAGCTCGTCGCCGCCCTGCTGGAACACGAGGCCCCCGGCAGCGACATCCTCGCGCGCACGGCGGCGGCCCACCTGACTTCGGTGCTGCGGCTGCTCTTCGAGGAGGTCTGGGACCTCACCTACGCCGGCGACGAGGATCTGGTCGCCAAGGTGCGTGAGGCGGCGACGACGGCGTTCGGGCAGCTCGAACCGGCACTCGGCTGAAGCTCACCGGGCAGCGTCGGCGGTCGGACAACAAGCTCGGCGGTCGGACAACAAGCGCAGCAGCAAACCCGCGCGGGGGCTGATGCCCAGCGAGGCTCAGCGAGCAGCCCCGACCGGACGAGCGTTGCGCAGCTCCGGCTCGGGAGCGCCATCGACCTTGAGCACGCGCAGCGTGCGCAGTCGGCCGGGGGCGATGGGCATCAGGAGGTCCGAGAAGCGGCGGATGACGAGAGCCGTGGCGATCGCGAGGGCGGCGGCCGTGAGGTCGGTGAGGGCGACGAGGACGACGCTGTCCGCCATCGCCTGGACGCCCGGGCGCAGGCGCCAGATGATCGTGACCGCGAGGAGCACCCAGTTGGCCACCCAGGTGCCCCACCAGATGAGGACGAGGCGGGAGGGCTTGGGGCGTTGGTCGCGGGGGCGGCGGAGGACGGCGTGTTCCAGTTCGCCCACCACGGACAGCGCCATGGGCAGGTTCGCCACCGGCACGAGCACGCCGACGAGCACCTGCCACACGGGACGCGCGGGCTCGACGCCGGCCTCGTCGGCGGCGGCGTGGCGGGCGACGAGCAGCCACCAGACGGCCAGGCCCGCCGGGAGCAGCGAAAGAATCGTGGTGAGCAGGCCTGCGGTGACCACGAACGCGTCGGAGAACCCGACCACCGACGTGCTCAGCGCGGAGTCGCGGCTCTGCACCAGCAGGACGTAGCGCCAGATCTCCGACCCCGCCGCGGCGAGGGCGAGGAACACGAACGTCCACAGGATGGTGTTGAGGCTCTGCGCCAGGACCGGGATGCGGTCGATCGCGCGCACTGCGCTGGAAGCCGTGCCGGGCACGGTCGTCGGGCGGCGCCAGACGAGGTTCGGGAAGCCCCAGCGCGGCGGGACGGGGTAGGACGGGGGGCCGGTGTACGGCGTGGTCGCCACGGCGCGCCGCCGGATCACCGAACCGGGCGGGGGCGAGGCGACCCACTTCAGGCGTGGACGTTGCCGCGGAGTGGAGGGGTACTCCGGCGCGGTTCGCTGCACCTGGCCCTGCGAGGCGGCGGTGAACGGTCGGGCGGCGGCAGTGAACGGCGGGTACTGCGCTTGGGCACTGCCTTGCTGCGCAGGCGCGGCGAATCCCGGCTGCTGACCGGCCCCGGCTGGGTAGGCGCCGGGGTGTGGACCAGCCTCCGCCGGGTAGCTGCCCATCTGCGAGTACCCGCCGGCAGGAGCCGGGCCGGCCGCGTGAGAAGAAGCAGGACCAGCGCCACCTGGCGCGGAGTGAGGCACCCCGTTGTGCGAGCCGGCGTGCGGATCCGAGGCGCCCGCGGGTGAATCAGGACCACCAGCCGGCGGCGCACCAAAGCCCGGCACCCAGCCGTCGGGAGAAGACTCACCCTGCCAAGGCGGGTACTGGGGCCAGCCCGCGCCGCCCTGAGGACCCGCGGGGTGCGCGGATCCCGGGGGGACGGGGGGCTGGGCTGGGTGCATCCGTCAGATGACCTCGGGTTCGGCGCCCGCGTTTTCGCTCACCATGGGGCGGCCCTCGCGGGCCCAGGCGCCCATGCCGCCGGCGACGTTGACCGCGTCCCAGCCGCTGGCGTTGAGCCAGGCTGTGGCGCGGGCGGAGCGGCCGCCGCTGCGGCAGATGACGTAGACGGGCTGGTCTTCGGGGAGCTCGGCGAGCTCATCGACCCGCGCGGGCAGCTCGCCGAGGGGGATGTGCACGGCGCCGGGCGCGTGGCCGGCGGCCCACTCGTCGTCCTCGCGGACGTCCAGCAGGGGCACGCCGTCCTTCGGCAGGTCACGGACCTCGGCGGTCGGCAGTTCAGCGGGGCTCACCACAGTTCCATGCTCCCATGTCCAGGCGTTGTACGCGTGTGAGGAACCAGACGCTAGCCCCCGTACTCGGCGCGCAGCTCCGCGGCCAGGGGATCCAGCTTGCGGTTCGCGAAGCGCACATACAACGCCGTGATGACGAACGTCGTCAAGAACTGCGCCAGGCCCAGCACCAGACCCACGGTGATGTTGCCCCACAGGCGCGCGCTCATGAACGCGTGCGCGTAGTCGGCGAGGAGCACGTAGAGCAGGTACCAGGCCAGGAACGTCGCCGACATCGGGAACACGAACCCGCGCCGACGACGGCGCAGCTGCTGGAACTCGGGTGTCGCCTGCACGTGCTCCCAGTCGATGTCCGCTTCGGTGCGTTCCACGGCGCCCCTTCCCGACAACGACCTGAAAACACCGACACGACCAACACGAAGATCTTCCGCCCCGGAAAGGCTGATGCGACCTCGTCGAATCGGGTGAATAGGCGGTGACGCCGAGTGACCTACTTACGGTGCCGGCCTCGCCCCGCGCGGGCCTTGTCCTCCGCCTGGCCGAACCGCGCGACGGCCCGGTCGTTCATGAGGCCGAGCGGGTCGGGGGCGTGCAGCCGCAGCATGATGTCGTTGACCAGCTCCGGGCGCCCGTAGCGGGTCAGGCGGCTGACCACGTACGTCGTGAGGAACGCCGCCGGCACCGAGATCAGGCCCGGCTGGGTCGTGAACCAAGGCGCTTCGAAACTCGCGTAGCCCGCCGCGATGTCGACGCCCAGCGCCGCCAGCACCAGCCCGCCGCCGACGAGCATGCCCGCCAGCGCGCCCGGCCAGCTGAGCTTGCGCCACCAGATGCCGAGCAGCAGCAGCGGGCTGAACGTCGAGGCCGCCAAAGCGAACGTCAGCCCGATCGACAGCGAGATGTCCTCCGTGCGCAGCAGGAACGCCAGGCCGAGCGGACACAGCGCGACGATGGCCGTGCCCACCTTGAAATCCTTGACGCGCCCCGGAAGCAGGTCCGTGGACACCACCCCGGCCACGCTCACCAGCAGCCCCGACGAGCTCGACAGGAACGCCGCGAACGCGCCCGCCGCCACGATCGCCGCGAGGACCTGGCCCGCGATCCCCGGCACCATCGCCGTCGGCAACATCAGCACGGCCGCGTCGGTGTTGCCGGTAACGAGCAGCTGCGGCACGTACATTCGCGACAGCGCGCCCAGCATCGTCGGGAACAGGTAGAACAACCCGAGAAGCAACAGCACGTGGACGGTCGTGCGGCGCGCGGCCTTGCCGTCGGGGTTGGTGTAGAAGCGCACCAGCACGTGGGGCAGGCCCATGGTGCCGAGGAACAGCGCGAAGATCAGCGAGTACGTCTGCAGCAGGTCGGTGATCTTCCCGGACGCGGGGTGCAGCCACGCGTCGTTGGTCGCGGGCGCGTCGCTGATCACCGGCACCGGCGTGCCCGCGGCGAACTTGAGCGTGGTGCCCTTCTCGACCGTGTGCGGGATCAGCGGTGACCAGCGCGCCACGCCGCGCGCGGGGCCGTCGTCGATGCGGCCGTCGGCGTAGAAGTAGGTCTCGGTGGTGACGTTCACCGTCACGTCGGTCTGCACCGAAACCGTGGTGTCCTGCGGGAACACGGGCGGGGCGGGCGAGCCGAGCGCGCGCACGCCGCCGGGGCCGCCGCCGGAGAAGAACACCATGCACAGCAAGAAAGTCGGCACGGAGATCGCGAACAGCTTGAGCCAGTACTGGAAGGCCTGGACCACCGTGATCGCGCGCATGCCGCCGGCGATCACGTTGATCCCGACCAGCACCGTGACCACGACCGCGCCCACCCACGCGGGCACGGGCAGGATCGACGCGAGCGTGAGCCCCGCGCCCTGCAGCTGCGGGACCATGTAAAGGATCCCGATGAACACCACGAACGCCGTCGCGAAGCGGCGCAGCCCCAGCGAACCGAGGCGCATTTCCACGAAGTCCGGCAGCGTGTACGCGCCCGAGCGGCGCAGCGGCGCGGCGACGAACAGCATCAGCGCGAGGTAGCCGGCGGTGAAACCGATCGGGTACCAGGTGGCGTCGGCGCCTTCCTTGAGCACGATGCCCGCGACGCCCAGGAACGACGCCGCCGACAGGTACTCACCCGAGATGGCCGCGGCGTTGCGGCGCGAGCGGACCGTTCGCCTGGCGACGAGGAAGTCGTGTGTGCTGGTGGCCGAACGCGACGAGCGGTACCCGAGGTAGTAAGTCGCGAGGGCGACCAGCACGATGCCGGTCAACGCCCACGGGTTCAGCTGCACGGCTGGAATCCTCGCACGAGCCCGCGGCCAGGTGATGCCCCGCCACCGGGGCTTTCCCGTCCGAGGCGGTCAGTTTTCGATCATGTCCACGAAGTCGCGCTCGTGGCGCTCGGCGAGCCGGTTGTACCAAAGGCCCACCGCGAACAGGAACGGGAACGGCAGCAGCCCGAGCACGAGCCACGGGATCGGGATGCCGATCACCGTGAACCGCGCGACGGCGGGCAGCAGGTAGAACAACACGGGCATCGCGCCGAGCACCAGCAGCACGAGCAACGCCAGCAGCACGGCCGTGCGCAGCTGCACCTTCACCAGGTCGCGGACCAGCAGCTTTCCCCAGCTGGTCTGCTCCTCCAGCTCGACGCGCGCGCGCATCCGGCCCGCCGACTGGCGCGGGTCGGCCAGCACCACGCGCTGCCGCTTCGGCTTCTCGTGCGCGGGCTCGGCCGGGCGCAGCGGCTCGGGCGCCGGCGGCACCGGCTCCACGACCGCGCTGTCCTCGGGCACGCGACCCAGCGTCGGGTCCGGT
Organism: Amycolatopsis sp. NPDC050768; assembly: GCF_040654155.1. Taxonomy (NCBI): domain Bacteria; kingdom Bacillati; phylum Actinomycetota; class Actinomycetes; order Pseudonocardiales; family Pseudonocardiaceae; genus Amycolatopsis; species Amycolatopsis sp. NPDC050768. The sequence continues at coordinate 1,190,603 of NZ_JBFAHL010000001.1, forward strand.
TCGCGGACGCCGTTGGCCAGGCGGTGGTACGGATCGTCGGGCACGGACACGGGCTCAGCCGCCGCGACCGGAGCCGACGAGCCGGTCCTTCAGCGCCCGCGTGTGCCGGCGGCTGACCGGCAGCACCTTCTCCTCGTTGCCGATCACGACCTGGTAGCCGCCCTGGCCCATGCGCAGCTCCGTGATCAGCGGCAACGCGACCAGGAACGAGCGGTGGATGCGCACGAACCCGGCCTTCTCCCAGCGTTCCTCGAGCTGGGCCAGCGGGATGCGCACCAGGTGGCTGCCCTCGGTGGTGAACAGCCGGGCGTAGTCGCCTTGGGCCTCCACCCAGCGCACCGACGAGCGCGGGATGAGCTTGGTGGTACCGGCGAGCTCGACGGGGATCACCTCGTCGTCGTTCTTCACCGGCTCGCCCGTGCGCTGCCCGGGCGGCGGCGAGGCGGCCGCGGCCAGCTTCTCGCGCACGCGCGAGACGGACCGGTCGAGGCGGTCCTGCTGGAACGGCTTGAGCACGTAGTCGACGGCGCCGAGGTCGAACGCGTTCACGGCTTCCTCGGCGTGGCCCGTGACGAACACCAGGATCGGCGACGGGTTCATCGCCGCGATCACGCGCGACATCTCCATGCCGGACAGGCCGGGCATGTCGATGTCGGCGAACACGGCGTCGACCGTCGGCAGGCCCTGCGCGCGCCGGGCGATGAGCTCGGGGTCGTCGTGGGAGAACAACCGCAGCGCGTCGGAAGCGTCCGACGCCTTGAAGACGCGGTGGATGTGCGGGTTGTTCTTCAGGCCGTGGGTCAGTTCGTCAAGCCCGTTGAGCTCGTCGTCCACCGCCAAGACGATGAGCTTCCGGGTGTCTTCATGAGCACTCACAGTGAGACGCATCCTGCCCATTGCCGAGTGCAATGTCCAGCCCCGTCCCACTCATCCGCCCGTCGGGGAAAGCCGACGCCCCCTTTGCCCCATTCCTGGTCACGGGCGCGGCACGGTGCCGTACGACGGTGCGGCCAACCGGGCGAGTGCCGGACGCGCACGGGTGTCCGAAGGTCACAAACCGAAGCGGGCCCACGCGGCCTTGGTGGTCACCGCGTCGACCACCGCGCTCGCCGCCGCGGGGGCGCCGATGCCGAGCCGGGCGAGCAGCGGCCTCTTCGGCTCCGCCACGGAGATCTCGGCGTCCGGGTACCGCTCGGTGACGATCTTGCGCAGCGAGCCGAGGCCGTCGATCAGGCCGAGGTCGAGCGCCTTCTGTCCGAGCCAGACGTCGCCGGTGAACAGGTCCTCGGTGTCGGCGAGCCGGCTGCCGCGGCGTTCCTTGACCCAGTCGACGAACAGCTCGTGGAGCTGGCTGTGCATCTTCTTCAGCCACTCGACGTCCTCGGGCTTCTCCGGGCTGAACGGGTCGAGGCGCGACTTGTTCGCGCCCGCCGTGTGCAGCCGGCGCTCGATGCCGAAGCGCTCCAGCAGGCCCGTGAACCCGAAGCCGCCGCTGATCACGCCGATGGAGCCGACCATCGACGTGCGGTGGGCGAAGATCTCGTCGGCCGCGCACGCGAGCCAGTAGCCGCCGGACGCGGCGACGTCCTCGGCGAAGGCCAGCACGGGCACGTTCTTCTCGTCGGCCAGCTGGCGGATGCGCTCCGCGACCAGGCCCGACTGCGTCGGCGCGCCGCCCGGCGAGTTGATCAGCAGCGCCACCGCCTTGAGCCGATCGTGGCCGAACGCCCTGGTCAGCGCCGACTCGACGGCCGCCAGGTTGATCGAGCCGCGCGCCAGCGGCGAAGGCGAAGGCGTGATCACGCCGTGCAGCTTCACCACCGCGACGACGTCCTTGCGCTCGACGCGGTCGCCGAGCACGGGCAGGCGGGACGTCAGCTTCTCGGTAACGCTCATGCCGCCAGGCTAGCCATGTCAGTGGGCGGGCAGCATTCCCGAACGCGATCCGTTCACACCGTTGTGCTCGACCTCGGTGTCCTCGGGGCCGCCCTGCGACGGCACGTCGGCCGAGTAGTCGGGCATGTTCGGGCGCACGCCGAGCTTGAACTTCGGCACGCGCAGCGTCACCTTCATGCCGGCACCGGGCGCGGTGTCGACGGTGAGCGCGTAGTCCTCGCCGAAGACCTGGCGCATCCGCTGGTTGATGTTGCCGAGGCCGACGTGGGCGCCGGTGCGGTGCGCGTTCTTCAGGTCGGTGAGGGCGCGCGGGTCCATGCCGATGCCGTCGTCCTCGACGCTGATCAGGGCCTCGGTGCCGTAGTCCTGCGCGATCACCGTGACGCAGCCGCCGCTGGGCTTGCTCGCCAGGCCGTGTTTCACCGCGTTTTCCACCAGTGGCTGGATGATCAGGAACGGCACGACCACGCTCAGCACCTCGGGCGCGATCTTCATCCGCACCTCGAGCCGGCCGCCGAAGCGGGCGTTCTCGATCGTGAGGTAGCGATCGATGTTGCGCAGCTCCTCGGCGAGCGTGGTGTACATGCCGGAGGTGCGGAACGAGTAGCGCGTGAAGTCGGCGAAGTCCTGAAGCAGCTCGCGCGCCTCTTCGGGGTCCGTGCGGATCAGCGCGGAGATCGTGTTCAGCGCGTTGTAGACGAAATGCGGCGAGATCTGCGCACGCAGGGCCTTGATCTCGGCCTGGTTCAGCTGGTTGCGCGACTCCTCGAGGCGCGCCAGCTCGAACTGCGTGCACACGAACTGCGCCACCGCCTCGGCCATCTGCACGAGCTTGCCGCGCGTGCGCCCGACGACGATCAGCGTGGCCTCCGCCGTGCCCTCGACCAGGATCGGCACGATGGCGGCGGTTTTCATCTTGCAGGTGCCGCGGTGGTTGCACGGCATGCGGTTGTGATCGGCGACGGCGCGGCGGTGCTTGCGCAGCGCGGTGCCGATGTCGTCGACGAGGTCGAGGTAGTGGTCCGTGGCCTCGCCGGCCCAGGACAGGAGCGTTCCCTCACTGTCGGTGATTCCCACGGCGAGGCAGTCGAGCACTTCGAGCAGCTCGGCCGTCATCCGGTTGGCGGCCTCCTCGTCGAGGCCGGCGCGCAGGTTCGGCGTGGCCTTCGACATCCGGTGCACGGCCTGCAGCACGGCGTCCTGGATCACGCCTTTGGGCCGGCGCACCTTGAAGAGCAGCACGAGGACGATGACCGCGAGCACACCGGCCAGCGTCCACGGGACGACCTGCGCGAGGGGAAAGGCGGACACGACGTCCATGCTCTGCGCTCGACCGACCGGGTGCAAGGCTTGCTCCCCACTTTCTGTCCAGTTGTGACGACCGAGGGTGGTTGAACCCTACCGAGCGGCGTGCCAGGACCGCATGGTCACTCCCTGCGACGGCCGGCGGAGAGGTTTTTCCCGTTCGGCCCAGCGCTCTCACGGCGCGAACGGACCCGTCGTGCGGAGGTTCGCGGAGCCCGGGCCCGGCGTTACTTGAGCAGCCGCGACATCCGGCGGTCGGCCAGGGGTTTGCCGCCCGTCTGGCAGGTGGGGCAGTACTGGAAGGACTTGTCGGCGAACGAGATCTCGCGGATGGTGTCGCCGCAGACCGGGCAGGGCAGGCCGGTGCGGGCGTGCACGCGCAGGCCCGAGCGCTTCTCGCCCTTGAGCATCGCGGCCTTCTGGCCGACGGAGCGCTGCACGGCGTCGGACTCGATGTCGTGGATGGCGGCGGCCAACGTCTCCAGCGCACCCTCGTCGAGCTTGCCGACGGTGGCGTACGGGGAGAGCTTGGCCTTGTGCATGATCTCGTCGGAGTAGGCATTGCCGATGCCGGCGATGAGCGACTGGTCGGTGAGCGCCCACTTGAGCCGCGTGCCCTTGCCGGCGAAGAGCTCGCGCAGCTGCGACGCGTCGAGCGACAGCGCGTCGGGGCCGAGGCGCGCAACGCTGGGGATCTCGCTCGGGTCGTGGACGATCCAGACGGCGAGGCCCTTCTTCGTACCGGCCTCGGTGAGGTCGAAGCCCGGGCCGGCCGCCGCATTGAGGTGCACGCGCAGCGAGATCGGGCCCTTGCCCGGCTTCAACGGCGTGGGCGAAAGCTGGTCGGACCAGCGCAGCCAGCCGGCGCGCGCGAGGTGGACGACGAGGTGCAGGTCGCCGAGGACCACGTCGAGGTGCTTGCCGTGGCGGGTGGCGCCGGTGATTTCGCGCCCGTGCAGCTCGGTGTAGGGCGGCACGGCCGTCTTCAGGACGCTGAGCGAGGCGACGTCGAGGCGGAACACCGTGGCGCCCACGGCGTGTTCGCGCAGGTGGTGGGCGAGTGCTTCGACCTCGGGCAGCTCGGGCATGGCACCAGTCTTGCTCGCGTTGCCCGAATCGGCCAGGTGCCGTTATTCGACAGCCCTATTCGACAGCCCTATTCGACAGGGTGCAGGGGTCCGTCGAAATCAGGCAGCGAGTGCTTCTGGATCGTCTTCGTGATCCGCTTGACCTCGCCCGACACCGTGAACATGCCCCGGATCGTGCCGACCCAGCGCTCCGAGGGCCGGTCGCCCGCCACGTCGCCCTCGGTCTCGGCGACGACCGTCCACGGGCGGCGCAGGATCCAGCGCAACGGGAAGAACAGCAGCACCAGCAGGATCGCGAGGAACACCCACGCCGGCACGCGCACCTGGTCCGGCGTCCAGATCACCAGCACCACTGCCAAGAAAGCGGTGACCAAGAGCATGGCGATGCCCGGCGTGTAGCTGCCGGCCACGTCGTGTTCGAAATCGTCCGCGGTGGCGGGTGCACGCCACTCCATCTGGGCTCGGACCACCCAGTCGCGGCCGTCTTCGCCGCGTACCAGCCGGTTCATCCTGTTGCCTCCCGGGCGACGCTCGAGTCGGTCAACGTTACCGTGACGGCGCCCGTCAGCGCGAGGTGGTCACGGAGCGTGGCGCGAGGTTTGCCCGGTTTCCGCTGCTCAGGGAGCCGACGGAGAATCGGAATCGGCCGAACCGGTGACATCCGACGGGGTCACGTCTCCCGAGTCTTGGGAAGTCGGATCCGTTTCGGACCGGGTCTCGGACTGCGTGGACTTGGTCGGAGCGGACTTCGAGGACGATTCGGGCTTCTCCGGGACGGTGTCGCCCGGCGTCGGCGTGGTCGTGACCGTCGGCGGGAGGTAGGTCTCGGGCGGAGGCACGTACGTGAACGTCGGCGGCGGCACGAACGACGGCGGGTACGAGGTCCTCGTGGTGCTGAAGGGGCCGTCGATCGTCGGGTCGTCGCACGGGGCGCCCGACGTGAGGTCCGGGTCGGTGTCGGCGCGCGAGTCCGTGGAGGCGGTGGTGTCCGTGGAGTTCTGGCTCGACATCGGGGAATGCGACCGGCTGCCGACGGGGAGGTCGACGCGGGCCGAACCGTCGGACGACTGCCCGGCGCCAGGCCCGGCCGGGAGCTTGGGCACGTCGTTGGTACCCAGGTGCGAGCCGACGGTGTGGGCCGACGGGTGCTGCGGGCGCGCGGCACCGTGCAACTGCCCGGTCGCCACGCGCGGCCCGTGCTGCACCTGCGGAGGCGGCTGCTGAGCCGGCGGTGCGGGCGGCTGCAACGCCAACTCCGGCGCGCCACCCTGGAGGCCGACGTCCTGCACCGGGTGCGAACCCAACACGAGCGGACCGGTCGTGAACCCGGCGACGCCCGCGGCGGCCGTCGACGCGAGCGCGAGGCCCACCTTCACCTTCGAGCCGAACAGCACGCTCTTCACGGTGGTGACAACCCCCGTCACCCCGGCCGCCTTGCCGATGCCCACCAGCGCGGGCACCGCGACCACGATCACCTCGGCGTGCGCGCGCAGCGACGAACAGACGTCGCGCAGCTCGTCCTGGGTCGCGCGGCAGGAAGCGCACCCCAGCAGGTGCGCCTTGATCCGCTCCGCCTCGGCGCCCGTGACGCTGCCCGCTGTGAAGCCGCCCATCTTCTCGACGACCGAACGACACGTCCCCGGCCCGCGGTTCACCGAAAGGTGCGCCTGCAGGTACGCCGCCCGCAGCCCCTGGCGCGCGCGGCGGGCGAGCGCCGCCGTCGCGTTGGCCGAAAGCCCGAAGTGCGGCGCGACCATCGCGGGCTGCTCGCCCTCGACCTCGGTCTGCCACAACACCGTGCGCCAGCGCTCGGGCAGGCTCGTGAACGCCCTGGTGATCAGCGTGTGCTCGGCGGTGCGCGCGTTGGTGTCGGCGCCCGCGCCGGCGCGGAACGTCAGCTCGTCGTCGGTCACCGGCACGTCGCGGCGCGCCCCGTGCCACTCCCACGACACCCGGCGGGCGACGGTCAGGAGATACGCGCGGACATAGTCACGCGGGCCCGCGCCGCGCCGCAGCGCCTGCAGGACCCGGAAGAACGTCTCGGCCGTGATGTCCTCGGCCTCGGAACTGTCGGACGCAAGGCTCTGCGCCAATCTCCGCACGGCCGCCGCGTGGAGCTCGAACAGCTCCCCGAACGCGGCATCTTCCCCATTGCGGAGCCGCTGAAGAAGTGCCTTCTCGTCGGATTCCGAGGCCGCTGGTGGCGGCGCCGTGCCCAGCTCGGTCATCCGGCAAGGCACCTCCTCCCCCGAAGGACTCACCACTCGGTCGAATGGGGACACCATACGGAGCGAAAAGCCCGTCGTCACCCCTTGTACGCCCGATGTGACAACGAAGCACCGAGTCGAAGCACGTCACAGACCGGACTCGGACAAGGTGGACCCCCCGAAAGTGGCTCTCATCCCTCGGTATAGAGTTACGACAACACCGAGCAACAAGCGGTCAACGCGGATGTAGCGCAGCTGGTAGCGCATCACCTTGCCAAGGTGAGGGTCGCGGGTTCGAATCCCGTCATCCGCTCGGTCCAGGGGCCACTCTGCTCGCGGAAAGCGCGAGCCGGGTGGCCCTCGCCATATCTCCCGGGGGCCGAGCCCCCGGACCCCCACGGTGCCATCGGTGACCATTCCTGCATGGTTGAGGTGGGGGAGCTACTGCGCGGGGCGCAGTGCTCGTGGTGGGACAGATGCGTTGTTGAGTGGCGGGTGAGCCCGCGCTGCGCGGCCGAGTTGAGTGGTGAGGCAGCTGCGTTGGCGAGTGGCGGGTGAGCCGTTGTTCTCGGGTGAGTTGGTCGGTGAGAGAACCGCGGTGCTGAGGTGCGGGTGAGCCCGCGCTGCGCGGGCGAACCCTTCCGGTGAGAGAACCGCGGTGGTGCGGTGCCGGTGAGGCGTGCTGCGCGGCTGAGTTGAGCGGCGAGACAGCTGCGTTGATGTGGTGCGGGTGAGCCGGCGCTGCGCGGCCGCGGTGAGTGGTGAGACGAGATCAGCGGCCAGTTGCGGGGTGATCGTTGTTCGCGCGGCCGAGGTGGGTGGTCCGGCTAGCTGCGTTGGTGAGATGCGGGCGAGGCGCGCTGCGCGGCCGGGGTTTCCCGGTGAGAGAACCGCGTTGGTGAGGTAAGGGCGACGGCTTCTGGCGGAGTGGGCTCAGCGGGCGGCGGGCAGGCGCGCGGGCTGAGCGCAGTGGCCGAGCGATCTCCTGACCGGCGGCGACTGCCATCTCGCCAAGCGCAGGTGGCGGCGCTGCGGCGGGCGCACCCAGGCCCCTCCCTGCATCTCGATCCGCAGCTCCCACACGGGCTGGATCGGCTTGTCAAGGCACGCTTTCCCGCCTTGACAAGGTGAGCCAGACCGTCGTGACAATCGATGATCGGGGTGCGTCCAGCGGCACCCGCAAATCGCCCAGGCAGGTGAGCCGACTCCGGCAGGGCGAGGCCCGAGTGCGCAGCCGAGGAGCGCGCCGAAGGCAAGCGGAGGGTTAGGGGCGGGCTAGCGGGAGGCAAGGCAGCGCGGAGGGGCGAGGGGAACCGCCGGGTGGCCTAATGCGTTTACCAGCGGGAACGGGGCGGTTCGGGGGTTGTTGGGTAGTTCGGAAGTTGTTTTCATCATGTGTTAGTCACTCGTTCTGAGATAACCACCTTTTTGGGTGACGGCGTGGCTGCAGGGTGTCAGCCATGACCGAACTGACTCGTCGCCGTCTTCTCGGATCCACCGCCGGGGCTGCCGCCGCCGCTGCCGCGGCCACGCTCCTTCCGCCCAGCGTGCAGAAGGCGCTCGCGCAGGGAGCGCCCAAGCACGGCTCGATCAAGGACATCGAGCACGTCGTGCTGCTGATGCAGGAAAACCGGTCGTTCGACCACTACTTCGGCACCATGCGCGGCGTTCGCGGGTTCGGCGACCCGCACGCCCAGAAGCTGCCGAACGGCAAGTCCGTGTTCTACCAGCCCGACGCCGAGAACCCCGCCGGCTACGCGCTGCCGTTCCACCTCGACACGCACGCCACCAACGCCCAGAAGATCCCCTCCACCTCCCACGCCTGGCAGGTCCAGCACGACGCCCTCAACGGCGGCAAGATGGACAGCTGGCTCCCGGCGCACCGCAAGGCCGACGGCAAGAACGGCCCGTACGTGATGGGCTACCACACGCGCGCCGACCTGCCGTTCCAGTTCGCGCTCGCCGAGTCGTTCACCGTGTGCGACTCCTACTTCTGCTCGGTGCTCGGCCCGACGTGGCCCAACCGCATGATGTGGATGACCGGCACCGTCGACCCCGACGGCGTCAACGGCGGCCCCATCCTCGAAAACACCGCCCCCACCGGCGGCTACACCTGGACCACGTACGCGGAGCGCCTCCAGGCCGCGGGCGTGAGCTGGAAGGTCTACGAGCAGAGCGACACCTACGGCTGCAACATGCTCGAGAACTTCGCCAACTTCAAGAACGCGCCGGCCGACTCGCCGCTCGCCGTCAACGGCCTGACCCACCGCCCCGAGGGCCAGTTCGAGTACGACGCGCGCAACGACAAGCTGCCCACCGTCTCGTGGATCATCTGCACCTCGACAGCTTCGGAGCACCCGAACTACACGCCCGCCGAGGGCGCGGCGTTCGTCGCCTCGAAGATCGACGCCATCGCGTCCAACCCGGACGTGTGGGCCAAGACCGTGTTCATCCTCAACTACGACGAGAACGACGGCCTCTTCGACCACGTCGTCCCGCCGATCCCGCCCGCCGGCACCCCGCACGAGTTCGTGAACGGCACCTCCCACGGCGGCACCAAGGGCAACGGCCTCCCGGTCGGCGCGGGCTACCGCGTGCCGGCGATCGTGATCTCGCCCTGGACCGCGGGTGGCTGGGTGTGCAGCGAGCCGTTCGACCACACGTCGACGCTGCAGTTCCTCGAGCAGGTCACCGGCGTGAAGGAGACGAACATCTCCGACTGGCGCCGCAAGACCTTCGGTGACATGACCTCGGCGTTCCGCTTCAACGACCACAAGGCGCAGCCGCCGACGCTGCCCGACACCTCGGGCCCGCTCACGCTCTCACGCTATGAGGCAGCGAACCTGCCCGCCCCGGTGTTCCCGGGCACGGACCAGAAGCCGCCGCACCAGGAGCCGGGCAGCCGCCCGCAGACGCCGAACCACCACCACTGACGGCGTCCGACCAAGAACGCCCTCCCGCGGGCAGAAAAAGCGAACGGCCCCTTCGCGCCACAAGCGCGAAGGGGCCGTTCGTGCGTTTTCTACAGCTCGTACACGTCCAGCACGGTCGGGGCGACCGGCGTGAGGTGCTCGTCGCGGAACTCGGTCACGAGGCCGCGCGCCATACGGAACACGCGGAATTCGTTGTCGTGGTCGGGATCCTGGTCGTCCCAGACGTGCAGCAGCCCGTACGAGCCGGGCGCCAGCTCACCGACGCGCGTGAACGTCTCCAGCAGCTCGGGCGCGATCGCGCCGCCGTGCTTGTCGAGGCCGCCGAGGTGCAGCATCGGCATGCCCGCGCTCCAGCGGAGGTCGACGAGGTCCAGTGTGCCGGCGTCGCGCACGGCTCGGTGGACGCGATCGACCAGGCGCTCCAGCAGAGCAGCGTCGTCGTCGCCGCTCGTGGTCGCCGCGATGGTCACCCAGCCGTGGTATTCGTACACGTCGCGAACGGTAGCAGCGCCACAAGCTGCGCCGATGCGCCGGTCGGCCCGCCGCGACGGGCGGTTCCCCAGGCGGGACGGGCGGTCAGCGCGCCAAGGCGCTGGGGCGGCCGTCGCGGCGCAGGACCTTGGTCAGCACGCCCTGTCCGTACTTCTCCACGGCGGGCATCAGCCGATCACCGAACGCGCACAACGTGCGTTCCCACGGGTGCCCGAGCGTGCCGAAGCTGAAGTCCTCGGCGAGGAACAGGTGGTAGTCGCCGCGCGGGAACACGGGCACGGGCCACGCCGCGCCCTCGGGCATGCGGTGCGGCCAGAACTTGAACGACTGGTGCTGCCAGTGCAGCACCCACAACCACTCGTCCTCGCGCACGCTCTCCTTCAGCGCCGTCAGCACGATCCGCGCGACGTCGGGCTCTTCCACCGCGTACGGCCCGAGCCGGAACTCCGCCGACGCGCGGTCGAAATCACCCGCCGACAGATCCCACGTACGCGACGGCGCGGGCTCGCGGAAGCCGGGCCAGTCGTGCGCGAAGGTGCTCGGCCAGAAGCCGAGCTTGTTGTAGACCCAGTACCAAGCGGGCTCGTCGGCCACTCTTGAGAGTGGCTCCCAGGCTGCTGCGTTCACTTATCGACCTCGAAGTCATCGGCCGGCTCAAACTGTCGAAAGCTTCGTGTCCGGGGGCGAGATTGTCCAGTCCACGGCCGCCCAGTGCCAAATGCGTCACCCGAGTGGGTGTGTCCCGAGGCCGTGACCTGGGGAGCGGTGACCGAGCGCAGCAGGGCCGCCCGGTCACCGATCGTCACCTCACGCAGCGTCCCACAGGGTCATGAAGGCCGACGCCTCGCTGTGCGCCCACGGCCGCAGCCGCTCGCGGTCGCGCGCCGTGAGTGTGAACTCCTTCGCGCGCCGCACGTCGACGACCAGCGCCTCGCCGCCCGGCAGGATGTCGGACAGGCCTTGGGTGAGCAGCCACAGCGCGAGCTGCGCGGCGTCACGCGTGAGCGGTTCCTCCTTGAAGTAGAGCCAAGTCGCGTAGCGCTGACCGTTGCGCTTGCGCAGGCCGAGCTGCGGGCTCAGGCCCACTTCCAGCTCCCCCAGCGGCACGCGCGCCCGGCCGACCTCGATCAGCTTCGGGTCGCGCCGGCCCAGGTAGCGCAGCCACCCCTCGGCGATGGCCGAGTAGTGCGGGCGCGTGCGGTCGTCGGCGTGGTGGACCAGCGAACGCATCGCCACCTCGTCCTGCCGCGCCGCTCGCCCGGCCCGCACCGCGTTGGCCGCCCGCCGGTAGTAGTTGAACGCCGCCCGCGCCGGGTCCTCGTACAGCCGCCGCTGGCGCCGCACGAACGACGACCGCGTGGGACCCGTGCTCGCGCTGTAGCCGACGAACGTGGGCAGGGTGATGTAGGCCATGGGACAGCCGCCTTCCGGTCCGAACTCTTCGCCGATGCCGCCCCGTCACGCGAGCGGCATCTCCCCTGGACACGGCCAATTTTAGAACATGTGTACGACAGTTTTTGGCGCTCAACGGGTGACGGGTGGCCAGTTTCCGGAAAGAAGTTCACGGGCCTGTTGGAGGATCTGGTCCTCGCAGAAGCTGACGGGTGTGACGTCGGTGGGGATCCAGGAGTCGAGCATCGCGATCCACCGCTGGAGGTCACGCAAGGCCTCGGGCGAACCGAGCCGCTCCGACTGTTCACGCACGCTGCGGCTGGCGGCGCCGACCGTCGTCTCACCGCGCACCATCGCGCCCAGCGTTTCGCCGAGCCGTTCCCAACGCGCTGTCGCGGCGTCGGCGGGCACCTCACCGCGGTTCGAGGACATACACCGATCCTACGGACGGCCCTGGACCCTGGACGCCACGCGACTGGCGCGGAATGATCTCGCCGACGAATCGATCACGAGTCGACAAACCGGTACCCCCGCAGGTCCGGGTGCATGAAAAACTACGGCCCCGACCAGTGGCAGAGGATGGCGATGAGCTGGCAGGAAGAGCTTCGGCGGCTGGACTCCGACCTGGCCGCGGGCCGGATCGGGCACGCCGAGCACCGGCACAAGCGCGAGGAGCTGCTCGCGGAGGCCTCAGGCGGGGGCGCGGCCTCGCCGGTGGCGTCGCCGCTACGGGCGGGCGCGGGTGAGATCCCGGCCCAGGTCACGGAGCCGAGCCCGGCCGCGGGGACATGGAACGCCGAGCCGGTGTCGTGGGACCAGCCCCAGCAGGGCTGGGCGCCGACCACTCCGAATACGCCGAACACATGGGCCAGCGCCAACCCGGCGATCCAGCAGCAGCCCCAGCAGCAGCAACCCCAGCCCCAGCCGGTCTGGCACCCCGTCCCGCAGCAGGTCACCGAGCCCGTGCCCGCGGAGCCGCAGCCAGACAAGCAGGACAAGAAGAAGGCCAAGCCGCAGCGGCCGCCCCGGTCGTCGCTGACCCGGAAGCCGCGGTGGAGCCCGAAGGACGGCGAGCCGTCGTTCGCGACCGCGCCGAGCCCGGCCGACACGAACCCGACCGGCTACCTGCCCGTCACCGGCGACACGGCTGACCTGGGGCGGCAGCAGACGCCCGAGCTGCGCCGCCTCTGGGAGGAAGCGCCGCCGCGGAAGAAGAAGCCGACGTGGCTGTTCCTGTCGCTGGGGGTGCTGGTCGTGCTGGCGCTGGTCGTCGGCGGGATCTGGTACATCGGCAACCGGCCGAACCAGAGCGACAACGCGGACACCGTCTCGCCGCCACCGATCCCCTCGGCCACCGGCGGCCAGGACCCGTCGGCCTCGCTGGAGGACAAGCTGCCCGCGCTGGCGGGCACGCCGAACCCCGACAACTCGACGATGTCGCTCGACAAGGCCGTACAGCTGAAGGTCGTGTCGCAGGCCGACGCGGACCTGATGAAGACCGCCACCGCGACCGAGCTCGTCTACCACGCATACGCCGACACCACGCACACCGACAACGGCACGATCCTGCTCGCCGTGCCAACGCCGTCGCCCGCGCAGGCCGCGCAGCTCGTGAAGGGCCTGAAGCAGAACCTCACGGCCGGCGGCTTCGACAGCACACCGCTCGGACCCGCGCCGACGGACCTGCTCTACTCCGGCAGCAGCCCGGCCGGGCGCGTCCTCGCGTTCTGGTACACATCCGGTCCGGTGGCGATCGGCATCGGCGTGTCGCAGCCGCTCACCGACGACGCGGTGGTGCTCCGGTCGCGGATCGAACAGATCCGCACGAAGGTCGCGGCGGCCCTGCCCGCCCGCTGACGCGAGCCCCGGCCACGGAAGTCGACCCGCGGGGTCGCGCGGGGTCACAGCCGTGCACAATGTCCACGTCGTCACACACATCGGGTCGCGGTGGCGCACTGATCGTCGCCATGCCGACAGATAAGGGGGGCCCTGGTGTCCTGGCAGGAGGAGCTGCGGCGGCTGGACGAGGAGCTCGCGTCAGGGCGGCTGTCCGCGGACGACTACCGGATCCGGCGCGACCAGGTGCTGTCCTCGGCCGTCGGCCAGCAGGACCAACCGGCGCCGCAGCAGGCCGCGCCGAGCGCGGACTCGACGCAGATCATCACGCCGGTCAGCCCGCCGCAGGGCATGCCCCAGCAGCCCCAGCAACAGCCCCCGCAGCAGCAGCAACAGCCCCCGGCCGCGCCGCAGCAGCCCGCCGGTGACCCGAGCGCGGAGCGCACGCAGGCCGTGCAGTCCTGGCAGATGCAGCAGCACGCCGACCCCGCGCGCACCGAGTACGTGCAGCCCCAGCAGCAGCCGCCGCAGGCGCAGTACTCCCCGCCCGGTGGGTTCCAGCAGCCGGCCTCCCCGGCCGGCGGCTTCCCGCAGCAGCAGCCGTGGAACGCGCCTGAGGGCGACCAGAGCCCGCCGTGGGGCGGCGGCGAACTGCCTCCGCTCGGCCCGTCGGGCAATGACTCCTTCCGCCAGGGTCCCGAATTCTTCGCCGAGAAGCCCAAGTCGGGCAACGGCAAGAAGGTCGGCGCGATCGTCGGCGCCGTGGTCGTGCTGGCCGCGATCGCCTTCGGCGCCTACTGGCTCTGGGGCCGGGACAGCGGGGGCGGCAACGAGCAGCCCACCGCCCAGCCGACGCAGCAGGCGCCCTCCAGCGCGCCGAAGCCGCCGGACCCCCTGGCCGTCGCGAACATGCCGGGCAAGGCCGAGACCCACGACGACATCACGTCGTTCAGCGAGGTCAACAGCCTGTCCTACCTGAACCCCGACGAGCTCGAGGCCTACCAGGCCGCCGGCGCGAGCAAGGCGAAGTTCGTGGTCTACCACCTCGACAACGGTGACCAGATCACGCTGCTGCTGACCCAGGCATCGAGCCCGACCGCGGCGGCGACCGCGGCCGACAAGCTCATGCAGATCCAGGTCACCAACGGCGCCAAGCGCGACACCGCCGCGCCCGACGGCGTCTTCGCGACCACGATCGACAAGAAGGACGGCCAGTCCGCCCAGGAGCGCGGCCACTACGCGCACGGCAACGTGATCGTCCGCATCGACGTCTCCGGCAAGGGAGACCTGTCGACGGTGAAGGCGGACTTCTCCTCCGCACTGAACCAGCAGCTCACCACCCTGCCTGCCGATGCCTGAGCGCGGCAGCACCGGAGCCACGGCCTGCACGATCGTCGCGCGGAACTACGTTCCCGCGGCGCGCGTGCTGGCCCGGTCCTACCTCGCGCAGCACCCGGGCGGCCGCTTCGTGATCGCGGTGATCGACGCGCCGCGCGACGAGGTGACCGAGCTCGAAGACGGCACGCAGGTCGTCGGCCCCGCCGCGTTCGGCATCGACGAGGCCGACTACCTGCGGATGGCCACGGCGTACTCGGTCACCGAGCTCGCCACGTCGGCCAAGCCGTATCTGCTGCGCGAGCTGCTGAAGACGTCCGAGGTCGCGATGTACATCGACCCGGACATCGAGCTGTTCGCCCCCATCCCTGAGGTCACGGAGCTGGCCCGCGAGCACGACATCGTGCTCGCGCCGCACTTCCTGACCCCGCTGCCGCAGGACGGCCTCGAGCCGGACGACGCCGTGATCATGGGCACCGGCATGTTCAACCTCGGCTTCATCGGCGTCGGCCAGGGCGCGGGCGCGTTCCTTGACTTCTGGGCCGGGCGCCTGCGCCACGACGCGATCGTGGCGCCCGAGCAGCAGCTGTTCACCGACCAGCGGTGGGTGGACCAGGTGCCCTCGCTGTTCCGCAACCACGTGGTCACCGACCCGGGTTTCGACGTCGCCTACTGGAACCTCCACGAGCGCCCGATCGCGCGCGAGGCCAACGGCACGTACACCGCGGGCGGCGCGAAGCTGCGCTTCTTCCACTTCAGCGGCTACCGGCCGGAGAAGCCGTGGCTGCTGAGCTTCCACTGCGCGCGCAAGCCGCGCGTGCTGCTGTCGCACAGCGACGACCTGCGGGCCATCTGCGACTCGTACGGCGCGAAGCTGCGGGAAGCCGGCTACGCCGAGACGCTCGACTCGATCCCCTACGGCTTCAAGAACTTCCGCGACGGCACCGAGGTGCCGAAGCTCGCCCGCCGCGTGTTCCGCGAGGGCTGGATCAAGGCCGAGCGCAAGAACAAGCCCGCGCCGCCGCACGCGTACGGCGAGGACGGCGGCCAGGCGCTGCGCGAGTGGCTCGCCACGCCCGAGGACCAGGCGCAGGCCGCTGCCGGGCTGAACCGGCTGACGCACGCGATCTGGGCGTCGCGCATCGACCTGCAAATGGCGTTCCCGCACCCGTATGGCGCCGACGCCGACAACTTCCGCTTCTGGTGCGCCGGTTCCGGCGTGAGCGAGGCCGGGCTGCCCGAGTGGGCGCTGCCCGGCGAGCGGCTCGCGAGCCACCCGCCGGCCGACGAGTTCGGCGTGAACCTGCTCGGCTACCTCACGGCCGAGCTGGGCCTTGGCGAGATGGGCCGGATCGTGCTCGAGGCCATCGAGACCGGCGGTGTGCCCGTGGCGTCGGTGCTCGAGGAGAAGGCGGTG
Source organism: Amycolatopsis sp. NPDC050768 (assembly GCF_040654155.1). Classification (NCBI taxonomy): domain Bacteria; kingdom Bacillati; phylum Actinomycetota; class Actinomycetes; order Pseudonocardiales; family Pseudonocardiaceae; genus Amycolatopsis; species Amycolatopsis sp. NPDC050768. The sequence continues at coordinate 1,206,504 of NZ_JBFAHL010000001.1, forward strand.
TCGAACCGCACGGGCATCGAGCGGCCGGCGACGGTCGGCGACCCGCGGTTCCCGCTGAGCGTGCTCGCGGTGAACGCGGACCAGACGCGCGTGATCCTCACCAACCACCCCGAGGTCGGCAACGGCCGCTACCGCATCGGGCTGTGGGCCTGGGAGCTCGAGGACTTCCCCGAGTGGCAGCACGAGGCGTTCGGGATGCTCGACGAGGTGTGGACGGTGAGCGAGTTCTGCCGCCGCGCCATCTCCGCGCACTCGCCGATCCCGGTGAAGACCATCCCGGTGCCGGTGCGCGACCCCGGTGAACCGTCGCCGCCCGCGCGTGAGCAGGGCGAACCGGTGCGGTTCTTGTTCGCGTTCGACTTCAACAGCGTGGCCGAGCGCAAGAACCCGTGGGGTGCCGTCGAGGCGTTCCGCCGCGCGTTCGAAGGCCGCGACGACGTGCGGCTCACCATCAAGGCGATCAACGCGAAGCTGCACCCGAACGCGGCCGAGCGCCTGCGTGCCGCTGTGGTCGGCGACGACCGCATCGAGCTGGTGGAGCGCTACCTGTCGGTGGCCGAGCTGCACGAGCTGTACGAGCGCAGCACCTGCTACGTCTCCCTGCACCGCAGCGAGGGCTTCGGCCTCACCGTCGCCGAAGCGATGGCGCGCGCGATGCCGGTGATCTCCACGAACTACTCCAGCACCACGGAGTTCCTCGACGCGTCGACGGGCTGGCCCGTGCCGTTCCGGCTGGTGCCGGTGGGCAAGGACAACTACCCGTACCACGCCGACGCCGTGTGGGCCGACCCCGATCTCGACGCCGCGGCCGCCGCGATGCGCGCGGTCGCGGACAACCCGGCCGAAGCCGCGAAGCGCGGCCAGGCGGCGCGCGCGTACATCCTGCGCGAGCGCTCGATGGCCACGGCGGCCAAGTGGATGCGCGAGCAGCTGCAGGACGCGTACGGCGTGTGGCAGTCGGGCCGCCACGCCGGCCAGCCGGCGCCGCCGCACCCGATCACGCCGCTGCACGACGCCGCGCAGGCCCTGCACTGGCGACCCGAGGCGGCCGCCCCGTCGCGGCTGCCGCTCGCGCCCGCGCTGCGCAAGGCCGTGCTGCGCGCGATCGACCACTACGACGTCCACCAGCGCAAGGTGATGGGCGCGCTGCTGGCCGGCGCGGAGGAGAGCAACCGGCGGCTGCTGGAGCGCATCGAGGCGCTTGAGCACGGCTTCGCCGACGCGGCCCGGGCCGCCGAAGGCGCGCGGAGCGACAGCCAGACGCTGGGCGAGCGCATGAAGACGCTCGACGACACCGTCGGTGAGCTGCGTCAGCGCGCCCCGGACACCGAGCTGGCGCTGCGCAACCTCGAAGCCGACGTGACGAAGCTGTCCGAGGGCTACGGCGGCTTCGGCGCCGACCTCGAGGCTTCCACGACGTCGGTGCACAAGATGTTCTCCCAGCGCGACGAGCGGCTGGACGCCGACGAGAAGGCCATCCAGCGCGTGACGCTCGACGTGAGCGCCATGCGCGACGCCGCCCGCCTGGCCCACGCCCCGGTGCCGCACGGCGCCGACGTGGTGCCGTGCGACGTCGGCGCGCTGCTCATGCCGGTCGACGAGGTCATGCTGCCGTGGATCGTCTTCCACCGGTCCTGGGAAGACGGCGAGGCCGACCTGATGGCGCGCCTGGCCGAGGGCGCGTTCCTCGACGTCGGCGCCCACGTCGGCTACCACACGCTGCGGCTGCTGCGGGCCACGCCGGACGTCACCGCCGTGGTCGCCGTTGAGGCCGACCCGGTCAACGCGGCTTACCTGCGCCGGAACGTCTCCGTCAACCTGCCCCCGGCGGCCGCCGAGCTGGTCACGGTCGTCGAGTCGGCGGCCTGGGACTCGGCCGGCACCGTGCGCCTCACGCAGGCCACCGAGGGCAACAGCGGCGACAACCGCGTGAGCGCCGAGGGCCCGGGCATCGAGGTGCCCGCCGTGCGGCTCGACTCGCTGCCGGAGGTGACGGCGCGGCGGATCGGCCTCGTGAAGGTCGACCTGCAGGGCCGCGACCACCGCGCGCTCGCCGGGCTCGACGAGGTGCTGCGGCGCGACCGTCCTCACGTGGTCTGCGAGTTCGACCCGGGCGCCATCCGGGAGCTCGGCGACGACCCGGCCGCGGTCCTCGCGGGCTACCGCTCGCTGGGCTACACACCGAAGATCGTCGGCGACTCCGGCCCGGACGAGCGCTCCCTCGACGACGCGGCGCTGATCGCCGCCGCCGAGGGCGACGCGAAGGCGTTCGTGACGTTGTGGCTCGCGCCTGTGTGACCCCCGCTCAGGGGGCCACGTGGGCGATCGCCATGAGGAACGAGCCGTACCACGCGCTGATCGCCGCGCCTGCCGGCAGCAGCACCACGAGGACTCTCGTCGGCAGGCGAGCGAGCACCAGCGCGAGCGGCACCATGAGCACGAACGCGGGCAGCAGGAACCGCGCGCGGGACTGGAAGTAGTTCGACGACCCGAGCGCGATGAGCACGGTCAGCGTGCCGTAGAGCTGCCACGGCAAAGGCAGCTTCGTGCACCACGTCCACACCAGCAGTGCCACGGCCGCGAGCACGATGATCGCTGTGACGCTGGTCCAGCTGGATCCGTTCGCAGTCAGCCCCTCGCGGACTTGGATCCACGTGAAACGACCGAAGTCGAAGTGCATCTGCCAGGCGTTCTGGAGCCAGAACCAACCGTCGGCGCGGCCGGTGCGAAACCCGACGTACGTGAGGTAAGCCAGCAGCCCCAACGGCGCGAGCAGACCTCCGACCCACGGCCGCCAGCCGTCCTGGCGCCGGAAGATCGCGACGATCGCCGCGACGCCCACCGCGGCCACGAGCGCGCCGGCGCTCGCCCGGGTAAGCCCCGCGAAGATGGCGAGCGCGCCCGCGAGCAGCCACTTCCGGCGTGACACGGCGACCAGCGTCCACGCGACGAGGGCCACGAGCAGCGCCTCGGAGTACGCCATGCGCAACGCCGTCGAACCCGGCCCGAGCGACCACAGCACCGCCAGCAGCATCCCCACGCGCGGGCCGGCGAACTCGCGTCCCAGCACGAACAGTCCCCACGCCGCGGCGCAGCCGGCCAGCAGCGACACCGCCAGGGCCGCGGGAAGGGCGGGGGTGCCGACGAACGTCAGCACCGCGATCAGCGCCGGGTACAGCGGGAAGAACACCAGGCTGTTCTCCCCCGGCATGCCGTTCGCCAGGATCGTCGGCACCTGGTCGTAGCCGTGCGTGGCCACCGAGATGAACCAGTTCGCGTCGAACGCGCCCACGAAGCGGCCCGGCGAGACGTCCGCCTTCCAGCTCATCAGCCACAGCACGCCGAAGGCGAGGAGCTGGAAGAGCAGATACAGGCCGACCGCGCTCACGACGGGCCGGGTCCTCGTCCGGAAGGCCGAACGGGACTCGAGATCCGCGTCGAGGGTGGTCGACTGCACTCGCGCGGGACTCCTGAACGGCTCGGGTGAAAAGGGACAAATTCCTACCCGATGGTACCTGCGCGTGGCATCTTCCGAGGCCAGAACGCCGCGGGTGGTTTTTCTCGAATCCCGGGCAATTCCGGGGACTGGTCCGCGGCCCAGGAGCAAGGCGCTACCCTGCTCGGGGGAATCAGCACGAGTAGACGGGGGTGGTCGCGCTGGTTGAGCAGCCACCTGCTGTGCAGAAGAAGACCCGCATCGTCTTCATCGACATCGGCCGTGGCCTCGGCGCCCTGCTCGTGTTCTACAGCCACATCGCCCACCCGTGGGTGATCGCGAAGAATGATTCCGCGCCTTACATCAGCTTCATCGAGGCGCTGACGAGCAATCCGATGCACATGTCCACCCAGGGCATCGGTGAGATCGCCGTGCCGTTCTTCTTCGTGGTCAGCGGTTTCGTCGTCACGCCCATCGCGCTGCGTCAGGGTCAGCGCCGGTTCGCCGTGAACCGGCTGATCCGCGTGTATGCGCCGATGCTGTTCGTGGTGCTGCTCACCGCGTTGATGCTGGTGGTGAGCCTGCACCCGCCGTCGACCGGGCAGTCGCAGGAACTCAACCCGCTCACGATCTTCACCAACACCTTCCTGGTGAACTACCTGATCTACCCGCAGGTGGTGCTGGTGCCGGTGGCGTGGTCGATGATCGTCGAGGTCGTCTTCTACGTGGTGCTGATGGCCGTGCTGCCGCTGCTGCGCCGCTCGGTGTGGCTGGCGATCGCGGTGGAACTCACGTTCATCTTCGTGGTGATGATGAGCCGGTCGCAGCTCGGACCGTCGTGGTCGCTGTTCGCGGTGAACGTGTCCTACCTGCCGGTGATGATCATCGGGCAGACGATCTGGGCCACCACGGCGAAGAAGATCCCGCTGTGGACGGGCGCGCTGTACGGCGCCTGCGCGTGGTCGCTGTACGTGCTGGCGGACATCATCGACGTCGGCCGCGTGGACACGTCCTACAACCTCTCCATGGCGTTCGCCGTGCTGCTGTTCATGCTGGGCATGATGGCGGAGCCGAAGCTCAAGCAGCGGAAGTTCTGGACCGCTGTATCCGAGCGCAGTTACTCGATCTACCTGCTGCACATGCTGGTGTCGTTCGTGCTGCTGCAGCTGCTGCGCCCGGCGGTGCCGCTGCCGATCGCGCTGCTGATCGTGATCCCGGCGGTGTTCGGCGTGGTCGAGGTGTGTTACCGGTGGGTCGAGCGGCCGAGCCACGCGCTGGCTCGCAAGCTCTCGTACCGGCGCGAAAAGCCGGTGCCGATCAAGGTCAACAGCGAGATCACGATCGAGATCCCGAAGGTCGGGGAACGGCCTCGGCACGCGGCTGGTTCGGCGAAGGGGTCGGTGTCCGGGTCGCTGAACGGCAACCTGCCTTCGACGCCGCCCAAGGGCACCCCGAAGCCGCCTCCTCCGAAGACGCCGCCCGGCCCGAAGCCGCCGCCCCCGCCGGCTGACGCGGAGAAGACGGTCATCACCCGGGCCGTCCCGCCTCGCCGGCCGCAGCCCCAACCGCAACCGCAACCGCAGCCGCAACCACAGCCCCGGCCCCCGCTCGCGCAGGAGACGGGCTCCGACCGCACGGCCGAGCCCCGCGCCCGCCACAGCACCCCGCGGCGGCGCCCGTCAGCCCCGCTTGAGCTGCAGCACCAGTCTGACCAGGAAGATCACGGCCAGCGCGGCGACCACGACGATCTCCCACGCCATGGGAGCTCCTTCCGCCGAACACATCGCTGAGTGAGGCGATGCTCTGCCGGTAAGGCGTCCGAACGTGGGACGACGTTCACCGACACGGCGTAACTCACACCTTCGGGCTAGTTGCGTCTCGGCGTCACGAGGCCCGATTCGTATGCCAGGACCACGAGCTGCGCGCGGTCGCGGGCGCCGATCTTCGTCATGATGCGGCTGACGTGGGTGCGCGCCGTGGCGGTGGAGATGACCAGGTGGGCGGCGATTTCGTCGTTGGACAGGCCGCCGGCGACAAGGCCGAGGACCTCGCGTTCGCGGTCGGTGATCTGCTTGACCGCGGCGGTGTCGATGCGGCGGTGCTCGGGGCGGCCGACGAACTCCGAGATCAGCCGGCGCGTCACGGTCGGGGCCAGCAGCGCCTCGCCCGCGGCGACGACGCGCAGCGCGCGCAGCAGCTCCACCGGCTCGGTGTCCTTGAGCAGGAAGCCGCTCGCGCCCGAGCGCAGGGCCTCGTAGACGTACTCATCGACGTCGAAAGTGGTCAGGACCAGCACCTTCACGTCGGCGAGCGCCGGGTCGGCGGTGATCCGGCGGGTGGCTTCGAGGCCGTCGGTGCCGGGCATGCGGACGTCCATCACCACGATGTCCGGCTTGTGCTCGGCCGCGAGCGCCACGGCTTGCGCGCCGTCGCCGGCCTCGCCGACGACGTCGAAGCCGTCTTCCGTCTCCAGCAGCACGCGGAAACCCGCGCGGACCAGGGCTTGGTCGTCGGCCAGTACCACGCTGATCGTCATCATTCCCCCTTCACGGGCAGCTCGGCCCGCACTTCGAAACCGCCCCCGGCGGCACTGACCAGGCCGGCCTGGACCGTGCCGCCGAGGGCGGCAGCGCGCTCGTTCATCCCGCGCAGGCCGTGGCCGGGCGTGGGCGCGGTGGTGGCGCGGCCGTCGTCGCGGACGGTGAGCGTGAGGGCGCCCGGGCGCCGGTCGAGGTGGACGTCCACGTGCTGCGCCCCGTCGGCGTGGCGGACGACGTTGGTGAGCGACTCCTGCAGGATCCGGTAGGTCGCGCCGGCCACGGGCGCGGGCACGTCGCCCGCGTCGCCGTGCAGCCGCACTTCGAGGCCCGCGGACCGCGCGTGGTCGAGCAGCTCGCCCAGCTGCGCAAGGCTCGGCGCGGGCGCCTTGTCCTCGCCCGAACGCAGGACCGCGAGCGTCGCACGCAGGTCGTTGAGCGCCGACGCGCTGGCCGCCTTGATGTTCAGCAGCGCCTCTTTCGCCTGCTCAGGCCGCCGGTCGGCGACGTGGGCGGCGACGCCGGCCTGCACGTTGATCATCGCGAGGCTGTGGGCCACGACGTCGTGCACCTCGCGCGCGATCTGCAGCCGCTCCTGCTCGGCCAGGCGGTGGCGGTGCTCCACGGCCTGCTCGCGCCGCGCCGCCAGCGCCGCGAACTGGTAGCGCACGGCGGTGCCGATGCCGATCACCGCCGCCGGCCACACCACGAACACCCCGGCCGAAGGGGCGATCGCGAACGACCGCGTGGCGATCACGTGCGCCGCGTACCCGGCTACGAGCACGCCGGCGCCGGTCCAGCCCGCGACCACCGGACCCCTTCGCCGGGTGAGCATGAACAACGCGATGGTCGGCACCAGGATGACCGGTCCGTTGGGCTCGCTGGAGGCGTAGAACGCGTACGCCGACGCGGCTGTGACCACGAAAACCGGCAGTGGGTAGCGGTGCACGACCAGCAGCGTCAGCACGGTCGCGACCAGCCACACGGCGCCCGCGGCGCTGAGCAGGTGGGCGCCCGGCTGCCAGCGGCCGGCCGCGCTCGTGGCGCCGAGTGTGAACACGAGCACCACGAAGGTCCGGAACACGCGTCCGAACCACGGGTTCCGCGCCCGCCACCAGTCCTGCATGGTGCAGAAAACTACCGCTCACGGCGCCTTCGCGCGTCCGTCCGGAAGCGGCAGGACGACTACGTCAGGCGTCGTATCAGTCGAACGAGCTCGGCAGCTTCGCGGCGGTCTGCTCGTCGGCCGGCGTGTAGGTGGACACGGTGATCTCGGAGCGGCGACCCGAGTACAGGTAGGTGAAGTTGAACTTCAGCAGCCCGACCTCGGGATGGTCGTAGCACTTGGTGCGGATCGGCTCGGGGTTCACGTCGTGCCGGTTCCACAGCTGCTCGAACAGCGGCGATTCCGCCTTCAGCCGCTTGACCAGCGCTTTCCACGACGGTTCGGCCACGTGCTCGGCCATCGCCGCGCGGAACGACGCGACCACGCGCGGGGTGTTCTGCTCCCAGTCGAGCATCCGGCTGCGCCAGTCCGGGTTGAGCAGGCATTGGACCAGCGTGTTGCGGTCCTCGAACGGGATGGAGTCGACGTCGCCCATCAGCCACGCGTACGCGCGGTTGTAGCCGAGCAGGTCGCAGCGCGCGTTGCGGACCGCGACGGGGAAGGGCTCGAGCTGGGTCATCATCTTGCGCATCGAGGGCGTGATGGCGTTGCACTCGTCGGCGGCCGGCGGTTCGGGCGCTCCGGCGAGGGTGAACAGGTGCGAGTGCTCGTGCGGGTCGAGGCGCAGCGTCCGCGAAATCGCGCCGAGCACCTGCTCTGACGCGTTGATGTCGCGGCCCTGCTCCAGCCACGTGTACCAGGTGACCCCGACTCCGGCGAGCTGCGCGACCTCTTCGCGCCTCAGGCCAGGCGTACGCCGGCGGCCGCCGAGCGGCAGGCCGACCTGCTCGGGCGTGATGCGGGCGCGGCGGCTGCGCAGGAACGCGCCGAGCTCGCCGCGGCGGAGGCGTTCTTCGACAGCGGTGGTCATGGGCCCAGTTCAGCACAGCGCGTTGCCTGGTACCAGGTAGTCCGACTACCAGGATAAGAGCGCACCTGGTACCAGGTTCAAATGCGTCGGAGCGTGGTAGTCATGACGACGACAACCACCGCGCCGGTGCACCCCACCGGCGTGACCGCCAGGCCGGCGCTCACCTCAGCCGGCCTGGTCACCGTGTTGCTGGGGGCGGCACTGCCGGTCATCGACTTCTTCATCGTCAACGTCGCCCTCCCCACCATCGATACCGATCTGCACGCGTCCACCGCGACGTTGGAGCTGGTGGTGGCCGCGTACGGCATCGCCTACGCCGTGCTGCTGGTCCTCGGCGGCCGGCTCGGCGACGCGTTCGGTCGCCGCCGGCTGTTCCTGCTGGGGCTCGCCCTGTTCACGCTGACCTCGTTGGTCTGCGGCCTCGCGCCCAACGCGTTGACGCTGGTGCTCGCCCGCGCCGCGCAAGGGGCAGCGGCGGCGATGCTGCTGCCGCAGGTGCTCTCGATCATCCAGGCCGGCACCACCGGCGAACACCGCTCGCGGGCGCTCGGCTCCTACGGCGCGATGGGCGGCATCGCGACCGTTGTCGGCCAGCTGCTGGGCGGCGCTCTGGTGGCCGCCGACCTGTGGGGCACGAGCTGGCGGCCGATTTTCCTGGTCAACGTGCCGATCGGCCTCATCGGGCTGCTCGTCGCGCGCCGCACGGTGCCCGACAGCCGCGCGGAGAACCCGCTCGGCGTCGACCGCTGGGGCACAGCGCTGCTCGCCGCTTCACTCCTGACGCTGCTCGTGCCGCTGATGGAAGGCTCTGCTCTGGGCTGGCCGTGGTGGACGATCGTGCTGCTGGTGCTGTTCCCGTTCGCGGTGCTGGCCTTCGCCCGCGTCGAGACCCGGCTGGAGGCCCGCGGCGGGATGCCGCTGCTGCCGCCGGCGCTGCTGCGCACGGCCAACGTGCGCCACGGCCTGGTTGTCGCGGTGCCGTTCTTCTGTGGCTTCGGGTCCTTCATGTTCATCTACGCCGTGACCCTGCAGGACGGCCTGCACCTCGGCCCGCTCAGCTCGGGGCTCGTGCTGACGCCGATGGCCGTGGCGTACTTCGTGACGTCGCTGGTCAGCAGCCACCTCGTCGCTCGCTTCGGCCAGAAGGTGGTGCTTGCCGGCGGCCTGATCGCGGCCCTCGGCCTGCTCGTGCTGGCCGGCTCGGCGCTGTGGGCGTGGCCGGACCTCACGCTGTGGGAGCTGGCGCCCGCCATGGTCCTCATCGGGATCGGCAACGGCCTGGCCATGACCACGCTGTTCCGCATCGTCCTGTCCCGGGTGCCCCACGACCTCGCCGGCATCGGCGGCGGCGTGATGACCACGACGCAGCAGACGTCGCTGGCCCTCGGGGTGGCCGTGTTCGGCAGCCTGTTCGCGGGCTTGAGCACGGGCTCGATGGGGTACGAGGGGGCGTTCGTGCTGGTCATGGGGCTGCTGGCCGCAGTGGCGCTGCTTGTGGTGGTGCTGGCGCGGAAGCTGCCGGACCCTCGGTGAAGGCTCAGCCCGGGAGCGACGACCAGCCGCCGCCCCGGGCGAGCAGGGTCCGGACGGCCTCGGCGTGTTCGGCGAAGCCCGCGAGGTCGCCGTGCAGCAACGCCGCGCGTTCGGCGTCCAGCGGTGCCGTGTCGTCGCGCCAGAGTTCGAGGGTCCAGTTGGCGGCGAGGAACATCGAGCGCACGAGGCCGATGATCCCGGCGCTGTCGGGGCCGCCACTGCGGCGGTAGGACTCGAGGATCTCGTTGCACGTCGAGAACAACCCCGTCAGACCGGTGACGGCCTCCGCGGGCGTGCCGTCCCAGTCCGGGCCTGGCCAGGTGCAGGAGCCCAGCTCCAGCCACAGCCGCCAGCCCGCGGTCAGCTCAGCTTCGTTGCACGGAGTCCAGTGCCCGGCCATGGTTCGAGTGTGCGCCCCGGCGGCGAGGGAGCCGCCGGGGTCATGGAGTTTCTCACTCGTGTGGCTGTTCCCAGAGCCAGAACTCGATGCCCTGGTCGTCGACGCAGTCGGCGGTCGTGCCGTACGGGTGGTGCTCGACCTCACCGGCCGTGCCGCCGTGGTCGCGGACGCGGGCGAGGGCCGCTTCGAGGTCGTCCACCGCGTACATCAGCTTCCAGCCGACCTGCCGGCCCGGTCCGCCCCACAGACCGCCCTGGAGGCCGGGGCCTTCGAAGCCCCAGGCGTCCGGCACGGAGCCCGGCGAGAACTGCCAGCCGACCACGCCGCCGTAGAAGGCCTTCGCCACCTCGCCGTCGGGCACCTGGAACGTGAAGTACATGGCTTCGCCGTGACGGGTGGGCTTCGTCGCGTGCTTCGCCGTCTGCCCGGCCTGCGCGACGAGCCAGCGCTGGCCGTACGGGTCCTTGATCGTGCCGCCGAGCCCGTACCCGCGGTCCTCGACCGGGCGCAGCACCTCGCCGCCCAGCTCCACGGCGCGGCGGGCCGACTCGTGGACGTCGGGCACCTCCACGCGGATCAGCGGCCCGCCCTCGGGCGCGACGACGTTGCCCAGCTCGGGGAACTCCTCCGCGAGCATCAGCACGCTGTCGCCGATGGCGAGCTCGGCGTGCCCGACGCGGCCGTCGTCCATCACGATCGGGTCGGATCGCCGCCGCGCGCCGAAGACCTCCACGTAGAAGTCCAGCGCGGCGCGGGCATCGGTGACGACGAGGTACGGCGCGAGCGCGCGCACGGCGGCGTCGGCGGGGGTTTCGGTGGTGGTCATCTCGGCTCCGTTCAGGATGAGGCGCCGCAGGTTGTCCCGCAGCTCCCTGGCGAACGCCGGGTCCGGGTCGACCGGCGTCGGGGGCAGTGCGAGCGCGTCGAACGGCTCAGTCATCGCGGCCCCCTTTCTCCTCGTAGCTGTGGCGGAACGCGGCCTTCGCGCGGGTCAGCAACGCCTCCGTGGCATGCACCGTGCGGCCGAGGCAAGCGGCGACGTCGCCGACCGGCAGGCCGTCGACGTACCGCAGCGTGAGCACGGCCCGGTGGTGCGCGCCGAGCGACTCGAGCACCTGGCGTGCGCGCAACGCGTCGAGCTCGGTGTCCCACGGGTCGTGGGCGTCGGGCTCGTGCACCAGCCGCAGCCCGCGTTCCTCCCGGGCCTTGCGGCGCCAGTGGTCGGCCAGCTTGTGCCGTGCCACCCCGATCAGCCACCCGGTGCTCACCGGCGGCGCACCCCCCTTGCGGCACGCGGCCACGGCCCCCAGGAATGTCTCCGACGTCAGTTCCTCGGCCAGCACGCGGTCGCCGCAGCGCGCGAGCAGGTACCCGTAGACCTCCGGCAGCGCGGACTCGTACAGCCCGAGCAGCGCGAAAGCCGGGTCCGGTCTCACCCGCGGTTCCGTCACACCCACATCGTCGTCCGGGGACCGCGTTTTCCGTCGGGTGAATTTCGGGCCGCGGGAAAATCGTTGGTCGGCGCCCGCGGTGGGCGGCGACACTGCGGTCATGGCCGGGCGAGGACGAGCGACGGGGTTGAGCCTCACGTCGTGGGTGCTGTTCGCCGGATCCGGGCCGGTGGCGAAGGCCGTGATGGGCACGGGCTGGTCGCCGGCCGCGGTGACGGCGGTCCGGATCGTGCTCGCGGCCGTGGTGCTGGTGCCCGGCGTCGCGCTGGTGCGGCCGTGGGCGTTGCGGTTCCGCGGGTCCGACGTGTGGCTGGTGCTCGGTTACGGCGTGCTCGGCGTGGCCGGGGTGCAGCTGTGCTTCTTCGTGGCCGTGGACCGCGTGCCGGTCGGAGTGGCGATGGTGCTGGTGAACCTGGCGCCCGCGTTGGTCGCGCTGTGGGTCCGTGTGGTGCGCCGCGAGCGGCTTCCGGCGCTGGTGTGGGTCGGGACGGCGCTCGGCGTGGCCGGGCTGGCGCTCGTCGCGCAGATCTGGCAGGGCGGACGGCTCGACGCGCTCGGCATCGCCGCCGGCGTGGGCGCGGCCGTGTGTTCGGCCGGCTACTTCCTGCTCGGCGAACGCGGTGCGGGCCGGCACGACTCGGTGGGGCTCACGGCCGCCGGGCTGGCGATCGGGGCTGTCGTGGTGGGCGCGGTCAGTCCACCGTGGACAGTGGCGCCGGCGTCGATCACCGCCACGGCAACGCTCGGGAGCCTGCACGTGCCCGTGTGGCTGGCCTTGCTGGTGCTGGCCGTGGCCGGCACGGTGCTGCCCTACCTGGCCGGGCTGCGCGCGTTGCGCGATCTGCCTTCGGCGCTGGCGAGCGTGCTGGCGCTGGTTGAACCACTGGTCGCCGCGGGGCTGGCGTGGTGGTGGCTCGGCGAAACACTCGGCGCGACGCAGCTTGTCGGCGCGGCCGTGTTGCTCGCGGGAGCGGTGCTGGTGCAGGTGGCCGGATCCCGCAGCCCAGAGGACGTACGGGATCCGGCGACGGTCACCAGCTAGCCGGCCGACTGCGGTCCGGCTCGTAAGGCTGCGTGATCACTTCCACGCCGTTGCCGCCCGGGTCGAGGAAGTAGACCCCGCGGCCGCCGTGGTTGTGGTTGACCTCGCCGACCTGCTTGCCGGCCGGATCGGCGTGGTAGGTCACGCCGGTTTCCTTCAGCCGCGCGAAAAACGCGTCGAAGTCGTCCTCGGGGATCAGGAAACAGTAGTGCTGCAGCCGAAGGTCCTGCGGCGGGATCGTCGCAAAGTCCAGCCGGACGCCGTTGCCGGTTTCGACGGGGATGAACGGCCCCCATTCCTCGCCCACTTCGAGACCCAGCAAGCGGGCGAGGAACTCGGCGGACTGCCGGTTGTCCCGGGACGGCACGATCAGATGGTTGAGCTCAACGGAAACGGACACGAACAATGCCTCCAGAAGGCATCCCGGCACCTCCATGTCTCACCCAGCCGGTGACCGACACGCGATGCCGCGTCCGTGATCGTAAGCCAGGACTAGGAAACCGTCACGCGCTTTCGCCCCGCCGCCCGCGGCCGCCCGACGCCCTGCCAGGAGAGGCCGGCGTCGATGACCGTGCGCGGGTCGAGGAGGTTGCGGGTGTCGACGACGTCGTCGCCCTCCATCGCGTCGGCCATCACCGTCCAGTCGAGGTGCTTGAACTCGGCCCACTCGGTGAGGACCACGATCGCATCGGCGTCCTTCGCGACCTGGTACGGGTCGTCGACCACGGTCATGCCGTCGATGCCGGTGTCCACCGCCGGGTCGTAGGCGGTGATCTCCGCGCCCAGCGCGCCGAGCACCGAGGAGACGGCGAGGGCGGGCGAGTCGCGCAGGTCGTTGGTGCCGGCCTTGAACGCCAGGCCCAGCACGCCGATCCGCGCGCCGGCGAGCGTGCCGCCGCAGGCGCCGGCGATCTTCGCGACGATGCGGTCGCGCTGGGCGATGTTCTCGTCGATGGCCGAGGTGAGCATGCGGAAGTCGTAGTTCACCGACTCCGCGACCTTCACCAGCGCGCTGGTGTCCTTGGGCAGGCACGAGCCGCCCCAGCCCGGGCCGGGCTTGAGGAACGTGCGGCCGATGCGCCGGTCGTAGCCCATGCCCTCGGTCACGAGGTCGATGTCGGCGCCGAGGCGCTCGCACAGCTCGGCGATCGAGTTCACATAGGACAGTTTCAGCGCGAGGAAGCAGTTGGCCGCGTACTTCACGAGCTCCGCGCTCGCCGCGTCCGCGACGACGACGGGTGCGCCGAGGTCCGCGTAGAGGTCACCGACCCAGCCGGCCGCGCCGGGGGTGTCGGACCCGACCACGATCCGGTCGGGATTGAGGAAGTCGGAAACCGCGGTGCCTTCCCGCAGGAACTCCGGGTTGGACACGATGGGCACGTCTTCGCGGCCGAGCATCGCGCGGATGCGCTTGGACGTGCCCACGGGCACGGTCGACTTGGTGATCAGCGCGCAGCCGGCGGGCAGCACGTCGCCGATCTCGGCCGTCACCGCCTCCACCGCGCGCAGGTCCGCTGAGCCGCCGGCGCCCATCGGCGTCGGCACGCACAGGAAGACACCGTCCGCCTCCTGCACGGCTTCGCGCGCGCCGACGACGAACGACAGCCGCCCACCCTTGATGCCACCGGTGACCAGTTCGGCCAGCCCCGGTTCGAGAATGTCCACTCTGCCGGCGGCGAGGCGAGAGACCTTCGCCTCGTCCACGTCCACGCAGGTGACGCGATGCCCCAGGCTCGCGAGACATGCCCCCGTGGTCAATCCGACGTACCCCGTCCCCACCACCACGATCCGAGCTGCGCTCATGATGCCGAAGGTGACATTCGGAGTTGAAGCGGGCGCTAACGGAAGTGGGCGACGCCGAATACTCCACGCGAGAAGTGAAGAACGGCCCTCGCGTGAGGCAGCACACCCGGCGCCGGTGCGAACGAACGTTAACCTGTCGTTACGGTGCAGGGCCGCACCACGAGCAGGAGAAGGGCTGAAGATGCAGATCACCGACACCGCAGCGCTCGTCACGGGTGGTGCTTCCGGCCTCGGCGGCGCCACCGCCAAGGCGCTGGCCGCCAAGGGCGCGCGCGTCTTCGCGCTCGACCTCGCCGCGTCGATCGAGAAGGCCGAGCAGGTCGACGGCATCACCTACGTCGAGGCCGACGTCACCGACCCCGACCAGGTCCAGGTCGCCGTGGACACCGCGGCCGGCTCCGGCGTGCCACTGCGCACGGTCGTGAACTGTGCCGGCATCGGGCCCTCGGCCCGCATCTTGTCGAAGAAGGGCCGCCACGACCTCGCGCTGTACGCGAAGGTCGTGCAGATCAACCTGATCGGCACCTTCAACGTGCTCACCATCGCGGCCGAGGCCATCGCCAAAACCGAGCCGCTGACCGACGACGCCCGCGGCGTCATCATCAACACCGCCTCCGTCGCGGCCTACGACGGCCAGATCGGCCAGGTGGCCTACTCGTCGTCCAAGGGCGGCGTCGTCGGCCTCACCCTGCCGGCCGCGCGCGACCTGGCGTCGCAGGGCATCCGCGTGCTGACCATCGCGCCGGGCATCGTCGACACCCCGATGCTCGCCACCGTGAGCGACGAGTTCCGCGCGGGCCTCGCCGCCGGCGTGCCGTTCCCGAAGCGCCTGGCGCGGCCGGACGAGTACGCGCAGCTCGCCCTCTCGCTGATCGACCACGACTACCTCAACGGCGAAGTCGTCCGCATGGACGGCGCGCTGCGCATGGCCCCGCGCTGAGGTTCCCGGGCGGTCTGGCCACGCGTGGTCCAGACCGCCCGTGCGTCACGCCTTCGTCAGCCGCGCTTCCAGCCCGATGCCGTCCGTGGTGATGTGGCAGGAACCGAAGCGGCTTTCGCGCGCCAACGTTTCGAACTGCTCCGGCGTGTACGCGCGCTTGCGCAGCTGCCCGAGTGTCCACTTCGTCGTGAACGCACTCACGGCCCCCAGCTTCATCCCGGCCACCTCGTTCGCGATGTCCTCCGGCGTGGCGGTCTTGCGCAGGTCCTGCACCAGCGCCACCCCGCCCGGCCGAAGCACGCGCCACATCTCGTCGAGCGCGTCGACCGGGTCGGCGAAGTTCTTGAACGCCGCCTGCGTGATCAGGAAATCGAAGGACGCGTCCGCGAAGGGCATCGCCGCGACGTCGCCGTGCACGAACTCCGCCGCGACACCTTGCTCCCGCGCGTACTGGCTCGCCAGGGACACGAACGTGCGGCTCACGTCCAGCCCCGTGACCGCGAAGCCGAGCCGCGCGAGCTCGACCGCGTGGAAGCCGGGTCCGGGCGCCACCTCCAGCACATCGGCGCCGCCGGGCAGCTGCTTGGCCAGCTCCGCCGCCGACGAGCGGTAGTACGCCAGCTGCGGCGCCGTCCCGCGACCGCGCGCGTAGGCCCGCGCGACCGGTCCCTCCATCTCCGGCACGAGCTTGGTCCGGTGCCGTTTGACCTCGGTGTTCGTCATGGTTGCACTCCAGTTCGGTGGGTCGGCCGAACCGCTCCGGCGAGTGCGGGCCCGTATCCTGTGATCGCAGCCTGAGGATCGGATCCGCGTCCGCGGAATCGGTTCGAGGGTTTCCCCGGTCCCGGTGGCGGTGTGCCAGCACTGCCTCCGGGGCCGGCTTTCTACTCCTGGCCGCCTTCGGTGAAAGCGGTCAAGTCTTCCGGCAGCTCGCCGGTCTCGCGGTAGTGCCGCCACTCGGCGACACCCGGCAACGCGTTCGTGGCCAGGTCGTCGCGCAGGCCGCGCACCCATTCGATCTCGGCGCGCAGCAGCACAAGTTCGAACTCGCTTTCCACGAGGAACAGCCGCGGCACCTCGGCGCGCGAGGCGTCCAGTGCCGAAACCCGTTCAGCGAGGCGCTTTTCCAGCGCCGTGAGGCGTTTTGTCAGCAGGTCTGCCACCTCGTCCGGGCCGAGCGAAGCCATGATCGACAGCCCGGCCTGGAACTTCGTCGGCTCGAGGTCCGGCTCGCCGAGCAACTCGGCCACCCAGTCCTCCAGCTCGGCGCGGCCGACGTCGGTGAGGCGGTAGATCGTGCGCTCGGGCCGCGCGCCGTCGCGGACGCTCTCCACGGTCGCGACGAAGCCGTGCTTCTCGAGGTTGCCGACGACCGTGTAGAGCGAGCCCCACTTGATCTTCATGTCGGCGTCCTTGCCGCGTTCGCGCAGCACGGAGGCCATTTCGTAGGGGTGCATCGGCCGCTCGACCAGGGCCGACAGCACCGCCAGCCCCAGCATGTTCCCGACCTTGCGCCGCTTCACGGTCACCACTTCCTCGTCTACGAGTATTCGCAGACGAGTATAGGCACAGCCGGCTGGTGATCGCCAGGGTCAGCGGTGGATGAGAAGCACCTCGGTGCCGTCCGGCGGTACGCGGACGGCACGCTGCAGTCGCCCCGCGTGGACGGTCCCGAGGGCGACCACGGCGGCCGAATGACCGAAGCCGGTCAGGACGATCCGGTCGCCGTCGTGCAGCTCGCCGGCGCCGGCGGGGGTGACGATCACCGGGCTGTCGACTGACGACCCGGTGTCGGTCAGGGTGACGGGCTCGCCGGTCGCCGTCGTCGCGCGCAGGCCCCACGGCTCGGACAGCGCACCCGGGTTGGACTTCACGGCCGCGAAATCGTCGCGGCCCTCGGTGATCACGCCGACGAACCCCGCCCGCGTCGCCACGACGTCGCCGGGCTTCGCATCGACCCCGGAGATGCCGAACTGGGCATCGTCGCGGGCGCGGACGACGGTGCCCGTCGAGATCGCCGGGTCGTGCGCCGAGGTGCTCAGCTCGCCGAACACGGGGTGCTGCGGGTTTCCCGTGGCGAGGGAGGTGTTCCACGCGGCCGCGGTGGGCGGGAGCTCCGCGGTCGCGAGGCCGTCGGCCACCTGGGTCTCGCCGGAGGTGAACGCCGCCGTGTCGACTTGCGGAGCGGTCACCGCGACGCCCGTGGCCGGGCCGCCGTTTGGCGCGGAGGCGACGAAGCCGTAGGCCGGAGCGGTGAGCCGACCGGCCGGGACCGTCAGCTGCGCCTGAACCGCCAGCTCCGGTCCGGTGAGAAACGCCAGCCGGACGCCGCCGTCGTGCTCCTGGCTGCGCAGCACGACGATCGTGCCCACCTCCGGCCGGCTCCCGGCGAACACCACCTGGGCCGCCTGCCCACCCCAGCCCCACCGCGCGCGCTCGATCAAGTCCACGTTGCCGGCCAGCGACCCCCGCGCGGGCCACTGCGTCACCGGCACGGCCTGGACCTGCGACGACGTGGTCTGAGTGGTGACGATCGTCGCCGCGCCCAGCGCGAGCACCACGGCTGCGGCCGCGGCCCCGGCCAGCGTCCGCTGCCGTCGACGGGTCCGCGTCCCCAGCACCCGCCGCGCCATCCGCGCCGCGTCCCCTGGCTCCGGAGGCGCCAGCGCGGTCTCGCCGAGCTCCCAGCGGACGGTGTCGGTGAACTCCTGCTGCCTCAACGCTGTCCCCTCCCGATCGCCGCCGGACTCGGCTCGTGCGTGGCCTCCCACAGCTCCCGCAGCCGGGCCAGCCCGCGCGCCGTCGACGACTTCACCGTCCCGACGCCGCAGCCCAGCAGCCGCGCGGTCTCCGCCTCGCCGAGGTCGAGGTAGAAGCGCGCCGCCAGCACCGCCCGCATCCGCGGGGGCAGCTGCCACAGCAGCGCGACCATCTCCGCCCGGCCCGCCGACACGGCGAACGCGTCTCCCCCGGCCTCGACGTCCGCCCCGGCGATCGGCATCAGCCGCTCCCGGCGGCGACGGTCGCGGCGAGCGAGGAAGACGCGGAACAACGCCTGGCGGGCGTAGGCACGCTCGTGCTCGATGTCCGCGCGGCCGACGTGCTTGACCAGCCGCAGCAGCGCGTCGTGCACCACGTCCTCGGCCTCGCCGCGGTCGCCGGTCAGCACGAGCGCGTAGCGGAACAGCTCGTCGTAGTGCTGCTCGACGAAGACCTCGAACCCGCGCACGCCCACCGCCCTCCGCTACCCGACGCCCCCTTGGATCGCGGAGAACACCGGAAAGTTGCCTGGGCGGCGGAACTCGAGCCGGCGAGTCACTCGGCGGATGACCACACCCAGTTCGGCCGCTCGTAGGCCACCTGAAAGCCCAGGTTGAGCATGTTGTGCAGCGACGAGTTGTGCTCGCCCTCGGTCTCGGCGCCGGTTTCGGCGACGAGCAGGTGACAGCCCAGCTCGGCCGCGAGCCTGTCGCGGGCGGCGAGGAGCTCCGTCTGCCCACCGCGGTTGCGGGCGTGCTCGGCGACCGCGCCGCCGAACATCTGGCCGATCTCGCCGTGCTGGTACATCATCGCGGTGCCGACCATCTCGTCGTCGAGCCAAACGGCGAACGGGTGGCAGTTCGGCTCGGCGGCCGACGCGGCGAACATCTCCGCGAAGTGCTCCTCGGGCATGCCGAAGACGTTCAGCATCAGCGCCGCCCACCGGTACAGGTCACCGGGTTCGACCGGCTCGACCCGGATCTCGTCGGCCGGCCTGCGCTCGTCGTCGTCGGCGCGAGCCACGACTTCTTCCACCGGGGCGACAAGCTTGGCCCACGACGACGTGGTCGTGAGCCCTTCGCGCTCGCAGATCTCGGCCCAGTCCTCCGGAATCACCGACGGCGCGAGCTGCAACGTGGCCCGGCGCGTGCCCGCCGCGCGGTAGAACGCGCACACCTCGGCGATCAGCTCCGCGGTGACCGGCTCCGTGCGGCCGAAGCCGAGCGCCTTGCTCCAGTAGTCCGTCGGGTCGTTGCGCACCGCCAGCACCACCGCACCGCCGAGGCGCGTGGCCGTCATGCCGAGCGCGGAACGCACCGGCTCGGGACCGCCGGTCTCGAGCCCGAACAGCGCTTCCGCCTCGCACTCCTCGATCGCCAGAGGCGGCTCGACCTTGATCATCGCGTCAACATACTGCGCACCGGCCCTCGGATCAGAGATCGAGCATGAAAGGCACCTCGACTTGTGCCCGATCGGACATCCACTCGCGCAAGGCCTTCGTGGCCAGCACGTCGTCCTCGTTGTACTGCAAGAGACGCTCGCGCTGGGTGTCGTCGGGAGTCTCGCCGTCCATGCCCACGGCATCGCGGTACCAGCGCATCGACGCTTCGCCGCCGGCCTCCGCGTCGCGCCACCGGAAGCCCGCGACGGGAGCGATCACCTTGAGGCCCTTGCCGCGCGAGCAGAGGAACTGGTCGGTGACACTGCGGAAGAGGTCCACCCACTCGTCGGAGTCCACAAAGGACTGCACGTCCTTCTTCGCCGGGATCCCCGGGTGGTCGCCGAAGCGCTCGACGGAGCCGAACAGCCAGCGGTTCTCCGCCAGTGCGTTGTAGCAGTAGGCGCGGAACGTGAGCCCGGCCGCGAGCGTGCGCTCGCGCACGTCGGTGAACCACGCCCAGAACTCGGCGAACGAGCGCGCCTCGTCCGTAGTCGGCAGTGGCTCCCACGTGGCGAACGCGCGGTAGCCCTGCTCGACGCCGATGTCCGCGCCCGAGAGCAGCGTGCCCCACAGGTACGCGCCGGCGTCGCCGAAGCTCTCCATGTCGACGTCGACCTCGACGTCGCCGCGCGGCACCTCGACCTGCGGCGTGCGGCGCACCACGGTGAGGCCGGCGAGCCACGCGCGCGCGAGCATGATCGCGTCGGCGAACGTGCCGCCGGTCCAGTTCATCGGCGGCGCCTCGGCGGCCGGGTCGAGTGCGGCCAGCTTGTCCACAGTGGACACGCCGGTGCGGCGCAGCTCGCCGGCGTCCTCGCCGCGCACCACGAGGCTGACGTCGCGGGTCTCGGTGAGCTGCACCTCGCACGTCGGCCAGAACGGGCAGCGCCGGCACTCCAGCACGCGCGAGGGCATGGCCAGCGGTTCGCCGCCGGTCGCGGCCGCGGTGGCCACGGCGAGGCGGTCGGCGAAGCGCGCGTCGTACTCCGCCAGCGCGCTGCGGCCGCCGGGCCAGGTGCCGGCGGTGAGGTCGTGCCAGACGACCACATCGGCGTCGAGCCCGATGACGCCGCCGACGGCGCGGCCGGTCTCGGCCCGCCCGTACGTCTGCAGCATCCGCCGCAGGTGCGCGAGCCGCAGCTGGTCGCGTGGCTGCGAACGCACCTTGCGCGCCTCGTCCGGCGTGCGGTGCGCCGGGTCGAGGTCGGTCAGCCCGGTGGTCGGCGCGCCCTGGCCGCGGTCGGTGATGCGGTGGCGCACCACGAGCACCGGCACGTACCCGGTCGCGGTGCGCACGAGCAGGTCGACGCCGCCGCGCCGGTGCCCGACCGGGTCGGCCTGCAGCAGCGGGCCCCAGATGAACCGCGTGCCCTCGGCGAAGGCTTCCTCCGTGAGCCGCACGCGATCTGCCGCGGGCAGGTCACGCGGGATGCGCGCCCAGGTCGCGTCGGCACTCGTCACATCACGGCCCATGGCATCCGAGCCCGCGGCATCGGTGGTCGCGTCGATGAGGCGCTGCAGGATCGCCTCGCGGTGCGCCGTCGCGTCGGCGATCCGCTGCTGCGCCGTGGGATCCGGCGGCGGCAGCGGGACGTCGCGCATCGCGGGGTCGTGCTCCAGATGCACACGACGACGGCAGCGACTGACCGCTCCGGCGTCGAGCAGCACCTCGTTACCCATGACGATCACCTTATCCGCCCCCACCGACAGAACTGCCTTTCCGTGCTGCGAGCCGACATGCCCGGCCCCACTCGGACCAGTAAGTTCGACCACGACGAGTAGCAGGAGGTGGGCCATGGCGCGCAAGGCCAAGCAGGACGCGGGTGAAGCTCGGATCACCCCGAAGAAGGCGAAGAACGCGATCGCGGTGGCCAAGGTGCTCGGGCCGGCCGTGATCCCGGTGGTCGCGCCGTACGCGGTGCGCGCGGCGGGCGCGGCCCGGGAGCTGTACGACCGCTACCAGGCGCGCAAGCTCGGCGTCGCCGTCGACCAGCTCGGCGAGTTCTCCGGCCGCGGTGCCGCGCTGCACGCGCGGATCGCCGGTCTCGTACAGGGCCTGGGCGAGCTCAGGAAGTCGAGCAAGGCCACCGAAGCCGACGCGAAGTTCGCGACCGACACCCAGGGCACGCTCGAACAGCTGTCGGCCACGGTCCGCGCGGCCGAGCGGATGCCCGCCACCCGGCGCAAGGCCGCGCACCGCGCGGTGTCGAGCGAGCTCGACTCCCTGGAGGAACAGCTGCTGCACCGGCTCGGCGTCTGAGCGCGAGCCGGGCCGCTCACCCGAAGTGGTGAGCGGCTCGATCGCCCCGAAGACAGCTCTGTTCAAGACAACCCGCTCAAGAAACCGAGGTTCCCGGCGGCAGCGGGATCCACTTGTGCGACCAGGTGATCACGGCGTCGACCACCGGCTCGAGGTCCAGGCCCTTCGCCGTGAGGCGGTACTCGACCTGCACGGGCGTGGTGGCGAGGACCTGCCGTTCCAGCAGGCCCTCCTCCTCCAGCGTCCGCAGCCGCTGTGCGAGCATCGTGTCGCTGACGCCCGGCACCGCGGCCCTGATCTGGGCGTAGCGGTGGCTGCCGGTGAACACCGCGCGCAGGATCGCGCCCGTCCAGCGCGTGCCGATCAGCTCGATCGCCGTGTGGAAGCGCGTGCAGACCTGGTGGACGTCGTCGCCGTCGTGCCGAGGTTCACTGTGCTCGACCATCGCCCGTTCCCCTCGCCAGGAGTCAGTCGCCCGAGCGCAGCGGCGCCAGCGACGCGGTGACCCGCACCAGCTCGTCGAACATGGCCTTGGCCGAGGTCTTCACGATCTCGTTGGGCACGAACTCGCCCTCGTCGCTGATGAACTGCTGCACGAACGGCACCGACACCGCGTCGAACACCGGGGTCATGCGCAGCGTCGTCACGACCTGCTTGATCTGCTGCACCGCGCGCGTGCCTGCCGCGACGCCGCCGTAGCTGACCAGGCCGACGGCCTTGTACTTCCACTCGTTGTGCAGGTAGTCGATGGCGTTCTTCAGCTCGGCGTTGTAGCCGTAGTTGTACTCGGGCATCACGAAGACGAACGCGTCCGCTTCGGACACCTTCGCACTCCAGTCCTTCGTGTGCTGGTGCTCGTACTGACCGAGGCGCGGGTGCTTCGGCTCGTTGAAGAACGGCAGGTTGACCTCGGCGAGGTCCACGAGCTCGACGTCGAAGCCGCCGTGCTCGATCGCCGCGGACTCCGTCCACTTCGCCACCGGCAGGCCCACCCGGCCCGGGCGCGTGCTCGCCAGGATGATCTCAAGCTTCGGCAACGCCTCCGCCTCCTCCCGGCCCGGCAAAACGCGGGCCGCTCGACTAAGGATTCCTGAGCAACTTAGCATTCCTTAGTGAACGGCCCGCGTCCGGCTGCTTACTTGATGAACCCCTTGTCGATCATCCACTGGTGCGCGACCACGCCGGCGTCCTGGCCATCGACGTCGACCTGCTTGCACAGCTGCACCATCTGCGCGTTGTCGATCGCCGCGGTCACCTTCTCCAGCGGGCCGCGCAGCGCGGGGTGCTGGTTCAGGAAGTCCGTGCGCATCGTCACCGCGGCGTTGTACTGCGGGAACGCCTTCTTGTCGTCCTCCAGCACGCGGAGGTTGAGCCCCGAGATGCGACCGTCGGTGGTGAACACCTCGCCGACCGGGCACGTGCCGTTGGCCACGGCGGAGTAGATCGTGCCGATGCCGAAATTCTCGATCTTCGGGTTCTGGAAGCCGTACGCCTTGACCGCCGCCGGGAAGCCGTCCTGGCGGCTGGTGAACTCCGTCTCCAAGCAGAACCGTGCCTGATCGGGCTTCTGCTTGAGGAAGTTCGCCAGGTCGGTGGTGGACTTGAGGTTGTTCTGCTTGGCGTAGGCGTCGGTTGTGGCGAAGGCGTACTGGTCGTTGAGCGGCGAGTACTTGAGCCACGTGACGCCGTTCTTCTCGGCGTCGGCCTTCGCGGTGGCGTCGTACTGCGCCTGCTCGCCGCCCGGCACCGGCAGCTCGTTGCCCTGGTAGTTGATCCAGCCGGTGCCGGTGTACTCCCAGGTGACGTCGGTCTGCCCGTTGAGCAGCGCCTGGCGCGACGAGTTGGACCCCTTGATGTCGGTGAGGTCCACGACGTCGGCGCCGGCGGCGCTCAGCGCCATCTCCGCCATGTAACCCAGGATGATGTTCTCGGTGAAGTCCTTCGAGCCCACCACCACGCGCACGCCCTGCACGCCGGGCGTCGGCTGGATGGAACCGGGCTGGATCGAGTACGGCACGGACGTGTTGAGGTCGAGCCCGCACGCCGAGAGCGTCCCGGCGAGCAGCGCCGCCCCCGCGAGAACGCCCGCCTTCTTGAGGACGTTCATCAGCGCAGCCCCTTCGGTCCGAAGAACTGTTCCGCCACCGCGCCCAGCCAGTCGACCAGCAGCGCCAGCGCGACGGCCAGCACGGAGCCGGTGATCAGCACCTTCGTGAGGTTGAGCTTGTAGCCGGTGTCGATCAGCAGGCCGAAACCGCCGGCGTTGACGAACATCCCGAACGTCGCCGTACCCACGGCCAGCACGAGCGACGTGCGCAGACCGGCCAGGATCAGCGGGATGGCCAGCGGAAACTCCACGCGCCACA
This sequence comes from Amycolatopsis sp. NPDC050768, assembly GCF_040654155.1. Lineage (NCBI taxonomy): Bacteria > Bacillati > Actinomycetota > Actinomycetes > Pseudonocardiales > Pseudonocardiaceae > Amycolatopsis > Amycolatopsis sp. NPDC050768. The sequence goes on from NZ_JBFAHL010000001.1 coordinate 1,230,509, forward strand.
GCACGGCCGACGAGGACATCCCGATGCCGCGCCCGGCGTCGATCAGCGCCGGGTCCACCTGCTGCAGGCCCACCATCGTGTTCCGCAGCACCGGCAGCAGCGAGTAGAACGCCAGCGGCAGCGCCGCGACCCACAGCCCGCCGACCGCGCCGGTGACGATGAACCACAGCACCAGCACACCCAGCGCGGGCGCGGCCTGGCCGATGTTGGCGATCGCGAGGAAGACGGGCGCGAGGAACCGCGCCCACCGCCGCGTGACCATGACCCCGAGCGGCACGGCCAGAAGCACCACGAGCACCACCACGACCAGCGTCATCGCGACGTGATCGCGCAACGCGGTCAGCAGCGAGGTCGCGTTGAGTGTCGTCTTCTCGGTGGCGGTCAGGCCGGTGCCGAACACCCAGCCGAGCGTGACCGCGACCAGCACGACCACGGCGATGGGCTGGGCGAACAGGCGGAAGCGTTCCGCACCACGGGAGCCGGATTCGGTGGAAAAGCCAGTGTCGACAACGGCTGTCACTGCGAAACACCTCCGACCGTCTCGTGGTCGTCGGCGTGGTCGTCGCGCAGCTGCTGGATCGTGTTGATCACGGTGTCCAGCTCGATCATGCCGGCGAACTCGCCGCGCGGACCGGTGACGGGCACGCCGCCGCCCTCGGCGAGCATGGCCTCCAGCGCGTCCTGCAGCGTCGACTGCAGACTCACGATGTCGCGCAACGGCTTGCCCGCGGTGGCCAGCGAGGTCGCCGCGGCAAGCTCACGCCGGTGCACCCAGCGCACCGGGCGGCGGCGGGCGTCGAGCACGAGGACGAACTGCCTGCTCTGCTCATCGAGTCGCTTGGCGACATCCGCCGGCGCCTCGTCGACGCCGGTGGTGAGCACATTCTGCTGGAGCTCGACGTCGCGTACGCGCAGCAAGGTCAGCTGCTTGAGCGAAGCGCCGGCACCGACGAAACCGGCGACGGTGTCGTCGGCCGGGTTGGCGAGAATCGCGTCCGGGGTGTCGTACTGCAGGATCTTCGACTCGTTGCCGAGGACCGCGATCTTGTCGCCGAGCTTCACAGCCTCGTCGAAGTCGTGCGTGACGAACACGATCGTCTTCTTGAGTTCGGTCTGCAGCCGCAGCAGTTCGTCCTGCAGGTTGCCGCGCGTGATGGGGTCCACCGCGCCGAACGGCTCGTCCATCAGCAGCACCGGCGGGTCGGCCGCGAGCGCGCGGGCCACGCCGACGCGCTGCTGCTGACCACCGGAGAGCTGGCGCGGGAAGCGGTCGCGGAAGTCGGCCGGGTCGAGCCCGACGAGGTCCATCATCTCCTCGACGCGGGCGGCCACCCTCTTCTTGTCCCAGCCGAGCAGCCCCGGCACCACGCCGATGTTCTGCGCCACCGTGAAGTGCGGGAACAGCCCGGCCTGCTGGATCGCGTAGCCGATGCGGCGGCGCAGGGTGTCGACGTCGAGCTTCAGCGCGTCTTCACCGCCGATGGTGATGCGCCCGGACGTCGGCTCGATCAGGCGATTGATCATCCGCATCGTCGTGGTCTTGCCACAGCCGGACGGGCCGACCAGGACCACGATCTTGCCCGCCGGCACGATCATGGAGAAGTCGTCGACGGCGGGTGCGCGCGTGCCCGGGTAGCGCTTGGTGACGTGTTCCAGCTCGATCTCGGCGCCGGAGACATGGTCGTCGGAAACGTGCTCAGCCACGGAGCCCCCTCGGTACGGTCAATCGCTTGATCAGGACGTAGATGGCGTCGAGCACGAGCGCGAGGATCACGACGCCGACGGTGCCCGTGAGGGCCTGGTTGAGCGAGTTGGCGCTCCCCGCGTTGGTGAGGCCCGAGAAGACCTCGGAACCCAGGCCGGGGCCCTTCGCGTAGGCCGCGATCACCGCGATGCCCATCAGCATCTGCGTCGCGACGCGCATGCCGGTGAGGATCGCGGGCCACGCCAGCCGCAGTTCGACGCGGGTGAGCACGGAGAACCGGCCCATCCCGATGCCGCGCGCCGCGTCGGTCACCGCCGGATCGACGCCGGCGAGGCCCACGATCGTGTTCCGCACGATCGGGAGCAGGCCGTAGAGCACCAGCGCGATGACCGCGGTGGTGGAGCCGAGGCCCGAGAGCGGGATCAGCAGCCCGAGGAGAGCGAAGGAGGGAACGGTCAGGATCGTGCTGGCCAGCGCCGTGGCGACAGCCGAGCCGATGGGACTGCGGTACACCGCGATGCCGATCGCGACACCCAGTACGGCGGCGAGGATCGTGCACTGCACGACCATGCTCGTGTGCAGGTACGCCTGCAGCCACAGCCGGTCCCACCGGTCCGAGATGTACTCGAAGAGGTTCATGCGTATTCGTTCTCCTGCCGCTAGTGAGGAGCCCCAGACGTCACCCGTTCGGAGTAGCTCATCAACCGGGTGGGTGACTACCCAGAACGAATGCGGACCAAACCTCCCGTCTCACCGTTGGTCAGGCCACCGTTTCGCATCCTGAGATGATCGGCAACCGAAGCGAGTGGCTGGGCCGGGCGGTCGTCACCTGATCGCAACGCCGCGACCAGCATCTACTTGAACGTTCACCGAGACACTGTTCACAGGCCGGGAGTGCTCGATCACCCGCCGGAGTGCCGATAAGCTGCCTCGGTGAGCACCCGGACCCGGCACCGCGGCGCGTTGGCCGCTGCGCGCGGCGGGCTGCTCGCGGCCAGTTCGGCGTCACTCGCGGTGACCGCCCACGGCGTCGCCGACGGCGGGCTGCCCGACCCGGCGCTCACGGTCCTGCTCACCGGCCTGCTCGGCTGGACGGCCACCGCGCTCGCGGGCAAGGCCCGCGGCCGCCTCGCGACCGTCGCCGTCCTCGGCGCCGGCCAGCTGGTGATGCACCTGGTGCTGACCACACTCGGCGACCACACCGCGCACGACGCCCACGCTGCCGCCGGCTGGGCGAGCGGCTGGACGATGACGGCTTCGCACGCCGTCGCCACCTTGCTCACGGCCCTGCTGCTGGCGCGCGCGGACGCGCTGCTGCTGACCGTGCTCCACGTAGTGCGAGCGGTCCTGCCGCTCCTCACGCCGCCACTGCCCGTGCCCGCCGGCGCGGCCGTGGCACTCCCGCCGCGGCCCGTGCGGTCCGTGGCGATCCTCGACGTCGAGCTGCGGCGAGTCCGCGGCCGGCGCGGGCCACCTGCGCTGCCCTGAACCCGATTTCCCTTTTCCCCTTACCGGTGGAGCCCCCGAAGGCTCTCCACCGGATCACCCCCCTGTTCAGGAGCAGTTGTGTCCCATCACGTCTTCAAGCGCGCCGGTGTCCTCGCCGCCACCGTCGGCATCACCGGCCTGCTCGGCGCCGGCATCGCGTCGGCCCACGTCACCGCCAACGTCTACGGCGACCAGCCGGCCAAGGGCGGCTACGGTGCGATCTTCTTCCGCGTTCCCAACGAGGACGCGAAGCTCGGCACCATCAAGCTCGAGGTGGACATCAAGCCGGAGTACGGCATCGGCAGCGTGCGCACCAAGCCCATCCCCGGCTGGAGCGCGCAGGTCACCGAGTCGCCGCTCCCGCAGCCGGTGACCACCGCGTCGGGCACGAAGATCACCGAGGCCGTGACCAAGGTGGTCTGGACCGCGCAGCCCGGCACCAAGATCGGGCAGAACGAGTTCGAGGAGTTCCAGATCAGCGCCGGGCCGCTGCCCGCGAACGTCGACCAGCTCGAGTTCCCCGCCATCCAGACGTACGAGGGTGGCAAGGTGGTGTCGTGGAACCAGCCGACGCCCGCCGGCGGCGAGGAGCCGGAACACCCGGCGCCGACCGTCAAGCTCGCCGCCGAGGCTGAGGGCGGCGACCACGCGAGCATGACGGCCTCCACCACCAACGCCGAAGCGGCGACGCCGGCTTCGGACACCACGGCGCGCTGGCTCGGCGGGGCCGGCCTCGTCGTGGGCGCGCTCGGGCTCGGCATCGGCGGCGGCGCGGTCCTGCGCTCCCGCCGCACCGGCAACACCGGAGGAAGCAAGTAAATGCGGAAAGCGCTCCTCGCGCTGGCGATCACCGGGGTGGCCCTGCTGGGCACGGCCACCCCGGCGCTGGCGCACAACGTGCTGATCAGCTCCGACCCGGCCGACAGCGCGTCGCTGGCCACCGGTCCGGCGAAGGTCACGCTCACGTTCGACCAGTACGTGCAGAACGCCGACGTGAACCAGATCGCGGTGACCGGACCCGACGGGAACCAGTGGGCCGAGGGCCCGGTGACGGTGGAGAACAATGTGATCAGCGCACCGCTGCGGCCACTCGGCCCGGCGGGCAAGTACACGGTCGGCTACCGGATCCTGTCGGCCGACGGGCACCCGGTGTCGGGCGAGATCCCGTTCACGCTGACCAAGGCGGGCACCGGTACGCCGGCGAAGGTCGACGCGGCCAAGGCGTCCGGGGCACCGGCCGCCGATGCGTCGGCGACGTCTTCGACCTCCGGCTCGACGGGCATTCCCATCTGGGTCTGGATCGCCGGCGCGGTGGTCCTGCTCGCGATCGGGCTCACCGTGGCGCTGCGCACCGGGCGTGAGCCAAGCCAGGAGAAGACGAAGCAGTGACACGAGCCGAGACCACCTCGACGGTCCGCTGGTCCACGCTGATCTGCGTGGTCACGGCGGGCCTGCTGGGCGCGCTGATCGGCGTCGCGCTCACGGCGGCCGCGCCCGTGCCGGGTGTGGTGGAGCCCAGCGAGGTGGTCTCGGCCGCCATCCCGATCGTGCGCGTGCTGATGGACCTGGCCGCGGTCGCCACGATCGGGCTGGGCCTGCTTTCGGTGATGGTCGGCTACGACCGGCCGAAGCTCACCGAGCCGATCATGCGGCGGGCGCGCCCGGCGGCCGTCGCCGCCGCGCTGATCTGGTCGGCAAGCTCGGTGGTCGCCCTGATCCTGCAGACGGCGGAGTACAAGCCGGGCAAGGACACGCTGACCGCGGGCGACATCGGCGCGTACATCGCCGAAGTCGGCGCGGGCAAGGCGCTCGTGATCGTCGCGGTGCTGGCGCTGCTGCACGCGGGGCTCGGGTTCCTCGCGCTGCGCCAGGGCGAGAAGGTGCCGGCCGAGGTGCGCGTGGGCGTCGGCATGTTCGCGCTCCTGCCGCTGCCGGTGACCGGCCACGCGTCGAACTCGTCGTGGCACGACTACACAATGATCTCGATGGAGCTGCACGTGATGAGCGCCGTCGCCTGGTGCGGTGGCCTCGGCGCGATGATCGTGCTGCTGGCGACTAACCGCACGCTGCTGGCCCACGCGCTGCCACGGTTCTCCAAGCTCGCGACGCTGTGCCTGGCCGTCTCCGCGGTGACCGGCGTGTTCAACGGCGCCGTCGAGATCCTGGCCAACCCCACCATCAGCTTCTGGGCGGGCGTGTTCACCACCCCGTACGGGCAGCTGGTGCTGCTGAAGATCGTGTGCACCGGGGCGATCGCCCTGCTCGCCGCCAACCTGCGCTGGCGGCTGATGCCGCAGATCGTGCGCCACAACCGCACGGCGATCGCGTCGTGGGCGACGCTCGAGCTCACGGTGATGGGGCTGGCGTTCGGCTTCGCGGTCGTGCTGACGCGGGCGCCGGTCGCCGTTTCCTGAAGCCGACTTGCTCGAAATCCGAGTGTTTCCGAGCGCGTTACCGGCTCGTTCTCACCGCAAGTAGCTGCAAGTTGCACCACGGGAGTAGCAGTCCTCCGTTAGAGGCGATCGGCCGGACCGAACTTCTACTCGCGCGAAGACTCCGCCAGCGATCTTCGGGGAAGCGACGAGTGGTCCCCTTCAGGCGTCGAATGCACGTGCAGCAGCTCATGAATGTGGCGCGGGCCACTCGTCCCGATCAGCGGTAGCGCGACCAGCCGGCGGCTGTGCGGCCGTGGCGGAGGTCGTCGAGACGGCGGCGCAGCTCGGCGCGCACCTGCGGGTGGCTGCGCAGGATCGGCAGCACACTGGTGGTGAGCTTCAGCTCGCGTACGGCCCGCAGCACGGCGAAGCCGGACCAGGCCGTGACGTCGAAGCCGTACGCGCGGGCAAACTCCTGGTAGCGGCCCGGCGGGTCCCCGAACCGCTCACGGCCGACGGCAAGCGGCGTGAGGTCCCACTCGGGCGGGCCGACGCAGGAGGAGTCGAAGTCGCACAGCACCGGGCCACCCGCGCCGGGGATCACGTTGCCCGGGTACGCGTCGCCGTGGACGAAGCCCCTGGCCAGCGGGAAGTCCAGCTCCGCCAGCTGCGCCTCGACCTCCGCGCAGCGATCCAGCAGGAACCGCCGGTCGTCGTCGGCGAGCTCCTCGGCGTCGGACACGCGGGCGCGCACCGCGTCGAACGGCGCCCACTCGGCGAGGCCTGCAGGTGGCGGCAACGCGTGGACGCGGCGCAACAGCCCGGCCAGGTCGGCGGGGGTCGGCGCCGGCCCGACGGACCGCACCTCGTGCCACACGGTGACCAGGTGCCGCCCGACGTGCAGCGGCTGCTCGACGCCTTCGATCAGCCGGATCGCGGGGATGCCGTGGCGGGCGAAATGCTCGGCGACCCGCACGACCGTGCCGACCCGGTGGCGCAGCCGCGTGGAGCCGACGATCCGCACCACGACGGGGGCCGTAGCCAGTGCGTACACGGCGTTGTTGGTGAAGCGCAGCAGCCGCGCGCCGGCCGGATCCAGGCCCAGCTGGGCGCAGGTGTCGGCCAGCGCCCCCCGTAGCTTCGCGGGCGTGAACCGGCCGCCTGCCTCAGGCGGCGTAGAAGATCTTGAGCCGGTCGGCGAGGTCACGGGCGTCACCGTTGTTGCGTCGACGCTCGGCCTCCACCTGCAGCGGGCGCAGGCGGTCCTTGATGCGCTCCGACTTGATGCTCTCGGCGTAGTCGAGGGCCTTGCCGCCCACCTTGGCGCCGTGGTCGAGGTCGCCGTCGAGCAGGTGGTTGGTGGCCAGCGCGCTGAGCATGAACGTCTTGCTGCGCGCCATGTCGTCGGTGTAGGAGTCGACGGCCCTGGTCAGGGCGGGAATCGCGTACTTGGTGTGCTCGGAGTTCTTCTGCGCCAGCACGGTGTGCACGGTGCCGGTCATCGCGTAGACGTCGGTCTCGTTGAAGAACTTCACCCACGACTCGGCGTTGACGAGGTCGGCGCGCGCGAACTCGTCCTTGCTGCGGCCGAGCAGCTTGGTGGCCTGGTCCTCGTTGCCCATCATCGCGTAGGCCCAGGCCTCGTTGGCGCAGAGCACCGCGACGGCGAGCTCGGAACCCGACTCCTGCGCGGCGATCTGGCCGAGCTGGAAGAGCTTCAGCGCGTCGTTCGGGGCGTCGTTGTGCAGGTAGACACGGCCCATGCGGTAGAGGACGTTGGCGACGAGCGGGTGGCTGTCACCCTGTTTGGCCAGGTCCAGCGCGTTGGCGAAGTGACCGCGGGCGGAGTCCATCAGGCCGGTGTCGAACGAGGTCCAGCCGGCGAGGCTGTGCAGGTCGGCGAGCGCCACGAACAGGCGCTGCTTCACCACCTCGGTCGCGGTGGACTCGAGCATCTGCTGGCCCCAGGACAGCTGCGCCACCACGGCGTCGCGGCAGAACCCGCCGCCGTACTGGTAGTCGAGCGCGCGCAGCGCCCTCGTCGCCGCCTCGACCTGGCGGACGTCGGTCGTCCCGATGCGCCCGGGAGCGGGCGTGCGCGCCGGCGCCGCCGACCACGTCCCGGATTCCGAACCGAACACCGCCGCACCCATCGTGACCTGGGCGGCGTGCGCGAGGAACCTCCGTCGCTTCACGGACTCGTCCTCCTCAGCCTGCCGGCCGTCGGACGAACCGACGACCCGTATCGCCGTGGTCTCGTCGTACGCGAGACCCATGTATCCACGGGGGACACCCAGGCCGTCGGCGATTCTCGTGAGCACGTCGTACGCCATGACCTGGCGTCCCTTGAGGATCTCCGACACCTCGGACTGCGACTGGCCGGTCATCGCGGCGATCTGGCGCTGCGAGACACCGTGCTTGCGCAACAGGCGATACACCGCGCTGATCTCCCGGGCCGCCAGCGCAGAGCGCATTTCCTGCTGTTCCCAGGCATCGGGCGGAACCGGGCTGCCGCCGGAACCACCGGAAACCTTGTCGCCAGCACTGGCGTCCATAACGACCCCTCACCGTCCGTTGGGCGTCGGAAGCAGACTAAGCACACCTCGAGAAGCATGTGAAACGAGCAGACAGTGTGTCTGATCGGCCCGGCCGAACTCCACTGACCGCTTACCGTGGAACCTCGCCCGGTCACCGCTATGACGCGGTTTCGACCTTCTATCGCACTCGGTTTCACTTCACTGTAGTTGTCAGATCTCCGTCACCGCCCGGACACCGGTAGCGATCACGGAGAGCGACGAAGACCGGGAGACCGGCGACGACGCGGATGTGCATCTCGCAAGGTGCACACGGGACGAGAGAGCGGTGGAGGGCCAGTGGAGTTCGTTGACTCGCTCGCAGGAGGACATGCCGGGACCGCGATGCGGCCCTTGCGGCCCGCCCCGGGCGCGCCGGGAATCGCGACCGCGACCCGGCCGGTCACCCCCTCCGCCGTGGCCGACCCCCGCACCGCAGGTGTCCGTCACTACGAAGGCGGACAGCTGGTGTGGCGCGTGCAGTGCGGCGACCTCATCAGCCGCGAGCGCGCGGTGACGGTGTTCGTGGAAAACGACCAGGTCGTCGTCGTTTCGCCTCCCGGCGAGACCGCTCGCCTGACATCCGGTCAGCTCGGCCAGCTCAGGGCCGCTCTCAACGAAGCCGCCAAAATGGCGGAAAGGTAACGGTGAGCTCTCCATGGATCAGGTACTCGGGCAGGTCCTCCGCAACGCGGTCTGGGAACGCCTCGACATGCTGTCCGACCTGGCGACGCGAGCCGACGCACAGTCGCTCGTCTCGGTGGCCCGCTCCGAACTGCCACGCCTGACCGAAGGCTGGCGGGCGATGCTGCAGGCCCACGAGCCCGACGAGCGCGGCGACTGCCCCACGTGCTCCACCCGGTGGCACCGCTGCAAGGCGCCGTGCTCGGTGTGGCAGGTGGCGCACGAGCACCTCGTCGCCGGCGGCCTCGCCCCGCAGGCCCGCACGCAGGACGAGGGCAGCGCGAGCCGTCGCCGCGTCCCGAACCAGGCGCGGCGCGCGACGCCCGCCGAAACCACCGGCCGCCACGCGCTGGTGAACCCCCGGGCCGTCACGGCCTGATCCCGAGCAGGCGAGCGAGCGCCGGACCCGACTGCCCCGGTCGGACCGGCACCGGCACTCTCGCCGTGGCCGTGGACTGGTTCGTCCGTCCCCCCGAGCGAGACGAACCAGCCCCGGTTGCCCCAGTCCTCACCGCGATTAATCGAAAATTATCACTGCAGGCTCTAGCGGACGGCGAAATCCGCCGCTAGGTTGAAGATCATCGCAGCCGGGCCAACTCCCTGGCTACGACCACAAACTCCGCGGGCCGGTGCCGTTGCACTCCCCTCCCCCGACCGGCACCGGCCCGCGGTTCCACTTCGGAGTTATCGGGTTTGCCCGATTACCACTCTGATCACCAGACTGATCACCGGACGGCTTTCACTCGCGTGACGAGCACACCCGCGAGGACCGTCGCCAGTGCCGCCGCCCCGAAAAGTGCCGGGTAGCCGCCGAGGAACTCGAGGATCAGCGTCGTCAGCAACGGTGCCACGACCTGAGGCAGCGAGCCGGCGATGTTCACCACGCCGAGGTCCTTCGCCCGGTTCTGCGCGACCGGCAGCACCTGCGTGAGCATCGCCAGCGCCACGGCCATGTACACGCCGAACCCGATGCCCAGCAATGGCGATGCGATCAGTGCCGCCGGCCACGTCTGCCACACCACCAGCAGCAGCGCGGCGATCGCCATCACGGCCGAGGACGCCAGGACGTACGGCTTGCGGCGGCCCGACTTGTCGGAGAAGTGCCCGGCCAGCACGGCGCCGATCACCAGCGCCACACCGTAGAGGCCCATCATGATCAGCAGGCCGTCTTCCGGGTCGGCGTAGTGCACTGAGTCCTTGAGGAAGAACAGCAGGAAAAGCGTGCCGAACGCGTTGCCAAGGTTGATCATGAAGTGACAGCCCCAGGCCCACGCGAAGTCCGGATGCTTGCGCGGCGACACCCAGAGGTCCTTGAGGAACCGCCGGAACCGCATGCTGGACCGGAACTCCAGGGGCAGGCGCGCGTCGGGCGTGCGGAACACGAACGCGCCGGCCCCGCCGAGCACGATCACCGCGCACACCGCGTACCCCAGCGGCAGGCCCGCCACGTCGAGCATCACCACGACAACCACAGCGCCGAGCACCGTGCCGAGCATCTGCGCGATGCCGATCAGGCCACCGACCTGCGCACGCTGACCGACCGGCACGCGATCGGCGACGCCGCAGATGAGCGTGGCGCCGAGCATGCCGTTGAGCCCGGCCTGCACCAGGCACCAGCCGATGGTCATCACGACGACGTTGGGTGCCTCGGCCAGCACCAGCAGCCCGGCCGCGCCGAGGACCGCACCCAGGACGGTCCACGGGTGGCGGCGGCCGAAGCGCGAGACCGTGCGGTCGGACAAGAGGCCGACCAGCGGGTTCGCGACGAGCGCCACCGCCGCGCCGACGCCCGTGACCACGCCGAACACGGTCTCCTTGTTCGCGGCGTCGAGCAGCTCGGCCTGCTGCGGCAGGAGGACCTGGATCGGCGCGTAGATGCCGAGCCACATCGCGATGTTCGCGAAGAACAGCAGGCTCATCCAGCCCCGCCGCACCCGTGTGAGCGGTTCGGCGAGCGCTTCCGGAAGCCGGTTGGTGGTCGTGTCACTCATGGCGGACCAGCTTTCGGTACCAGGCGAAGGAGTCCTTCGGTGTGCGGCGCTGAGTCTCGTAGTCCACGTGCACGAGCCCGAAGCGGGGTGCGTAGCCCTTCGACCATTCGAAGTTGTCGAGCAGGGACCAGACGAAATAGCCGCGCACATCGACGCCGGCGTTCATCGCCTCGCGCACGGCCTGGAGGTGGCCGTCGAGGAAGTCGATGCGTTCAGGGTCGTGGACCTGGCCGTGTTCATCGGGTGCGTCGGCGAAGCTGCAACCGTTTTCCGTGATGTACACGGGTGGGAGGTGCTCGCGGTAGCGGTCCTGGAACGACACCAGCAACTCGCGCAGGCCCTGGGGCACGATCGGCGAGTCGTTGGTGGTCACCGGGTAACCCTCGACCGGGCGCAGCTCGAACGGAAGGGGATTCCCCTCGCCGGGTGCCGCGACGCCTTGGGGCTCGTAGTAGTTGACGCCGTAGAAGTCGAGCGACTGGTGGATGGTGGGCAGGTCTTTTTCAAAGCCGTCGGGCAGGTGCGGGTGGATCTGCTCGGGGTAGGTGCCGAGCAGGACCGGATCGGCAAAGGTGCGGTTGAGGAGGGCGTCGAGCCAGGTTTTGGCGGCTTCGGTCTCCTCGTCTTCGTCGGCGGGCCAGATGGGTGAGTGGTTGTTGGCCGTGCCGATGCTCTCGGCGCCCGCGGCCCGCAGCGCCTGGGTGGCGAGACCGTGGGCGAGGTTCTGGTGGTGGGCCGTCGGGAGCGCGTCGAGCAGGAGGAACTGGCCGGGCGCGTACTCGCCGATGCCGTAGCCGTAGATCGACATGACCATCGGCTCGTTGAGCGGGATCCACAGCTTCACCCGGTCGGCGAAGCGCTCGCCGAGGATGGCGGCGTACTCGGCGAAGTGGTGCGCAGTGTCGCGGTTGAGCCAGCCGCCGTCGTCTTCGAGCGCTTGGGGCGTGTCCCAGTGGTACAGCGTGACGGCGGGCGCGATGCCGGCGGCGCACACGTCGTCGATGAGCTTGTCGTAGAAGGCGAGACCTTCGGCGTTCGGCTTGCCGGTGCCGGTCGGCTGGATGCGCGGCCAGGCGATGGACATCCGGTACGCGCCCACACCGAGTTCCGCCATCAGGGCGATGTCTTCGGAGTAGCGGTGGTAGTGGTCCGCCGCTACCTTGGCGTCCTCACCGCGGGCGATCTTGCCGTCGGTCGCGGTGAAGGTGTCCCAGATGGACGGTCCGCGGCCGGCTTCGGCCGTGGCGCCTTCGATCTGGAACGCCGAGGTCGAGACACCCCACAGGAATTCGGGCGGGAAGGTCGGATAGTCCACCGGCGGAACACACCTTTCTCATCCGGCCACCCGGTCGGGTGAACGTGAAAAGTTCTCATATGCTAGGTCGTCACTCGTCCAGGGGGAAGCCCGCAAGGGCGCTAAAGTCCCAGATCAGACGAGTGGTTCCGCCGCTGCCGGCGGGACGGGGAGCGCAAGAACAGCGAGAAAGACCGAGGAACGACAGTGTCGGAGACCCAGGCGGAGACCACTCCGCTGCGGCGCAAGCCCGTGCAGCAGCGCAGCGCCAAGCGCGTCGAGCAGATGCTCGACGCCAGCGCTCAGCTCATCGACGAGCTCGGCTACGACGCGCTGACGACCACGCTGATCGCCAAACGCGCGAACGTCGCGGTGGGCTCGCTGTACCAGTTCTTCCCCGACAAGCGAGCCGTCGTCCAGGCGCTGACGCAGCGCAACCTCGAGCGCTTCGTGGCCGCCGTGAACGAACGGCTGAAGGAGCTCAACCCCGAGCACTGGTGGAACATCGTCGACTCCGTGCTCGACATCTACCTGCGGATGCACCGCGAGGTCCCGGGCTTCTCCAAGGTCCACTTCGGTGACGTCATCGACGTCCAGCTCCTCGACGAGGAGCGCGACAACAACTCCGTGATCGTCGACTCGCTGGTGGACATCCTGCGGGTGCAGGTCGACCGGCCGGCGGATGAGCTCCGGTTCGCCATCGCCATTGCCAACGAGACCGCGGACGCGCTGCTGAAGCTCGCGTTCCGGCGGGACCCGCAGGGCGACGAGCGGATCGTCGCGGAGGCGAAGCACGTGGTGAAGGGTTACCTGGCGAGCAAGTTCGGCGAGTGATGGCGGGTGGCTTTTTCAAACCACTCGAGGGCTGGGCTGAGTGGAGTTGGTGCGGCCCAGCCGTTGATGGTGGCCAGTAGCCGGAGATAGCGGTCTCGGCGGGGGTCTTGGGCTTGGCGGATGCGGGCCAAGTCTGCCGGGGTCGGGTTGATGTGGTGGAGGGCTTCGGCGCCGTCTGGCCCGTGGGGGTCTGCTTCGAGGTTGATTCCGGCGACCTTGGCGATGACGTCTCGGACCGGCGTTGGAGTGCGGGGCTGGGCGGCGGCCAGGTCGCGGAGTGCGGTGCGGAACTCCGCGTCTTGGGTGAGCTCGGCGAGCTCGACCCAGGCGTCGACCTGTTCGGGGGTGGGATCGTCGGGGAGCTCGGGGGTGAGGGTGCGTTCGATGCCCGCCAGCCACGCGTCCAACCCGCCGAAGACCTCGTAGAGGAACTTCTTGATCAGGTTCCGCCGCTCTTGTGCCGACATCGCGGCCAGCTCGTGCACCATCTCGATCTCCTCCCAGCCAACCCCGTTGCGCGCGACGGCCAGCAGAACCGCGCGCCGCGCCTGGAGCACCTTGATCCACGCTTCGATCGCCTCAGCCTCGCCGGCCGCGACGTCACTCAACTCAGCTTCTCGTCCGACGACGGCTCGAATGGTCTTCAGCCCAACCCCGAGCGCTCTCAAGGTCCGGACCACCCCGAGCCGCGCCACGGCATCCGCGCTGTACCGCCGACGGCCGGCCGAATCCCGGCCGGCCGTGGGAACCAGCCCGAGGTCGGAGTAGTAGCGGACCGCCTTGACCGACAACCTGGACCGCCGGGCCAGCTCGCCGATCGAGAGAACTTCGTCGTCATCCACAGAGACCAGCCTGCCTGCTCCCCCTGTGGGAGGCGCAAGCTTTCGGTTTGTCCACAGGAGTTGTCCACAACTCGTGTCCGCTGTGGACAACTCGGCCGCTGAGGTCTCCGGGTTGTGTGCGGGGACGAGTTCCAGGTCGTGGTGGTGCCTCAGCCGAAGTTCTTGTGTTCCCCGCGGTAAGTCGGCACGGTGCGGTCCAGTTGGTCGCCGCGGAGGAGGTGGTAGGCGTCGAAGCGTTCGGCGAGTTCGCCGGCCTTGGCGTGGCGCAGCCAAACGCGGTCGCCTAGCCGCAAGTCACAGGCGGCGGGGCCGGTGACGGGGGTTTGGACCTCGCCGGCGCCTTCGAAGCCGAGGAGTTTCAGACCGGCCGGGAAGTAGGGAGAGGGGACGCGCGAGGCGCCCGCGGGGCCCGAGGCGATGTAGCCGCCGGCGAACAGGGTGGCGACATCGCGGGCCGGGCGGCGGACGACGGGCAGCGCGAAGAGCGCGGCGGGGCGCGGGTGGAAGCGGGAGTAGCCGTCGAAGAGCGTAGGGGCGACGAGGCCTGAGCCGGCGGCGATTTCGGTGACGGCGGGTTCCGCGCCGGTCGTTTCGATGCTGCCGGTGCCGCCGCCGTTGACGAACTCGAGGTCGGCGATGTCGCGCACGGCGCGGACGACGGCGCCGCGGCGGCGCGAGATCTCGGCGGCTGAGCGGCGCTGCATCCAGCCGATCACGGAGTTGGACACGCCGCTGCCGGCCGCGTCGCCGAGGCCGGCGATCTGGCCTTCGTACGCCATCAGGCCCTTCAGCACGAAGCCCGGCCGCGCGGCGATTTCGCGGGCGAAGGACACGGCTTGTTTCACGGTGAACACCGGCGAGCGCCGCGTGCCGACGTGGACGCCGGGCAGCGGGCGCCACGACGCATCCAACTCGAGGCACACGCGGATGTCCGGGTGGCCGTGGCCGAGGGCGGCGTCGACGAGGTCCAGGTGCTCGGTGGAATCCACCATGATCGTGATGGCCGCGCGCGCTTCGTCCGACGCGGCGAGGCGGCGCAGGGCCTCGTAGTCGGCTGTCGGGTAGGCCACGACGATGTCGCGCGTCGTGCTCTGCTCCACGTGCCACACGGCCTCGGCGAGCGAGTAGCACATCAGGCCCTCGAAGCCGTCACGCCCGAGCACGCGTTCCAGCAGGTAGCGGCACCGGACCGACTTGCTGACCACCCGGATCGGCTTGCCGGCGGCACGACGCACGAGGTCGTCGGCGTTCGCGTCGAACGCGTCCAGGTCGACGATCGCGAAGGGCGGATCGAGGTCCTTCGTCGCGAGGTCGTAGCCGTTCGGAGAGGTGGTCACGGACTTACGGTACGACAACAACGCTTGAAACGCGAATCTCATTCACTTACTGTTCCAGCAACTACCGTAAGGACACTCAGCTCAGCGACGACAAGGTGCGCGATGACTCCGTGGAGCAACTGGGCCGGCACCGCCAAGGCCTCCCCGCAACGGGTGCACCGGCCCCGCAGCACGGCGGAGGTCGCCGATGTTGTGAGCGGTATCGCCGACGCCGGCCGCCGCGTGCGGCCGTGGGGCAGCGGCCACTCCTTCACGGCCATCGCCGTCGCCGAAAGCGACGCGCTCGACCTCACGCGCTGGACCGGCATCGAGACGGCCGACCTCGAAACCCATCGCGTGACCGTGCGCGCCGGAACCACGATCAAGCAGCTCAACGCCGAACTCGACGGCCTCGGCCTGGCCATGACGAACCTCGGCGACATCGACGCACAGACCATCGCCGGCGCGATTTCCACCGGCACCCACGGCACCGGCGCGCGCTTCGGCGGCATCTCGGCTCAGATCGTCGGGCTGCAGCTCGTGCTCGCCGACGGCTCCGTCGTCACCTGCTCCGCCGACGAGCGCCCGGACCTGTTCAACGCCGCCCGCGTCGGCCTCGGGGCTCTCGGCGTGATCACCACCGTCACCCTGCAGTGTGAACCCTCGTTCGTGTTGACCGCACAGGAACGGCCTGAGCCGCTGGAGCAGGTGCTCGAAGGCTTCGACGAGTTCGCCGCCGCGTGCGACCACTTCGAGTTCTACTGGTTCCCCTACGGCAAGAACGCCCTGGTCAAGCGCAACAACCGGCAGCCACTGGGCACCGAGCGCAAGCCGCTGTCGAAGCTGCGCCAGTTCGTGGACTACGAGCTCACGGAGAACGTCGCGTTCGGCGGCATCTGCCGGCTCGGCCGCGCGGTGCCGAAGCTCGTGCAGCCGCTCGGCGGGTTCGCCGCGCAGGTGCTTTCGGCGCGCGAGTACAGCGACCTCTCGCACCGCGTGTTCGTGACGCACCGCGGCGTGCGGTTCGTGGAGTCGGAATACGCGGTTCCACGTGAATCACTGCTCGACGTGCTTGCCGAGCTGCGCGCGCTCGTGCCGCGGCTCGAGAACCCGGTGATGTTCCCCGTCGAGGTGCGCGTGGCCGCGGCCGACGACATCTGGCTGTCCACGGCGAACGGCCGCGACTCGGCCTACATCGCCATCCACCAGTTCGTCGGCATGCCCTACCGCGAGTACTTCGCGGGCTTCGAGGCGATCGTCGCGCAGTTCGGCGGCCGCCCGCACTGGGGCAAAATGCACGACCTCGACGCCCACACCCTGCGCACGCGCTACCCGCACTTCGACGATTTCCTGAGCGTGCGCAAGGAGTGTGACCCGGCCGGCACGTTCACCAACACTTACCTGGACCGGGTGCTCGGCTCGATCTGATCAAAACCGGCCTGATCAAACCGGTCTGATCAGATCGGCTCGAACAGCGAGCTGACCGACTCGCCATTGTGGATCCGCCGCATCGCCTCGGCCATCGCCGGCGCGATCGACAGGATCTTCAGCTTCTCGCTGCGCTCCTCGACCGCGACCGGCACCGTGTTCGTGCAGACGATCTCCAGCACGTCTTCCTGGCTGCCGATCCGGTCGATCGCCTTGTCGGCGAACAACCCGTGGGTACAGGCGACGCGGATCGTGCGCGGCTTCAGCTCTCGCAGGCGGTCGAGCAGCTCCAGCACGGTGCTGCCGCGAGCGATCTCGTCGTCGAGCACGATCACGTCGCGGCCGGTGATGTCGCCGATCACCGAGGTGATCTCCACGCGGTCGTCGGCGTAGCGCTGCTTCGTGCCCGACGCGACGCGCGCGCCGAGCAGCCGCGCGAAATGCGCGGCTTCCTTCGCGTTGCCCAGGTCGGGCGAGACGACGGTGGCGTTGGACAGGTCGTACTGCCGGAAGTGCCGGGCCAGCTCGTGCAGCGCGTGCAGGTGGTCGACGGGCACCGAGAAGAAGCCGTGGACCTGCGGCGAGTGCAGCGTCATCGCGAGCACGCGGTCGGCGCCGGCGGTGACCATGAGGTCGGCCACGAGCCGGCCGCCGATGGAGATGCGCGGCGCGTCCTTCTTGTCCGAGCGCGCGTACGCGTAGTGCGGCATCACCACGGAGATGCGGGCCGCCGACGCGCCGCGCGCCGCGTCGAGCATCAGCAGCAGCTCCACCAGGTGCTCTTGCACCGGCTTCACCAGCGGCTGGATGATGAAGACGTCGCGCTCGCGGCAGTTGGCCTGCAGCTGCACCTGGAGGCAGTCGTTGGCGAAGCGTTCGACTTGCACCGGGAGCAGCGGCACCCCGAGGTGGGTGCAGATCTCCGCCGCCAGTTCGGGATGAGCGCTACCGCTGAAAACCGCGATGTCCCGCAAGGAAGGATTCCCCATCTCTGTGGTCCGGTGGGTACGGATCCAATCCTAGAGGTGCAGGTCAGAGCGCCGAGATCGCGTCCGCGATCGTGTCCTCACCGGAGATCAGCTCCAGCGTGCGGCGCGCGGTGGCCGGTGCGTCGAGCAGGGCGACGACCACGGCGGCGACGTCCTCCCGCGGCACGGCGGCGCGCCCGGTTTTGGGGGCGATCTTGACGTTGCCGGTGCCGGACTCGTTGGTCAGCGCGCCGGGACGCAGGATCGTCCAGTCGAGGTCGCGGGCCTTCAGGTCTTCCTCCGCGGCGGCCTTCGCGTGCAGGTAGGCGCGGAATACCGGGTCGAGGCCCGGCGCGTCGGGAGTGTCGGCGCCCATGGAACCGATCTGGATGAACCGGCGGACGCCCGCACTCTGCGCCGCCTCGGCGAACAGCGCGGCGGCCGCGCGATCGACGGTGTCCTTGCGCGCCTCGCCACTACCCGGCCCGGCGCCCGCGGCGAACACCGCCGCGTCGGCCCCGCGGAGCACCTCGACGACGGCGTCCACATCGGACTGCTCCAGGTCGAGCACCACGGTCACCGCTCCGGCGGCCAGCAGGTCGCCTTCGTGATCGGGGTTGCGCACGATCCCGACGGGCTGATCACCCCGCTCGGACAGGAGCTTCTCGAGACGAAGGGCGATCTGACCGTGTCCACCGGCAATGACGACTCGCATGATTCCGACGTTAGTCCGGTCGCGAAGCCCGCGCAGGTCGGTCAGTCGACGTCGGCGGGGACTTCGGCGGTGCGCAGCAGCAGGTCGTAGGCCATTTCGTTGACCCAGCGCGACACGGGGTCCTCGGCGAGGAGGATGCGCTCGGTGCGGCCCTCGAGGTCGAGGTCGACCTGGGCGTGGGGGTCGGCTGCGGCGATGGCGAGCCCATACGCGCGAGCGCGCGGCAGGCAGTTCGCCACGTAGTCTTCCGTCAGTACGGCAGGCGATGGGAGAACCATCGCGGCCTCGCCGTAACGTGCGAACGGAACCGCGGAGGCCATCGCGGTCCGCCAGTGCCGTGCGACCGCGAGGACGCCGATGATCTCGGCGGCCGGCGCGGGTGCGGTCGCAGCCAGCTCTGGCCAGGTCCAGGTGTCGACGGTGGCGCGATCGGCGACGGGACCGACACCCATCGCGATCCGCTCCGCGTGCACGTCGGTGCGAAGCCGGGCGACGATGCTGACCTTGCGGCCGAGCAGGGTCGCCTCGGGCAGCACAATGCCGTTCCAGCCCAGAAGGGCCGCGGCCTTGCGCGCCAGCTCGTCGACGCTCGCGGGGAGCTCGATCGGCGGCACCACCCGGCTCGGCATCGACCGGCTGCGCTTCGCGCCACCGGCGACCGTCGAGCGCTCGGTGTTCTGAGGTGTAGCCGCCACGAGTTCCGCCTCCTTCAACAACCTGTACCCCTGTGTGCCTTGTGAAACGGGCACATGACTTGAGTACCAGTGCGGCGGCACGGGGTCTTCACGTTGCACGAGTGGCTGCGATCGGCGGCGCTCAGCGGTCGGTGACCGGTCGGTAGGCGGTCGTCGGACTTCAGCCCGACCGTGCGGCCAACCGAGTGAGCCGGAGGTGAGTGGCGTTACGGACCGCCTATGAACGGCTACCCGCGGCCCGGAACTCCACCGTGGCAAAGAGTCCAGCGCGTTACGCCGTTCGGCGCAACCGTGCCGTGTTCCACTGTGGACGTCGCAGGTGGGAGGGGGTCACCCGGTTGGCGGTGACCTTCGCCGCAGCGGTGTCACACCGGCCCGGATTAGGGTTTGGCGACCGTCGATTTCCGTCGAGTTCTGTCGCGTGAGGAGCGAGCATGACGCAGATCCGGCCCCGCCGATCGGTGCTCTACATGCCGGGCGCCAACGAACGCGCGCTCGAGAAGGCCAAGACCCTGCCGGCCGACGCGCTCGTCCTCGACCTCGAGGACGCCGTCGCGCCGGACGCGAAGGAAGCCGCGCGCGAGCGGGTGTGCGCCGCGCTGGGGAGCTACGGAACGCGCGAGGTCGCCATCCGCGTCAACGGCCTCGACACCGAATGGCACGACGCCGACCTGCGGGCCGCCGCGTCCGCCGGCCCCGCCGCCGTGGTCGTGCCGAAGGTGAACTCGGCGGGCGAGGTGCACAACATCGAGCGCGCCCTGGAGCTCGGCGGCGCGCCCGAGGAGACGAAGATCTGGGCGATGCTCGAGACGCCCGTCGCGATCCTGCACGCCGAGGAGATCGCCGCCGCGTCGTCGCGGCTGACGGTGCTGGTGATGGGCACGAACGACCTGGCGAAGGAGTTGCACGCCGCCTTCATCCCGGGCCGCTGGCCGCTGCTTTCCGCGTTGTCGACCGCCGTCCTCGCCGCCCGCGCCACGGGCAAGGTCATCCTCGACGGCGTCTACAACGATGTGAAGGACACTTCGGGTTTCGAGGTCGAATGCCGCCAGGGCCGTGACTTCGGCTTCGACGGCAAGACGCTGATCCACCCGTCGCAGCTGGAGCCGTGCAACCGGATCTTCGCCCCGTCCCCCGCGGAGATCGACCACGCGCGCCGCGTGATCGCGGCCTTCGACGAGGCCCGCGCGGCCGGGCGGGGTGTGGTGACGGTGGACGGGCGGATGATCGAGAACCTCCACGTGGAGGAAGCGCAGCGGGTGCTGGCGCTGGCAGCGGCGGTCAGCGCCTGAATCCCAGGTGGACGGTCGGTCCTCAGCTGACCGGCCAGGGGTGCTGCTCGGGGCGCAGCCTTTCGTACGCGGCAGCAGCACGCAGGACGGCCAAGTCGGCGAAGCGGGGGCCCGCGATCTGCAGGCCGATCGGGATGCCGTCGGTGGTGTAGCCGCAGTTGAGGGCGATCGCGGGCTGGCCGGACATGTTGTAGGGCACCGTGAAGGGGATGTGTTCGAAGGGGCGCGCGGGGTCGTTGGTGGGGGACGCGGCGTCGAAGGCGGGGGCGGAGACGGCGCAGACCGGGGAGAGGACGACGTCGTAGGCGGCGGTGGCCTCCAGCGCCGCGGTGCTGATGCGGTCGATGCAGGCGAAGCCGCGGTAGGTGTCGAGGGCCGAAACCGAACCGGCGGCCTCGGCCCAGGTGGCGATGTAGGGCAGGACGCGGGCGCGGCGGTCGTCGGGAAGGGCGAGCAGGTCGGACCAGGCGCGGACGCGCCAGAAGACGTCGAGGCCGTCGAGGAGTTCGCGGGTGAGGAAGGGGTCGACCGGGGAGACGTCGGCGCCCGCGGATTCGAAGAGGGCTGCGGCGGCGGTGACGGCGGCGGTGATCTGCGGGTCGACGGGAAGGCCGACGCCGGGGTCGAGGTGGAGGCCGACGCGGAGGCCGCGCAACGAAGACTCCAGCGCGGTCCAGTCGAGGGCGGCCGGTGGGAGGCTGAGGTGGTCGCGGGCGTCAGGGGCGGACAGGACGCCCATCAGCAGCGCGGTGTCGGCGACGGTCCTGGTCAGCGGGCCCGCGGCGCGGCCGAGGAACGGCGGATCCACCGGCACTCGGCCGAAGCTCGGCTTCAGGCCGACGAGGCCGCACCAGCCGGCGGGGAGGCGGATGGAGCCGCCGATGTCGGTGCCGACGTGGAGGGGTCCGTAGCCCGCGGCGGCGGCCGCGGCGGCGCCGGCGCTGGAGCCGCCGGGGGTGCGCGAGAGGTCCCACGGGTTGCGGGTCGCGGTGTGGAAGCTGGAAAGGCCGGAGGTGAGCATGCCGTAGTCGGGCATGGTCGTCTTGGCGAGCAGCACGGCGCCGGACTCGCGGACGCGCGCGGCGGCGGGGGCGTCGGCGGCGGCCGGGGTGAGGGCGGTGGCGGCGGTGCCGAGCGGGACGGGCGTGCCGCGGGTGGCGATGTTTTCCTTCAGCGTCAAGGGAACGCCGTCGATCGGGCCCAGCGGTTCGCCGGCGTGCCAGCGAGCTTCGGACTGCTTCGCCGCGGACCGCGCTGAAGCTGCGTCGTACGCGTACAAGGCGTGCAGCTGCGGCTCCCGCGCCTCGATGCGGGTGAGAACGGCTTCGGTCGCCTCGACGGGCGACACCGTGCCTGCGCGGTAGCCCGCGACCAGGTCCACCGCGGTCAGGTCGGCCAGCTCCATCGTTACCTCCGATTCACGAAGCGGGTGGTTCGAAACGTCCGTCGACGGCGGTCCAGCCTCCGTCGACGGCGAGCACGGAACCCGTGACGAACGTCGAAGCGTCCGAAGCGAGGTACACCACGGCGCCGGCCAGCTCATCGGCGCGCGCCCAGCGGCCGAGGGCGCCCTTGGTGGCGTAGGCGTCGTACCAGCCGGGATTCTGCTTGATCTGCGCGGTGAGCGGGGTCTCGACGACGCCCGGCGCGATGGCGTTCACGCGGACGCCCGACGGCCCGAACTCCGCGGCGGCGGTGCGGAAGAGCTGCACGAGGCCGGCTTTCGTTGCGGAGTAAGGGCCTTGGCCCGGCTCGACGGTGGTGCCGCGAATCGAGGAGAACCCGATGATGCTGCCCCGCCCGCGCGCGACCATCGGCCCGCCGAACGCCCGCACCACCTCGAACGCGACGCCGAGGTTCAGCTCGACGACGCGGTCGAACTCCTCGCGGGTGTAGTCCAGCAGCCGCTTGCGAACGTTGACGCCGGCGGTGAGCACGACCGCGTCGAGCTCGCCCAGTTCCTCGGCCGCGCGCTCGACCGCACCCGGTTGAAGAAGATCGATCCCGTACACCTCGGCCACGCGGGTCTCCCGTGCGGCAGGAACGTCGCGGTCCGCGCAGATCACGTGCGCACCGTGCGCGGCCAGCGCCCGCGCGGCTTCGCGGCCGATGCCGCTTCCGCCGCCGAGCACCACGATACGGCGGCCGTCCAGGCGGAAGAGGTTTTCGTAGTTCACGGGCGTAGCACCGCCATCCTCGTCACGGTCAGTTCTTCCACGGCGAAACGGGGGCCTTCACGGCCGATGCCGGAGTCCTTGACGCCGCCGTAGGGCATGGTGTCGGAGCGGAAGCCGGGGACTTCGTTCACGACCACGCCGCCGACGTCGAGCTCGTCGAGGGCGCGGAAGGCAGTGCTGAGGGAGCGGCTGTAGACGCTGGCGTGGAGGCCGTAACGCGAGGCGTTGACGGCCTCGAAGGCGGAGTCCACATCGGACACCGTACGGAGGCAGACGACGGGGCCGAAGATTTCTTCGTCCCAGCATTCGACGCCGTCGGGGACGTCGGCCAAGACCGTCGGTTCCAGGACGCCGTCACGCAGAGAGCCGCCGGCCAGCAGCCGCGCTCCGGCGGCGGTCCCTTTGTCGACCCACTCGACGACACGGTCGGTGGAGCGGGGGTCGATCAGCTTGGACACGCGGGTGGCCTCCGAGCGCGGGTCGCCGACGACGACTTCGGACAGGCGAGCGAGTACCCGAGCCGTGAATTCCGTGGCCACCGAAGAGACGACCAGAACTCGCTGAACCGAGATGCAGGCCTGGCCGGAGGCGTAGAAGCCGCCCCTCAACACAGCGTCAGCCGCCGCGTCGAGGTCTGCGTCTTCAGCGACGACCAGAGCAGCGTTCGAGCCCAACTCCAGCAGAGTCTTGGTCGGGGCGGCGTCACGGGCGATCTGGTGGCCGACAGCGGCCGAGCCCGTGAACGACACCGCGCCGACGCGGCGGTCGGTGACCAGGGCGGAACCGACCGAAGCGTCACCCGTGACCAGTTGCACCATGGCCGGGATGGGCGCCAGCGAGCGGACGAGGTGGACCAGCCACAACGTGGCCAAGGGCGTCTGCGGCGCGGGCTTCACGACCACCGGACAGCCGGCCGCGATGGCCGGCGCGATTTTGTGCGACGCCAGCAGCACCGGGTAGTTGAAGCCCGCGATCCCGACGACAACGCCGATCGGCTTGCGTTTCCAGAAGCCGACGAGGCCGTCGCCCGACGGGAGCAGGTCCAGGGGGACCGTCTCACCGTGCAGGCGGGACACCTCTTCGGCCGCGGCTTCCCAGGTGACGATCGTGCGCGCGACCTCGACCCGGCAGTCGACCAGCGGTTTTCCGGTTTCCCGGACCAGCAATGCTTCGAACTCGGCACTGCGCGAGCGCAAAGCAGCGGCCACGTCGTTCAGCAGCTGCCGACGCGTCCGCGAAGGCAGAGCCTCGACCTCCCGCGCGACAGCCACCGCCTCGTCGATCGCGCGCGTCGCCAACGCCGGCGTGCCGACCGGAGCCGAGCCGATCACACTGCCGTCATAGGGGAAAACCACGTCCGAAGTGTCCGAAGTAGACACCCAACCGGCGCCGATCGGCAGTCCCTCGGGGTAGTCAGGCATCCTCCGCGCTCCCTCCACTCGGCCCTCCAATCAGCCGGGCCAGCTCGGCGCGCAGGTTGGGCGCGGCGGCCAGCAGTTCCCGGGTGTACTCGTGCTGCGGCGTTTCGTAAACCTCCTCGACGTCGCCGATCTCCACGATCTCCCCGCGCCGCATCACGGCGACGCGGTCGCACACGTGCCGCACCACGCCGAGGTCGTGCGAGACGAAAACGAGCGTCAGCGAGAACTCCGCCACCAGGCGCGCCAGCAGGTCGAGGATCTGGCCGCGCACGGAGACGTCGAGGGCGCTCACCGGCTCGTCGGCCAGCAGCACGCTCGGGTTCGGCGCCAGCGCGCGGGCGATGGAGATGCGCTGGCGCTGGCCGCCGGAGAACTGGTGCGGGTAGCGCGAAGCGGCGTCGGCGGGCAGGCCGACGGCAGCCAGCAACGAGGCCACCCGCTCCGGCGACCGGCGGCCCAACGGCTCGGAAATGATGTCCCGCACCCGCATCCTCGGGTCGAGCGAACCCATCGGGTCCTGGAAGACGATCTGCATCGACGACCGCAGGAACCCCAGCTTCCGCTCCGGCAGGTTGTCGATCCGCCGCCCGGCAAAGGAAACCGTGCCCGACGTCGGCCGATCCAGTGCGGCGAGCAACCGCACCAAAGTCGACTTTCCGGATCCCGACTCGCCGACGATGCCGAACCGCTGACCGGCCTCGACGTCGAAACTCACGCCGCGCAACGCCTGAACATCCCGGCGCTTGTAGAACCGCGTCAGATCTCGAACCTCGATCATCGGACTCATCGGGAAGCCTCCAGATCAGAAGCCGCCAACAGAGCCTTCGTGTACGCATGCTGCGGTGCCGTCAGCACCGACCGCGCCGACCCGCGCTCCACGATCTCCCCGTCCAGCATCACCAGCACCCGCTCGCACACCGACGCCACCACCGCCAGGTCGTGCGTGATGAACAGCAACGCGGCCTCAGCGGACAACGAACTCTTGATCAACGACAGGATCTGCGCCTGCACCGTCACGTCGAGGGCCGTCGTCGGCTCGTCGCAGATCAGCAGCGACGGCTCGTTGGCCAGCGCCATCGCCAGCACCACCCGCTGCCGCTGCCCGCCCGAAAGCTGGTGCGGGTACGCCCGTGCGGTGCCCGGCAGCCCGACCGCCGCCAGCAGTTCCTCCGCCGAACGCCCCCGCCGGCCGTGCACGCGGAACGGCTCCGTCACCTGCCGGCCCACGCGCATCGCCGGGTTCAGGGCCGTCATCGGCTCCTGGAACACCATCGACAACCCGTCGCCGCGCAACCGCGACAGCTCGCGTTCGGACGCGCCCAGCAGCTCGCGATCGTTCAGCCGCACCGAACCCGTCGCCCTCAGCTCGTCCGGCAGCAGCCCCATGATCGACAGCGCCGTGAGCGACTTCCCCGACCCCGACTCGCCGATCAGCCCGACGCGTTCGCCCGCGCCGATCGAGAACGACACGTCGCGCACCAGGTCGGCGACCCGCAGGCCTTCCACCGTGAGAGTCATGCCCGGGCCGCCAATCGCGGGTCGAGCCGGTCGCGCAGCCCGTCGCCCAGCAGGTTGAACCCGAGCACCGCCACCGCGATCGCGACGCCCGGCACCAGCGCGAGCCGCGGGTGGACGGTCAGCAGCTCCTGCGATTCCTGCAGCATCCGGCCCCACGACGGCGTCGGCGGCCGCGTGCCGAAGCCGAGGAACGACAGCGCCGCCTCGGCCAACACGGCGATCGCGAACGACACCGAAGACTGCACGATCAGCAGGCCCGAGATGTTCGGCAGCACGTGGCGCGCGGCGATGTTCACGCGCGAGCGCCCGGCCGCGCGCGCCGCCAGCACGAACTCGCTGCTGCCCACCTGCAACGTCCCCGACCGCGCGATCCGCGCGAACGACGGGATGGTCGCGATGCCGATGGCGATCATCGCGGTGAGCGTGTCGGCGCCGAACACCGCGCCGAACATGATCGCCATCAGCAGCGCGGGAAACGCGAGCACGAGGTCGTTCCCGCGCATCACGAACTCGCCCAGCCACCGCGGCGCCAGGCCTGCCAGCACACCGAGCGGCGTGCCGATCACCGCGGCGATGCCGACCGCCACCACACCGACATACAGCGTGGTGCGGGCGCCGACCATGATCTGGCTGAACACGTCGCGGCCGAACTTGTCGGTGCCGAACAGGTGCTCGGCCGAAAAGCCCAGCAGCTTGTCGGGTGCGTTGACCTGCACCGGGTCGTACGGCGTCCACACGAACGACACCAGCGCGGCCAGCACCACGAGCGCCACCAGCACAGCGCCGAGCACGAGGCTGCGGTTTCGCACAGGAGTGAGCGTGGTCATCACGAGCCCCGCAATCTCGGGTCGAGCACCGTGTAGAGCACGTCCACGACGAAGTTCACCAGCAGCACCCCCGCCACGAGCACCAGCACGATTCCCTGCACCGTCAGCAGATCGCGCGACGATACGGCGTCGAGCAGCATGCTGCCCAGGCCCGGCAGCACGAACACGCGCTCCACCACCACCGCGCCGATCAGCAGCGTCGCGAGCTGCAGGCCGAGCACCGTCACGACGGGCACCGACGCGTTGCGCAACCCGTGGCGCCGCAACGCCTGCGCCGGCAACAGGCCCTTCGACCGTGCCGTGCGCAGGTAGTCCTGGCCCAGTGTGTCGAGCACGGCCGAGCGGACGTAACGCGTGAGCACCGCGCCCTGCACCAACCCGAGTGACAACGCCGGCAGGATCAGCCCGCGCACGAACTGCCCCGCGTCCTGGTCCGGCGGCGTCCATCCGCCGCTCGGCAGCCAGCGCAGCTGCACCGCGAAGATCTGCACCAGGATGATCCCGGCGAGGAAGGCGGGGATCGCCACGCCGATCTGCGACAGCCCGGAAACCGTGACCCCACTGGGCTTGCGGTGCCGCACGGCCGCGAACATCCCCACCGGCACCGCGATCACCAGCGCCACCACCATGCCCGCGCCGACCAGCCACAACGTCACGCCGAGCCGGTCGAGCAGCTGCGGCCCGATGGCTTCACGCGTGACGTACGAGCGGCCGAAGTCGCCGTGCAGCACGCCGCCGATCCAGCTGAAGTACTGCGTGACGAGCGAGCGGTCGATGCCGAACTCCGCGCGTGTCTTCGCCAGCAGCGCCGGCGTCGCGTTGACGCCGAGCGCGACCTGTGCCGGATCACCCGGCAGCACGGCCATGAACAGGAACACCACGATCGACGCGACGAAGAGACTCGCCACGAGGATCGCCACCCGCCGAAGCACCTTCACCGTCATGCGGGCCTCAGTCCGGTGAGGTCGAACGACTCGCTGACCTGGTTCTTCGCGAACCCAGTGACCTTGTTCTTCGCCACGATCACGTTGGGGTACAGGAACAACCAGTCGGCGGCCGCGTCCGTGTTCAGCTGGCGCGCGACCTGCTTCATGTCGGCGACCTGCTGCTGCGACGTGCCGCTGTCGGCCTCGGCCAGCAGCTGCTGCACCCGTTTGCTGTCGTACCCCCAGTAATACGTGGGTTTCCCGAACGTCGTGATGTCGCGGGCTTCCACGTGCTGGATGATCGACAGGTCGTAGTCGTGGTCGGTGAACACCTGCTTGAGCCACACCGCCGGGAAGTCGAGCGGTTCGATCGTGGTCCGCACGCCGACGTCGGCCAACTGCGACTGCACCACCTGCGCGGCCGACACGGCATACGGCAGGTTCGGGATCCGCAGCCGCAGGTTGAGGTTCTTCACGCCGGCTTCCGCGAGCAGCTGCTTCGCCTTCGCCGGGTCGTATGGGTAGGCGCCGGAAAGGTCCTCGTACCACGGGTCCGTGGGCGGGACCATGCTGCCGATCAGCGTGCCGCGGCCGTTGAACACGAGGTCCAGCACGGCTTTGCGGTCGATCGCGTACGTCAGGGCCTGGCGCACGCGCGGGTCGTTCAGCGGCGCGCGCTGGTTGTTGAACGCGAGCGTGACCTCGCTGTTGGTGGTGCCCTGCAGCACGGTGAACCGGTCGTCGCCCTGGAACTGCGGGATCGAGTCGGCCGAGGTGAGTGAGGAGATCACGTCGATGCCGTTGCTGAGCAGCGCGTTGTTGAGCGCGGTCGGGTCGGCGATGTACTTGAGCACCACCGTGGAGTACGCCGGTTTGCGGCCCCAGTACGCCGGGTTCTCCTTGAGCACGATGGAATCCCCGCGCCGACGCGACGCGACCTCGTACGGCCCGGTGCCCACCGGCTTGTTCGCCAGGTCGGCCACGCCGGTCGGGCTGAACATCGCGCCGAGGCGGCTGGTGAGGCTGAACAGCCAGCCGTTGCTGGGTTTCGAGAGCACCACGCGCGCGTGGTCGGGCGAGACGACGTCCACGTGGTCGACCACGTCCATGGCCGACTTGATCGAGATCGTCCAGTCGGTCTTCACGCGCAGCAGCGAGAATTTCACGTCCGACGCGGTGAACGGCGCGCCGTTGCTGAACTTCACGCCCGGCTGCAGCTGGAAGTCGTACGTCTTGCGGTCGGGGCTCACGGTCCACGACTTGGCGAGCAGCGGCACGATCCGGCCCTGCGCGTCGAGCTTCACCAGGCCCTCGTAGACGTTGTACAGCAAGGCCTGCGGGATGGCGGCGCCGTCGGCGTGGGTGAAGTCGAAGTTCGCCGGCTCGGCCGTGAAGCCCACCGACAGCGTGTCGGGACCGCTCGACACGCTCGCGCTGGAGCCGGCCGAGCAGGCGGACGCCGCGAGCAGCACCGCGAGCGCCGCGAGGTGGAGCCGGGCTCTCATTCAGCCTCCTGAACCGGCCTTCAAGCAAGTACACTGGTCTGACCAGTAGCCTGAGGTTGGCACCAGACGACGCCGAGGTCAAGGGATGAAGTTCGAGCCGGTGGCCCCGGTCCGCGCCTACGAGCGGATCGTGGAGCAGATCGAGGAGGCCGTGGTCAGCGGCCGCCTCAAACCCGGCGAGCGCCTGCCCGGCGAACGCGAGCTCATGACGCAGTTCGGCGTCGGCCGCTCGACGGTGCGGGAAGCATTGCGCGTGCTGCAGGCCGCCGAGCTGATCCGGTCGCGGCCCGGCGACCCGCGTGGCCCCGAGGTGCTGGCCGCGTCACCGGCGGCGTTGCACCGCTCGATGCACCGGCTCGCCCGCGCCGACCACGTGGGGCTGGCGGAGCTGCTGCAGTTCCGGATGGTGCTCGACGGTTCGGCCCACCTGCTGGCCGCGCAACTGCGCACCGAAGCCGATCTGTCCGCTTTGGACACCGCGCTCGCGGCCATGCGCGCCGGCGCGCAGGAGGGGTTCGCGCAGTTCAGCCGGGCCGACGTGGCGTTCCACGAGACGATCGCCCGCGCGTCCCGAAACCCGCTGCTGGTAGTGAGCGCCGAGGTCGTGCGCGGAGTGGTGCTGGAGCTGATCGAGGACAAACTCTCGCATGCCCGCGACCGTTCGGCGTTGATGCAGTCGTGGCTGGGCCACCACGCCGAGGTGCTGGAAGCCGTGCGCGCGGCCGACGGCGAACTGGCGGCGCGGCTGGCGCGGCGAGCGCTTTATGACAACTACGCGGAGTATGTGCCGGAAGAGCAGCGCGGGCTGCTCACGCCGTTGCTCTGAACCGGCCTGGAAAACGACCGCAGCCCGGCCGCTGGTGGCACCGGGCTGCGTGATCGCGTTCGGGAACGGTCAGGAGACGAGGTTCGCGTACACGACGATGTTGTCCTTGTAGCTGTGCTCGGCGTGGTCGAACACGCCACCGCACGTGATCAGCCGCAGCTGCGGCTTGTCGGTGTTGCCGAAGACCGCCTGCGTGGGGAAGGTGTCCTTGGGGACCTCGTCCTTGTGGTCCACCACGAACTTCAGCTTCTTGCCGTCGCTGCGCTCGATGTCGACCTCGTCGCCGGGGTTGACGTCCTTGAGCTTGTAGAAGATGCCCGGCTGGTGGTTGCCGTCGACGTGCCCCAGCACGATCGCCGGGCCGACCTCACCCGGCACGGGCGAGAGGCGGTACCACGCGGCCTGCATCGGCGTCTTCACCGACGGCACCGAGATCTGCCCGTCCTTGTTGGGCAGCACGGTGATCAGTGACGACTTCGCGCCGATCTTCGGGATCTCCACCGACGTCGGCCTCAGCCCGGTGAACGGTTTGGTCACCGGCACCGGCTTGCTCACCGGCGCGGGCTTCGCGGCGGTTGCCGGGGCATCCGAACCGCAGCCGCTCAGCGTCAGGGAAAGGAGCAGGGCGCCCGCGATCGCGACGCCCTGCCCGCACTTACCAATCCGGCCAAAAGTAGGCCGGCCCCCGCGCGGCACGTAACCGTTACTGCGAAGCCATCCGGCCGTGGCTGTGGTCGGATTGGTAACGATCGGCGCAGTATTCGCCATCAAGCGGCCATGCCGCCGAAGCCGGTCTCGACGCCGCCCTTGGGCGCGTATTTGACCTGCGAGTTGCCGTCACCGTTGGTCGTGCCCGCGGAGCCCGCGCCCGCGCCGCCCGCCGGCGGAACCGGCTGGTCGCCGGTCTGGTCGCCGCCGCAGGTCCAGGTCGCGGTCACGTTGCCGGCGTCGAAGGACACGCCGTCGTGGCGCTGCACGAGCCAGCCCCAGTAGCGGCCGTCGGTCTCGTCCTGGTGCGGGCCTTCGATCAGGTCGAAGTCGGTCGAGGACACGTTGGTCGGCTCGCCCGCGGCGCAGGCGATCACGAACAGGCCCTGGCCACCGTCGAAGTCGACGCCGTAAGCGATGTCGTCCTCGTACGGCGGCTCCTCCGGCGTGGAGGTCTCTTCGGAGCCCGACGTGGTCGGGGTCGACGAGTCGCTCGGCTCACCGGTGTTGCCCGGGTTGCCCGGCTGGCTGGTGTCGGTCGGCTGCCCGCCGGTGGTGGGCGGGGTGTCCGAAGAGGACGGCGCCTCGGAAGTCGGGGCGTCCGAGCTCGGCGTGTCCGAAGTGGGCGCGTCGGACGTCGGTGCGTCCGTAACCGGCGCGTCGGTGGTCGCCGGGGCGGTCTCCGACGTCGCCGGAGTGCTGCCGTTTTCGTCCTGCGCGAAGGCGGAGGGCGTGACGGCGAGGCTGATCAGGGCGCCTGCGAGCACAGCGCCCGCGAGTCTGCCCAGGGTCTTCTTCACGTGTTGTTCTCCCTGGAAGAAAGCGCGGTGACCCCCACCGCGTCCGCTGATCCTGCCGGAGAAATGGGGGGAACACGAAACGTTTTCGACGGTGATTAAAAGCACCGTAAATGGAGGTAACGAACCCGCGGACCCTGGCGATGAAGTGGCTCAACACCGCGCTCACACACACGAAAGCCGGCGGAACCGTGCCTTTACTGTAACAGTTTCCGGCCCGCCGGCGAAGCTCCGTGAATTGTTGACCGAGTTCAGCCCAATGCGGTAACGAGGTCGCGCCAGAGGTCTTCCGGGTCCTCCAGGCCGACACTGAAGCGCAGCAAACCGGCGGGCACGCGCTCCTCACCCGGCAGCCACGCACGCCGCTCCACCAGGCTTTCCACGCCGCCGAGGCTCGTCGCCGCGCGGATCAGCCGGACGGTGGAACACACCTTGTCGGCGGCTTCGGCCGTGGCCAGCTCGAACGACACCATCATCCCGAACCCGGGGTAACGCACCTTCGTGACGGCCGGGTGTTCCGCCAAGCGGGAAGCCAGCAGTGCCGCCGTTTTCGTCTGCTCCGCAAGCCGCACCGGCATCGTGCGCAGGCCGCGCAAGGCGAGCCACGCTTCGAGCGCGCCGGGCGTCGAGCCGATGCGCGTACGCGCGCCGCGCAGCTCGGCCGCGATGGACTCATCGGCCGCGACGGTGATGCCCAGCAACAGGTCGCTGTGACCGCCGATGAGCTTCGTCGCGCTGTGCACCACGATGTCCGCGCCCAGCTTCAGCGGCTGCTGGTGCAGCGGCGTCGCGAAGGTGTTGTCCACGACGACCCGGCCGCGGGTGCCGCGCGCGATGGTCTCGATCTCCATCACTTCGAGCGTCGGGTTCGTCGGCGACTCGAGCCACAGCAGGTCGGCATCGCAGTCGAGCCACGCCTGCGTGTCGGTGGGTTCGAGCTCGGTGACGGTGATGCGGCCCATTTTCTCCGCGTGGTGCATCGCGCCGCGCGTCACCGCGTAGCTGAACGTCGGGACCGCCACGGACGAGCCGACCGGCAGCGTGTCCAGCACGGCCGACAGGGTCGCGACACCGGAGCCGAAGCTGGTGGCGTGGCCGCCTTCCAGCGCACCGACGGCCTCTTCGAGCGCGTGCCAGGTCTCGGTGCCGTCGGAGCGCGCGTAGACGGAGTCACCGCCGGCTTCGAACGTGCTCGTGGCCACGATCGGAGTGTTCAGGGGCTCGCCGGGGCCGTGCGGCCGCCCGGCCGCGATCGCGATCGTGCGCGGTGTCCAATCGTCCATGAAAGACACCGTAGCTGTATCACCGTTGCCGATCCGGCCACAGCCACGGCGCTATGACCTGCGTCGCAGGCTTCCGGTATGCCCGGGGGGGCGCGCCTACTTTTGGCCGGATCGGCAATGGCGCCCACGGCCTCGCAGCCGTGATGTGGCGGTCGGCTCACCCGCGCCGGCGAGCCGACCACGTCTTTCAGTGCGCGTACACCTCGAACTCGTACAGCGAGTAGCCGTAACCGGTCCCCCGCTGCACGCCCTGCATCCGGACGAACCGGGCGTCCGACGGGGTGAACGACACGTTGTCCGCGCCGCCGTTGCCGTCGGTCACCACGGCCGCGTCGCGCCAGTTCTCGCCGTCGGCCGAGAGCTGCACCTTGTAGCCCTTCGCGTACGCCGCTTCCCACGACAGCACCACGCGCGCGACCTGCTGCACCGAACCGAGGTCGACGGTGATCGACTGGTTGTCGCTCCAGTCGCTTGCCCACCGCGTGTTCGCGTTTGCGTCCACGGCGTTCGACGCGGGCGAGTTGTAGAAGCCGGTCTCGGCGCTCGTGGCGCTCACCGGCTTGCCCGCGGCGAGGTTGCTGACGTTGTCGCCGCGGTGGGCCGGGTACTCCACGACCTGCTGGAACGTCGGCCGGTTCTGTGTGCTGATCTTGTCGTGCGTGATGCCGCCGAGCGGCCGCTGGATCACGGTGTCGGCGCACCACTGGTCACCGGCCGAGCAGTCGGCGTCACCCGGGTACACGGTGGTGGCGGGCTGCGCCGTGGCCGCCGTCAGCGAGTCGACCAGCGCGGTGCGGCAGGTGGTGAGGTCGCCGCCGCCGCAGAACGTGCTGCCCAGCGGACCGGCGACGGGCTGCCCCAGCACCGTGCGGATGTCCTTGCTGACGTAACCCCACCAGCCGTGCTGGTACGACGAACCCTGGTGTGGCTGGCCGACGTGCTTGCCCGGCAGCTCGTTCTGGAAACCGGACGGGCTTTCGTTGACCTGCAGCACGTTCGTCATCGCGGTGAACGCGTCGTCGCCCAGTGCGGGCTTGAACTCCGCGGTGACGAGCAGCGGCCACCACGCGTCCATGATCCGGATCGCGTCGGCGTCGTTGTACGCCTTGCTGCCCGGCGCCGATTCCACGCGCTGGTGACCGTGCTGCAGCCACGTCTTCAGCTTCGCCTCGGCGTCGGCCGCCGCGCCGGTGAGCGGCGTCTTGTCGAGCACCTGCAGCAGAAGCGGCAAGACCTCCTCGGCCCGCAAGTCGGCGAGCGCCGCGTCCTCCATGGCCTGCGCGAGGTTCACGCGCGTCACCTTGGTGCCGCTGTTGATGAGCGCCTTCACACGCGTGTCGAGCAGGTCGGCTCGGTGCACGGCCGACTTGTCGGCGCCGCCCGAGGCGTAGCCCTTGGCCTGCGCGTTGTTCCAGCTGACGTAGTAGTCCTGGTTGACCGACTGCGGGTGCTGCGAGGCCGGCGTGTAGTTCGCCTTGTTGCCGTCGGGGTTCCAGCCCTGCCAGTCGTAGCCCTTGTCGCCCCACACCGGCATCATCGGGTCCACAGTGGAATTGCGGACGGGGTTGGCGCCGGAGTTGAAGTAGGCGACGTCCTTGGAGTCGGCGTAGAACCAGTTGAAGGTGAAGTTCACGTCGCTCGCGGCCCGCTGGAAGTCGGCCGCGGAGTGGATGAAGTCGGGGTCGTTGAACTCCTGGAAGCCGATGAGCGAATCGACCTCGTGGAAGTACGAGGACCGCAGCGACGCGTACGCCACCGGCTTGCCGCCGATCGTCGCGCGGCTGACGACCGGGCCGTACTTCGTGCGGTAGCTGCGCAGCGTGTACGAACCGGCGGCGGTGCCGTCGGCCACCGTCGGAGACCAGGAGTTCTTGCGCTCCACGGTGTCCATCGGCAGGCACTGGCCCTGGTACAGGTAGTAGTTCGAGTCCTTCGTGGCCGCCTTGCCGCTCGGGTCGCACAGCGGGAGCGCGAACGTGTCGATGATGTCCTGCGCCGACGTCGTGGCGCTCCACGAGTAGTCCTGGCCGCGGCCGAGCAGGACGTACATCGAGATGCCGGCGAACGACGCGCCGCGCGCGCTGATGCCCGGGCCCTGAAGTTCCTGCAGTAGGAGCAGCTGCGGCGCGAAGTACCCGGTCTGCGGGCCGAACACGGCGACCGGGTGGCCGCTGGCGGTCTTCGAACCCGAGACGACGAGCGCGTTGGACATGCCGTGCTTGTCGCTCAGCATGTCGCCGGGCAGCACGCCGTTGTCGAACATGCCTTTCGCCGCCTGCTGGTCCGCCGGCGCCTTGACGTCGACCTTCGCGGGCGAGTTGGTAGTCGCGGAGCCGGACTGGTCATAGACGAGCTGCTGCGGCGTGACGGAACCCTTGTCCGGCAAGGCCAAGCCCTGCGGATTGGCCGGGGTCATGCCGTAGTCGAAGGTCTGGCCGTCGTGCAGCGTCTTCACGGCTTCGGGGTCGTCGGCCGAGCGCAGGCTCTGCCAGACCTGCTCGCCCTTGGCGACGCCGTACTTCTCCTGCAACGCGAGCTTCGCGATCGCGTTCTGCACCTCACCACCGCCGCCTGCGCCGAACTGCGCGCCGACCACGGACGCGAGCACCACGAGGTCGGTGAGCTTGAACGGCTCGATAGTGCCGGCGTTGGTGATCGCGTCGACGTGACCGGTGAGCACGTACTCGCCCGGGAAGTAGCGGCCGTTGTGGGAATCGGTGATGTACTTGTTGATCCCGTCGACGTAGGCCTGGGAGTCGGCGAGGCCCTGCCTGCCGCGCGGGCCGCTGGCGGCCGTCGCTTCGATCTGCTGCTGCAGCTCGTCCTCGGTGTAGGGCGCGGCGGCGAAGAACGACTGCTCGAGCTCGCGGTTCGCGGGCGCGCCACCTGCGTACGAGGTCAGCTGACCGCGGCCGACGCGGCGCATGATGTCCATGAGCCACAAGCGGTCCTGCGCGGCCGCGTAGCCGGCGCCGAACTCGGTGCCCGAGCGCGTGGTGCCCTGGATGTGCGGGACGCCGGTGGCCTTGTCGCGGGTGATCGTGACGTCGGAGCGGGGCTGGAGCGTGCTCGCGACCTGGTCGGCGGGGACGCCGAAGGAGGAGTCGTTGAAGAACTTGCCGATGGTGTCGGTGGTCAGCGTTTTGTAGCCGCCGGCGAGGTCGGCGTACTTGCCGAGCTGGTCGTCGGCGTGCGCGGGCTGCGTGCCGAACGCCTTGTTGCCGAGAATCTCCGCCAGCGTCGCGCCGCCGTTCTCCCCCGGCGGGAGGATGTCGTTGCACTGGCCGGCGCAGTAGTCGTTGCCGGGCAAGGCTGCCGAGGCGGGTGGCGCGCCGCCGACCGCTGTCACGAGTCCCGCCGCGACAACGGCCAGGGCCGAAACAGCCAGGGTGCGGATGCGTCGTCGCATGCCGGAGCTCCCGTCCACGAGGTTCCCCCAGGGGTGACCCAGCGCACGCTACCGACGGGTAGATGAAGTGTGAAGACTATTCGCGTTTAACCCCTCTTTGGGCCTAGTCCGATCGGCGCAGCGCGACGCCGCTGGGTACGGTGAGCGCCATGACCTTGGAAAAGCCCGAAATCGACCGCCCGGACGGACCCCCTCCCGCCGAACTGGAGATCACCGACCTCACCGTCGGTGACGGCGCGGAGGCCCAGCCGGGCAATGCAGTGACGGTCCACTACGTCGGCGTCTCGCACTCCACCGGTGCGGAGTTCGACGCGTCCTGGAACCGCGGCGAGCCGCTGCGCTTCGCGCTCGGCGCCGGCCAGGTCATCCCCGGCTGGGACCAGGGAGTGGCCGGCATGAAGATCGGCGGCCGTCGCCAGCTGGTGATCCCGCCGCACCTCGCGTACGGCGAGCGTGGCGCGGGCGGCGTGATCAAGCCGAACGAGACGCTGATCTTCGTCGTCGACCTCGTCGGCGTGAACTGAACCTCCGGGCAACCGGGCCGGCTCCACGGGCAGCCCGGTTGCCCGAACTCTTTCGAGTGAACCCCGGTCATCGCTAAGCTGCGCCGATCACCGGCCGGGACCGGTGCCACTGACCAGGGGGAAAGTGACATGCGCGTTCGCGCGATTGTTTCCGCGGCTCTGCTCACGCTCGGGGCCGCGCTCGCCACCGTCGCACCCGCTTCGGCCGTCGCCAACGGATCCGACGTGCCGCAGGGCCGGTTCGAGTTCGCCGCGAAGCTCACGATGACGAACATCCCGCGGCCCGACGGCACGCACTACGACAGCGGTTGCTCGGGCGCGCTCGTCGCGCCGCAGTGGATCCTCACCGCCGGCCACTGCTTCCACGACGTGAACCGCAACCCGATCTCCGGCCCGGTGCCGTACCCGACTTCGGTGCTGCTCGGCACCACCGTGCAGCGCGGCAAGCTCGGCGTGACGCGCCAGGTCACCGACGTGGTCCAGGCCGGCGCAGGCGACATCGCGCTCGCGAAGCTCGACAAGCCGGTTCGCGGGATCACGCCGCTCAAGGTGAGCCGCTCCGAGCCGACGGTCGGGCAGAAGCTCACCCTCGCCGGCTGGGGAGCACTGAGCTCAGTGGACGCGGCTCCGTCGATGAAGCTGCAGCAGGGCACCGTGGCAGTCGGCGAGGTCGCGGCCACCACCCTCGGCGTGCACGGCGTCGCGCCGGCCGCGGACACCAGCGCCTGCCTCTACGACTCGGGCGCACCTTACTTCGTGGCTTCGGGCCACGGTGGCCGGATCGTGGCGGTCGAGTCGGAAGGCCCCGACTGCCCACACGACCAGCTGGAGACGACCTCACGCGTCGACGTGGTGGCCGACTGGGTGCTGTCGCAGACCCACTGACACCCAGATACCAGAAGACGGGCTCCGCGCACAGGTCGCGGGGCCCGTTTTCTTTCGCCCGACAAGGGAATTCCTGACCCGGAAGTAGCTGGATAGCGTTGAGGGTCGATCATCGGCGCGCCGCCGGTGGCCCGACGAAGGGAAAGAATGCGCGTCCGCGCCGCTCTCACCGCAGCAGCCCTCCTGCCCCTCCTCACCGCCGGCCCGGCCCTGGCCGTCGCCGACGGGACCGACGTGGCCCCGGGCCAGTACGGCTTCACGGCCAAGCTGACCATGGCGAGCATCCCGCGCCCGGACGGGAGCACGTACACGAGCTTCTGCTCGGGCTCCCTCGTCGCGCCCACGTGGATCCTCACGACCGGCCACTGCTTCCACGACGCGCAGCGCAACCGCGTGTCCGGCCCGGTGCCGTACCCGACCACCGTCACGCTCGGCCTGGTCGACGAAGCGAAGGAGGCGGGCGTCACCCGCAAGGCCACGCAGGTGCTGCAATCCGCGGAGAACGACGTCGCCCTCGTGCAGCTCGACAGCGCGGTCCCGAACATCACGCCGCTGACCGTGAACCGCCTGATCCCGGCCGCCGGCCAGCGTCTCACCCTCGCGGGCTGGGGCAGCCACACGGCGAAGAACCCCGTGCCGTCCTCGAAGCTGCAGCAGGGCACCGTGCAGATCGCCTCCGTGGGCAGCACCACCGTCGGCGTCCGCGGCGTCGCGCCCTCGCCCACCACCAGCGCATGCGTCTACGACTCGGGCGCGCCCTACTTCGTCCCGTCCGGCAGCGGCGGCCAGCTCATCTCCGTGGAGACGACTGGCCCGGACTGCCCTCACGCGACCGTCGAAACGACGTCGCGAGTGGACGTTATCGCGGATTGGATCGCGGCTCGCACGAAATAGCCGGCCGACCGGCGCGGAGAGCGACAGTCAGGATCGCTCTCCGCGCCCCTGCCGGTTGGCGGGTCAGTGCGTGACCGCATTGTTCACGCGTATTTCCCCTCGCGGCGCGCGGGCACGTTCGCCGGAATAATCGCGGCTTTACTTGTCCTTTTTCTTCGGCAGCTGGTCGGCGGCTTTTTTGCCCGCCGGGCCGAGTTTGTCGAGGACGGAGCGCACGCCGCTGACCACGGCGTCGCCGACGGGGTTCGGGTGGTCGTCGTCCGGGTCGCCGATACCGCCGGCAACGCCGCTGGAGCCTGAGTCCATGGTATTTCTCCCCAACTGTTGTTTTATCGGATTACCCGATCAATTACCGATGCTACGCAATCGCCGCACCCACAACAACCGCGCGATTTGGGCCTCCTCTCCGGGAACTGCGCCGAGCCGGTTGTTCATGAGGTGGACGTGCTGGAATGCCGCACGGTAAGGCGAAACTCGCCGTGCCGATTCGCGGTACTCCGTCCAAAAGCGCTCGGCGTAGCGGCGCAGGGGCTTGCCGACGCGGTCGGTGGCCAGTTCGCGCGTCACGTTCTCGAACAGCCGGCCCGCCTGGCGCACCGCGGCCGGGTCGTCCGGGCGGGCGGTGGCCGCGGCCGGGCGCCAGGCGACCGTGCGCGCGCCGCGGCCCGACCAGTACCAGGCGTACTGGTGCAGGAAGCTCACCTGCTGGTCGGCGGGCAGGCCCTCGACGATCGCGGCGGTGTGGGCCGCGGCCTGCGTGATGCGGTGGGCGGAGGCGCGGCCGGGGAGCAACTCCAGCGCGGTGTCGCTGCCCAGGTGGGCCACGCGCTCGGCGAACTCGACGCCGTCGGGGCCGCGGAACTTCGCCAGCTCCGGCTCGTACCAGCGCTTCACGACCTCCGTGCCGCGTTCGGCGAAGCGGCGGTCCAAGTCGGCTTCGACCACGGCACCGGCATCCGGCTGCGCCTGAACCCGAACGCGCAGCTGGAGGCCCGACATGTCCATGTACTGCAGGAAAAACCAACGGCGCAACGGGTGTTCAGTGACCACCGGCCGCACCACCTCGTTCAGCAGCCGCGTGACGGACGGGAGGTCCGGGACGTACACGCGCCAGTAACGCCAGTCGGGCCGCAGCAAGGTCTCAAGCATGGGTCACCACCGTCAGGAACTCGGTCACGCGCCCGACGCTCGCCCCGGCCGCGGGCAGCGCCTCCGTGAGTTCGAGCTCCCCCGCGCCGGCCAGGCCTTTCAACGCCGTCCACGCCGCAAGGGGGTGGGCGAAGCTGAGCCACTGCGGTTTCCCCTGCGGCACCCCGCCCGCGGCCAGACCACGGACGAACACCTGCTCGGGCAAACCGTGCTCGGCCAGGAACATCCGGCCGGCGCGGAGGAAGTCCACATCGGGTCCGCCGGCG
Source organism: Amycolatopsis sp. NPDC050768 (assembly GCF_040654155.1). Taxonomy (NCBI): domain Bacteria; kingdom Bacillati; phylum Actinomycetota; class Actinomycetes; order Pseudonocardiales; family Pseudonocardiaceae; genus Amycolatopsis; species Amycolatopsis sp. NPDC050768. The sequence continues at coordinate 1,269,824 of NZ_JBFAHL010000001.1, forward strand.
ACGGCGGGCAGCGCCGACGCCGGCAGCGCCCAGCGAGCACGGCGCAGCACCAGCCGCCCGTCGGTCACGCGCTCGCGGAAACCCGCGCCCGGCACCGGAGCCCACGGGCCCAGCGACAGCCACGGATCCGACAGCAGCTGCAGCACCCGCGGTACCCCGCGCAGCAGGTGCGCGGGCACGGCGCCGAGGTAGCTCAACGCGGCCGGCCGCCCGGCCGGGTCGAGCACCTCCAACGTGCCCGTGGCCAGGTCGTGGCGCACGCGGAACCCGTCGATCGACACGCCACCTGGCCCGGCCGACGGACGTTCGGCACCCCACGACAGCCACGGCGCCGAACGCACGGCCGGCCGCTGCGTGTCCGTCCAGTCGGCGTGCGCGGTCACCTGGTACACCGCGCAACCCGGGAAACGCTTCTCGTGCAACGAAGCCACCGCCGCTTCGACACGGGCTGCCAGGCCGGGCACGCCGGCCCAGCGCGAGACGGCGCCGAGGTAACCCGGGTGCACCTGGTTGACCACCAGCGAATCACCCGCGACCTGCCAGAACACCGAGTGCGCCGGACGGCCGATGCTCGGGCCGACGATGTCGCGTACGTCGGGTTCGGGCACGGCGCAGCGCGAAAGCCACAGCATCGGGTCCAGGTCCCGCACCGCGCGGAACGCGAACTCGGCCAGGTCGGCAACGCCGCCAAGCTCGAAGTGGTGCAGGAAAAACCGGACCAGGTCGTAGTACCCCGCGCGCGGCCGCGCGGTGGCGCCCAGCAGGCCGTCGAGCCGGTCGAGCTCCCCCGCCACCCACGCGGGCGGCGCGGTCTCCGGCTCCGGGCCGTGCGCGACGGTTTCGTGCACCAGACCCAGCCCGTCGAGCCAGCCGGCACGCGCCGGATCGCGTTCCGCCAGCACGGTTCGCAGCCGGCCGCGCAACGCGAGCACGGCGTCTGCCCGGCGCCGGCCGTCCGCGCTGCCGGCCACGACCTTCTCGGCTTCGGCCAGCGAAGGACGTCCCCAGGCGGTGAAGTGCCGGGGTTCGTCGAGCCGCCACGGCGGGCTCACCAGCAGTAACCCCTGGTCCACGAGCCGGCGCACGTCGTCGACGGCGCAGCCCAGCTCCGCGGCCAGCTCACGCAACCGCCGCGGCCGCGCGTCGAGCGGCACCGGCCCGGCCAGCGCGGTGACCTCGTCCTCGCGGAAGTACACGCCGTGGCGCATCAGGTGCACGGGCAGTGCGGCCAGCCACTCCGCGCCGACCAGACGAGTGTCCACATTGGGCACCACGATCGGGTCGTCCTCCAGCGCCGCATACGCGAGCCGCGCGGCGACACGCGAGGAACTCACCAGCCGGCACCCCGCGCCAGGGTCGACTGCGCCGCCGAAGTCCCCGACGCCGACGGTCGTCAACGCACCGAACGGGCTCGGCTTCAACGTGGTCCGCACCAGGTACGACACCGCGCTGCGGCTCAGCCGGCCACCGGGTTTGCCCAGCTCAGCGCGTTCGGTGAACGCCGTGACGAACTCGGGGCTCGCCAGCGCCAGCCCGGCCAGCACGGGCCGGCTGCGCAGGGCCGAAGCCACGGCGTGCTGCGCCGAAGCCAGCTCCGCGCCGAGCGCCCGCGTCGCCTTCTCCAGTAGCTCACGCTCGCGCACCAGCAGTTGGTGCCACTCGCCGAGCCGGTCCGCCTCCTCGGCGGCCAGTACTTCCCGCGCGAGCCTGACGCCGGCTTCGTCGGAGCGCTCGTTGAACACGCTCCGACGAAGCCGGATCAGACCGCGCCGCTGCTCGCGCGACAGCTCGTCGCGGCCGATCACGGCGTGCAACGCATCGCAAACCGGTTCCGCCAGCGCGGTTTTGCGCGCGGCGGCGGACTCGGCCTCCTCCAGCAGGGCGACGGTCTCCGGGGCACGCAGACCGTCGAGCACGCCGGCGGGCAGGCCGCAGATCCGGGAGACGAGCAGCTCGGACACGACGTCACCGCCTCCGCGCGGCGAGTGCCTCGGCCTGCCAGCCCGGGTCGTTGCCGGCCCGCCAGTCGAGCGCGCCGTCGCCGCTCACCGGGGCGGGCAGCTGGGGCGGGGCACTGCCCAGGATGAACTCGCCGACCGAGGACTCCTTCAGGTAGTCCAGGCCGAACGCGCGCGCCGCCGCGTCGGCGTCGCCGCTCCCCAGCCCGCAGCCGGCCAGGCCCATCGCGGTCGCCACCAGGTACATGGTCTGGTACAGCGCGCCGGCGTGCTTGAGCGTCACCGCGTACGCGATCGACTGGTACTTCCACGCGAGTCGCTGAAAGCGCGACGTCATGGTGACCAGCACGTCGGGCACAGCCTGGCCGCCGGTCGACAGCGTCGCCACGCGAAGCAGCTCGTCGCGCGCTTCGGCCTCGGTGTTGATCAGCCGGAGCACGTGATCGCCGGCGTCGTAGTGGTAGATGCCGGGCTCCAGCCCCTTGCACCGGCGGACGGTGACGTACAGCTCGAGCTCGTACCCCGCGCCACCGCAGGGATACGGGCGGCTCGAACCCTCGTACGGCATCCGCGCCTCGGGCCGCGGGCCGTAGGTGCCGCGCACGCGCGCCGTGCGGTAGAGGAACTCGCCCAGCTGCTCGGCGGTGATGGGCTCCTCGCCGTAGGCGCGGATGGACTGGCGGGCCTCGATCGTTTCCTGCAGCCCCTGGTCAGCGGCACGCACGGAGTCGAAGGACGGGCGGAACAGCTCCGTGCGCGGTCCGTCCGGCGCGGGCGCCACCGCGGGCAGGGGCTCGATCTCGCCGACGTAGGGGAACCGGCCGCCGAACGCCTCGTCGGTGCGACCGATGCGGCTGCGGCTGTGGAAGTACAGGTCGTGCACATCCCACTGGCGCAGCACGTCGTCGGAGTCCACGGGGAACTCGCCGTCGGCTCCGACGTCGAGGAAGCCCGCGCCCGCCAGCGCGGCCACCACGGGCCACCACTCGGTGTCCACTTCCGACGAAGGCTGCGCCACGGCGAGCGCGGCCACGGCTCCGGCCAATGCCGCGTCGAGCAGCACCGCGCGGTACTTGCTCAGCGGCGACTCCACCACCAGCTCCCCGCCGCGACGGCGCAGAAGGCTGAACTTACCCAGCCGCAGCCACGCGCCGGCCAGCTCCGGCAGCTCGGGCCGCAGCCCGGTCACGCCGGTGCGCTCCAGCACGGCCACGCGCTCGCCGCGCAGGCGGAAACCCGTGGCCAGGAAGGGTTCCACCTTCGTCAGCACGGTCGCGACCGGCGACTGCGGGTGCTCGGCGGCCAGCTCGTCCTCGGTGTGCAGCCCGGCGCGGACCTGCTCCAGGGCCGCCAGCATCGGGGCGCCGACGCCGCGCAGGCGGTAACCCGCACGGTCGGCCAGGCCGAGCAGGACCTGGTCGTCCTTGGTCAGCACGGACACGTCGCGGCGGAAGGTGACGGTGTGTTCGGCGGTGCGTTCGAGCGTGGTCATAGGAACATCGCAATCGGGTTGAGGTCGGCTTCGGACGGCGTTTCATCGATCCAGCCCAGTTCGCGCGGCACGTCGAAGAGCCGGCCGGGCGCGAAGCGGGGCCAGAAATGCCGCATTCCCGGCACCAGCACGCGCACCACGGGCAGGCCGATGTCCACCCGCGTCTGGTCCAGCACCAGCATTTCCATCCCGCGCTCGGCCACGGCCCGCTCGGCGCGCAGCACGTCTTCGCGCACGTCGGCGCTTTCGTAGCGCTCGAAGTCGGCCCGGGTGCGCAACGCGCCTTCGGCCGGGAGCACGTACGGCTGGTTCTCCACGGTCGCGTTGCGCCACCAGTGCAGCTGGTCCGGGTCGTTGTAGGCGTAGGAACCCGAACCGTCGGCCTTCATCCCGATCACGGCGGGCAGGAACTGGTTCATCTCCGACAGCGCCCGCCCGATCGCGACCTCCACGTCGAAGTGCGCGCCGAGGGCGAACAGGATGTCCTGCGCGGGCTTGTCGCGGCGCACGGAAACCGCGGCCACGGAAGGAATGCCCAGGTCGTTGGTCAGATCCAGCACCCAGGTGTCGCGCTCCAGCTCGTCGTAGCGCTGCTGCCACTGCGCGAAGTACGGCACGTCGAACGTCGACAGGTCGATCGCCGGGCGGCGCAGGCGGTGGTACCACCACATCGCCACGGTGTCGCGCTCCACCAGCTCCATGAAGCCCTGCAGGATCGCGTCCTCGAGGCTCGTGCCCGCCGCGCAGCCGTTGGAGTTCGCGCCGGCCTGGAACGGGGTTTTCGGGTTGTGGTAAGCGAAATACAAGCCTGAGGTCGGGAACAGCTTGGTGCGCTGCTCGGTCAGCGACCACACCGGTGACCACTCGATCTCGGCCTGCGGGTCGAGGTCGTCGGCGACCCAGTGGAAGTGCGACGGGCGCGAGTTCCACTCCTTGCGGTCGCGGAACTGGTCGTCGCTGTAGAGGTGCAGCGCGTTGGGGTGGACGACCTCGGCCGGGTCGAGGTCGGCCAGCCGCGCGGTGCGGCGGGCCTCGTCGCCGTGGAACAGCCCCGAGTAGCGCTCGATCGCCTCGCCGACGGCCGACGCCTTGGCCTGCGCGTCGCTCATCCCCTTGCCCGCGCTGCAGCTGCGCAGGCCGGCACGCAGGTCGTTGGCGTTGGCCATGGGGATCGCGAAGTTCTGGCCCGCGGTGTAGGTGTGCAGGCCCTCGACCTCCAGCGGCACCTTCACGAGGTTGCTGATGGGGCCTGTGACGGGGCTGATCAGGTGCTCGTAGCGCGCCACGAACTGTTCCGGCGGGCTAGAGCGGTAACCACCGTCGCTGCTCGCCATGCGCGGGCGCGGCTCGAGCCGCACCGGCGCCGCCATGCGGTCGGCCTGCAGGTCTGGCTCCCCGCACAGCGGGCACTGCGGCCGGCGCTGGAACGGGTGGTGCTCCTGCGTGAGGCTGACCGTGTCGAGCGTGATGACCTCGGACTGCCACGGCGTGCCGTACTGCGCGGCCACTCCGCCCGGCGGCGCCGGCATCGCGGCCCGGCCCGCGGCGAACGCGCCGGTGAGCCACTTGCCCACGTGCAGCGCGGCGAGGCGGTGCGCCAGGTCCCGCGTGACGCCGGTGCCGGTCACGGAGTTGACCAGCGCCGGGCTGTCGAGCACGCCGCGCTGGCGCAGGTAGCTGGCCAGCACGTTCTTGTTGGACAGCCGCACGCGCAGGCATTCGTAGCAGCCGGTCACGCCGGGTTCGAAGACCGGGCCGACCCAGATCATGCTGCCGACCGGCTTCACCGGCAGCCACGGCGTGCCGGCCGCGTGGAACTTCGTGCCCCACTCGGCGAGCTCGGGGCGCAGGTAGTCGTCGGTGAGGACGACGGTGAACCCGGCCGGCGCCTCGGGATCCGTCGTGACGCCGGTGCCGAGCGCCGTGAGGGCCTCGGTGAACCCGGCCGCGTCGACGTCGCCGGCGGTCAGCACCCGCACGTCCGCACCGGACAGTCGGCGCACGGCGTCGTCACCGTCCACACCGGACGCTTCCCAGTAGCCGCCGACGCGCGGGTCGACCTCGGGGTCCACCTCCACGACGTACCCGCTGCGGCGCAAGCGGTCCAGCGCCACGTCGATGCGCGCCGGGTCGGCTTCCGCCAGCGCCTGCTTGATGCTTTCGCGGCTGTGCTGCCCGTCGACCAGCAGCGGTGCCAGCTGCTCGACGAGCGCACCGGCCAGCCGGGTCTGCGTCGTGCGCTCGCTCGTGAGGTACACGGCGTCGCCGGGCACGGTCAGCACGCGCAGCGACCGGTTGAACCTCGTAATCCGATTGATGCTCTTCGTCATGGTTGTCCCCTCAGTCGAGCCGGCGGGCGCTGCCCACCAGCCGGGCGAAAGCCGTCGAGTGGCCGGACAGCTCGGCGAAGGTGCCGAGGTCGGCGATGCGGCCGTGCTCCAGCACGGCGATCCGGTCGGCCGAGCGGATGGTGGAGAGCCGGTGGGCCACCACCACCCGGGTCAGCCGCAGGTCGTCGACCGCGCGCCGCACCCGCTCCTGCGCGGCGGCGTCGAGTGCGCTCGTGGCCTCGTCGAGCAGCAGCACGGCGGGCCGTTTGGCGAGGGCGCGGGCCAGCAGCAGGCGTTGCACCTGGCCGCCGGACAGGCCGCTTTCCCCGTCGGTGACCTGCGTGTGCAGGCCCATCGGCAGGGCCGCGACGACGTCCCAGAGCTGCGCTTGCTCGGCCGCCCGCTGCGCGAGGTCGAGATCCACCTCGGCCGCCGCACCGCAGATGACCTCAGCGAGCGTGCCGCGCATGAGCGTCGCGTCCTGTGCGACGTAACCGATCCGCGTGCGCAACTCGTCGACGTCGCACGTGTTCACGTCCACGCCGTCGACCAGCACGCTGCCGCGCTCGGTCCGGTCGAGGCCGAGCATGAGGCGCAGCAGCGTCGACTTGCCCGCGCCCGACGCTCCGATCAACGCCACGAACTCCCCCGGCTCGATGCGCAGGGAGATGTCCGTGAGCAGGTCACGGGTCTGGCCGGGGTAGCGGAAGCTCACGTCGCACAGCTCCACCGCACCGCGCGCGGCCGGCAGCGGGGTCGGGCGCGCCGGCGTCTCGGGCCGCGTGGTCAGCACCGGCGCGAGGCGGGCGTGCACCGGCCCGATGGCGAACAGGCCGACGAGCGCGCTCTGCAGCCGGGTGGCGGTGAGGTTGAGCGTCATCGCGACCATCACCACGGTCCACTGCCCGGTGAACCCCAGGCCCGACGCCATCGGCAACAGCACCGCGAGCAGCGCCGGATAGCAGGCCACGGCCAGCGCACTGGCGATTTCCGCGTACCGCAGGCCGACGTCGTCGGACCGCTTCTGCGAGCGGAACGCCTTGCTCCACCGACCGACCACATAGGACTGCGCGCCGAACGCCCGCACGTCGTCGATGCCGAGCATCGCCGGGTACACGGCCGCCTGCACGTCGTCCACGGCGGACAGCACCTCGGTGTCGTGCCGCTGCTGGCGCACGGAAAGCCACAGCATCGCCCCGAGCACGAGCCCGAAGATCCCGACCGCCGCGACGGCCAGCCACGGGTCCAGCAACGCCAGCAACGCGATCGCCACCAGCGCGAACACCGCGTGCAGCGCCGCCGTGAGGCCGCCGCTGCCGAGCAGCCCGCGCAGCTGGCCGACCCCGCCGGAGAAGCCCATGAGGCGACGCAGCGGATAGTCGCGGAAGAACGTCGCGGGCAGGCTCAGCAGACGCTGCCAGATCGCCGACTCGAGGCGGTCCTGCGCCCCGTCGGTCAAGGTCAGCAGCCCGCGCTCCACGACCGCGGTGGTCAGCAGCTGCAACGCGAGCAGCCCGACCAACGCGCCGGCCAGGTACGGCACGGCGGCGCGGTTGTCCGCGGCGATCGCGATCGCCAGCACCATCCCGGCCAGCGGCACGACGAACCCGAACACGGTCGCCAGCAACCCGACCACGGCACTCACCACGAGCCGGGTCCGCTGGCCGCGAACGGCGAAGGACAGCAGGTGGCGGCCGGTGCTGCCTTCGTGGGGCAGGACGGCGGTGGCCTTGCGAGGCAAGGCGGGCTCCGGCTCAGCCTGCCGGACGGCGGCCGGTGCGGGAGCACTGTCGTCGAGCCGTTGCGGCCCGTCCGTCTCCGGCTTGGTCTTCCCGGCCACGGCCTGTCGCAGCGACGCCGCCGTCGCGCCGGTTTCCTCGAACCACGAGCGGGTTTTCTCAGTGGGCAAGGTGGTGGTCATCCGGCCACCTCCGCGATGTCGCGGTAGCCACGGGAGTGGGCGAGCAGGTCGTCGTGGGTGCCGTAGACGCGCACGGCGCCGTGGTCGAGCAACACGACCGTGTCGTCGCCGCGGACTTCGGAGAGGCGGTGGGCCACGACGACCGTGGTGGTGCCGCGGGTGCGCAGGGCGGCGTCGATGCGGGCGGCCAGCGCGGTTTCGACGGCGCTGGTCGCCTCGTCGAGCACGAGGACGCGTGGGTTGCGGGCGAGCGCACGGGCCAGGGCGAGCCGCTGGCGTTCGCCACCGGAGAAGTTGCGGGCCTGCTGGCTGACCTGCGCCGCGTCGATGCCGCCGCGCAGCTCGATCATCTCGGTGAGCTGGGCGTCGTCGAGCGCGGCGGCGATGGCGTCGTCCGGCAGCGTGGTGCCGAGCTCCAGGTTCTCGCGCACGGTGCCCTCGAAGAACGCCGGCCGCTGCGGCACGTACCCGACCAGGAACGGCCGCACCGACGGCGGCAGGTCCGCGCTGCGCCGCCCGTCGACCAGTGCGACGCCCGACCACGGCCGCACGAGCCCGGCCAGCAGCTTCGCCAGCGTCGACTTGCCGCAGCCACTCGGGCCGACCAGCGTCATCCGGCCGCCGGGCGGCACGTCGAGGTCGAGCGAAACGAGCAGCGGCTCGGTGTTGGTGTCGTAGCCGTAGCGCAGGCCGCGCACGGTGAGCCGACCCGGCCCGACGGCGACGGGTTCGTCCACATCGGACGGATCGGGCTCGGCGCCGGCCACGTCGTCGTACGCCGCGAAGCTGCTGCGCAGGCCGCCGATCCGGTGCAGCCCCGTGACGAGCCCACCCGCGTGCAGCTGCCACACGCCGGCCAGCACGGCCACGGTGATCACCTCGCCGGGCGCGACCAGCGCGGTCAGCGCGAGACAGGCGGCGTACCCGAGCGCGTGCAACGCCGTGACGCCCAGCCCGATCCCGTGCTCGCCCAGCGCCGCCCGCCGTTGCGCGGCCAGCACCTTGCGCTGCGCCGAAGACCAGCGGCCGAACGCCTGGCGCCCGCTGCCCTCGGCCTTCACCGTGTCGATGGCCGACAGCACGTTGAGCGAAAGCCCGTCCCGCGCCGACTGCTCGACCATCAGCGCCGACTGCCGCTCGGTCCCGGACCGCCGGCCGAACCGCACGAACAACGCGGTCAGCACCGTGCTCCCGGCCAGCAGCGCGGCGGCCGGTGGAGCGAGCACGGCCAGCACCGTGAGCAGCCCGGCGACGGCCGCCAGGCTCACCGCGACCGGCAGCACCACCGTGGTCAGCTGCTGCGCGATCGTGTCGGCGATCTGCACCCGCGCCGCGACGCCGCCCGTGAAACGGCGGTGGAAGTAGCTGCCGGGCAACCGAAGCAGGTGCCCGACCAGTTCGGTGGAGCGCTTCAGCGAGGTGCGCAGCAACGCGGCCGAAACCAGCCGCTGCTGCGCCCAGCCCGCGAGCGCGACACCCGCGGCCACCGCGGCCAGCCACCACGTCGCCCCGGGCCCGGCGGTCGCCGTGACCAGCGATCGGGCCAGCAACGCGGCCACCACGGTCAGCCCGGCCGTGACCACCCCGGCCACCACCGCGCCGAGGACCACCGGCAGCCCGGCACCCAGCCAACGCAGCGCGCGCGGCAGCACCCGCTGCGGCGCACCACTCGGCTCGAACCCGGCACCCGGCCGGAAACCCAGGTACAGCCCCGAAAACCGCTCGCGGAACTCGTCGATCGACAGCGTGTGCCGCCCTGCCGCGGGGTCGTGCAGCCGCACTTTGCCCCCGCGACCGACGCGTTCCAGCACCGCGAAATGCCGGTTGTCCACGAAGACCACGCCGGGCGCGGCCAGCCCGCGCAGCGTGGCGACGTCGGCCTCAGCCCCGGACAGCCGCACGCGCTTGGCGCTCACCGTCAGCCCGAACTGCTGGCCGCGCCGGGCGAGTGTCGCGGCGCTGATGCCGTCGCGGCCACCGCCGCAGGCCTGCGAGAGGACCGGCCACGACAGGTACTTGCCGAATCCGGCGAGCAGGATGCCGAGGCAGGCCGCACCGCAGTCGGACTCCTCGACTTGGCGGAACTCGGCTCCGGCACGAGACCGGTAGCGCGTGCTCACCGCGCACCGCTTTCCGCCAGCGCGGGCGCGAAAGTCACCGGCAGCACGCGCGGGGTCGGAAAAGCCAGCGACGCGCGCCAGGGCAGCTCGGCCAGCGGACGGCTCGGGGTCGGCAGCCGGTCGTGCACCGCCGTCAGCAGCGACTGCGCGGTCATCGCGGCGAGCGCGCTGCCGAGGCAGTAGTAACTGCCGTGGCCGAACGCGACGTTGCCGGTCATCGGCCGGTCCCAGCGGAACTCGAGCGGCGCGTCGAACTTGCGGGGGTCGAGGTTGGCCGCGGCGAAGGCGAGGATCACGGTGTCGCCGGCTTTGAAGTCGAGCTTGCCGACGGACAGGTCGTGCGCGACCTGGCGCGAGCCGAACGCGACCGGCGTGCGCAGGCGGATGGCCTCGGCGAACACGCGGTCGCCGCACCCCGGGTCGGCGGCCAGGGCCGCGGCGACGTCGGGCTGCTCGGACAGCACGACGAGCGTGTTGGCCAGCGCGGCCGTGACGGTGTCGAGCCCGGTCATGAACAGCAGCAGCACCATGTCCACGGCTTCGTCGGCGGTGAGCTTGCCCGCCGCCTGCGCCTGGGCGAGGAGCCCGATCAGGTCTTCGGCCGGCTCGGCGCGGCGCCGGGCCAGCAGCCCGGCGACGTAGTCGCGCAGCTCGGCGAACTCGGCGGCGGTGATCGGGGTCCCCGCGTCGGGGTGTGACTCGGTGAGGAAACCGGCGGCGAGCTGGCTCATCATCCCCGTGGCCCGCGCCGTGACGAAGTCGCGGTCGGCGGGCGGCACGCCCAGCAGCACGGCGGTGACGGCGGCCGGCAGCGGCGTCGCCAGCTCGGAGACGAACTCCGCCTCGCCGCGACGCAGGGGTTCGGCCAGCAGATCGGCGACGACGTCGTCGATGCGGTCGCGCAGACCGGCCAGCCGGCGGCCGGAAAACGCCCCGGTGAGCACACCGCGTAGCCGCGTGTGCTCCTCGGCGGCCCGCACCGACATGGTGCTGCCGAAGAAGCGAACAAACTGTGGGTTATCTCGGTGGACCACGTCGGTGAAGACGGGGGCCGCCATGGGGAAGCCGGGGTGGGTGCACAGGCGGGTCACCAACTCGTATCCGGAAATGACCCACATTCCATCGAAGCGCACCACCGGCGCCTGTTCCACCAGCTCCGCGAAGAAATCCGGAGCCTGCATTCCGAACGGCTCCAGGCGTGCGAAGTGCCGCCACAACCGCTGGACGATTTCCGACATCCCCCAGTCCTTTCAGAGCACGTGTTTTCCCGCACCGCGTGGTCGCCGCTCATTCATGAATCATTTTTCGACGGCGACCACGCGGTGTGGGTGGAATAGCTGACCTAACACACCTGGGATCAGGTGGCGCAGCCGTAGGTGCCGAAGCACACCGGGCAGCCGATGCTGCCCGCCGTTCCGAAGCAGTTGCCGGCACCGGCCTCGGCGAGCTCCTCGATCACGAGCTCCTCGACCTGTGGGGCCTGCGTGGTAACGTTCTCCATGACAACCTCCCTTCAGAGGTTCGTTTCGCCGCGGATGTCCTGGGGGATTGTCAGCTCGAGCTCGCGGTGCCGACCGTGCCCGCCGAGCTCGGGCACCCCGCGGTGCCCACGCTGCCGAGGCAGAAGCTGCCGGCCTGCGCGTCGGAAAGCTGCTCGATGGTGAGCTCGGTCGTGGCCGGCTCGAAGATTTCCTCGTTCATTTCTTTTCCTCCCTGCTCAGTTCAGTGCGTCAGTGCGAGCTGACGGTGCCGTAGCTGCCGGCGCTGGAGGGGCAGCCGAACGTGCCGGCCGACCCGACGCACCAGCCGGCGCCGGTGGCGTCGGACAGCTCTTCGACGGTCAGTTCCTCGGTGAAGTCCTGCGTTTCCTGCGTTTCCATGACCGTTTCCTCTCAGGACCAGCTGAAGGCGGTGCCGATGCACGCCGGGCAGGTGGTGGAGCTGATGGTGCCGCCGGTGTTGGTGGTACCGGCGCCGGCGACCGCGCCGAGCTCCTCCACCGTGATGTCGTCGGCGAACGCCTGCTCGACCTGGTTGTCGAACTCGTTCATCTCGATCTCCTCGGGTTTGTGGATCAGTGGTGTGGGACTGCTCAGCCGAAGCTGGACGCCGTGCCGGCGCTGGACGGGCAGCCCGCGCTGCCGATGCAGAAGGCGGTGCCGGCCGCGGTGGTTTCCACCAGCTCCTCGACCTGCAGCTCCTCCACCGCGTCCACGGCGGTCGTGTTTTCCTGCATTCCCTTCACCTCCCTTCAGAGGTGTAGAAAGCGAATGGAATTCACGCCTTGGGTTTGCAGGTGACAGTGCCCTGATTCCAGCCGTTGAAGCTGTACCGATACCGGTATTCCCCGCCGTCGACACCGACGTAATCCCATTTCGCCAGCTCGAAGCCGACGTACGCGTACTGCGTGCTGGGCACGCATCTCAGGGGCGCCGGGACACTGGCTTCAGCAGCGGAAATACCAGATAAAACGGACACAACTACGATAGCGGCAACCATGACAGTTCTCATCACGCAAGCCCCCCCAGGCTTTTGATTCCCCAGTTTTGTGCAATTCGCGCTGAGCGATTCGCACGGCTGTGACGCTAAACCCAATCCGGCCGTAGGTGGAGTAAAAATCACCGATGTCACCCAGGTGGAGTAGTTAGCTGACAGCTATCTTAGGCTTCTCCTAGGGTTCCCTTAAGGTAGATCAACTATGGGTGCCGGAGCGACTACTCCTCGGCTACAGCGAGTACCGCCCGCGCGGCGAGGACAAGAGCCCGCCACCCGTCCGTGAGCGCCGCCGGCTCCGGAGCGAAGTCAGGTGAGTGGTTGGTGCCGCGGGTGCCGACGCCGAGCGTCCAGTAACACAGCGGCACAGTCCCGCCGTCCGGCAGCGCGGCCAGGTGGCCGAAGTCCTCGGCCGCGGCCACGGGCGGCGTCCAGCCGACGCGGTCCGCCCCCAGCCCCGACAGGTGCGCCGCGCGCACGGCCAGCACGAGCTGCCGGTCGTTCATGGTCGCCGGCGCCGAGCGCACCGTCACGACCTCGGGCTCCAGCGGCGCGCCGGACGCAGCGGCCTCGGCCCGGCACACGCGCTCGATCGCGGCCAGCGCCCGGGCCAGCGCCCCGTCGCTCGCCGCGCGCACGCTCACCCCTAGCTCCACGCGGTCCGGGATCACGTTCGCCGCGTCGCCCGCGTGCACCGAGCCGACGGTGACCACGACCGGATCGGCCGGATTCGTCTCCCGCGCCACCACCGACTGAAGGCGCACCACGAGGTGCGCGGCCAGCACGACGGGGTCCACGGCGAGGTGCGGCACGGCCGCGTGGCCACCCCGGCCATGCACGGTGATCGCCAGCTCGGCACACGGCGCGGTGATCTGCCCCGGCGAATGGCCCACCCGACCGACCGGGCCGGGCACCGCGTGCTGCGCCAGCAACGCATCGGGCGCGCCGAACACGTCGTGCACCCCGTCGGCCACCATCGCCAGCGCGCCTTCGAGCGTCTCCTCGGCCGGCTGCCCGAGCACCACGACCCGGCCGCGCCACTCCGCGCGCGTCGCCACGAGCTCGCGAGCGGCGCCGACCACGGCGGTCAAGTGCAGGTCGTGCCCGCAGGCGTGCATGGCGGAACCGTCGGCCGCGTACGGCAACCCGGTGCGCTCGGCGAGCGGCAACGCGTCCAGCTCGGTCCGCATCGCGACCGTCGGTCCGGCGCCGTTTTCGAACGCCGCGACCACACCGTTGCCGCCGATTCCGCTACGCACGGTGAACCCCAGCGCGGTCAGCTCGCGCGCGAGCACGTCCGCCGTCCGCTTCTCCGCGCCGGCCAGCTCGGGGTGCGCGTGCAGGTCCCGGTACAGCTCCAGCAGGTCGGTCACAGCCATCCCGCTTCCTCGGCGACGCGGTACGCGGCCACGCGGTTGTCCACCTGCAGCTTCGTCAGCGCGCTCGACAGGTAGTTACGCACTGTGCCCTCGGCCAGCGACAGCCGCGCGCCGATTTCGGCGGGCCGCAGCCCCGCGCCGGACAGGCGCAGCACGTCCAGCTCCCGCTCGGTCAGCGGCGTCTCCCCGACGGCCAGCGCGTCCGCGGCGATCTCCGGGTCCACGTGCCGGCCGCCCGTGCAGACCTTGCGCACGGCGGTGATCAGGTCGTCCGGCGAGATGTTCTTGGTGACGAACCCGCGCACCCCGGCCCGCATCGCGCGGTGCAGGTAGCCGGGTTTGCCGTAGCTGGTGACCACGAGCAGCCCACAGTCCAGCCCCTCGGCACGCACGGCCTCGGCCACCTCGAGCCCGGACATCCGCGGCATGTCGATGTCCACCATGGCGCCGTCGGGGCGCTCGCGGCGGATGGCCTCCAGCGCGTCGGCGCCGTTGTCCACGGCTTCCACGACGTCGATGTCCTCGGCGAGGCTGAACACCGTGCGCAGCGATTCGCGCAGCAGGGCGTGGTCCTCGGCCAGCACGATCCGCAAGGTCATGAGCTCTTCCTCGGCAGGTCAAGGGGCACGCGGGCGGTGAGCACGAAATCGCCGTCGACCTCGCCGTGCTCCAGCGTGCCGCGCACGGCGGCCAGCCGCTCGGCCAGGCCGGTGAGGCCGTGGCCGGCCCGGGTGCCGCCGGCGTGCGGACGGTCGTTGCGGATCCGCAGGAGGACGCACGAGGGGTCCCGCGCGAACTCGACGCGGCAGTTCTCGGCGGCGCTGTGCCGCAGGATGTTGGTGCCGCCTTCGCGGATGGCCGAGCCGATCGCCTCCGCGACGGGCCCGGGCAGTCCCTCGGGCACCGGATCGGCGACCACGCGGACACCGGCGAGGCTGAGGATCGACGACGTGCCGCGCAGCTCCTCGGCCAGGCTCGGCTGACGGTAGCCGGCGATCACCTTGCGCAGCTCGGTCACGGACCCGCCGGCCAGCTCCGCGATCTGCACCAGCTGCGCGCGGGCGGCCTCGTGGTCGGTGTCGATCAGCCGCACACCCAGCTCGGCCTTCAATCGCACCACCGACAGGCCACGGCCGAGCACGTCGTGCAGGTCACGGGCGAACCGCAGCCGCTCCTCGACCACCGCCATGCGGGCCAGCTCGTCGCGGTTGGCGTGGACTTCGGCCGCGTAGGTCACGAGCAGCCCCATCCCCGCCAGCACCACGATCGTCACCAGCGACCGCAGCAGCACCTCGGCCACCGCGTACGCCGGCACCTGCATCAAGAGGGCGAGAGCGGCCGTGACGACGAGCACGACCAGCGGGAAGATCCAGCGCTTGAGCCCCGTGAGGCTGATCGCGGAGACACCGGCGACCAGGGAAGGCAGCGCCAGCCACGCCGGCCCGAAGGCCAGCAGCAGCGCGAACGCCAGGCTCGTGGCGATCGCCACGTCCACCAGGTGCTCGCCGCGGGCGGCGGAGCGGCGCACGACCGCCCAGACGATGCGTCCGGTGCCGGCCAGCACACCCGCGCCGGCCAGCACCGCGAAGAGCACGTCGAGCACTGGGGGGTGGGTGCTCAGCCACAGGAAGAACGCCTCGACGGTGAACGCGGCGGTGGTCCCGAGGATCAGCAGCGCGACGACGCGGCCCAGTGTCCCGGGGTTCCACCGGTCCACGTCTCCTCCTGCTCAGCCCGACCGCTTCGGGTCCCACTTGAAGAAGCGCTTGCCCAGGCCGAGGGAAACGCCGATCCAGGCACACAGTAGTCCCAGGGGCATAACGCACGCCCTGAACGACTCCAGGAATCCGACCTGGTGCGGCAACTGTGCCGTCGCCGGATTCGAGGCGAAGTCGCGGCCGAGATACGCGGTGCGCAGGATTTCCACGACCGAACTCGACGGCAGGTACTGCACCGGCACCTGAAGGAAGTGCGGCATTTCGGACAGCGGGAAAACGATCCCGGACGCGAACATCATGAGGAACAGGAATGGCGTCACGATCCACGTGGACACCTCGCTGGTCGGCAGCAGACCCGACACCCCGATCGCCAGCAACGCGAACGTGAACGCCCCCAGCACCACGCCGACCAGCAGCAACAGCGGGTTTGCCGGAGCCGGCGCACCCAGGTACGTCAGCCCGAAAACGAGCAGGACGACCACCTGCGCGATGCTCGTGACCGATCCGCTCATCGCTTCGCCGGTCATGATGGCGGTGTCCGGCAATGGCGTGCCGCGAAGGCGTTTGTAAATCAGTTTTCCGCGTCGGCTGGTCGCCGAGTTCACCACGTTGTAGACGATCCAGACGAGGACGAATCCCATCATCCCGGGCAGCAGGTAGACCCCGCCGTCGACGCCGGCGATGGCGCCCTTGCCGTGCTGGCTCGCCGGCAATCCGATGCCGAGCCCGAGCGGAATGAGCACACCGGTGAGCGCGAATCCGAGATCGCGCCAGTGCACCTTCTGCGACAACAGGAATTGCGACCAGGTGTAGCGCCAGAAGCCGAGTGAACGACGAGGTCCGGCGTACGCGGGGGCGATGGCGGTCATCAGCGCTCCTTCGCGGTGGTGGCGAGGGCGGCCTCGTCGGCCACCTTGAGGAAAACGTCTTCGAGCGAGTTGCGCCGGACCTCGAGGTCCGAGATCCGCGCTCCGGCGCGGCCGGCCCAGTCGAGCAGCCGGTGCAGGTCCGCCTGTGGATCTGTGCTGCTCAGCTCGTAGTGGCGGCCGTCCTCCGACACCCCCGCCAGCTCGACCGGCACCGCCACCTCACTGACGAACGTGACCGTCGACCCGTGGTCCGCGCCGATCACCTCGTCCACGGACCCGTGCCGCATGATCCGCCCGCGGTCCATGATCGCCACGCGGTTCGCGAGGTACTGCGCCTCTTCCATGTAGTGCGTGGTCAGCAGGATCGCCATGCCGCCCGCGACCATGTTCTCCAGCACGTGCCACGTCCGCCGCCGCGCCTGCGGATCCAACCCCGTCGTGGGCTCATCCAGGAACAACAACTCCGGCCGCCCCAACACCGCCAACGCCAGATCCAGCCGCCGCCGCTCCCCACCCGACAACTTCCCGACCCGCGTACCCGCGACCTTCCCCAGATCCACCAGTTCGACAGCCTCGTCCACCGTCATCGCATCCGCCGTGAACCTCCGCCACGCCCGAATGGACTCGACCACCGTCAGATCGTCGAAGAACCCCGCCTCCTGCAACATGATCCCCACCCGCGGCGCCACCTTCTCGCGCTCACTGGCCGGATCCACCCCGAACACCCGCACGCTCCCGGCGCTCGGCCTCCGGTACCCCTCCAACACATCCATCGTCGACGTCTTGCCCGCACCGTTCGTCCCCAGCAACCCGAAGACCTCACCGGCCCGCACCGTGAAACTCAACCCGTGAATCGCGACAAAGGACCCGTACTCGACCCTCAGCCCATCCACCTCGACAACCGCTTCCCTACCCATGCCCCCACCCTGGCGCCCACCCCCTCGCCACCCCCAGACGCACACCTCACCAACGCACCATGCGTTCCCCACCCCAGAAAGATGACAAACATCATTTCCCCAGCTCAGCGCTACCGCTACGGGTCTGGACCACGCTGGGTCAGCACCAACCGCACCGTGGGGGGTCCGGGTGGCTCGGCCCCCCGGGAGCAATGACGACCGACAAACGGGAGAAGCCCCGCAGTGCGCCAGCACTACGGGGCTTCGACCAAGGTGGGCGAGGAGGGAGTTGAACCCTCACGTCCTTTCGGACACACGGACCTGAACCGTGCGCGTCTGCCATTCCGCCACTCGCCCGAGTTGCTTCTCTCTGACAGCCAGTAAAGCGTAGCAGGGGGTTTTCACAGGTTTCAGCGGGGGTCGTGTCGAGGCTTCCTCTCCCGGATAGGATCGGTGCGGAAGCACACGTGCGAGGAGGTCACCCCAGGTGGGTCGGGTAGAGCGCTTCGACAGGCGTCTCGAGAACCTCGTGGGGAACACCTTCGCGCGCATGTTCGGTGGCAACGTCGTCACGCAGGAAGTGGCGGTGGCGCTCGAGCGGGAAGGCGAGGAAAACGTTCGTGAGCTGGCAGGAGGTCGGCAGCTCGCCCCGAATCACTACATCGTGTCCTTGGGGCAGGCTGACCACGATCGGATGGCCGGTGACGAGCAGCGGGTCACTGCGGTTCTCGCACAAGCTGTGGGCGAACACCTCGCCGAGCACGGCTGGGAGACCTATGGTGACGTCGTCGTATCACTCGAGCGCAACGAGGCGCTGCATACTGGACAGTTCAAGACCCGTTCGTCCGTCGATCCCGACGCCCACGCGAGTGGACCCGGTGGCTCGTCACGGTCGGCACGACCCAGCAACGCAGGAGACCCAGCAATGAGCCAGCCCCCCGGATACGGCCAATACGACCAGGGTGACCCGTACGGCCAGCAGGGCCAGTACGGCTACGGACAGCAGGGTGGCCAGCAGCCCGGGTACGACCAGGGCTATGGCCAGCAGGGCGGTTACGAGCAGCAAGGTTACGGCCAGCAGCCCGGCTACGACCAGTACGGCCAGCCCCAGCAGGGCGGCGGTGCCGCTCAGCCCGGCTACGAACAGGGTGGCCAGCAGCCCGGCTACGACCAGGGCTACCAGCAGGGTGGTTACGACCAGGGCTACGGCCAGCCCCAGCAGGGCGGCTACGACCAGTACGGCCAGCCCCAGCAGGGTGGCGCCTACGGCCAGCCCCAACAGGGCGGTTACGACCAGGGCTACGGCCAGCCCCAGCAGGGCGGCTACGACCAGTACGGCCAGCCCCAGCAGGGCGGCGGCTACGGCCAGGCGCCGGCGGCGGACCCGTACGCCCAGCAACAGCCCGGTTACGGCCAGGCCCCGGCCGACCCGTACGCCCAGCAGCAGCCCGGTTACGGCCAGCCCGCTCCCGCGGCCGGCCGCGCGCTCGCGGCGAGCCTGCAGCTGGACGACGGCTCGAACCGGACGTACTCGCTGAAGCAGGGCGGGAACGTCGTGGGCCGCGGCCAGGACGCCGACTTCCGCCTGCCCGACACGGGGGTGTCGCGCCGGCACCTGGAGATCACCTGGGACGGCCAGAGCGCCACGCTCGCCGACATCGGGTCCACCAACGGCACGACCGTGAACGGGACTCCGGTGCAGACGTGGCAGCTGGCCGACGGGGACGTCATCCGGGTGGGTCACTCTTCGTTGGTGTTCCGAACCCAGGGCTGACCAGAGGCCGGTAACGGGGTTCCCGCAGAATTGTCTTGCGGGGGGATCCGCGGTGCGCGCGCGCCGCGGCTTGCAGGCAGAGTCGGGAGCGGACACAACAAGTGCCAGAGCTGGTCGTTCAACTCACCAGAGTGGGCTTTCTCGTGCTGCTCTGGCTCTTCGTGTTCGCCGCCCTGCGGGTCGTCCGTTCTGATCTCTACGCCGCGTCCGGCCTGCGGGTGCAGGTGCCCTCGTTCCGGCGGAACAAGGAGAAGAAGCCGCGGGGCAGCAAGGCCCCGCAGCAGCTCCTGGTGACCCACGGGGCGCTGGCGGGTACCCGCATCGCGCTCGACGGCCGGCCGATCCTGATCGGCCGCGCCGACGACTCGACGCTGGTGCTCGACGACGACTACGCGTCGACCCGCCACGCCCGCATCGCCCTGCGCGGGGAGGACTGGTACGTGGAAGATCTGGGCTCGACGAACGGGACTTACCTCGACCGGGCTAAGGTCACTGCACCCCTCCGGGTCCCGCTCGGAGTCCCCATCCGGATCGGCAAGACGGTGATCGAGCTTCGCCCATGACTCTCGTCCTCCGCTACGCGGCCCGCAGCGACCGGGGCCTGGTTCGTTCGAACAACCAGGACTCTGTGTACGCCGGCCCTCGCCTCCTCGCGCTCGCCGACGGTATGGGCGGCCACGCGGCCGGTGAGGTGGCCAGCAAGGTCGTCATCGCCTCACTCGCCCCGCTCGACGACGACGAGCCGGGCGACGACCTGCTCGGTCAGCTCCGCGAGGCCGTGACCAACGGCAACGCGGCCATCGCCGAGCTCGTCTCCCAGGATCCCGATCTCGACGGCATGGGCACCACGCTCACCGCCGTGCTCTTCGCGGGCAACCGCCTGGGGCTCGCGCACGTCGGCGACTCCCGCGCGTACCTGTTGCGCGGCGGCCAGTTCGCGCAGATCACCCGCGACGACAGCTTCGTCAACGAACTGCTGGAGCAGGGCCGCATCACGGCCGAGGAGGCCGCGGTGCACCCGCAGCGTTCGCTGCTGCTCAAGGCGCTCACCGGGCACGAGGTCGAGCCGAGCCTCACCGTGCGCGAAGCGCGTCCCGGTGACCGGTACCTCATCTGTTCCGACGGTCTGTCCGGCATGGTCTCCGACGAGACGATGTCCGAGGCCATCCGCATCCCGGACCCGCAGGACTGCGCGGACCGGATGATCGAGCTCGCCCTCAAGGGCGGCGGCACGGACAACGTCACCGTGATCATCGCCGACGTGGTCGACGTCGACTTCGGTGACGACGCCCCGATCGTGGGCGGCGCCGCCGGCGACGGCAGCGACGAGCAGCACCAGGGCGACTCGCCGGCCGCGCGGGCCCGGGCGCTCACGCAGCCGCCCCCTCAGCCGCGGCCCGAGCCGCAGGCGTTCGAGGAGGACCCGAAGGCCAAGCGCCGCAAGCGGTTTCGCTGGCTCGTCGGCGCCGTCGTGGTGCTGATCGTGCTGGCCGCGGCCGCGATCGCGACCCGCTACTTCGTGCTCAGCCAGTACTACGTGGGAGAGGGTCCCGACCAGGAGGTCGTGATCTACCGCGGGGTGCCGGGCAGCATTCTCGGCATCCAGCTGCACTCCTTCGAGCAGGGCTCGTGCCCGCCGGGGACGCTGTGCACCGACAAGCTGCGCGTGCCGGCCCTGCAGGAGGACGCGCGCATCGCCGTGCAGAACGGCGTGAAGCGCGACAGCCTCGACGATGCCCGCACGTACATCGACGACTTCCTGCGCCTTCGCAAGCAGCTGACCGACTGCCCGCCGGTCACCCCCGGCACCACTTCCGGCGTACCGACGGCTCCCGGCGGTCCGCCGGCGTCGTCGAGCAGCGCTGTTCCGCCGCCTTCGAGCGGTGCGTCTTCGTCGGCGAACCAGCCTGCGGGGAGGGACTGCTCGACGTCGAGTACGGCGCCGACAGGAGGCGGTAACTGATGGGTCAGCCCCTGGCCGACCCGTTGTCGGCGCAGTTCGCCACCAATCCGCCCCGGGAGCTGCCCAAGCGCCGGGGCACCGAGCTGTTGCTGCTGGCGTTCGCCGCGTTCATCGTCACCCTCGCGCTCGTGCTCGTGGAGGCCAACCAGGAGCAGGAGCTCACGCTCTCGATCCTGTGGCTCGGCCTCTCCTACCTCGGTGTCCTGACCGCCGCGCACCTCGCCGTGCGCCGGTGGGCGCCGTACGCCGACCCGGTGCTGCTGCCGTGCGTCGCGCTGCTGAACGGCATCGGGCTGGTGATGATCCACCGGCTCGACCTGGCCGAGGCGGAGCAAGCCGCGCAGAGGGGCAGCGAGTACAGCCCCGAAGTGACCAAGCAGGTGCTGTTCACGGTCATCTCGCTGGCGCTGTTCGTGGTCGTGCTGGTCGTGGTCAACGACCACCGCACCCTCACGCGCTACGGCTACACGTTCGGTCTGATCGGCATCGCCGCGCTGGCGCTGCCCGCGGTGCTGCCGTCGAGCCTGTCCGAGGTCAACGGCGCGAAGGTCTGGCTCAAGCTGCCGTTCTTCTCGATCCAGCCCGGTGAGTTCGCGAAGATCCTGCTGATGATCTTCTTCGCGTCGTTCCTGGTGTCCAAACGCGACTTGTTCATGGTGGCGGGCAAGAAGGTCCTCGGCGTGGAGTTGCCGCGCGCCCGCGACCTGGGCCCGATCCTCATCGCGGCCGCGGCGAGCATCGGCATCCTGGTGTTCGAGAAGGACCTCGGCACGTCGCTGCTGTACTTCAGCATCATCCTGGTGATGCTCTACGTCGCGACCGAGCGCGTGATCTGGGTCGTCGTCGGGCTTACGTTCTTCGTCGGCGGCTGCATCATCGCCTACAACCTCTTCACGCACGTGCAGCAGCGCGTGGAGAACTGGCTCAACCCGCTGGGCCCGCGCTACGACGAGCTCGGCGGCTCCTACCAGCTCGCGCAGGGCCTGTTCGGCCTCGGCACGGGCGGGGTCGGCGGCACCGGCCTCGGCGCGGGCCGGCCGGACATCGTGCCCGCCGCGGGCACCGACTTCATCACCGCGTCGATCGGCGAGGAGCTGGGCTTCATCGGCCTGGCCGCCGTGCTGATGCTGTACCTGCTGATCGCGATGCGCGGCATGCGCAGCGCGCTGGCCGTGCGCGACACGTTCGGCAAGCTGCTCGGCGGCGGGCTCGCGTTCACGATGGTGATGCAGATCTTCGTGGTCGTCGGCGGCGTCACGGCGCTGATCCCGGAAACCGGTATCACGGCACCGTTCCTGTCCCAGGGTGGTTCGTCGCTGCTCGCGAACTACATCCTCGTCGCCTTGTTGCTGCGCATCTCCGACGCCGCGCGCAAGCCGGCCAAGCGCGCGAAACCGCAGCAGCCCCAGGCCCCGATCGCCGAGGCGCACACCGTGCTGGTGCAGCGCCCGCCGGCCGGCGGCAGCCCGAACGGTGACGGGAGGACCGCGTGAACACTCCCCTGCGCAAGGTCGGCATGGCGATGCTCGTGATGATCGTGCTGCTGCTCGCGAACGACACCTACATCCAGGTCGTGAAGGCCGACGACTACCGCACCGACTCGCGCAACCAGCGCGTGCTCTACGACGAGTACTCGCGCCAGCGCGGTCAGATCGTCACACCCGACGGCGTGGTGCTGGCCGGCGTGAAGGCCTCCAGCGACAAGTTCAAGTTCACGCGCACCTACACCGACGGCCCGATGTACGCGCCGGTGACCGGGTTCTACTCGATCAACTACGGCGCCGGCGGCCTCGAGCGCGCCGAGGACGACGTGCTCAACGGCTCCGACCCGCGGCTGTTCGTGCGCCGCCTCTCGGACATGGTCACCGGGCGCGACCCGCGCGGCGGCAACGTGAAGCTCACGATCGACCCGAAGGTCCAGAAGGCCGCGTACGACCTGATGACCCAGCACGGCTACACCGGCGCCGTTGTGGCGATGGAGCCGAAGACGGGCCGGATCCTCGCGATGGTGTCCACGCCGTCGTACGACCCGAACGCGCTGGCGTCGCACGGCAAGGACCAGAACACCGCCTGGACGAACTACTCCAAGGACCCGAAGAACCCGATGCTGAACCGGGCGATCTCGGAGACCTACCCGCCGGGGTCCACGTTCAAGCTGGTCACCGCGTCGGCGGCGCTCGAGGCCGGCATCGGCCCCGACACCGTGATCAACACCGCGCCCAACGTGAAGCTGCCGGGCACCAACACCACGCTCGAGAACTACGCCGGTGAGACCTGTCCCGGCAACACGTTCAAGGACGCGCTGGCGCACTCGTGCAACGTGCCGTTCGCGACGTTCGCGGGCCAGCTCGGCGCCGACAAGATGAAGGCGACGGCCGCCAACTTCGGCATCGGCCAGACCGACCTCACCGTGCCGATGAAGGTGGCCGCGTCCACCGTCGGCGCGCTCGACTCGCAGGGCGCGCTCTACCAGAGCGGCATCGGCCAGCGCGACGTTCGGCTCACGCCGCTGCAGGACTGCCTGCTCGCCGCGACCGTCGCCAACGGCGGCATGGCGATGAAGCCGGAACTCGTGCAGTCGATCCTCGCTCCGGACCTCTCGACGATCGAGGACACCGACCCGGAGCAGCTCACCGGCACGCCGGCGCTCTCGCCCTCGAACGACCAGATCCTCACGCAGATGATGATCGCGTCGGAGGGCTTCACCGCGGGCAAGGGCAAGGACCCGGCGCTGAAGATCGCGTCGAAGACCGGCACCGCCGAGCACGGCACCGACTCGAAGAACACCCCGCCGCACGCGTGGTACACCGCGTTCGCGCCCTCGGACAACCCGCAGATCGCCGTGTCGGTCATCGTCGAGAACGGTGGCAACCGCGGGCTCGCCGCGACCGGTGGCTCCGTCGCCGCCGAGATCGGCCGCGCCGCCATCGCCGCGCGTCTCGGGGGTGGGTAGCCGATGCTGTCCTCGGGTCAGCTGCTGGCCGAGCGCTACAAGCTGACGAACCGGATCGCCGTCGGCGGGATGGGCGAGGTCTGGCAGGCGAGCGACACCCGGCTCGACCGGGTCGTCGCGGTGAAGGTGCTGAAGGCCGAGCTCTCCGGCGACGCCGAGTTCCTGCACCGGTTCCGGACCGAGGCGCGGATGACGGCGTCGCTCAACCACGCCGGGATCGCGGCGGTGCACGACTACGGCGAGACGTTCGCCGGAACCGAGGGTGGCAAAGAAGAAGACGCGCTGCCCATCGCGTACCTGGTCATGGAGTTCGTGGAGGGCGACCCGCTCGCGGGCATCCTCGCCAAGCACGGGCGGCTCTCGGCCGACTACACGCTCGACCTGCTGGAGCAGGCGGGCACCGCGCTGCAGGCCGCGCACGAGCAGGGCCTGGTGCACCGCGACGTGAAGCCGGGCAACATCCTCGTGACGCCGGCCGGCCAGGTGAAGATCACCGACTTCGGCGTGGCCAAGGCCGCGCACGCCGCCCCGGTCACGCGGTCGGGCATGGTCATGGGCACGGCCCACTACATCGCTCCCGAGCAGGCGCTGGGCCACGACGCCGAGCCGGCCAGCGACGTCTACTCGCTCGCCGTGTGCGGCTACGAATGCCTCTCGGGCCACCGGCCGTTCCTCTCGGAGAACGCGGTGAGCGTCGCCATGATGCACATCCGCGACCTGCCGCCGCCACTGCCGCCCGACGTGCCCCCGGGTGCGCGCGCGGTCATCGAGGCCACGCTGGTCAAGGACCCCCGGCAGCGCTACGCGAGCGGTGGCGAGTTCGCCGCCGCCGTCGCGGCCGTCCGCGCCGGGCACCCCCTGCCGACGCCGCTCGGCCTGGTCAACGCCGCCTACGCGGCGGGCCAGGTCCCGCCGTCGCCGCCCCCCGGGATGCCGCAGGCCGGCGAGCTCCCCCACGTGCCCATCGGTCCTGGTTCCAACCCCGGGTTCCCGCCGCTGTCGCCGGGTTCGGTGCACCCCGGGCACCCGCCCGTGCCGCGGCGGAAGAGCCAGTGGGGCTGGTGGGTGCTGCTCGCGGTGATCGTGGTCGCCGTGATCGTGGCAGCGGCGTTCGTCATAGCCAAAGTGGTGGGCACCGGCAACGGACAGACACCGAGAAGCGTGGACACAGGCAGACCGGCGCCGATCGAGCCGACCAGCCGCGCAGAAGGACCGACCGCAGGCGGACCCGCCGAACCGGGTGCGAGCGAGAAGCAGGGCCTGCAAGGCATCATGACCACACCTTGGACTGAATGGAACGGCACACAGAGATGAGCACACCCAGACTGCTCTCCAATCGGTACGAGCTGGGCGAGACGCTCGGCTACGGAGGCATGTCCGAGGTCCATCACGGACTCGA
The DNA here is from genome assembly GCF_040654155.1 of Amycolatopsis sp. NPDC050768. Lineage (NCBI taxonomy): Bacteria > Bacillati > Actinomycetota > Actinomycetes > Pseudonocardiales > Pseudonocardiaceae > Amycolatopsis > Amycolatopsis sp. NPDC050768. The sequence continues at coordinate 1,295,089 of NZ_JBFAHL010000001.1, forward strand.
CGTGCGTCTCGGCCGGGAAGTCGCGATCAAGGTCCTGCGTGCTGACCTCGCCCGCGATCCCCAGTTCCAGGAACGCTTCCGCCGCGAGGCGCAGAACGCGGCCGCTCTCAACCACCCCGCGATCGTGGCGGTCTACGACACCGGTGAGGCCAACACCGATTTCGGGAACCTGCCTTACATCGTCATGGAGTACGTCGAGGGCCGGACGCTTCGCGACATCGTGAAGACCGAGGGCCCGATGTCGCAGAAGCGGGCCATGGAGGTCATGGCCGACGTCTGCGCGGCGCTGGACTTCTCCCACCGCCACGGCATCGTGCACCGCGACGTGAAGCCCGCCAACGTGATGATCACGAAGAACGGCGCCGTCAAGGTGATGGACTTCGGCATCGCCCGCGCGATGCACGACGGCCAGTCGGCGATGACGCAGACGGCCGCCGTGATCGGCACCGCGCAGTACCTCTCACCGGAGCAGGCGCGCGGTGAAGCCGTCGATGCGCGTTCCGACGTGTACGCGGCCGGCTGCGTGCTCTACGAGCTCATCACCGGGGAGCCCCCTTTCACGGGTGATTCGCCGGTGGCCGTGGCGTACCAGCACGTGCGGGAGGACCCGAACCCGCCGTCGTCGGTGAACCCGGCGGTGACGCCGGAGCTCGACGCCGTGGTGCTCAAGGCGCTGGCGAAAGGCCCGGCCAACCGGTACCAGTCGGCCGCCGAGATGCGCTCGGACCTCGTGCGCACGCTCTCGGGCCAGCGCCCGTCCGCTCCGATGGTGATGTCGGAGGACGAGCGCACCCAGGTGATGAACCAGGACCGCCGGCAGCCCCAGCGGTACGAGGAGTACGCCGAGGAGCCGGACGAGGACCCGCGTGCCAAGCGCCGCAACCGCACGATCCTGGCGGTCGTCGCCGCGCTGCTCGTGGCCGGCGTGATCCTGCTGATCATGTGGCTCAACGGGGCATTCCGTTCCGAGGCGACCACCGCGACGATTCCGGACGTGATGGGCCACCAGGCGAGTGTCGCGAAGTCGGAGCTGCAAACGGCGGGCTTCTCGTCGTTCGCCCCGAACAAGAGCGTGATCTGCGGCGCTGCGGACCCGAGCACCAACCCCAAGAGCATCACCTGCGGCGACGACTCGATCGACAAGGTCGTCGGCATCGACCCGGGCCAGGGCCAGAACGTCGCGACGACCACGCAGATCCAGCTGTACGTGGGCGCGCGGCCGAATTCGTCCCAGGTGCCGGACCTGACCGGAAAGACGGCGGACCAGGCCGGCCAGCTGCTGACGGACGCCAAGCTGAAGCTGGGCAACACCACGAACGAGAACGTCGACAACCAGGACGACGTCGGCAAGGTCATCCGACAGGACCCGACGCCCAACTCGAGCGCGCCGCAGGGCTCGGCGGTGAACATCGTCGTGGGTGGCAGCGTGAACCTCAAGTCGGTGCCGGACACGACCGGCAAGGACTACAGCGCCGCGAAGAGCCAGCTCGAGGGTCTCGGCTTCACGGTGAAGAAGGTCGACGTGGACTCGAACGACCCGAAGAACCAGGTCGTCAACCAGCAGCCGAACGGCGGGTCCGTCGCTCCGGGCTCGACGATCACGCTGTCGGTCTCCAAGGGCCCGCAGAGCTTCACGATGCCGGACCTGACAGGGCAGACCGAGGACCAGGCGACGAATACGCTGCAGCAGATGGGCTGGTCGGGCAAGATCACCGTCCAGACGGTGCGTTTCGGCACCGTCCCGCCCAACACGGTCGTGCGCACCAGCCCGGATGCGGGCACAACGATTTCGCCGACGCAGAACATCACGCTGACGATCTTCGAGGTGGACGACGGTGGCACGCCGTCGACGTCGGGCAGCCCCGGCGGCGGCGGTGGTATCGGCCTCCCGCCCGGACACAATTGATCACCCGCTGAAACGCGACAGGGCCCGCACGGTTTTCCGTGCGGGCCCTGTGCTTTCCCGGGAAGTTTCTCAGTCCTGGTCGAGAAAGCCGCGGACGCTCGCGAGCACCGCGTCGACGTCGCTGCCCGAACCGCAGTCGACGTCCAGCTCTTCCACGGCGCCGGACCGCTTCAGCTTGAGCAGCACGCGTTCGTCGCCGCGGCCCTTGCGCAGCCAGCCGAACAGCGAGCGGCACAGCGTGCCCACGGAGCGGCTGCTCACCATCACGACCACGGCGTCACCCGCCACGTCGTCCGACACGGGTCTCTCGGCCAGCCGGACGCGGTCGCGGAGCTCGTCCTCTGAACGCAGCCAGGAGGCGAGCTGGTGCAGCTCGTCACCCGAGCCGGCCACGGTGATCGCGGCGATCCCAGCCGTCACGACTCTCCCCTCACGGGTGAACAGACGGCGCGAGGGTAACCGACGCGCTGACGCGGAGGAAGACCGCCTTCCTGTATTGCTTACTGCAATTTGCATCTGACTCAGTGCGATCGCTCCGGCCGGGCACCGGCATCCGCCGTCGGCACGGGCGCGTCGTGCAGCCGACGAATGCCGGTGGACCGGTAGACCCACCCGCGGCGCCGGAGCGTTTCCCGACGCCGCGGGCTCTCTCCGCAGCAGTTTTTTGCTGCTGGCCGGTGCCACCCGCGTGGGTGAAGGCAAGACATTAGCGTGCCCGGGGTGATCTCCGGAAGATCCGAACAAGAAATTGCTTTGTGCAATTTGCAGATTTATCTCGGAGCACGCGTCAATCGCTCCGAGCTCAGGCCCGCCGGCCCGCCAGCCACCCGACGACGCCGGCGCTGGCGCCCAGCGCGACCACCGACGTGGCCACGGCGAGGACGAGCGCGCCGCTGTAGGGCGCGCCGTTGGTCAGCGCCGTGATCAGCGGGTGGACCAATGGCACCCACTTGCCCAGCAGGACCAGGCCGAGCACGAGCACGGCCGCGAGCACCGTCCAGCCGATGCGCCCGACGAGCAGGCGCGAGCACGGCAGGCCGATCGCGATCCCGAGCAGCCCGCTCGCCAGGAGGGCCAGCAGGCCGACGCCGAACGCATCCCAGTGCAGCTGCCACGTCCTGATCGCCGACCACACGAGCGTGATCACGGTCAGCATCACCAGGCAGCCGAACACGGCAAGCACCGCGCCGCCGATGGTGCGCAGGCGGCTGCGTGCGTGGCTGAGCGTGACGAGCCGCTGCACCGGATCTTCGATGTCGAGCACCGCGATCGTGAGCCAGCAGCCGAGGACGACCAGCGCGCCGCTGCTCACGCCGTAGAGCGGCAGCACCGGCGAATGCGGGTCGGAGTAGAGGATCACCGACAGCGCGAGGTAGGCCAGAAACGCCGGCAGGTAGCGCTGCGAATGGCCCAGCAGCGCGAGGTAGTAGCGGCTCACGGCGAGCACGGCGCCACCTCCCGCACGGACCAGCCGCCCGACAGCGCGCGCAGGAGGACCGCGTCGGCGCTCGTCGCGTCCACGGTCAGGACCACGTGCGGACCCTCGGCGATCGCGTGGCGCACGCCGGGTTCGGCGGTCCAGTCGGTGCCGGTGCCCGCGAGCACGATCCGCGTGGCGGGTTCGGTCACCCCGTCGACAGCCGGGAGCCGGCCGCCTTCGATGCGGTAGACGGCGTCGGCGTTCTCGCGCACGACGGCCGGCCGGTGGTCGGTGAACACCACGCTCGCGCCGCGCGCCCGCGTCTCGGCCACCAGCTCGCCGAGCACCGCGTGGGTGCCGACGTCGAGACCCGACCAGGGTTCATCGAGGATCAGCAGGTCGGGCCGCGGCAGTACGGCCTGCGCGAGGCCGACCTTCTGCGCGTTGCCTTTCGAGAGCGTGCGCAGCTGCGCGTCGGGCCCGCCGACCAGTGCGAGCCGCTCCAGCAGCGGGTCGATCGTCGACAAGTCGGCAAGTCCGCGCATGCGCGCCATGTGCCGCAGGTACGACTTCGCGCTCAGCCGCTGCCCGCCGGGGAACCGGTCGGGCAGGTACCCGATCGACGGCGTGCCCTCGACCGTGCCGAGACTCGCGCGCGAAACGCCCGCCAGGATCCGCAGCAGCGTGGACTTCCCGGAGCCGTTGGCCCCGAGGATCCCGACCACGCACGCGGCGGGCACGGTCAGGTCGACGCCGTCGAGCACCAGCTCGCCGCCGCCGTACCGCTTACCGACCCCCACGAGCCGGATCAGCGGGATGGTCACGCAGCGGCGGCCTTCTGCAGCGCCTTCGTGGCGCGTTCCAGCTCGTCGACCTTCTTCGGGTCGACCGGGTGGCCGGTCGAGGCCAGCCACGTGGCCAGCATCCGGTGCCCGCCTTCGGTGAGCACGGACTCGGGGTGGAACTGCACGCCCTCCAACGGCAGCTCGCGGTGACGCATGCCCATGACCACACCTGATTCGGTGTGGCCGGTGACCTCGAAGATCTCGTCGCGGATCGTCTCGGGCAGCACGGTCAGCGAGTGGTAGCGGGTGGCGGTGAACCCGTCGGGCAGGCCGGCGAGCACGCCCTTGCCCTCGTGGCGGACCTGGCTCGTCTTGCCGTGCAGCAGCTCGGGCGCGCGGTCCACCGTCGCGCCGAAGTGCACGCCGAGGGCCTGGTGGCCGAGGCAGACGCCCAGCATCGGCGTGCGCGTCTCGGCACACTTCGCGATGACCTCGATGCTCTGGCCGGCGCGCTCGGGCGTGCCCGGGCCGGGCGAGACGAGCACGGCGTCGAACTCGGGCACCCGCTCGAGGTCGACCACGTCGTTGCGCCACACCGTGCACTCGGCGCCGAGCTGCGCCAGGTACTGCACCAGGTTGTAGACGAAGCTGTCGTAGTTGTCGACGACGAGTACGCGCATGCGGCCACCTTACTGCGTCCCATTTGCTGGACCGTACGCCAGATCACAGTGAAAGTTAGGTAGCCCTAACTTAGCGTGGGTACCGTGAGCCGATCCCTTCGCGTAGCGGTCGTGGGCGCCGGCCCCGCCGGTATCTACGCCGCCGACATCCTGGACAAGTCCGACACCGATGTGCAGGTCGACCTGTTCGAGCGCATGCCCGCGCCGTTCGGGTTGATCCGCTACGGCGTCGCGCCCGACCACCCGCGGATCAAGGGCATCGTCACCGCCCTGCACAAGGTGCTCGACCGCCCGAACATCCGTCTGCTCGGCAACGTCGACTACGGCACCGACCTGAAGCTCGACGAGCTGCGCGAGTTCTACGACGCCGTGATCTTCTCCACGGGCGCGATGGCCGACCGGCCGCTGGACATCCCGGGCGCCGACCTCGACGGCAGTCACGGCGCCGCCGACTTCGTGAGCTGGTACGACGGTCACCCCGACGTGCCCCGGACCTGGCCACTGGCCGCGAAGTCCATTGCCGTGCTCGGCGTCGGCAACGTGGCGCTCGACGTCGCCCGCATCCTCGCGAAGACGGCCGACGAGCTGCTCACCACCGACATCCCGGCCAACGTGTACGAAGGGCTGAAGGCCAGCCCGGTCACCGACGTGCACGTGTTCGGCCGCCGCGGCCCGGCGCAGGCGAAGTTCACGCCACTGGAGCTGCGCGAGCTCGACCACTCGCCGAACGTCGAGGTGATCGTGCACCCCGAGGACATGGAGTTCGACGAGGCCAGCATCACGGCGCTGCGGGCGTCGAAGCAGATCGACATGGTCGTGAAGACCTTGCAGGAGTGGGCGATCCGCGACGAGGGCACGCGCCCCAAGCGGCTGCACCTGCACTTCTTCCACTCGCCCGCCGAGGTGCTCGGCGAAGACGGCCGCGTGACCGGCCTGCGCACCGAGCGGACCGAGTACGACGGTGAAGGCGGCGTGCGCGGAACGGGCGAGTTCCACGACTGGGACGTGCAGGCCGTGTACCGCGCGGTCGGTTATCTGTCGTCGCACCTGCCGGAGATCCCGTTCGACCACGTCGCGGGCGTCGTGCCGAACCAGGCCGGGCGAGTGCTGGACCTCGACGACAACCAGCTGCCCGGCGTCTACGTCACCGGCTGGATCAAGCGCGGCCCGATCGGCCTCATCGGCCACACGAAGGGCGACGCGGCGGAGACCGTCGCGAGCCTGCTGGCCGACGCCGACACGCTCGCGTCGCCGAAGCACGACTCCCCCGACGCGATCCTCGACTTCCTCGCCGGGCGCGGGATTCCGTTCACCACCTGGGAAGGCTGGGGCAAGCTCGACGCGCACGAGAAGTCGCTGGGCGAGCCGCACGGCCGGGAGCGGATCAAGGTCGTGGAGCGCGACGAGATGATCCGCGTCTCGAGGGACTAGCGTTTCAAGGGATCAGCCGGCACCGAGGTAGGCGAGCACGGCCAGCACGCGGCGGTTGGTGTCGTCGGACGCGGCGATGCCGAGCTTCGCGAAGAGGTTGGCTGTGTGCTTGCCGACGGCGCCCTCGCTGAAGTGCAGGCGCGCGGCGATCGCGGCGTTGGAACAGCCTTCGGCCATGAGCTCCAGTACCTCGCGTTCGCGCGGGGTCAGGGCCGCGAGCGGGTCGGAAACGTTGCCCGCGACCAGTTTCGCGATCACCTCGGGGTCCATGGCCGTGCCACCGGCGGCGACGCGGCGCACGGCGTCCACGAACTGCTCGGCGTTGAACACGCGGTCCTTGAGCAGGTAGCCGACGGCGCCGGTGCCGTCGGCGAGCAGCTCGCGCGCGTAGAGCTGCTCGACATGTTGCGACAGCACGAGAATCGGCAAGCCGGGCATCTCCCGGCGGGCCGCGAGCGCCACCTGCAGGCCTTCGTCGGTGTTCGTCGGGGGCATGCGAACGTCCACAACGGACACGTCCGGCCGGTGTTCCCGCAGTGCCGCGGCGAGTTCCGGGCCGGAGCCGACCGCGGCGACGACGTCGAAGCCGTGCGCGGTGAGCAGGTGGGTCAGGCCGTCTCGGAGGAGGTACTGGTCTTCGGCGATGACGGTTCTGGGCCGGCCGGTGCCGGGTCCAGTGGTTCCGGGGCCGGTTCCGGGATTGTCTGGCACGGCACCTCCAGGATCGCCTCGGTCGGTCCGCCCGGTGGGCTGCTGAGGCTCAACGTACCGTCGAAAGCCCCCAGCCTGCGCTCGATTCCGCGAAGTCCCGAGCCGCGCGCGGCTTCGGCGCCGCCGCTGCCGTCGTCGGTCACGACCACGCGCAGCACGCCGTCGGAGTACACCAGCGAGATCGAAACCCGTTTCACCGCACCATGTTTCGCCGCATTGCCCAAAAGCTCGCACACGGCGAAGTAGACGCACGCCTCCACCGGTTGCTCGACGCGGCGGCGCACGTCGGCCGTCACCTCGACCTTCAGCGGACTGTCGAGCGCGACCGCGTGCACGGCGTCGACGAGGCCGCGTTCGGACAGCACCGGCGGGTGGATGCCGCGCACCAGCAGCCGCAGCTCCGTCAGCGCGTCCGACGACGCCGTGCGCAGCTCGGCTGCGAGCCGTTTGGCCGATTCGGGGTCGCTGTCGATGAGTGCCTCGATCGCGCCGAGTTTCAGGCCCATGGCCACGAGCCGGGACTGGATGCCGTCGTGCAGGTCGCGTTCGATGCGGCGCAGCTCGGCGGCTTGGGCGACCGTGACGTGGGTGCGCGACTCGTCCAGTCGCGCCACGCGTTGCGCGAGCCGCATCGCTTCCGTCGGCCCGAGCCACAGCCGGGCGAACCGCGCCTGCTCACGAGCCAGCCAGGTCGTGGGCGCAAGGCCGGCGACGATCAGCGCGAGCGCGACCGGCGTCTGGGCGAGCGCGCCGAGGTGCGTCGCGACTTCGGGTAGTGGGAACCACTGGACCGGTGCGGACACGAACGGCCGCCAGCCCCAGAGGATGACCAGCCCCGTCAGGCCCCAGCCGAGCAAGGCGACCGTGGGCACGGTCAGCAGCAGCGAGACCACCGGGATCAGCGCGCCGCCGGCGAGGTCACGCCAGGTGGCGCGGTCGCGCAGGATCCACTGCGTGCGGGCGCGCTGGACCGGCCACCACGGTTCGTCGTACAGCTGCTTGCCGACCTGGTAGAGCCCGTCCGGCCGCGGCACCGGCAGCCGGGGCGGCGGCAGGTACGGCCGCGTGATGCGCACCCCCGTCCAGTTGCCGGCTTCGCGGCGCAGGGTATCGGCGATCGTCCGGCACGAGACGATGAGCGGCGCCGCGACCGGGGCCGCGCCGATGATCACCACGAACTGCCACACCGAGAACCCCAGGTGCACCAGCGACAGCGCGAGGAGCCCGACCTGGTGGCCGAACGACTCGAGGTGCCGGTGCAGCCACCGCTTGCGCACGGGCCCGGCGGGCGGGCGCGGGCCGAGCCAGAAGCGTGTCCACCGGCCGTACCAGCGCAGCGCCCGGGCACCGGTGACGAGCGAAAGCAGGGCCGTGACCAGCGCGAACGGCGGGTTGAGCAGCTGCCAGCGGAGCTCGCGGCCGGTGGCCGGGTCCTCCATGATCCACGTGAAACGTCGGTTCCAGCGGATCCACCACGCCCGTTTGTAGAGCTGGTTGCCGTCGCGGTACCAGCCGTCCCGCTCGCGTTCCGGCTCTGCCGGCGCCGGCCGGTACGGCGTCGCGACCTCGATCTCGCACCACCGGCCGACGAGCTCCCGGGTGCGCGCCGAGCGCCCGCGTGCCCAGTCGATCGCCGGGGTGAAGAAGAACACGAGCCCGACGCAGAGCAGCAGGAAGGCGAGCAGCTCCACGAGCGCGTCGGCCCAGCTCAGCAGCGCGAGGCCGGCGAGGACCACCGCTCGCCGCACGGATTCCATTCGCCGCACCCCCTTTCCCGCAGTCTGATCTAGCCGGACCCTGGAACGCACTGGCCGAAGCTCCCGTACGGGGGTGGGCACAGCCCCACCCCCGCGTCAGCGAAACCCCACCTGAGCTGGGGTTTCAGCGTCATTCTGCCGGACGTCGCGCGCTTTTAGCGTTTCTCGCATGCCACTCATCGAAGTCACCGAGCTCCGGAAAACCTACGGCAAGCGGGTCGCGGTCGACGGCGTTTCGTTCGCCGTCGAGCGCGGCGAGATCTTCGGCATCCTCGGCACCAACGGCGCCGGCAAGACCACCACGGTCGAGTGCCTGCAGGGCCTGCGCCGGCCCGATTCCGGCGCGATCTCCGTGCTGGGCCTGGATCCGGCGAAGGACGCGGTGCGGCTGCGCCGGCTCGTCGGCGTGCAGCTGCAGGACGCGCGACTGCCCGAGAAGCTGCGGGTGGCCGAGGCGCTGGAACTGTTCGCCGCCTTCTACCCGAAGCCGGCCGACCTCGGCGGGTTGCTGCGGCGCCTCGGCCTCGAAGACCACCGGAACGCGGCGTTCGGCAAGCTCTCCGGCGGCCTGCGGCAGCGGCTGTCGATCGCGCTCGCGCTGGTGGGCGACCCGCAGGTCGCGATCCTCGACGAGCTCACCACCGGCCTCGACCCGCATTCGCGCCGCGAGACGTGGAAGGTCGTGACCGCCGTACGCGACGCCGGGGTGACCGTCGTGCTCGTCACCCACTTCATGGACGAGGCGGAACGCCTCTGCGACCGTGTGGCCGTGTTCGACGCGGGCCGGATCATCGCGACCGGCACCCCGGCCGAACTCCGTGCCACCACGGGGAAATCCACTTTGGACGACGCGTTCGTCACCCTCACCGGACGGGAGTGAGCACCGTGCATACCTTCACCAAGCTCGTCGCCACCGAGGCGAAGCTCTTCCTGCGCACGCCGCTGTGGGCGGTGTTCGGCGTCGCGCTGCCCACAGCGCTGCTGCTCGGCGTCGGCTCGATCCCCGGCATGTCGCAGCCAAGCGACGTGACCGGTGGTTACCGCTTCATCGACCTGTGGGTCCCCTCGCTCGTCGTGGTTTCGCTCGCGACGCTTGGCCTCCAAGCGATCCCCGCATCGGTGGCCACTTACCGCGAGCAGGGTGTGCTGCGCCGCCTCGCGACGACGCCGGTGCCACCGGCGCACCTGCTGCTCGCGCAGCTCGTGATCCACGCCGTGGTGGCGCTCGCCGGCGTGGTGCTGATGCTGGTGACCGCGCGCGTCGCGTTCGAGGTGCCGCTGCCCCGGCATCCGCTCACGTACGCGTTGACGCTGGTGCTCGGCCTGGTCTCGGTGTTCGCGCTGGGCCTGGTCGCGGCGTCGGTCGCGCGTACGGCCAAGGGTGCGTCGGCCCTGGCGATGATCGCGTTCTTCCCGATCATGTTCCTCGGCGGCGTGTACCTGCCACGGCCGCTGCTACCGGAGGTGATCCAGCGGATCGGCGCGTACGTGCCGCCGGGCACGCAGCCGCTGCAGGACGCGTGGGTCGGCGCAGGCGTTCAGCCGCTGCAGTTCGTCGCTCTGGCCGCGTTCGCGCTGGGCGGGACGGCGCTGGCCGTGCGGCTGTTCCGGTGGGAGTGATCCACCGAAGTGGTGATGAATACCGTTTTCTCTTGTGGGGTCCTCGGCCGGGCGAGTAGCCAAGGAGGGGGAACCACTCACCATGGAGGTTGTCTTGTCTCTGGACGTATCGCCCGCGCTGCTGGAAAAGGCCGAGCGCGGGGAGGTCTCCGACGCCGAGTTCGTCGCCTGCGTGCGGGAGTCGCTGCCGTACGCGTGGGAAGTGATCACGGGCGTGATCGCCGAGGCCGACGGCGCGCCGGACGGCTTCGCCGACAACGAGACGCCGCCGCCGAGCGAGGCCGCCCGCGGGCAGCTGCTGCGCGCACTGGCCTCCGACGCCATCCGCGGCGGGCTCGAGCGCCACTTCGGCGTGAAGCTCGCTTTCCAGAACTGCCACCGGGTGGCGGTGTTCCGGACGTCCGAACTGGACGGTGACCGCTACCGCGCGTTCGTGTCGGTGCGCGGCCAGCTGCTCAACCAGAGCCCGGAGCTGCGTGACTGTTAAGCGCTGCTGTTGAAACCCTGAGCGCGGGCAGCACCTCGGCGCCGATCCGCGCGATGTTCTCCTCTGTGCCCTCCGGCGTACCGGACGCTTCCACGAACATGATCACGTGGGCGGCCCCGGTGCGCCGGAGGCTCGTTTCCAGCGTCGCCACGCAGTACTCGGGATCCCCGACGGGGTGGATCTCGCACAGGTGCTCGGTGTACTCGTGCGGATCACGCGACGGACCGGGCCGCCCGTCCACCGTGACGTGCGCGCCGAGGCCGTCGGAAAGCCAGCCGGGCAACGACTTGCGCACCACATCGGCCGCCGCCGAGCGGCTCTCGCCGACCTGGCACAACACCGTCGACACGTGCGCGGCCTCGCCGCCGTACGCCTCGACCGTCGCCGCCTTCTCGTCGTCACCGGCGTGCAGCCCGAGCAGCATCGGGAGCCCACGTGCCGCGGCCAGGCGCACGGCGTCGGACTTCGGCCCGCCGGCCGCCACGACCACTTCCGGCTTCCGCCGCGGCGCCGGCACCAGCGGCACCTCGCGGAAGGTGAACTGCTCACCGGCTGCGGACGCGGTGCCCGAAGCCGCGCGGAGCAGCACGTCCAGCGACTCCTCGAAACCGCTCTCGTACCGCTCGAGCCCGGTGCCGAACACCTCCAGGTCCTGCCACGGCCCGCCGCGCCCGACGCCGAGGCGCAGCCGGCCGCCGGACACCGCGTCGAGCATCGACCACTGCTCCGCGAGCGCCACCGGATGCGTCGTCGACAGCACGCTCACCGCCGTACCGACGGCGATCCGCGACGTGCGCCCGAGCACGTGCGCGGCGAGCGTGATCGCCGACGGGCACACGCCGTAAGGCAGGAAATGGTGCTCGGCGAGCCAGACGTCGTCGAACCCCGCCGCCTCGGCGGCCTCGGCCGCGCGCACGGTCCTGAGCAGCACTTCGGCGTCCTCCTGCCCCGGGAACCGCCCGGAGACGAGGAAGACGCCGAAGCGGGTGTGCCTCAGTTGTCCACCGACACTTCGTTGAACGGCAGCAGCGGGTCGAGCCACGGGAACACCACGAACATCAGCAGCGCGATGATGCCGAGCACCAGCACAACGGCGATTGCCAGCTTCGCCGCGAACGGTCCCGGCAGGCGCCGCCAGATCCACGCGTACATCAGGAAGCACCGCCGATCTCGGTCAGCAGCTTGCCGTAGTCCGACACCTGCGACTTCGGCACCTGCTGCGTGAGCACGGACGTGATGATCAGCCGTTGCTTCGCGGAGAACTGCGGGTGGCACGTGGTGAGCGTGAGCAGCGACGCCTCCTGCGCCTTCGGCAGGACGTCGGCCGGCTTGTACGGCACCGGGTTCACGGCGTCGCCCTGGCTCGGGAGCACGACCTTGCGGCCGAACGTCTGGTCGTACGCGCCGCCGCCCGAGATGCTCGGGTTGCGCAGCGTCGAGACGCCCTTGCACTCCGGCTGCGCGCCCTTGCCGCTGCTCCAGCCGGACATCTCGTCGTCGTAGGGCAGGACCTTGTAGATGTAGAAGTCCGTCTGCGTCTCGATCACGATCTGGTCACACGAGCTGAGGTTGTCCAGATCGTTGAACGGCGCGCCCTTGCCCACGCGGTGGCCGGCGACGCCGAAGTTGCCGGGCTCGCCGGGCAGCGCCGTGCCCTTGTAGTGGCCGGGGCCGATGGCGAGCGAGTCCTCGCCGGTGCCCTCCTGGATCGTGAAGTTGAAGTCGGCGCCGAACTCCGGGATGTGGATGCGCGCGAACGCCTTGCCGTCGACGAGGCCCGGGTGCAGCGTGCGGTCCTGGGCCCAGTCGCCCTGGAGCTGGTCGCTCGCCACCGACTGCTTCTCCGCTGAGAACAGGTCGGTCACGTAGACCTCGTAGACCATGAACAGCAGCACGACCAGGCCGAGCGTGATGAGGATTTCCCCGGCCGTGCGGATCGCGACGCCGCCCTTGCCCAGCGGCGCGGGCTCGGGCTTCTCCTTCACCGCGGTGGTTCCGCCGGCCTCGACGGCGGCGAAGATCTCCGTCGGCTGGTCGGCCACGACGGGCCGGGGCCTCCGCGGGTCGCGGGGCGGCTGCGTCGGCCTCCCGGTGCCTCGCGGTGGAGTGCCCATCCGCTGGGTGCCTTGCGGCGAGGTTCCCTCGGCGCGCGGCGGGAGGTTCAGGCGCTCGGTGCCGCGAGGTGGCGTCCCAGGCCCTTCGGCACCCGCGCCACCACTCCTGCCCGAGTCGCCTTGGGCGCTCGCGCGACGGCCGCGTTCTCCCGGCGCACCCGCGCCCCGTCGGGAGCCGCCGGCGTCCGGCGTCGGGCGCCCCGGCTCGGTGCCGTACTGCTGAGTGGGACGCGGCTGCCTGCTCTGTTCGGGTGATCTGCGCTGGTCGGCCTGCCTGCGCGCCGGGTCACCCGCGACGCGGCGCGGAGGCTGCGGCGATCTCCGCGCGGGGTCCTCCGGGGGCTGCCTGCGTGGTCTCGCGGCGCCATCGGCACCGGGCGGCGGCTGGCTTCGCCGCTGGCCGTCGGGCCCTCCCGAGGGGCGGCGGCGGTCGTCTTCACCCGGCCAATCCTGCGTCGTCACGCAAGCTCCTCTCACACCGCCGGTGGAACTGCCGGTGGCGCTATTGTCACAGTCCGGAAATCCGACCGCTCCCGCCCGGTGCTCTGGAGCCGTCGTTTACGTTAACGTGTTCACGTGGCGCTGGTTGCGCAACCCGACGAGCGGGATGCCCGCGAACAGGCACCGCCACCAGCCAGAGCCAGAACCGCACGCGAGGAACACGATGCCGAAGTCCAAGGTCCGCAAGAAGACCGCGTACACCCCGCCCGTTGATCGCCGGACGCCGGTGAAGGTCAAGGCCGCGGGCCCGTCAAACCTGTTCTACAAGATCGTCATGTTCGGCCTCATGCTCCTCGGGTTGCTGTGGCTCATCGTGAACTACATCGCCGGCGACAAGATTTCGTTCCTGACTTCTCTCGGGAACTGGAACTTCGGCATCGGGTTCGCGGCGATGATCGTCGGCCTGCTCATGACTATGCGCTGGCGCTGATCATTACTCCGGATGGCGGCTTGACACCGAATTACACCGGTGTGACTCATCCCCAGTGTGGATAACCTCTGTGGATAACTACCCCACCTCGTGGGCTCCCCGTTCGGCCATTGTGGTAGTGGCCTGGCTGGTCACGGTCCTGCTGCTCGTCGGCGCGGTGCTCGACGGGATCTTCGGCGACGGCAAGGGCGCGGTCCTGATGGGGCTCGCCACCGTGGCGATCGGGGCGTTCGCGGTGCACTGGAGCGTGGTGCGCCCGCGGCTGTCCGCCGACGCCGAGGGCCTGGTCGCCCGCACACTCGGCGGCGCGCACCGCCTGCCGTGGGACGGGACCAGTGTCCAGCTGCGCACCACCCGCCGGCTGGGCCGCGACGGTGTGACACTCGAGCTGGAACACGACGACGAGCTCTACATCTTCGGCCGCGTCGACCTCGGCGAAGACCCGCGCGACGTCCTCGACGCGCTCACCGTCCTGCGTGGCGCTTTTTAGGCGGCCTTCGGCGCCGGCTTCCCGGTTCTAGGCCAGCAGCGACGAGAGTGCGGCGGCGCGGTAGACCGTGAGGCCGATCAGCGCCACCGCGATGATCGACACGCCGATCACCTGCCAGCGGACCCGGTCGCGCTCCGGCGCGTAGAGCAGCGCGACGGCCACGAGCGCACCCGTGATGAGCCCACCGACGTGGGCGAGGATCGAGATGCCGGGGATCGAGAACGTGATGTAGGCGTTGATCGCCAGCGTGATCAGCAACCCCGACGGGTTGAGCTTCAGCTTCACCACGATCACGGCGTAACAGCCCATGAGGCCGAACAACGCGCCCGAGGCGCCGCCGGAGATCTGGAGCGGGTTGTCGAAGAGCAGCACGGCGACCGAAGAGCCGAGCAGCGCCACGAAGTACAGCGCCGCGTAGCGGACTTTGCCGAAGACCTGCTCCAACGCTCGGCCGATCATCCACAGCGAGAACATGTTCGCGGCGATGTGGATGATCCCGAAGTGCACGAAGCCCGACGTGACGATGCGCCACCACTGGCCGTCGGCAAGCGCGGCGACGGGCTGCATGGCACCGGCGAGATCGATCGACGAGTTGCTGTTGTCGAGACTCTTCGCCTGCAGCGCGGTGATCAGGTAGACCAAGACGTTGACGGCGAGCAAGGTCATCGTGACGACGACGGAGTTCGTCGGCCGGGCTCCCGCGATCGTTCGCGTGCCCTTGCCGGAGTTCTGGTACTCGCGGTGCTGCTGCCGCGTCTGCTGCGAGCCGGCGTGCACGCAGTCGGTGCACTGGAAGCCGACGGGGGCTTCCCGGAGGCAGTCGGGGCACGCCGGCCGTCCGCAGCGCGCACAGCTCAGGCCGGTCGGGCGGTTGGGATGCCACCAGCAACCGGGGAGCGCGGCCTGCGGAGGGTACGCGGGGGGATTCGGCGGTTGGTTCACGATGACTCCAACCTACCGAAATCCCCCCGGGACGGCCCTAGGCCTCGATGGTGACCTTCTCGATGACGATGTCGGACAGCGGGCGGTCCGCCGGTCCGGTCGCCGCGCGCGCGATCGCGTCGACGACGTTGCGGGACTCCTGGTCCGCGACCTCGCCGAAGATCGTGTGCTTGAAGTTCAGGTGGGTCGTCGGTGCGACGGTGATGAAGAACTGCGAGCCGTTGGTGCCGGGCCCGGCGTTCGCCATCGCCAGCAGGTAGGGCTTGTTGAACTGCAGCTCGGGGTGGAACTCGTCGCCGAACTTGTAGCCGGGGCCGCCGCGACCGGTGCCGGTCGGGTCGCCGCCCTGGAGCATGAAGCCGTCGATGACCCGGTGGAAGATCGAGCCGTCGTAGAACGGGCCAGAGTTCGTGCCCTGCGCGTTCGGCTGCGTGTACTCCTTGGAGCCGTCGGCCAGCCCCACGAAGTTCGCGACCGTCTTCGGCGCGTGGTCGGGGAGCAGGTTCACGTGGATGTCACCCTGATTGGTGTGCAGGGTGGCCTTGCGGGCGCTTTCAGTCACGTCGCCATCGTGCCATCCCTTCCCACATTTGGGGGGTTCAGGGGGCTCGCCACGGGGCAACCCGAACGCAGGATCGCAGGAAGATGGGCATTTCCCGAGGTTTCACCGGTTCCCAATGGGGGAAGACACAGCGTCACGCCGGGAAAAAGGGCACGATAGGTTACGGGCAACAGAGCGATATCAAAACGATTGGTGAGGTGAAGGCCATGACCCGGGCCGCAGATTCGGTGGGCGAGTCGGTGAAGTCCGGCGCGGTCGGCCTGCGCAAGCGAGCCACCGAAGCGGGCAAGGCGGGGGCGGCTTCGGCAGCGAAGGCCGCGGAAGCCGGCGCCGAGGAGTTCGCCAAGCAGAGCCGCCGGGCACGCAAGAAGCTCGCGAAGAAGACCGAGCTGACGCGCAAGGAGCTCAAGAAGAGCTCGGCCGCGGCTCGCAAGGAGGCCCTCGCCCGCATCGCCGAGCTGAAGAAGCCCGGTCGCAAGGCGAAGAAGGCCGCGATCAAGGCCGCGAAGTCCACCGGTGAGTCGAAGCGCCGGGGCAAGAAGGACTTCAAGGCCGCGAAGAAGGACTTCCGCGCCGCGCTGGTCGAGGCGAAGTCGGCGGCCAAGGGCACGCGCAAGCGCCGCCGCTGGCCGTGGCTGCTCGGCCTGGGTGCCGTCGCCGTCGGCACGGCCGTGGTGCTGAAGTCGCGCCAGCAGGAGCCGCCGGTCGCCCCGGCGCCGCCGAAGGCCACCCCGCCGGCTCCCCCGGCGAAGCCCGCTTCGGAGACCAAGCCGTCTCCGGCGAGCAACGGCAAGGCGCCCAGCACGCCGGCCGCCGAGAAGAAGAACTGAATCAGACGCGAAGAGGGCCCCGGGATCGCCGTCCCGGGGCCCTCTTCCGTTGCTACTGAGGCTGATCAGGCCATCGCGGCGTGCTTGTCGATCAGCTGGCCGAGGCGGGGAAGGGCCTCCTCGACGTTCTTCTTGCCGTTCGGGCGCAGCTTCGAGTAGACCTTCTTGATGCTGTCGCGGCTGCTGCGGTCGGCGCGGCTGTCCGTGACACCCAGCAGAGCGTTGGACGCCTCGTCGGAGCGGCTGGTCAGGTAGGCACCGAAGTCGTTGCCGCCCTTGGCCTTGTAGTCGCCGTAGAACGGCTCGAGGGCCCCGGCGAAGTCGTCCAGCAGGGTGTCGACAGCCGAGGGGATGATGCCCGGCTTGATCTTCTTGACAGCGGCGAAGCCGGTCTTCACGACGGCGCCGGAGACCCCGCCCTTGTCGGACACCTCGGCGTCCACGAGGCCCTCGAGGTCGGTCACGACCGACGGGCGACGGCTGGAGTCGAGCAGGATTTCCTTGAGGGTGTCAGCCACGAATCTTGTCCTTGTCGTAGAGATGGCGAAGTGCTTCTGGTGCCGGACGGGCACCCGCCCGCGCGAGTGCTCCAGGGCCTGCGCGTGCCGCACAGGGTAATACAAGATCAACTTCACTCACCCGTGTGGAGGCCACTACTCAGAGCTTCAGGGCCGCGATAGCCTTCTTGGCCACTGTGCGTGCTTTGATGCTCTGCTGTTGGTTACTCGTCACGATGACGGCGGCTGCCCCCTTCGAGACCGCGTACACCACTCCGTCACCGGCCGGCTGGTAGCCGCCCTTCCATCCGGCGGGGTCGTTCGCGGGGTTGGACGTGTCGACCGGCGCGGCCCGGTTCACGAGTTTCGTCGCGACGTCCTTCGTGCCCACGTACACCTGCACGGTGACCTGGAGCCCGCCGTCGGGGCGATAGAAGAAGCACGACGGGTGCGGCTCGTCGTCGGACACGCGTACGGTCGTCACGTGCTGGCCGTTCGCGTCCTGCACCGTCTCGGCCGAGAGGTACGGGCACTTCGCTTCCCGGACCGGCTGCGGATCTGGCGGCAGGCCGGGCTCAGCAGCGTGCTTGGTGGTCGTCGGCGGCGGCGCGGGCTGCGCGGTGCCCGCGATGGGGGTCGACACGCTGCAGCCGGCGAGCAACGCCAGGGCGGGCGCGAGAGCGAGAATTCGTCGCATAGCGCGCACAGTCAATCATGTCCAGTCACACGAGAGTGAAGAGCGAAAGGTTCAAGTTCCAGTGAGTAAGGGATCTTTCACTCACTGTGGTGATAGTTGAGGGTTGGCTTACCTACCCTGGCAGTCACGTATTTTCCGACTGCCAGGGAGACGACAGCCGTGAAACTCTTCGACAGAGGCCGTGACCACGTCCTCGCGCTCTTCCGCATCGTGCTCGGTTTCCTGTTCTTCTGCCACGGTGCTTCGACCGTGTTCGGCCTCTGGGGGCACCACGCCACGGCCGTCGGCACGTGGCCCGGCTGGTGGGCCGCGCTGATCCAGCTCGTCGGCGGCGCGGCCGTGACGCTGGGCCTCGGCACGCGCGTCGCCGCCGTGATCTGCTCCGGCTCCATGGCCTTCGCGTACTTCACCGTGCACTTCGGCAAGGCCGTACTTCCCATCGAGAACGGCGGCGAGCAGGCCGCCATCTTCGCCTGGGCCTTCCTCCTGCTCGCCTTCACCGGCGGCGGCCACTGGGCACTGACCGACTTGTTCCGCCGGACCCGCGTGGTCCCGGCCACCGGCACGGTCACCGCCGGTTGACCGCCCCGACCGCCCGGCGTGCGACGATGGGCGCCGGGCGGTCGGTTGTCACGGTCAGGGGGTTCGAGTGTTCACGCCGGATCAGTACCTGCAGGTGGTGGCCGAGCGCGTCCAGCGCAGCGGCGGACGGCTCAGCACCGTCCAGATCGGACCCGTGACCGCGGCCGTCGGGCTGTTCACCGAGCCGATCATGTTGTCCACCATGAACTACTGCGTCGTCGCGGCCGCCTACCCGGAGATCGACGCGCAGACACTGTTCCAGTTCACCGGCCTCGCCACGCAGCACGCGCGCGCCAACGTGCAGGGCACCGTCGGCTGGACGGCCGCCTCCGTCGTGATCGCGGGCTTGGTGGGACGCGTGCACCCCGACGCCGCCACCGCCGCGTCGGCGAAGACCGCCAACCAGTTCGGCGGCGAGACCCGCATGGTCGCCGTCGATCCGTACGCAGGCATGACCTACGCCTGGGTCGGCGGCAAGGTCTGGGGCGCGGCGGTGCAGGGCTCGGTGAACGCGAAGCTGCTGTTCTGCTTCCCTCAGCCGACAGAGGCTTACCAGCAGCTGCAATGGCAAGCGCAGTGGCAGGCCCTGCAGGCCGGCCACAACGCCGGCCCTGGCGCGGCTGGTTATGGCGTCTCAGGCCCTGCCGCCAACAGCCCTGGCACGGCTGGTTATGGCACGGCCGGTTATGGCGCCAACACTCCTTACGCAGAGGGCTATGGCGCGTCAGGCCCTGCGGCCACCGGCCCTGGCGAGGCTCCGTACGGCGCGTCAGGCCTTGCGGCCAACGGCCCTGGCGCCGCTCCGTATGGCGCCCCTGGCCCAGCGTCGAGTGATCCCGGTGCGGTCTCCGGCACGACCGGTCCCACCACCGGCTACCCAGGCCCCGGCGGCTTCCCCGGCCAACAAATCCCAGCCGGCTGGCAACCCCAGATCCCGCCACCCCCGGCCGCCGGCCCACCCGGCCCCCAGCCGCCGCACTACCCACCACCGGGCCGCCCACCGTACGGTCAGTGACATGGTTTCCCTACGTGGCTGGCAATCCTTCCCCGAAGAACTCCCGTCCTTCGACCTGGAGGCGGCCCCGGAAACCCCGGAAGACCTGTTCCTCGAGTGGCTCACGGAAGCCGCCGAACACGTCCTCGCTCCCCACGCCGTCACCCTGTCCACAGTGGACTCCGAGGGCTTTCCCGACGCCCGCGTCGTGATCCTCAAGGACATCGCCCCGTCCGCCTGGGCCATCGCCACCAGCTCGGAAAGCCCCAAGGGCCACCAGCTAGACGCCAACCCCCACGCGGCTCTCACCTTCTTCTGGCCTGGCCGCGGCCGCCAGGTGCGCGTCCGCGGCACCGTCGCCCCGGCCTCCCCGGAGGTCTCGGCGGAAGACTTCCTGGCCCGCCCACCGGCCTCCCGCGTCGAGGCCTTCATCGGCCACCAGTCCGAGCCCCTCGCGGACCCCGCCAAACTCGTCGAAGCCGCCGACGCCGCCGCCCACTGGGTCGCCGAAAACCCCCACACCGCCCCAGAAACCTGGACGCGCTACCTCGTCACCCCCACGACGGTCGAGTTCTGGCAAGCCTCCCACGACCGCCGCCACCTCCGCCTCCGCTACCTCCGCGACGCCGACGACACCTGGACCCGCGAACGCCTCTGGCCCTGACCGGGCGCCCTCCAGGCCCGCCACCGCCCCCACGACCCCGACCGCGGCACAGCCCGCGCACCCCTCGGCCCGGCACGACACGCCCCGCCCGGCAACAGCCCACGTCGGCTTCCCACCGGGCGGGCCGTGAGTGCGGCGGGGTCAGGGTGCTGGTCGCGCAGGAGGGCGCGGATCAGCTCTTCGGTCATGAGCGGTCCCCCGGTGTCCGAACTGTTCAAGACGCGCGCGCCGAAGCGTGCGACGGTGACCGTATGACTGTGAACCTCGCTGCTGCCGCGTCCTTCCTCGCCACGCACGGGCGGGTGCTCGACCGCCGCCGGTTCGAGCTGCTGTTCGGCGAAGGTGTAGGTGATGCGGAGGCCGTGCTCTCGGCCGTCGCGGCGTATCGCAACGCCGACGGCGGCTACGGCTGGGGCCTGGAGCCCGACCTGCGCGCGCCGGAGAGCCAGCCGGGTGGGGCGCTTCACGCGTTCGAAGTGTTCGAGGACATCGCGCCGAAGACCACGCCGCTGTCGCTGGAGCTGTGTGACTGGCTGGAGTCCGTGTCGCTGCCGGGTGGCGGGTTGCCGTTCGCTTTCCCTGTCGCGGACCGCACCGGGAGCGCTCCGTTTTGGACGGACGCCGACCCGACGAAGTTCTCCCTCCAGAGCACGGCTTTCGTCGCGTCGACGGCGTTGCGCGTCGCGGCGCACGACAAGGCTGTGGCGGAACACCCATGGCTCATCGCGGCGGTGTCGACCTGCCTGGACGCCATCGCCCGGGTCGAAGAGCAGCCGCACGCGATCGAGCTGTCGTTCGCCATCCGCTTCCTCGACGCCGCGCACGCCACCCGCCCGGAGGCCGACGAGCTCCTCGACCACCTCGGCAAGTTCCTCCCGCCCGACGGCATCCTCCACGTCGCCGGCGGCGGCGAGGACGAGGTCCTGCGGCCGCTGGACTTCTCGCCGATCCCGGGCCCGTCGCGCAAGGTGCTCGACCCGGCCGCGATCGCCGCCGAGCTCGAACGCCTCGAGTCCCAACAGCTCGAAGACGGCGGCTGGACGGTTGATTTCGCCAGCTTCTCCCCCGCGGCGTCGCTCGAATGGCGCGGCTACGCCACCGTTCGCGCGATTTCGGTGCTGCGGGCCAACTCGTAGTGTGGGGGCGTGCTGCCGCAGGACAGCCACGTCCACACCGAGTGGTCGTGGGACACCGTCACCGGGTCGATGGTCGGCTCGTGCCGACGGGCGCTCGCGCTCGGGCTGCCGTCGGTGGCGTTCACGGAGCACGCCGACCTCACGCCGTGGCTCATCCCGGAGCCGATCCAGCCGCACCTGCCCGACCATTTCCGCGTGCGGCTGCGGACGGACGGCGTGCTGGAGCCGCCGGCCCTCGACGTCGAGGGTTACCTCGCGTGCGTGCAGGAGTGCCGCGAGCGGTTCCCAGACCTGCGGATCCTGTCGGGGGTGGAGCTGAGTGAGCCGCACTGGCACCGGCCGGAGGCGGACGCGTTGCTGGCGGCCCACCGCTTCGAGCGGGTGCTGGGGTCGGTGCACTCGCTGCCCGAGGGGTCCCACCACTACGAGCTGAGCGTGATCGCGGACCGCCCGGCCGACGCGACGCTGCGCGCCTACCTGGGCGAGGTGCTGGGCCTGGTGAAGTCGACGGCCGATTTCGAGGTCCTGGCCCACATCGACTACGCGCTGCGCACCTGGCCTTCGTCGAAACCCTTCGTCGCCGCGGACTTCGAGGAGGAGTTCCGCACGGTCCTGCGCACATTGGCCGGCAGCGGGCGCGCCCTGGAGCTCAACACGAAAGTCCCCCTGCCGCGCGACGTTCTCCTGTGGTGGGCCGCCGAAGGTGGCCGGATCCTCTCCTTCGGCAGCGACGCCCACGCGCCCGAACTCGTCGGCCACGCGTTCGCCGAGGCCGCCGCGTTGGCGGCTTCGTGCGGGTTCCGATCGGGCCGCACTCCGCACGACCTGTGGATCCGCCGCGGCTAACTCTTGCCGAGTGTCCCGAGGCCGTTCATCAGCAGGTCGAAGCCCAGTTCGGCCGCCGCGACCGCCTCGGGGTACGCGTCGGTCGCGGAGACGCCGTTCGCCATGCGGTGGTGGTTCTCCATCGACAGCCGCCACTGCACGGACACGATCTGCGCGGCCGCCAGGCGCGCGGTCAGCGGCGGCAGGTCCGGTGACTCGCCGAGCTCGGCCGCCAGCGCCAGCTCCCCGCTTTCCCGGAACCGCAACAAGGTCGGCAACAGCGTCGGCGTGCCCATGATCAGGCGGTACAGCGCCAGCACCTGCGGAAGGTCGCAGAGCCCGGTGATCGGGTCGTGGCGGCGCAGGCCGTCGAGGAAATGCTCACGCAGCGCGGGAAGCGGGGCTTCGCGGTGCGCCCGGACCACGCGCGCGCTCTCGTGCTCGTGGTCGGCGATGCGGTGCAGGACGAGGTCGTCCTTCCCCTGGAAGTAGGCGAACAACGTCCGCCGCGACACCTCTGCGGCCTCCGCGACCTGCGAGATCGACACCTGGTCGAAGCCGTGCTCGAAGAACAGCTTGAGGGCGGCGTTCGAGATCGCCTCGCGCGTGCGCTGCTTCTTCCGCTCCCGCAGGCCGGTCTGCTCGTCCACGAAAACAGGCTACCGCGTTGGTGCACTCGGGGCTATATTGCACTCAGTATACTTCTGCACTGAGGAGCACTTCATGGACGTGATCGTGGTCGGAGCGGGCCCGGCCGGGTTGACGCTGGCGCACGAGCTGGCGCTCGGCGGCGCCGAGGTCGTAGTGGTGGAAAAGCTGTCCGAACGCATCGAGCAGACGAAGGGCGGCACGATCCAGCCACGCACCGCCGAGCTGCTCGACGCGCGGGGCCTGCTCGACGCGATCGTCGAGCGGAAGTTCGAGCGCGCCGCCGTCGGCGGGCACTTCGCCGGGCTGCCCGTGCCGCTCGACTGCACGCCTTGGCAGACCAGGCATCCGCACCCGATCGGCATTCCACAGTGGAAGGTCGAGGAGGTGCTGGAGGCAGCGGCGACCGCCCGCGGCGCGCGCGTGCTGCGGGGCCAGGACGTCACCGCGATCCACGCCGACGACACCGGCGTCACCGTGACCACCGACCAGGACCTGCGCGCCCGGTACGTCGTCGCGTGCGACGGCGCGCACAGCACCGTGCGCAAGCTGCTGGACCTGCCGTTCCCCGGCCGGCCCGGCACCTATCGGGCTGTGCTCACCGACGTGCGCCTGTCGGCCGTCTCCGAGCTGGTGCCCGCGCGGGCCGGCCACATGAGCACGATGACCAGGACCACCGCCGACCACTGGGGCATGCTCGTGCCGACCGGCGGCGACCACTACCGCTTCACCTACGGCAGGCCCGACGAGGCCGAGCCGCCGATGACCACGGAAGCCGTGCAGCAGGCGCTCACCGCCATCTACGGCGAACCCACCACGCTGGCCGAGGTCCTCACGATCTCCCGCTTCAGCGACGCCACCCGCCAGCTCGAAAACTACCGCCACGGCCGCGTTTTCTTCGCCGGCGACGCCGCCCACATCCACGGCCCGCTCGGCGGGCAGGGTCTCAACCTCGGCGTGCAGGACGCGTTCAACCTCGGCTGGAAGCTCGCCGCGACGCTACGAGGTGCCGCGGACAGCCTCCTCGACACCTACCAAACCGAGCGCCACCCGAAGGCCGCTCGCGTGCTGCACCACACGTCGGCCCAACGCGTGCTCGCCGTGCCGAACCCGGACCCGGACCTGCTTGCGCTGAGCGAGATCTTCACCGATCTCATGCGCCTGCCCGACACCAACCGCTACCTCGCCGGGATGATGTCCGGTTTGGACGATCCCGCGCGGCTGCCCGACCTGGACCTCGTGACTGCCGACGGACCGACCCGCGTGGCCGAGCTCCTGCGCGACGGACGCGCCGTCCTGCTCGATTTCACCGGCGGCGTCGAGCTGCCCGCGGGCTGGGCCGAGCGCGTGAACCTGGTGCGCGCCAAGGCAGACACCGCGTTGCCGGCCGTGCTGCTCCGCCCCGACGCCGCCGTCGCCTGGCGCGGTGACACCCCCTTGAAAGACGCTCTGCGCGCGACCTTTCAGCCGGCCTTGGGCGCGTAGCGGATCAGCACGACGTCGCCGATCGCCCGCGTGTCCAGCAGTTTCATCCGCCCGCCCGGGTACAACGCGGGCAGCAGGAACCGCGGCGCGGCGGCGGCGCCGACCACGAGCGGCGCGATGGCGAGGTGGATCTCGTCGGCCAGGCGCTGCGAGAGGAACGCGGTGTGGATCTGGCCGCCGCCCTCGACCATGAGTCGCCGGATGCCACGGCTCCCGAGATCGTCGAGCAGCGCGCCGAAGTCCACCTCCGGTCCGAGCGCGACGACTTCGGCGAGCTGACCGAGCCGTTCGCGGGCGGCCGGGGCGCCGGATTCGGTGGTGTAGACGAGCTTTTCCCCACCGTGGTGCCAAAACTTCCACTCCGGGTCAACGTCACCCGACGCCGTCACAGTCACCTTCAGCGGATACGCGGGCTTGCCGGCGCGCACCCGCTCGGCCCGGCGCTCCTCGCTGTTGACCAGCAGCCGCGGGTTGTCGGCGCGGATCGTGCCCGCGCCGATCAGGATGGCGTCGGACTCCGCGCGCACCTGGTCGACGCGGTCGAAGTCCTCGGCGTTGGACAGCAGCAGCCGGTCGGGGGTCGTGTCGTCGATCGCCCCGTCGACACTCGTCGCGACGCTCAGCAGCACGTGGGGACGCATCGGCTCTCCCATTTTTCGGTTGACCAGCCGGGCACAGTAGATCTTCGTGACCCACGACGATTCGAACTCCCTGCGCCGCCTGGCCGGACTCGCGACGCCGATGTCGTTGCGCGTCGCTGTGACCCTCGCCCTGCCCGCGCGCCTGCGCAACCCCGCGCCCGCGTCCGAACTCGCCGCCGAGCTCGGAGTGAACCCCGTCGCGCTCGGTCTCCTGCTCGATCACCTCACGACGCTCGGCGTGCTCGAGCACACCCCCACTGGCCACCGCACCACCGCGTACGGCGAAAACCTCCGCGACGACTTCACCAAAACCCTCCTGAACCTGAACACCGCCGGCGGACGCGCCGAGTTGGCGTTCGTCGAGCTCGCCCACAGCATCACCACGGGCGAAGCCGCCTACCCACGCCGCTACGGCCAGGACTTCTGGGCCGATCTCGCCGAGGCCGACCACCTGCGGGAATCCTTCGACCGCCAGATGGCCTTCCGCATGCGCGAGCAAATCCCGCAGATCGTCGCCGGTTACGACTGGTCGCGGTTCTCGACGATCGTCGACGTCGGCGGCGGCCGGGGCGACATCCTCGCCGCCATCCTCACCGCGAACCCCGGGTTGCGCGGCCACCTGCTCGACCTGGCCCCGACCGCCGCCGACGCCCGCCGCACCTTCGCCGCCCATTCCCTGCACGCCCAGGTCACCGCCGGCAGCTTCTTCGACCCACTCCCACCCGGCGCCGACGCCTACCTGCTCGTCGACATCCTCCACGACTGGGACGACGCCCACGCCCACCGGATCCTGGCCCGCTGCACCGAAGCCGCCGGCCCGACGGGCCGCATCCTCGTCGTCGAACCCGTCACCGGCCGCCAGGCGAACACCGAAAGCGCCCTCGCCATGCTCACCATCTTCGGCGGCCGCGAACGCCACCTCGACGAGTTC
Organism: Amycolatopsis sp. NPDC050768; assembly: GCF_040654155.1. Classification (NCBI taxonomy): domain Bacteria; kingdom Bacillati; phylum Actinomycetota; class Actinomycetes; order Pseudonocardiales; family Pseudonocardiaceae; genus Amycolatopsis; species Amycolatopsis sp. NPDC050768. The sequence goes on from NZ_JBFAHL010000001.1 coordinate 1,320,855, forward strand.
CGCGGCCTCGCCTCGGCCCACGACTTGACGCTGGACACCGTCACGGACCTGACTTCGCAACGCTGCCTGCTTGAATTCCGCAGCTAGGGTGCTCCCGCCGTACGCGATACGGCCCGCGGCCACAGGCATGGCTGCCCGCCAGGGACGGCTCATCCGAGCGTGCTCACATAGGCCAGCAAGCCGACCGCGGGAATCGCAGCCATGGTCAGCCTGATCGTGCGGGCGTTCGGCCGGGGCCCCGAAAACACCAGGCTGATCCCGGCGGGCACCAGGGCGACGCACAATCCGATGGCTCCAACTATCGACATGACGGTCGTGCCCTTCAGGACGCCGAGCGGCATGAGTGACATCGCCGCCAGCGCCAGGCACCGTACTTTGTGGAGCGCTCCGCTGCGCCAGGCTCCGATCGCGAGCACGATCCAGCCGAGCAGGATCGTGAAGGACAGGTAGCTGAACAGGTGCAGGTCGCCGTAGGCCTGCGCGATGAAGGTGGTGGCGAAGTCCGCGCCGCGCCGCCGGACGAGGTCGATGGCGGCCTGGTCGAATCCGGCGTGGAAGGTGCGCTCGAAAAGCCCGGTCACGACCAGCACGGCACCCCAGGCACCCCAGGCCGGCAGCCGCACCGCGATCCGCGCGGCGAGCGTGAGCACGGCGGGCCACAGCAGGACCGTGCCGGCAAGAACGCAGGTGTAGGCGGCGGTCAGCAGGGCGGGGTGCTCGACGGCGGCCGTGAGCTGGTGTGGGAAGAAGAACGGGAACGGGGCGCGCAACAGGATCCCGGTGAGCAGCAGGACCGGCCCGATGATCATCGCCGGGCCGCCGATCCAGCGTTCGAGAGGTTCGCGAGTCATCCGGCGACCCTGTCAGCGAATTCGCCGCCGAGGATCGGCCCTTTGACGACAGTTCCGGCCGGCGAAGTCAGCCCTGGGGATGACGGCTGCGGTCCGATGTGCCATCCACCGTGTCCGGATACGGTGCGGGGATGAGCGATCACCGCTGGCGCAACCGCGTCACCGACGCACTGCTCGCGGTCGTGCTGGTGACGGCGGACGTCATAGTCGGCGGGAACATGCTGCGCGAAGACGGCGGATGGCGGTGGGGAGCTTCCTTTGGCGTCGCAGTGACGATCGCGCTGGCCGTTGTGTTCCGGCGCCGATGGCCGATCGCGGCGCTGGCCTGCGCCCTGACGCTCTCGGTGGCCGCGGCCTTCCTCGGCGTGCTGTGGGATCCGTTCGCGGGCTCTGCCCTGGTGCTCTACCTGGTGTCGCTCAGCCGCCGGGACTCGGTGGCCTTCCTCATTGTCGCCGCGGCAAGCCCAGCGATCGCCGGCCTCGCCGCCTGGTGGTTCGCGCTCGGTGTGCCCGTCGTGGCCGCCGCCTGGGCGATCGGCCGGGCGGTGCGCGACCATCGAGCACAGGCTGCACGCCTGGACAGGCAGCGGCAGCACCAGATCCTCATCGAGGAACGACTGCGCATCGCGCGCGACCTGCACGACGTGGTCACCCACGGGATGGGGCTGATCGCGGTGAAGGCCGGCGTTGCCAATCATGTTGCCGACTCCCAGCCGGAGGAGGCTCGCGAAGCCTTGCGGATCATCGAGGAGACCAGTCGCGAAGCACTCTCCGAGATGCGCAGGCTGCTGGACGTGCTGCGCGAGGAGGCCGAGCCACTATCGCCGGCGGGTCTGGCCGACTTGCCGCAGCTCGCGGAGCGGGTTCGGCCGGCGGGTGTGGACGTGGATCTGTGCATCGACGCGGTCGAGCTTCCCCCTCCGGTCGCGCTGGCGGCCTACCGCATCGTGCAGGAAGCGATCACGAACGTCATCAAACACGCGGCGCCCGCGCGGTGCCAGGTGCTGGTGCGTGCCGGCGACGGCGTCGTCCGGATCGAGATCACCGACGACGGCACCCGGGGACGCCCGTCCGCGGGTCCCGGCCACGGCATCGTGGGCATGACCGAGCGCGCCGCGCTGTTCGGGGGCAAACTCGAGGCAAAGCCATTGCCCGGCAAGGGCTTCCGGGTCGAAGCGAGCCTGCGGTACGCAGCGGCGGAGCTCAGCGATGTCTGACCCGGTCCGGGTGGTCATCGCCGACGACCAGGCACTGCTGCGCGGCAGTTTCCGGCTGCTCGTCGAGAACGAGCCCGACATGACGGTGTCGGGGAAGCCGCCACCGGCGCCGAGGCGGTCCAGATCGCCGACGCCACCCGACCCGACGTCGTGCTCATGGATGTGCGGATGCCCGAGATGGACGGAATCGAGGCAACTCGGCTTCTCGCCGAGCGGGTGCCCGCCACGCGCGTGCTGATCCTGACGATGTTCGACCTGGACGCGCACGTTTTCGGCGCGCTGCGCGCCGGCGCCACGGGGTTTCTGCTCAAAGACACGCGGCCGGCCGATCTGTGCGCCGCGATCCTGACCGTCGCGGCCGGGGAAGCGTTGCTCGCGCCGGTCGTCACCCGCCGCCTCATCGCGGAGTTCACCCGAATCGGCGTGGCCGGCCCGCCGCTCAGCCGCGAACTGGACGTGCTGACCGCCAGGGAACGCGAGGTCCTGACTCTGATCGCGCGAGGACTCTCCAACCCAGAGCTCGCCGAACGCCTGCACCTGTCCCTGGCGACGATCAAGACCTACGTCGGTCGGCTGCTGGCCAAACTGCACGCCCGCAACCGCGCCCAACTGGTCATCCTCGCGTACGAATCCGGCTTGGTCACCGGCCCGACGTGGCCGGGACAGCGGTAAGCGCGCCGGTGCCGCAACCACGCTTCGCGGTCGCTGACCTGGAACGAGTTACCTCGTCGCCTGGTCTGGCCCGGTTTGCGATGCTCTGATGTCCCTGCCCGCCGCGTGCTCGCAGTCACCATGGCTGTCATTGATCAACTAAGTAGCCACCTGGGTAGCCGCACCCTCTCCGCTGAGGAGCTCGACCGCATCGCGAACCTCGACCTGCTCGGCCTCGCCGACGGCACCTGCGATGTGATGTCGCACTGGTCCCGAACGAGAACATCGTTATCCGACGGAGACCTGCTTATTGTGGCTTCTCCCGCCGTTTTTCAAGGAGAACCATGATCTGCATTGACTGCGCGACACAAGGCATGAGCGAACCGGCCGTCGGGGTCTGTGTGCACTGCGGCGCCGCCACCTGCCTTGTGCACGTGGCCATCCAGGCGTTGCCGGCCTCGGCGCCGGGCGTCGTGGCACCTCGCCAGGCCCGGCGCATGATCACCTGCGCCCACTGCGGCGAACCCCGAACCACTCCAACCCGCGCCCGGCACAAGGCAACTGCGATCGACCGGTAAGTCTCGTCAAGAACACCTGACCGCCTAATCCGTAGTTCTAACGCTGACCTGGGGATGTATGGAAGGCCTGCTCGCGGTTGGCAGCATAGGTGCGAAAGTGGGCGTCCGGGGCACCAGTGGGCATCAGCCCGCAACCTGCGCAAACACCGCGACACTGCGCCAATCGGGCTAGCGTGGGCGACGGAGTGACCTGACTGCGCGTCGTGGCCAGGCGGTGGTGAGGCACGGACACCGACCGCGCACGCGTCCCGAGCTTCATCGAGCCAATGCTGCTGGCGGGTGGTCGTCGCCGGCGTTGGCTGTTGGGCACGTGGGTTCCGGCGGCGCCGCGTGGGTGCGGGGTAGCTGTGGCGTCCGGCGCGCCCGCCGGTGCAGTTGTCGTCGGCGCAGCCGGTTCGGGTGGTGCCGGCGTCGCGGCCGGGCTGGTCGTGGGCGTTCGAGCCGAAGCTGGATGGCTGGCTTCCCTGAACTTGTCAAGCGACGACGGGGTCCGGAAACGGGGTCGGTGCCGACTGCCTCGGCTGGAGGGTGACCGGAGACTTCGCGGTGCGTTGGTGCCCTCGCCCGGGATTTTTACAAGGGGCGGTGGTTGGCGAGTCTCGGTCGTACGGTGGTGTATGCCTGGATCAGGTCGGTGGGATGTCCTTGACCACGTGGTCGTGGTCATGTTCGAGAACCGGTCGTTCGACGATCTGCTCGGGCGTCTGTACGAGCCGGGCGAGGTCGCGGCGTTCGACGGGGTGCGTGGCAAGGAGCTGTCAAACCCGATTCCCGAGTGGGCCGGGCACGGCGACGGGCGGGGTGTGGTGCCCTACGGGGTGGCCCCGACCATGGACACGCCGAATCCGGACCCCGGCGAGGAGTACCAGCACGTCAACACCCAGCTGTTCGGGCTGATCGATCCGCCCGGCAACCGCGCAACCCTGGCCGAGCACATGGTCGCGCCCTACAACGCGCCCGAAGACGGGCGTGCACCCACGATGGACGGCTTCGTCGCCGACTACATCAGCGCGTTCCGGGCCGAGATGGGCCGCGAGCCCGGCTACGATGAGTACGCGCAGATCATGACGGGCTACACGCCGCAGCAGATGCCAGTCGTGTCGGCGCTGGCCCGCGGGTTCGCCACCTTCGACCACTGGTTCGCCGAGGTACCGACCCAGACCTTCGCCAACCGGTCGTTCCTGCACGCCGCGACCTCCTCCGGCCTGGTCGTCAACGCCCCATACGGAAATTTCCCGCTGCACAACACGGCCACGACGGTGTTCGAGCGGCTGGAGGCAGCCAGGCTGTCGTGGCGGGTCTACGTCGATCCGCCGAGCCGGATCCCGTTCACCGGCCTCATCCACGCGCCACGCCTACGCGACCGCTTCGCCACCCACTTCGTCACCACAGACCGATTCCTGCAGGACGCGCAGGAGGGGACGCTGCCGGCGTACTCGTTCATCGAGCCCAACCTATGGCACGGCCACAACGACATGCACCCCCCGATCTCCGCGCTCGCCCCGGGCATCGCGTTCGACGCGCCCTCCTCCCTGCTCGGCGGCGAAGCTCTGCTGGCGAAGATCTACAACGCCGTCCGCGCGTCGGCGTCCCCCGACGGGTCGAATTGCTTCAACACCCTGCTGATGGTCACGTTCGACGAGCACGGCGGGACCTACGACCACGTACCGCCGCCGGCCGCGACCCCGCCCGATCCGGCCCGCCCGGGCAGCTGGGCTTTGTCTTCGACCGGCTCGGCGTCCGCATGCCCGCGATCGCGATCTCGGCCTGGATCCCGCAGCGGACCGTCGTCACCGACGTACACCACCACACCTCGGTGATCCAGACGTTGCGGCAGCGCTGGAACCTCGGCACACCCCTGACCGCACGAGACGCGACCGCGCCCGACCTTGCGCCGATACTCAGCCGCGACAAGCCCCGCACCCCCGACGCCTGGCCCGACGTCCATCCCCAGCCGGTACCCGAGTTCCGCGAAAGCCTCGTGCCCGCCAACGCCCCACTGTCACCCTTGGCCACAGCCCTCCTCCACGGCTACCTGGCCCTGACCAGGCAACTCGGCCAGGCCGTGCCCGACATCCCGCCCGACGCCGACCTCACCGGCGGCCAAGCCCTGGACGTCGTCCACGAGACCGCCGGCGACCTCTTCCCCGGCCTCCGGATGGCGACAGCCCGATAGCCGAGCGGTGCGCGCCCGCGCGGGTCACGGCGGGACCTGTGCTGGTTCAGTCAACATGGCGTGCTGCCCTGTTTACCGATTCCGGTCTGCTGCAGTTGCGGCGGGACAACAACCTGGTCGTCTCGGGATGTCCGCACGACGATCGTCGTCACGCAGGGGTAACCGTTCTACCGTTCATGCAGTCGCTGACGCCACCACTCAGCCGCATGCCAGGGGCTGATCGAACTCGCCTTCGGGTCGGGCAGGGTCCTTCGCCTGAACTCGTCATCGACTGGAGCAAGACCCGACGCAGGTCAGCACGGGCGTCGTGCGGCAACGCTCGCAGGGCGGCTTCCAGTTCGTCACGGGCCTCGACCGGATCACAGCACGGGCAGTCGAGCCAGGGCACATACAACCAGCGGCCAGGTTGACGCAGGAAGCGCGTCCGGAGGTCAGCGCCGCTGGTCAGAAGTGTGGAGCTGAGGGGAATCGAACCCCTGACCCCCGCCTTGCAAAAGCGCTGGTCAACACCATCTCCGGCGTCCGCTGCAGGTCGGACTGACCCCGCTGTTGTCTCCGGTGGCTCACATGGATGGCGCAGACGTCATTTCGCACCCACGGTGGCTCCCATTGATCAACTAGCCCGCTCCAGCGCCGCTGGCGTCTGGAACCGACCGGTCGGACAGGTCGCCGCCAGCGCAGGCCTGCAGCACTGGTCCAACCTTTGTTGAGCACTAGAGTCGCTTGAGAGCGCAAGTACAAGGCGAGTCTGGACACGCTGGGCCGGTTCGCCGTTGGCCATTGCCGCCGGCTTGTGCTGACGCCCGACTCAACTGGGTCGATTTTCGGGCGACGTCTGGCGTCACCGTCCGGCTTTTGGGCAGCACAGGCCACGACCTGCCAAGTTCACTTTTGCGAACGGTCATCGACTAGGGTTGCCTGTCGTTGATGAGCATTCATACCGGAGCGTAAACGGGGCACTTGATCATGCCGAACCCGATGGGCAGCCCCTGCGACGTTGCGAGAATGTTGCCCAGGTGGGGCTATCCGGGTGATCTACCGCCAATGATCGCGGCGTCTTAGTCTCACGCCCTCCCACTAGCACCTGATCGCATGCTTGGCTGAGGGGGTGACGACGGCCTTCCCAGACATTCACCCGTCGGGTGCCCCGTTTGGGACAATGCACCCAAACAACTGCAAAGAGCAGATCAGCATCGCCTACGCGCACGCTGTGACCACGGCAGCTCGATGCAAGCTCGACCACATCGAGGTTGACGACAACAGCGTCGACGCGGTCGTCATGCAGAAGGCGAACCAAGAGTTCGTCGACGGCGTGGAGCTGGACATACAGCTGAAGTGCACGTCACAAGACCTCCTCAGGGAGGAGAGCCTGAGCTGGCCACTCGATGGAAGCAACTACAACGAGCTTGCCAACGAGCGTCGCTACAACAAGGCGATCTTGGTCGTGCTGGTCGTACCTGAGAGGCTTGATCACTGGTTGCGACAGACTGAAGACTGTCTGCAACTAGTGCGCTGCGCCTACTGGGTTCCCATGACAGGGTTACCCCTCACTGACCAAAAGTCCAAGACCGTGAAGTTACCAAGGAGCAATATCTTCAACGTGGAGCAGTTGTTAGGCATACTTCAGCGCATCGGCAGTCGGAGGTTGCCATGACGTCTGTGCTTGACGAACTGCCGGCCGACCTGGAGATCTCCCCGCAGGCTGTGGCCTCGTACCTGGGCACCAGCGGCTGGGACCTTGAGGTGACCGATCCGGCCCGGCAGGTCTGGTCCCTACGCGAAGGTGGCCATGTCGAAGCCGAGCTTTTCCTACCGCTCGATCCTACGTACGCAGATTTCAAACGCAGATTCGATATCTCTTTGCAGAAGCTCCGCCGCTTCTATGACTGGGACTCATTTCAACTTGCGACCAAGGTCCTGAGCGCACGCTCCGACTTACTCTTCATTCGCGCGGACCAAATCGTGAGGTACGACAGCATCCCAATCAAGCAAGCAGAGCAGCTGATCGTTGGCGCGTCTCAAATGATGACGGCCGCAGCATGGTCAACCTTGGAGAAGCGGCCCTCCTTCTCTGGCCACAAACCAGAGACCGTTAGAAACTTCATTGAAGACGAAGTCCGAATGGGGCACACTCAGCGTGGAAGCTTTGTCTTAACGATTCTAACCCGACTGGGCGATGAAGACTTAAGCAACAATCCGCAAGAGGGTCATCCCGGCGCCAATACGGTCGCGTCTGCCGACCACAGAACGGGGCAGACGGAGGACTCCCCCACAGACTCTCCGCAAGACGCTGCGACAGCCACAGCCTGGACACCCTTCCCGCGCAGGGTCATGTCCACGCTCGCGACAGCACTGAAGCAGACCTCCACCCTTGTCTCTGGCAAATCAGTGCCGCACGCACTCGACGAATCCGTCGACGTCGGCGTAAATGCAATGCTCTGCGATTCCCTTCAAGAAATGTCGCAGTTCGCCGGCCTGCGCGCCCTCGATTTGAGCTTCCAATGGGCGCCAGCAGTCCCCCAAGAGTCAACCGAAGTCAACCAGGTCGTATTTGAAAAAGACACTTTACTGAACGTGAGAACACTAAGTGATCGCCTTAAAGCGCGATCCGAAATACGGCGAATCACCGTATATGGACGCGTGACAAAGCTTGAGCGACCCGAAGGCGCTGAAGACCCTGACGAAGCGATTGTCACCGTCCGAGGTGATCTTGAGCGAAATTACGAGCGAGTCTTTAGAGTCACGTTATCCGGAGAATCTCACCGCATCGCAATTCGCGCATACCGTGAGCGAACTCCAATCGTGATTACCGGCGACGTAGATCTTTCGAAAGCTTCCTTGAAGTTCTCCGGGAACATCACCATCGCTGAAGCATGAACCTTCAAGTGGGTGGCTCCTTCGGGGTCCACACACGGACGCGTTTGATCCGCGGGCAGGCCCCGCTGAGACGCAGAGCGCAAGCCACGATCTGCACGAGGGCCGACTTCCCTGCCGGCGAAGCCTGACGCCCTGCCTTCGGGCGACCGCGACCGCCACGCGTTCCCGGTGCTCGACCGCGCTGCGTCGAACGAGGGGACCAGGGAATGCCGTGTCGGCTGGTCAACCGTGCTGGATCGTGTCGTGCTTCAATTCACTGGCGTCAGCCGGGGTTCGTCTACGCTTGCGCCGGTATCCCGGATTTCGTAGGCGCCATCAGCCCGCAGTTCGGAGCGCTGCTGGATCGTCTCGCGGTAGATGGCCGGCCACAACGTCTCCGAGGTCCACCGGACACCATCCATCGCGGCCGCGCCGATTCCCTGAGGCCAGTTTCCAAGATCGACCCCGGTTAAATTCGCGCCGGTCAGGTCCGCCTCCTGCAGGTTCGCTCGGGTCAGATTCACGCTGGTGAGGTCCGCCCCGGTCAGCTCCGCCCCGGTCAGGCTCGCCGCGACCAGGTTCGCGTCGACCAGGGTCGCGTCGGTCAGGTTCGCACGCCGCAGGCTCGCCCCGTCCAGGTCTGCCCCGGTCAGGTCTGCCCCGGTCAGGTCCGCTCCGGTCAGGTTCGCGTCGGTCAGGTTCGCATGCCGCAGGCTCGCCCCGGTCAGGATCGCCCCGGTCAGGTCCGCCCCGGTCAGGATCGCCACGGTCGGTTGAGCCCGAGTCAAGTTCGCCGAAGTCACGTTCGCCTGGCGCAGGTCCGCCCCGGTCACGATCGCCCGAGCCAGATCCGCTTCGGCCGGGCTTGCCCGGAGCCATTCCGCAAAAGCCAGGTCCGTACCAATCAGTTCCCTAGGATGACGTGGAGGGCGACGTGGGCGACGCAGGCGCACGAGCCGGTCGGTGAGTGTGATCGGGTCACCGGAGTTGGGCTGGTATGCCGGGGTACGGCGCTGGAAGACCATCCGAATCTGGGCGAGGAGAGACAGCTTGGGGGTCACCGTGTCACCTCGCCCTCGACAGCCTGGCCGGCGAGTGGGGTCGGTTCGGCGGGCTGAACTGCCGGCTGCGAATGGCCGGAACTCGCAGCCGAAGGGGCGTTCGTGGTGATCGCCGTTGCGGGGATGCCGGCCGAGGGAAAGGCCGATTCGGCGAGTTTCACGACCACGAGCGGGGTGGCGATCCCGATGGCGACTGCCGCCAGCGGGCCGGACACCTGACCGGACGCCGCCGCTGCCCCTGCCAGTAAGCCGCCGATGAGCAGCCGGATCGTCTCCACGATCAGGTACGCCCCCGGGCCGGGAACCGGTGTCTCGGCATCGGGCGCGGGCACGCGCCAGGGCCAGGTGCCCTTCGCGCGGACAACCGAATACAGGTCCAGCCCCTCGGCGATGAACCCGCCCGCCAGGCCCCACAGGCCCGCTTCAACCCACTGCATGCCGCACCCTAACCAGAAGATCCGCACGCTGACTTGTGTGGGCAGTGCAACTAGTGCGAGCGGCGCGAGCAAGCGTTGTAGCGCTCGCGAGCCTGCCCGCGACTGATGACTCGTGGACAAATTGCACAGCGTCACTGCCGGTCCCTATCTGACCGGTGACGGCATGACGGACCGAATGCTTCCGGAGTGCGAGTGGACCTGCACGTGTGGGGCCAGCGGGATCCTGGACGGGCGACGTGTCAGCAAGGCCAGGGAAGCGGGGAACCGTCACCTGGTCGAAGCTCATGGACAACAACCGACGCCCGATGTTGAGCCGAGCTCCTGACCTTCTGATCCGTAGTTCTAACGCTGACTTGGGAATACCCGGAACGCCTGGTCGCGGCAGGCAGCAGTTACATCAAACTGACTGTGTCCGGCACCGGTGGGCAGCAGTTCGTGGACCAGAGTGTGGACCAAGATCAATTCGCGCCGGCGCCCTCGCGTGGGGAGCAACCGGACCAGCAAGCACACGTATCCACGCTGCTGGCAGTTGTGCTGGAGGACTCGGGATCTCCGCTTCGGTCGGTGCCGGTAACGTTTCAGCGCGTGACAACGGGGGGTAGTGCGCAGGACGAGCTGACGGCGGTCGAGCGCGAGCTAGTGGAGCATGTTGAGCGCGGAGACCTTCTCGACCTGGCCAGAGATGGGCGCGTGGACGAAGCTGCCATGCGGGGTTGGGGCGAAAAGCAGACGATTCGAGCGTGGGTCGTGCGCGACATCGTGCGTGGCCGGCTCGCCCCCGATGCAGACCCGCATGGGTTACGCCTACGCGGTGCCCGCATCGCTGGCCGACTGGACCTCGACAACATCACCAGCACGGTTGCTCTGGCCCTAACCGACTGTCTGCTGGGCGAAGGATGTTCCGCCACGGGCAGCCACCTGGCAGATCTTAACTTGACCGGCTGTCGACTCGACCATCCCAATCTCGCGCCGCTGTCGGCTGATCGAGCGGTTATCACCAGGCTCGTCCTTGATCAAGCAACGGTGAGGGCCGACAGCTTACAAGGCTGCGTCAACCTACGGTGGGCTCAAATTCGTGACGTGAGCTGCACTGGAGCAACGCTACGCAACGACGCGGGCTCTGCTCTGGACGCCGACGGGCTCCAGACCGACGGCGCCATGTTCCTGGGCGATGGGTTCCGCGCGACCGGCGCCGGACCAAACGGGGCAGTACGCCTCGTCGGTGCCCACATCGGCGGCCAGCTGTCCTGCCGCAGCGCGACGCTGCACAACGACTCAGGCCCGGCGCTGGACGCCGACCGACTCCAGACCGACGGCGCCATGTTCCTGGTCAAGGGCTTTTCGGCGACCGGCGCGAGACGAGCCGGGGCAGTACGCCTCCATGGTGCCCACATCGGCGGCCAGCTGTCCTGCCGCAGCGCGACTCTGCACAACGACTCAGGCCCCGCGCTGAGCGCCGACGGGCTCCAGACCGACGGCGCCATGTTCCTTGACGATGGGTTCCGCGCGACCGGTGTTGCAGAAGCCGGGGCAGTACGCCTCGTCAGCGCCCACATCGGCGGCCAGCTGTCCTGCCGCAGCGCGACTCTGCGTAACGACTCAGGCCCCGCGCTGAGCGCCGACGGGCTGCGAACCGACTTCAACGTACTTCTATGCGACGGGTTTTCAGCGACCGGTGCCGGACAATACGGGGCAGTACGCCTCGCCGATGCCCACATCGGCAGCCAGCTGTCCTGGCGCAATGCGACGCTGCACAACGACTCAGGCCCCGCGCTGGACGCCGACGGGCTCCAGACCGACGGCGCCATGTTCCTTGACGATGGGTTCCGCGCGACCGGCGCCGGACAATACGGGGCAGTACGCCTGGTCGATGCCCGCATCGGCAGCCAGCTGTCCTGCGGCAGCGCGACGCTGCACAACGACTCAGGCCCCGCGCTAAACGGCGACGGACTCCAGACCGACGGCGCCATGATCCTGGACGATGGGTTCCGCGCGACCGGCGCCGGAGAAGACGGGACCGTACGCCTCCGCGGCGCCCGCATCGGCGGCCAGCTGCTCTGCCGCAGCGCGACTCTGCGTAACGACTCAGGCCCCGCACTGATCGGCGACGGGCTCCAGACCGACAGTGACGTGTTTCTGGACGATGGGTTCTGCGCGACCGGCGCCGGAGAAGACGGGACCGTACGCCTCCGCGGCGCCCGCATCGGCGGCCAGCTGCTCTGCCGCAGCGCGACGCTGCACAACGACTCAGGCCCCGCGCTGAACATCGGCAGGGTCGAGACCGACGGTGCCGTATTCCTGGTCAAGGGCTTTTCTGCGACCGGCGCCGGTGCCGGCGTGGTGCTGGATCTGACCGATCTTCGAGTCGGAGGCGCGTTGTTCTTTGATCCGACGGCGTTTGAGCACAACTGCAGAGCGGATGGTCGGCTGGCTGTTGACGGCTTGGTGTACTCCGGAGTGCCGCAAACCGTCTCGACCGACTGGCTGAGCCTGCTGGGCGAGGCTACCCCCGCGTACTCTGCCCAGCCCTATCAGCAATTAGCCGCCGCACATCGGGCGGCGGGGCATGACCGAGAAGCACGGCGAGTGCTCATCCAGCAAAGACGCGACCAAATTGAGCGAGGCGCGCTCACCGGACGAGGGGAACGCGCCTGGGTACGTTTCACGGGACGCGTCCTTGGCTACGGCTACCAACCCTGGCGAGCACTCCTGGGACTACTCGCCACCGTCATCCTGGCGGTCATGTTCAACGCAGTTCTGGGTGGCTACGGCGGATTAGCGCAAATCCCGAACCCTCCCAATTCAACGCCGCGCGCTTGCACAATCGTCGAACGCATCGGAGTTGGTCTCGACCTTGGCACACCCTTGATCTCAACCGGGGCCCGCGCGCACTGCGACGCCACCAACAGTGCAACTGGCGAGTCGCTCACCGGGCTTAGTTGGTTCCTCCGACTGAGCGCCTGGGGCTTCGCCACCCTCTTCATCGCAGGATTCACCGGCGCGGTCCGCAAGACGTGACCAGATGGAGAAGGCTGCCGACGTCGCCGACACGTTGGGCGGCGTTGTCGGACGACACCTACCAGCGCGACCATTGGCCTTTCACCTTGCAAAAGCGCTGGTCAACAACAACTCCGACGTCCGCGGCTGATCAAGCTGACCCAGGGACTGTCTGGACTGGCTCTGATGCCCCGTCCGACGGGCGTTCGCAGTCATCATGACTGTCACTGATCAACTTCGCAGGTGAGTGTCGCGTCGCCGGGTCAGGCCGTGGCGCGGCGGTCGTCGGCCGGAACGCCCGGCATGCGGCACCTTCCCGGTCAGGCGTTGGCAGGCGCCACATCTACATCGAATGTCGTTACAAAGTCCATGGAACGCCGATAGAGGGTTTTTTCGAAGCACCATGTCGACGGATCTGGTTCGACCTCGCGCGCGCGGAGCTTTTTTGACCACCAGTGCTACCGGCCCAGCTGAGCGCAGCGGCGAGCACGGCCCCCGCGGCTGTGCTCGACAGTTGCACGGCGTTGGGCACCTCGTGGAATCCTGCGGCCGACGCTAGAGCAACCGCGGCCGACGAAGCGACAGCTTGCAGGACTCGACGGCCCGCGCCAGTCGAACGCCCACCCTTCTTCGCCACGCCATGAGTGTGTCACAACGGCGTCACGAGATCAGTCCCATCCGCCGTTGCGTGTAGAGCTCGGCGCGTACTCGCTTGAAGCGGGCGATCTCGCGATGGACGGCGACTTCGACCGGGCTGGGAACCTCGTCGTACACGTAGTCGTCACGGCGCCGCTTCACCGTGTGCTCGAGGTGCCAGTCGCGCTGCGCCTCATCCCGCGCCCAGATGGGCTCGGGGTCCGTGGCCATAGACGCACGGAGCTCGTCACGGAGCGCGATTTTCCGCACGGTCGCGCCAGCAACCGTCGCGCCAACACTCAATTCGCTCATGTGTTCGACCGCATTGCTGCGCGCGACGCAGGTCAACGATCTAGTTCAGCCAGCCTGCTGGACGTTTCAGCTCGACGCGGTTTGGCGATCGTCGCCAGGGGTTACCTGAACGACACGATCACCGCGCCGGCGGTACCGGAGCGGGTAAATGTGCCGGGCGCTCTCGCGTGTTCTACGGCTTGCAGATCCTGCTCGCCTCGATCGTCGCGACGATCTTCTCGGCCTTCGCCTGGTCGACCGGTGCGTCTGCACCGAAGCGCAAGGCCGCGTTCTTGACCACGGTCGCGTGGCCCTTGCTCTGTGCGAAGTCCTCGCACACGTTCCGCCCATTGTCGATTGCGCGATTCGCGTGCCCGTCGACCAGCCCAGGGTCAATCTGATGCAGCAGCGCCGCGAGGTAGGTCCGCTCCACCGGCGCAACCGGATCCACCGCGACGTTTCGCGGCGGAGCTGAGGGCGTCACCGGATCCAACGACGCGACGTTCCGCGACGGAGCCGCGGCCGCCACCGTCGCCGGTGCAGGCGGCTGGCTACCGCAGCCGACGAGAAGGACGAGGGCACCGAAGATCACGAGACTTTCGCGCACGGTCGCTACAGCGTGATGCCGCGCCGTTTCGTTACCGATGGTCAACTGCGTCTTCGCTGGGCAGGGAGGCGGCCGGCATGCGACGCCGGGCGCCCTCGCGACACGCCGAAGAACGAATCTTGCGCGACACGCCGAGCGATGACACGAAAGTAGTCCACATTCCGTACTCAGGCTCTGAACTGGGCTTTTGTTGAAGCCACCGTCGGTTGTCCACATCTGTCCCCAGCGTGCCCACAACTCTCCACCGCAGGTAGTAGCACTTGTCCACAAATAATCCACAGGTCGGTCAACACCCCGAATTGCTCTCAGGGAGCGAATCGGTTCACCATGTCGTCGGGCCGAGCAAGCCACAAGCATCCGCAGGTCCACCTTCGTCGCAGGGCGCGCCGGCCGCGCCTGCGCGCCAGTCCAACCCGGGGCTTACCCACCAACAGGAGAGTCTTGACCGCCGCGAGCACGAAACGCAGAACCCGTCGTGCTGGTCGTGAGAGCCATGGTCGGCGCGACAAACACCGCCGTCGACGCCGTGCAGGCCGGAGGCAGGCCAAACTGACTGCTCGCCCCAGTGAACGTGGCAACAGCCAGCTGCTCGCAACGGACGGCGCCGCGGCGGCGTATCACCCTCGATGAAGGCCTTGTCGCCGGTTGTCGCGCCGCGCCGACCGTTTGGCGCTTCGCTTTACCTGCACCTACGCGCTAGGACAGAATCCTATGCGCGTGCAGATGCACGTGCATAGGCCACCAATACTGGGAGGTAGTCGAACAAATGAGCAGGACACGCGGCATGGCGAGCACGGTCTGGAGGTGTTCACTCCTACGCTCAGAGAGCCAACGAGGTTCCTCGCACTGCAGTCGAGGAAGCAACCCGGCGCCTCGGCTCCGGTAGGCGGCAACGCCTAACGGGACCGCTGGGAGGAAGTTGGTGAAGTGGCGTGGCTCGCAGCCGTCGCCGCAGAAACAAGTTCACCGTGAAGGTCACAGGATCCATGACCCTCACGGCGAACCAGCTGGTGTTCTGGCTACTACTGGTGGGACTGGGCTTGCAAACCGTCTACCAGCGGTAACCGATTTCCACATCGGCAACCGAGGCGGGTCGCCCCTGGCCGGGGGCGGCCCGTTTTTCTGTCTCCTGACGTCGCGGCTCACTGTAGGCGGCAAATCATGGCAAGTGTGGGACGGCAACCGAAGTTTACCTTTTAGCTGCACAACCACGATGAAGATTTGTGGCGTAACCCCTGGTCAGGGCCGTTTTGGGTCCGCAGAGCGCGGCGTCGCCACTACTCCATTCGAGTGAGTCGTGTCGTCGATTCTCTAGAGAATCGGTTGCTGAGTGTTGCTCCTGAAGGAGGGTGCGGCAGGTTCGCCGGCGTTCAATAACCCGAAGGTCAGCAGGCACCGGCAAGTGCCGAATCCGCTGGTCACCGACCTGCCCCGTGGCCGCGGCCAGCACCAAGCCGACATCCGGTCCGGTATCCCGCCGCTGATGGCGCTACCAGAGCGGAGTTGCCATCAGCTGGGTTGGTTGCCTGGCGACTGGCCTGCGAGGGGGTACGTCGTCGGTTTCGCTGACGAGCCGGCAGGTGTCATCGGCCGCCGGCAGTGTGAGGCGCGATCTTGGCCTCCGCCTCGCCTTGGGTGACCGATCATTGTGCCGACACCGTCCCGGGTTCTCGTAGATCACAGTCTGGTCGACCGGATGAACTGGCGTAACGGCGTTGACCCGATCGGCGACCACGTACGTAGTCGCGCGGCTGGGTGCTGGGCTTGCTCCTCGGTGCGCTCGCCACCAGCGCCGGAGCAGCCGCGATCACTCAGCAAATTTAGGCCGGCATATTTTCTCTAGAATTTTGTGCTAGCGTGCGTCGAACACAAAAGGCGGCCCGGTGCACGACTCGTGGGGAGCACGCACCGGACCGCCCGGACACGAACCGCAGTTCGCACAGGAAGGATATCCGCATGTCAGACGTCAGCGCTCCGCTGACCTTCGACGCCGACGCACTCAAGCGCGCCGGCGTGCCGGTCGGGATCAAGTTCGAGAAGCTGGCCCTCATCGGCCAGGCCGGCGACACGAAGAAGGCCACCTTCACGGTGACGTTCGAGGAGCTCGCGCGCATCTTCACCTTCGACCGGCTCCTGACCCGGCACGACTACGACATCGACGACCCCAACACGCCCGGCAACCGGGACATCATCGACAACCACGTCAAGCGGATCCTCAGCGGCCTGCGCCTGATGGAAAACCCGCACCTGGGCACTGTCACGGTCGCGTTGCCAGCCGAGCACGCCAAGATCAAGAACATCCAGAAGATCAGCAAGTACGCGGCCCTCGGCGTGCTCACGGTGCACACGGACGCGCCGAACCCCGTCGTCTTAGACGGGCAGCACCGGATCGAGACCTCGCACCGGCTGTGGAACATGATCCAGGACTCGACCGACGAGGACGACATCGCGATCCGCGAACGACTCGAAAAGACCTCGGTCGAGGTCACCCTGATGCTCGCAAGCGACGCCGACGCGCTGTCAACCATCTTCGTGCGGATGGGGTCCACCCGCCCCATCTCGGCCAGCCTGATCGCCGTCATGGACAAGAGCAACTTCCAGAACCGCTTCGGCCAGTACGTGATGCGTCACAGCGACCTGTTCAGCGACCGCACGACCTACCTGTCCGCGACCGCCCAGAAGCGCATCTCCGAACGCCGCGGCCGAACCTTCGACGGCCTGTACCCAGCCGCGGCCGTCCGGTCGGCGGCCGCATCCCTGGCCGGTGTCGGCGTGCGGGACCGGACACCAGACCAGCGCGAGGGGTTGATCAAGCAGTTCATCGAGGCCAAAGCCACGAAGGAGCGCATCTCCGAGGCCACGGCGCTCTCGCAGCTCGGCGACGAGGTCGCGGCACTGCTCAACTACGCCTACACCGTGATCCCGGGCTGGCGAGAGATGAGCAGGAAGAAGATCACCGCGGCCGAGTTCAAGAAGGAGTTTGTCCACTCGTCGGCGGCCGGGCTCCACGTCATCGCGAACGTCATCTGCGCCGCGAGGGCCGCGAAGGTCAACGCGCACCTCGCGATCGACGCCCTCGCCGAACTGCCGTGGCGCAGCGACGCCCTGCGCGCTGGCAAATCGGAGACGGGCGAGGAGATCCAGGTGCACGAGTTCTTCGAGGGTGCCCTGGTCTCGACCTCCTTCGACGTGAAGTCCGGAGAGTGGCGAACCGGCACCGCCGGGGCAACCCGTTCGACGTATGAGACGGCGATCGACAAGGTGCTCCGCCACATCTCGCTGACGACCCCCTCCCTCAAGCCCATCGCCAGCGAAGCCACCTACAAGGCCATCGGCCTCATCGGACGGCAGTCCGGGCCAGGGCGACCGCGGAAGGCCGCATAAGCCAGTCGAACGGTTTTATTCGGGTGCTGGGGCCGGCGCTCACCGGCCCCAGCACCCGGCGCGGCGGAAGTACCACAGGATCTTTCTCTGGTCCCGCCAGTAACAATCTGTCGAGGCCGGCAGACGCTACCCCGCGAGGCGGCAGTTCCGCTTCGCTGAGCCGGTGGGCGCGACCGCCTGGACACCCGTCAGCCGACGAACTAGAGGAGGCCTGGGTGACGCTGGGCGATCTCACCAGCCGCGAGGCGGTGATCGAGGCAATACGACAGTGTGCGGACGTTGGCCGCGAGCAGTTCGTTCATGACCACGGATTCGGGCCCGCGCGCGACTTCCTGCTGGAGTTCGAGGGCCGCTACTACGACTCGAAGGCCATCGCCGGTGTCGCGTACGGCATCCAGCACCCTGACCGCAGCACCCTGCTTGCGGCCAAGTTCAACGGCGGGGCTGCCGGCGCCGCGCGACGCCTGAAAGCGCTCGGGTTCACCGTCGTGACCGCAGCACAGCTGTCGCCTCCCGCCCTCGGCGACGAGTACCCCAACCGGACCGCGATTCAAGCCGCCTACGGCGGAAACGGCGTCGCCGGGATCATTCGATTCCCAGGCGAGGCTGTCGTCAACGCGTTCTCTGACGAAACCGGACCGTACGCCGACGAGCCACCCGATGCGGTCAACCCGTTCGAATACCGCGGCGACGGCCGCCGCGGGCACCAGCGGCTCGTGCGTGGCAACAAGATGCTGGACCAGGCACGCCGTGGTCATGAGGCTGTCCGGTTCTGGTATCGCCCCGCCGGCGAGGCCTTCAGGTTTGTCACGTGGGCAGCGGTCCTCGACCGCGCGCAGGTGTGGGCGTTGGACGACGATACGCAGGTGCGTCTCGAGTACTCGTTCTTGGTGATGGCGATCCCGGACCCTGATCCGACCACGTGGCCACGTCAAGTGCTCGACCGCATCAACGACCTCGAGATCCGTGACGACCCCCTTCCGCCACCGACGTCGCCATCCGCAGACGGCGCCGTGAAGCGCGCGACGTATAAGGACTACGTGCAGGGACTGGCCGACCTGACCGTCGACGACCAGCAGCACCCCTCGCCAACGAAGAAGGCTCGCAACCACTACCAGCGCAACCGCAAGGCGCGCGACGCGGTGCTCCTTCGGGCGGCGAACAAGTGCGAGAACGACCGATGCACTGGTATGCCGAGTGACACCACCGCCGACGGCTCGGCGATTCTTGAGGTCGATCACGTCGACGACCTGGCGCTCGGTGGGCCAGACCACCCCAGCGGAATGATCGCGTTGTGCCCAAACTGCCACGCAGCCAAGACCCGAGGGCGCCGGCGCGCGACGTTAACGCGCCACCTGCGCGTGCGAGCTGCAGCTCTACATCAACGCGCGCTTGATCGAACGATCAGCTGACCTGATCGCTGGTGGGGTTCGACTTTTCGGAAAAGTCGGCCGACGTGGCAGCGATCAGCCGGTTGGCCAACCTGACGTACTTCCGTGCCCGGCTGGCGTCGACCAGGCCGCTGTCACCGAGGCCGTGCGCCACCTTGTTACGCAGGTCGCGAAGATCCTCGAACGCGGCGTACTCCGCCTCGCTCAGTACTTTTCGAGCGATTGTGCTGGTGGGGGAACGAACCCCGAACTGTTCGGCTGGATCCGGAAGGTCGGCCGCCGAGTCTCGAATCGCCTTTTCTACGAGCGCGAAGCTCACAAAGACGGCCGCCGGTGGCCAGGTTGTGGCCAGGTTCGCGACCTCATCCGGGATAGCCCCGGGCTCGTCAAACGAGGCCCCAGGCTGAGAGCCGTCCTGGTCAGGTTTGGCACGAGGTTGCTCCGCTTCCTCGATGTGGGCTTCAGCGCCCGCCAGCTTGTCGTCGAAGTACTGCAGCTCCAGACCACCGGGGCCAGCTTTGAGCGATTTCAGCGGTCGAGCCGTGAGAAGGCGTGCGATCGGCTTGCGCAGTGCGATGACCAGCGTCGTGACGACAACTGGCCATGCCAAGGAGCTGACGAGCGAGCTGATGAACTCCAAGGCGCCCACGGCGGAGAAGTAAATCACATCGTCGTTCGGTGCCTGCCGGCCTCTTTGATGCTCAGCGGGTGAGGCTGCGGACGACCTCACCACCAAGGAGCGGCTTGTCGTCCGGTCCTTTGAGGTAGGGGCCACGGTAGATGATCTTGTGGCGGTGTTCTGATGGGTACCACTGGCGGACCTTGTGCATCCGCACCACCCAGCGGTGCTGCCACCGCCCATCGCCGGCGTCGGTGGAGTTAGCTTCCTGGCTGGACTTGACGGTGCGCAGCTGGACGACACGCACGTCTGGCGAAACGCCGTGCTTCGTCGCGGCCAGCTGCGCGGCGTGACGGACGTCGGCTGGAGCGGTAACGGCGATCTCCTGCGCGCAGAGCCGCCAGAAGGCGTAGAGGAACCGTATGTTGAACGCGCCGTCGGCGTTGTCGATCTCGGTGCCCGGCTGATACTCGCCCAGCACGCGGTCCTCGTCCGCGCCCCGCGCCGCCTGGGCGGACCGGTAGGCCTGCCCGACCTGGCGAGAGGCGGCGAAGTAGTGCTCGAGGGAATCTCGTTGTTCGGCGTTCGGAGCGCTCTCGAACTGGTGGCATTGGATGGAATCCAGCAGCAGACGCGGCAGCGGGTAGCCCTGACGTCGGGATTCGTCGGCGAACTCGAGGAACGAGTCTGGTCGAACGGGGCCGTAGCTGTCGTGGTAGCTCGACACGCGCACCGCTGGCCGCGGTGCCCAACTGGTGCCATCGTCGTTTGGCCTGGAAAAGCTGGCCGGCGTGCGCCAGTGCAGGGCGCGGTCGTCGCCGAGGTTGCCGTTGACCGCTCGCACCATCAGCGGGTGCGGCAGAAGGACCAGCCCGGTCGGGGACGGCAAATCCTCGAGGGCAAGGAGGCCGAGGTCGTCGAGGGTGAGACTCTGCGCCGCGGCGATCACCACGTCGCACATCTGCGGGCTCAGCACGTACAGCTGCGATTGCTCCAGGAATCGCGCTTCGTCGACCAAGACTTGCTCGGCGACGGCGTCCCACCCTGTCGGACGTTCTCGGGGGTCGTAGCCGAGACCTGCGAGCAACAGCTGTGCTGCACCGACCGGGTGTCGCAGGTGCGCGAGTTTGGCCTGGAACGCTTCGACCAGTCGCGCCGTTTCCCACTCTTGTGCTAGTGGCGCCTCTCGCAGGTACCGCGCGGTCGCGATTCTCGCTTCTCGAGCCGCCTTCGCGGCACTTGCGGACGTCCACGGCTTCGACTTCTTCGTCCCCATGCATGCCTTCTTATCACGCAATGTCGTCACAGTGATACCGTTAGTGATCTACCTACACGAACGGCCGCACCTACAGGGTGCGGGCGTTCGTGGTCATGCTCAGTCGGCTCGGGGCCGGTCAGCTGGGGGGTTGCTACATGTCGCGTTCGCGCTCATCGAGCAGGGCGGGCAGGCAGCCGCACTCCTCGTCGTCCTCGTGGTGGTAGCCGATGCAGCGGTCGTCGGGGCAGCCACATGCGTCGCCGCGCCACCGTCCGTCGGCATAGTGGTCGCGGCGGGCCCAGTCGGCTTTGCTGATCCCGACGTCTCGGAGTTGTTCGCGGGCCTGGTGGTTGAGTCGCGTGTCTGGGTGTCCTTCGGGTCGTTGGTGAGGTGAGCGCGGTGGCGGTGGTCGCCCGCCAGCGCCCGACGTGGGTAAGGTCGGGGCCGGTCGGGCCAGCTAGTCCCTGGCCCGACCGCCACCGGTGTTCAGCGCTTGGCGCCGCATCCGGATTTGCAGCAGACCCAGACGGTCGGGTCCACGTTGGACTTCACGAAGTAGTGGCCGTCGCCGTTGGCGGGGTCGCAGCTCATGTCGCTCACCTCCTCTCGCGGTGGTCGTCGGGCGGGGTCGTGAGGGGCGCGAGGTGTGCGGCGAGGCGGTGGCGCAACGCCACGAGGTGCTCGAGGACCTTGTCGAGTTCGGCGAGGGCTCGGATCCCGGCGTCGGTGCGCGATTCGGTGGTCAGGGATCGCCAGTCGCCGAGGCCGGCCCACTGGCCCAGGCGGATGGCGACGCCGGCACGCAGCGCGGCCTCGATGTGCCGTAGCCGGCTGATCAGCTCACGAGGATCGTCGCTGGTGGGCGTGGTTTTCCTTCGCATTGGTGGTGTGGGCTCAGAAGTCGACGCGGCTGGCGAGGAAAGCGGCCGGGTTGTCGGCGCGGCGGACGAAGGCGCGGTCGTTCGAGCTGACGCTGGCGAGGACCTGGGTTGGGGTTTCTCCGGTGGCCTGGCAGCGGTCGAGGACCTTGTACTTGAGGGCGCCGTAGGCATCCGAGCTGGCGATCGTGTGCCGATCGCGGGGGAACATCTCCCCGAGCGCGTCGGCGAACTCCTGCTCCAACGTGCGCGACAATGCCGACGCAGTCGGCTGTGCGAGTGCGGGGATCGGCTTGGACACCGGCACGTCGTCGCTGTCGACAGCCGGCCACTGCGCGGCATCGACCTCCGAGCCCGCAATCAGGGCGATCAGGGCGGCTGCCAGCTCGCTGCGGTTGGCGTGCAGGATGGCCATGAACGAGGCGTTCGCGGCGTCGTCGCCGAGGTTGGGTTCGTTGTGCTGCAGCTCGTCGTGGAGTTCTTCGCGGGTTTCGAGGACGGTCTCGGCGTAGCTGAATTGCGGGTTTTCGTACTCGTCGCGGTACCAGGCAGTGGCGGTGGTGATCGCTGTGGTGAGGTCCACGGTGTTGACTCCTTTGCTGGTCACTGGTGGTTGGGTTCGCACGCGAACAGCTGCTCCTGGCCCTCGGCCTGGCCCCACGTCGCGAGCTTGGTGTCGGCGCCGGCGGTGCCCTTCGGTCGCTTGCCGCGCCCGCGCGCGGCGGCGGTCTGGGTTTTGGCCCGGCGCCACTGCTCGGCGGTCATGCCGTGTCGTTCGGCGATTTCCTCGTTGGTCAGCTTTTTCTTTGGCGCCATGGGTGATCTCCCGTTCGCGAATTGGGTTAGTGCCTGGTTGGGGTGGTTTTCTTCGCTGCCCGTAGGGCTGGGCGTCGGCAGTTGCCGTCGCCCTTTTCGGCGCCTGGCGCGGCCCCAGAGGCTCGCGATCAAGGGATCAGGTCGAAAAGTTTTGGGGCCACGCGCTTTTTGTGGGCCCAAAACTTTTCGGGCCCCTTGATCGTGAGTGGGGGCCGTGCTAAGCCGGGCTGCGAAGCGCGAAGGCACAGGCCGCGCTTGCGCGGCACGTTGTTCCGCCCGCAGAGGGCGGTGTCAGTGCAGGCGACCGGACGCGGGTGCTAGCCCCGGTCAGGCTCGTGTTTTGTCGGTCCCACGTGTCACCCTGGGGGTATGGAGCTGACCGGCCGCGATTTCGACAAGATCCCGTCGCGCAATCTGCACGTGCCGGTGGTCGAGTTCGCACGCCTGTGGCTGGCGGCGGAGGAGCTCTACGACCGGGAGAAAACCTGGTCGGCATTCGGGGTGGTGCAGACCTGCCGGTGGCTGGCCTGCGCGACGGTCCGCCCCGCCGACGGCCGGACGTACTTGGCGGATGCGCCGGTGACGAACCGGTTCGGCCTGGCGCACGAGGAGACCATCGAGGCTGAGGCCTTGGCGGCGGAGGTGCTGCTGTTCCGGCGGCCGGTGCCGGAGTGGCTGCAGGAGCGGACCGGCTGGTTGACGGCGATCGTGGTCACCCTGGGGTGGGCGTGGCGTCGGAGCGGAACCCCTCCGATCGACGTCCCCGCCCACATCCCAGGTTGACCGTTCATCGCGCGTAGGCCTCGCCGTCGTCGGCGGCTGCTTCGGCGGTCGTCACGGCGGCGTCGTCGTTGTGGCGCCGGTGCATCTCCGCGGCCTGCGCCTCCTCGTCCGAGTGACGGGTCTCGACGGCCTGGCGGGCCTCGATCTCCCGCAGCGCGCGCTGCGCCTGGTCGATCGAGTCGGCGGTTTCCTCGGCGGACGGCACGCGAACCTTGTCCGAATCGGCCAGCGGCTCCTCCTCGGCGGCGGTGTCGCGGACGTCGTCGACACCGGTCTCGACCACCGGCGTACCGGTGGAGTCCACCGCGTCGGCCTCGGCGACGGTGTCTGCGTCGGCGGTGCGCTGCTCGACGACGTCGGTGAGGTCGTGCTCGTCGGTGACGTCGCGGTGGCTGTCCTCGACCGCCATGTGCTCGCGGTGCGCGGCGAGCCACTCTGCCGTGGTCACTTCCTCGACTGGCTCGGTGTCGACGTTGCGCGCCGACAGCTCGATCCCGGCTCGTTCAGCCGCGGCGCGGGTTTCGGCGGTGTGGGCGTACCACGCCGCGCGCGCGTCGTCGGCGGCTTCCAGCTCGGCCGCGCGGCCGGCGAGGATGTCGGCGAGCGCGTCGGCCTCGCTGGCCTCCTGCAACAGCCGTTCCCGCTCACCGTCGTCGGTCGCGGCGTCGGCTTCGGCGCGGCGCAGCGTGGCCTCGCGCCGGCGGGTGTCCACGCTCTGGTGGACTCCGGCGAGTTCGTTGGCGACGAACGACGGACCCCACACCTTTTCCCGCTCCCACGCGCGCGTTCGCACCAGCAGCTGCCCGTCGGACATCTCCAGCTCGTCGCGCCCGGACTCCGGGCGGCCCAGCGCGCGCCAGGCCGAGCGCCATGACGCGTAGGCCTCGACCTGCCCGTCCTTGGGTGCCTCCCCCAGTGCGGCCTCGGGGTCCTCGTGCCCGGTGAGCTCCCGGTACGCGGCGACCGCGCCGGCTTTCGCCACCCACGCGTGGCGCTCGTCCGGGTCGGCCGGCGCCAGCCCGAACGCCTCAAGCACCCACTGCTGCGGGTCCTCGGCCAGCGCGCGGCCGAGGTCGTGTTGGCGGGCGTCGGCTGCCTCGGCGAGCGTGTGCAGGTAGGCGGCCCACTGCGGGTCCTCGACCTGCGGGATCCGGTCGGCGTAGGAATCCCCGACCGGGTCCAGGGTGACGGACTCGGCGATGCGGTGGTGCAGCACGTTCGTCAGCTGCCGCGCCCCTGACAACGGCCGCGCGGTGACCGCGTCGGCCAGCACCTGGCGGGGGTCGTGCCCGGCCAGCTCGGCGCGGCGCAACAACCGCGCCAGGGTCGGGCCGCCGTCCTCGGCGGCGATACGGGCCCGCTGGTTCTCCGTCAGGGTGCCCTCGTCGACCAGCGCGTCGAGCCAGCGGGCGGTGCGGCCGGCGGTGGCGAGTTCGGTGGCATCGGCCAGCAGTTCGACCGGCGTGCGGATCGCCTCGGTGTCGGCGGCGGACTCGGTGGCCTCGGCCAGCGCCGAGCGCTGCGGCCCAGTACCGGTGAACGCGCCAGCGAGCACGGCGGACGGGTTGCGATGTACGGCCTGCAGGGCCGCGCCGTCGGGCGCGTCGACCGGCACCGCGGTCGTGGTCACGTGCGCCGTGTTGCCGTACCGGCCGCGGGTGAGCCCGACGTAAAGGGCTTCCTGCCCAGTCGACTCGGTCACGACCGAGTGCGCCGTGTCCACGGTCAGGCCTTGTGCACTGTGGACGGTCGAGGCGTAGCCGAGAGTCATGTGCTGCTCGACATAGGCGGCGGGCAGCGTGATCCGCTCCCCCAAGACTTCGCCGACGCCGTCCTCGCGGCCGAGGACGTGGGCCACGATCAGGGCGCCGTCTTCGCGGGTGTCGAGGACTCGGTACTGCTTGCGGTTGATCGGCACCTCACGGTTGCCCTCGATACCGGCGAGGTTCCAGCCGTTGTAGCGGGCCTGGACCAAGTCCCCGACGCCGGCGTAGGTGCCCTGCTTGTCCAGCGGCACCCCGGTCTCGGCGACCTTGCCGAGTCGGACGAGTTCGCGGCGCAGCTCGGCGCACAGGTGCGCGGCCTGCTCGTTGCTGTCGACAATGAGGATGGAGTGCTTCCCGGCCAGAGTGTCGCCGAGCCAGGCTTTCGCGGCGCCGGCTTCGGCCTGCTCGCGGGTTCCGCCGTCGAGGATCCGCCCGTGCTTGTGGTAGTCGCCCAGCACGGTTTCGTCGCCGTCGCGCAGCCGCAGCGACGCGGCGCGTTCCCACTCGGCGGTGAAGCGGCGGACCTCGGTCAGCTCGTAGGCCGCACCGGCCTCAGCCATCAGCTGCATGCCGCCGCCGGCCCCGACCGCGGCGAGCTGGCGGTGATCGCCGGTCAGCAGGAGTTTCGCGCCGGCTTCGGTGACGTGGTGGTGGATGCGGGCCAGGTCGGCGGTGTTGGCCATGGCCGACTCGTCGACCACGACCAGGTCACCGGCGTTGAGCTGCCACTCGACGTGGTCGGGGTGGGTGGAGCCTTCGGCGAGCTTGGCCTGCGCGCCGAGCCAGCGGGCGATGTTGCGGGCGGTCAGGCCCTCGCCGGCGAGCACGTCGGTCGCGACCTGGCTCGACGCGAGCCCGACGACGCGCCGCTGCGCCCCGTCCCAGAGTGCGGGGTCCTGCCAGGCTTTCGCCAGGGCGCCGACCACAAAGGATTTGCCGGTGCCGGCCGGGCCAACCAGCGACTCGACCGCTGCGCCGGAGGTGAGCGCGCCGCGCACCGCGGCAGCCTGGTCCGCCCCGAGGACCATGCCGGAGTCGGCCAGGGCCGTGACGAAGCCGTCCACGGCGGACACGTCCAGGGCCGGTGCGCCGCCGCGCGCGGTCGCCGCGGCGAGCGCGCGTTCGGTGTGGATGTGCTCGGGGGTGGCGTAGAGCTTGCGCCCGGGGGCCTCGTAGACGGACTGCCCGTTGGCCAGTTTCAGCTCGTCGGGCAGCACCGCGACACCGGGGCGGTCGGTGGCCAGCGGGGTCGCCAGCTTCAACCCCTCGGCGGTGAGCGTGTCCAGCAGGCGCGTCACCTCGGCGCCGTCGAGATCGTCGAGCTGATCCGGCAGCGCATCGCTGATCGCACGGGTCAAATCCGGGGCGGTCCAGCCCGCTTTGGTCGACTGGACGTCTGCCAAGGCGGTCTTGAGCACCGCCTCGGGCGACCAGGTCACGGCCTCGCGGGGTTCGTGCGTCAGGCTCAGCACGTCGCGGGCGACGCCGGCCAGACCGTCGGCGACCTCGGCGCGCAGCTCGCGGTCCCAGCGCTCGAGGCGCTCTTCGGTGGTCTCGCCGTCGTGGGACTTGGCCTTGCGGGTGGCGAACGTGGCCTGGCGCTGCAGCCGGTCCAGCTCCAGCGAGTTTGGCTCCCGGCCGAAGCGGGATTCGAACTGCTCGACCAGGGCAGCGGTCTTCTTCGTGATCGCGCGCCGGCGCGAAGCGAACAGATCCATCACCCGCTGATCGATCCCCACCACCTCGCGGGCCTTACCGTCTGGTCGCGCCGCGAACCGCACCCCCAGCGCCTTGGCCAAATGCTCCTCAGTGGTGCGCTCCCCCACCGCCGCGGCCGCGCCCCGGTGGGCGTAGAGGGCGCGGCCATCAAGGGTGCGCCACTGCCCGTCGCTGCCCTGCACGCGGTTGAGGATCGCGTTGTGGATGTGCAGCTGCGGGTCGTGGTTGCGCGAATCGTGCTGGAAGAACGACGCGACGACGACGTCGTGGGCGTCGATGAACCGGCCCGCAGCGCCGCCGTGGTGCCCGACCCGGGAGTAGCCGGCGTGCTCGGACAGGTAATCCAGCGACGCCCGGTTCCCCGCCCAGATCGCGTCCTCCACCGCGTCGCGGTGCGCCCGCCACGACGTCGCGACCGCGCGCGCGTCATCGCGCTGGCGCGCCAACTCCGCCAACTCGGCCGGATCCGTTCCCGCGCCGGCCGCCGCGGCCAGCGCGTCCGAGAGGCGTTCAGCCGTCCGTTCAGCCGCAACCTCCTGCGCCTCGAACGAGGTGTGCAGGACCGTCACCGACTTCTGAACGCTGAACGTAGCGTCCAAAAAGGCCACGTTCTTCCGCGCCGACTTCCCCGCTTCCAGCCGAAGCTGCTCGCGGCGTTCAGCCGTCGCATTCGGCTCGGCGTCCAACGCGGCGGCGTACAACTCGTCCTCCGTCGGATACTTCCGACCGGTGTGGCCGAGAGTGGACGCCTCACCCCAGCGGGCCGGATCGCTGAACGCCTCATCGCGCGGGTCGACGAAGCACTCGTAGACCGCGCGCATGTCCTGCTCGTCAACCAGCCCCGCGAGGCCCAGTTTCTCCGCGCCGGCGCCGTACCAACGGCCCGGCGGCTCCCCCGCCGCGACCGCGTCCGTGTAGTAGTTCTCCCGCCCCTTCGCGACCTCGTCGGTGAGGTACTTGACCGAGTAACCGTTCGACACCGTCAGCATGTCGCCCCCTCACACAAGATCAACTCGCGGACTTCAAGATCAACAACGGCGGTGGCGTTCCCGGGCGCCCGCCAGGGCGCACCGGCCCGACAGATCGTGATGCATAGGTGTGCATCGTTCTTTGGCTTTGTCTTGGTCTTGCTGGGTAAGTGGCTCTTGGTGGTCTTGGTCTGAGTTGGTGGCTTGCTTGGTGGTTCTGCTGTGATGAGTGACTTGGTGATCATGAGTTGGCCTTGGTGTTGCTGAGTTCGGTGATGAGTTGCAGTGGTGCGGGTTGCTCGCGGAGTTCTTGGAGGGCGGTTCCGGCTGTGCCTCGGGAGACATCGGCGATTTCCATGAGGTGATCGACCGTCGGGAGGGCGCCGTGGGTGGCCTGGTACCGGCGCGCCGCCGCGCGCGCCCGGTCCTTCTTCGGTGAGGACGGCACTGAGGCCGGACGCTCCGGCCTGGCGGCCGCCTCGGCGGCCTCAGGCTCAGCCTCGGATTGGACGCCCGCGGGCTGCTCGGCTGTACGTCCACTCGGCACCGTCGACGACGGGGCATTGAACACGCCCGGTTGTACGGAGCCAGGTTGGACGGAGGGCGACTGAACGGCGGGACGCTGAACGCGGTCCGGCTGAACGGCCGGACCGGACGATGCCACCCGATCGGCGACCGCGACCGCGGCACCCGGCGTGGCCTTCGCGCCTGCGTCCGCTACCGCCGTGTCGGCGTCCGTACGACGTTCGGTGGCAAGCATGAACAACAGGTGCGCCACGATCGCCGCTGCCAGCGCCGGCCACGCCCCGACCCCGAAGCGCAGGAGACCGGCCGTCGGGGGCATCGCTTCAACACCAGCCGCTGCGGCAGCCGCGACCGCGCGCGGGTCGACCGGGGCGCCGACGCCACCGGCGAGGAAGCTGGCCTGCGCGAGCCCGGACAGCCCCGCGGCGAGGATCACCACGGCCCACGCATATCGGCGGCCGTTGTCCTGCAGCCGCGACGTCGCCGCGTAAGCGACGATCGCCAGACCGTCGGTGATCAACGGGTAAATCCACGCGATCTCTCCCGGGACGCCGGACGCCACTGCTACCTCGAACAGACCATGCGCCGTCGCCGCCGCCGCGCCCAGCGCTACCAGCAAGCCCGCCACGAACACCGCCAGCGTCGCCGGCGTCGCCTTCTCCGTTGTGCTGTGCGTGCTCATGCGCGCTCCCACCCTTCGGTGCTCTCGCTCGTGTCGTCGGCGTTCCAGCGGGCCAGCCGCTGCGCACGTTCGTTGTCCTCGCCGGTGACCGCGACGCGGTACATCGCGTCGGCCGCATCGTCGACTGCGCGACCGCACTGCTCGACCACCTCGGCCAGCGGCGCAGGCTCGGGCTCGGCGAGCACGTCGTCGATCCGGGCGAGCACGTCGGCGGTGTCGCTGCCGACAGCGTCAGACTGGCTGACGGGTGCCTCGTCGTGGAGCAGGCTCCGAGCGGCCGGGACTTCGGTCTCCCAGAACACCCCGTCGCTGTGGTTGTCGGCGTCGCAGGTCTCGCACTGGCGTGAAGGCAGGTTGCAGCTGAACACGTGGTTACTGATCTGCGTTGCTTCGGCCCACACCGCCCGTGCTCGCTCCGGAGTACCGGCCGGGGCGACGCGAGCGAGGTCGGCGTGCACCGCGGCCCAGTACTCGGCAACCCACGGCTCGGCGCTGAGAACCGGCGGGAAGGTGTCGACGTCCCAGTTGCGCAGTACTCCGGACTGGTTGACCTCCATGGCGTCGGCCATCCCCGTGTAGGGGCGTGCGCCCTCCTCGCCGGAGTCGTAGGCGAACTGTTCCGACTCCTCTTCCTCCGGCGTGAGCACGTCGGGCTCGTAGTCGTCGGACACGGCAAGCACTGGCGTGGGCGGGAGGTTGCGCGCGATCCAGCTACCTTGTGCCGGTTCACGTTCGGGCACGAGCGCGGATGCCGGCGGGTTCCAGCGCCAGTCTGTGTCATCGGAGTCGCTGTCACTGGCCGCCGTCTCGGCGACCGCGGGTGCACTGTCCCTCCAGATCTCGTAGCCGTGCTCGATGGCGTCGGCCAGCACCGCGTCGTGAACGGCTTGCACCCTGGCCTCGTTCTCGCTGAAGCCGCCACTGGTCATGGACGCGAACCCGATCGCGGCTTGCCCGGCCAGCGATCGCTCCGGTCCGACCTGCGCCAGCGCCGCCGCCTCGTCGGTACCTGCTGCGCGAAGCGTGAGGTACCGCGCGATCGCGTCGTCCGCCTGCGCCCGGCCTGCGGCATGCCGGGCGCCAGCGTGCGCGGCGGGGTCGCTGTGGGTCGCGGTGTCGTTCAGCGCCGCATCAAATGCGACCTCGACGGCCGTTCCGCTGTCGACCAGACCGCGGAATCGGGCCAGCACCTGCCCTTCCAGATCGTGCCCCCGTGCCGCCATTGCAGCGGCCCGCTCGTACTGATCGACGCCGTACATCGCCAGGAGCTCGTCGTAGCGACACGCCCTCTCGTAGTTGCTCATCGCCGTGCGCCTCCTCGGCGCTGGCGGGCCGCGGCCTGCGCGGCGGCGAGCTGCTCGTCGGTCGGGACCGGGGCGGGGTTGTCGCGTTCCTCGGCCCACCACACAGCGATCGGGGCGAGGGCTTCGCCCATCGGCACCGTCGGCGCGGGCTGGTGCGCGGTGCGGCCGTCCTGGTGGTTTTCCAGCGAGCAGCCGGCAGCGCTGCCCTTGATCCGGCGCACCACGCCGGGCCGGTAGCGGTCGTGCCAGTCGGCGGCGCGGGCGACGGTGGCGTCGTCGTCGCGGTAGGCGGCGTGCCACGCGCTGGCGAGCCACACGAGTTCCTCGACGATGTCGGGGTGCCACATCCAGCATTCCGGCAGCACTGCGGCGGCGTCGGGGTAGCGCAGGAAGATCGCCCGCAGCCACACGGTGAGGTCGGTGAGCATGGTCTGGGCTTGGTCGAGGTCGCCGGGCAGGTCCAGCCACGACCACGACGGCGTTGCGGCGTCGGTGCCGGCGAGCTGGTCGGCGATCGCGCGGACCGTGCGGGCCAGGGTCGAGACCTTCTCCGGCATCGCCTTGAGCGGCTCTACTGTGGTCCGCAGCTCGCTCACCTGCTCGGCGAACTGCTTGCGCAGGCCCTCGACCTCCTTCGCGAGGCCCCACACCGCGCGCACGGTGCTGTCCGGGCTCGAACCGTTGGTGCCGTTGGGGTTCGCGGGGTTGGCGCCCGCGGGGGTCGGAGTGGTGTTGTCGGTGCTCATCGGGTCACCTCCACGAGGTCGTAGCGGGTGTGCAGCTCGGTCCAGTCGGCGTCGTGGCGCCCGTCGGGGGTGTGCCAGCGTCCGTCCGGGCCGGGGCACCACTGGCGCATCAGGTCATCGCGCAACGTGGGCCGGTCGGCCGGCGCCGGGCTCGTGCCGAGCCCGGCGGCCAGCCACACCCGCGGGATCGCGGTCGTGGTCGTCATCGCGGCTCACCGCCCTCGACGTCACCGACGAGGTAGACGTGCGCCATCCACGAGCGGGCCATCTCCAGGTGTTCGCCGTGCTCGGCCTGGTAGATGCGGGTCCGGGTGGCCTGCACGATGTAGGCGACGGTGTTGAGCACGGCGGAGTCGGGAACCGCGCGTCGGGCCTGCTGCACCGCGCGGGTCAGCCCGAACAGGACCGCCGCCGCGGCCAGGTGCTCCTTCGGGGCAAGGTCGCTGCGCGCGTGGCGCAGGATCGAGGCGTGCAGCTCGATCAACGCGGACTTGGTGCTCGGAGCCTGGGCAAACAGGGTGCTGAGCACCTTCAGGTAGGCATCCAGGTCAGCGCGGAAGGTGGTGAATTCGTCGAGGTCGTCGAACTGTGTGTTGATCGCGAAGAGGATCATCGGGCGGCCTTCTTCCGGGAAGTCACGGTGCGGGCGGCGGCGAGGCGGGCGCGGTGCTGGGCCTCGGCCGCGGGGCTGGTGAGCGCGGCGTGCAGCGCCCACGCCGGCTCGGTCGGGGCCGGGTCGGGCCGGCCGCCGGTCGGAGTGGGGTTCACAACGCCACCCCCGGGAACTCGACCGTGTCCGACCAGTCCAGGTGCTCGGACTCCTGCCCGGGCCGCACGATCCGGTGGGTCGCGGCAATCAGCGCATCGACGTCGTCGCGGCGCAGCACGATCGCGCCGGTCCCCGACGGAGTCGACATGCCCAGCACCACCAGGTCGCCGCGGGCGGTGACCTTCAGGTCCCCGTCGCCGGCGGTGCCGTAGATCAGGGCGTCGGACAGCAGTTCCCGGCTGATCAGCCACTCCAGACCGGGCTGCACCGCGTCGAACCCGAACGTGATCGCGTAGGGCTCGCTCGCGTCGTAGCTGGCCGAGATCGTGGCGTGCCCGTTCTCCAGTAAGGCGGGCAACTGCAGCGTGTACGCGCTCATCGGCCCTCCCCTTCCGGCTCGTCCTCGGCGGTGTGCTCGCTGCCGGGGGTGGTGGAGAACTCGGCGTCCAGCTCGGCATCCAGCCGCGCCAGGGACTCGGCGTCGTCCAGCCGGGTCGCCGTGGCCAGCACCGGACGCCACGCGCTTTCCGTGGTGGTGTCCGTGCCGGGCTTGGTCGTGCGCTCCTGCATCCGCGCCACCCACGGCTCGATGCGGTCGGCCATCGCGTCGACGAATGCACCGAACCGGATCGCCCACACGTCGCGGCGCTCAAGCCACCGCTCGATCAGGGCGGCGTTGCGCTCAGCGCGGACGGCGGCCTTGACGTCGCGGCGCTTCCACGCCATCTGCAGCTTCCCCACCGCCGCGGGCATGCCCCGGCGGATGACCACCGCGTGCATGGCCGGCAGCTGGGAAATCTGCCCGGGCGAGAGCACCGGCACCTTGCGCAGCGAACGGCCGGTGACGTTCCCGTCGGCGTCCTCGGTCTCGACATGCTCGTCGCGATCGGCGGTGAGCAGCGAGTACGCGTTGAGGTCGTCCGGGTCGCGCGAGCCACCCAGAACCAGCACGGTCGCCGAGTTCGTCATGATCGACGCCGCCCCGGTGGTACCCCACCGCTGGATCAGCTGGGCGCGGGACTGGGCTCCGATGTGGATGGTGACGTTGCGGCCACCCATGTCCGCGGTCCACTTGTCCAACGGAATCGGGCAGATCAGTGCGGCCTCGTCCAGTACCAGCGTCAACGCCGGGTCCAGCCGGCCACCGGGCTGCTCCGAGGCGATCCGTCGGGCCTCCCGGGCGATGTGCGCGGTCAACGCCGCCACCAGCGGAGCGGTGTGGCCTTCCTCGGCGCCGAGCATGTAGACGGTGCCGTGCTCGTCGAGCAACTGCGCCACGTCGAAGTTGCCGCCCTCGGCTGCCGCCGACGCGGTCGGGTCGGTCAGCCAGCCCAGTGCAGGCATCACCGTTGTGGTGATCGACGAACGTGTGCGCTCGTTCGTGGTCAGGAACTGGCGCGCGTCCTGCTCGAACGCCGGCTCCGGCGAGCGGCGCAGCAGGCGCAGGACCTCTTCGGTCGAGCCTTCCGGGTCGGCGACCCAGCCGAGCACGTCCCGCATCGTCAGCTCGCCCAGCGCCGCGGCGTGCAGCAGCGCGGCCAACGCCCGCGAGGCCTGCGACACCCAATACTCGCGCTCGGAATCCCCGCCCGCGGCCGGCAACAGGTCACTCGCCCGATGGGTCGCGGTCACCGGCGAGGCACAGCCGGCCAGCGGGTCGAACGTGATCGTCGAGGCGAGCTTGCCCAACCCCGACGGGTTGAACACGTACACCGGACCCCGTCCCCGCCGCACCGCGGCAGTCAGGTCGATCAGGTCCGTGCGGGTCGAGGTCGCGATCACCGCACCCGGCGCGTCCAGGATCCGGCCCGCCAACTCACCCGTCTTGCCAGTACGCGGACCACCCACCCGCAGCGTCACGTCCTCAACCGGCGACCAGATCCACTGCCAACCCACCCGCGCCAGCCGCGTCGCGTACTCCGTCACCGGAGTCCGCAGACGGGCCCACCACGACACCTGCCGCAGGCTCGGCTTCAACGACTTCGCCTTCCGGCGCATCGCGTGCTTCGAAGCGACCCGCCAGATCTGCCACCGCGACGCCACACCATCATTCCGACGCGAACGGCGCGACCACCGGCCGATCAAGCCACGCGAACCACCCCGGCCACGCATGCCCAGGACCACGGCCACCAACAGGACCGGGCCACCGAGGATCAGGCCCCACGGCCACACGCCATAGCCCGGCGTCTCCGCCGGCACCCAACCGAGGAACCACAGCGACAGCCCCACCAGGCCGGCCGCCACCGTCACCGTGCGGGCCGCGTTGCCCTTCATCAGCTCCGCCAAGCCCAGAACGCCCGCGGCCACGCCGACGGTCACCAGCCATGGCCAGATCGCGGCCACCTTGACGTGCCACCCACTCGCCAGCGCGCCCGCACCGATCAGCACCGCCGAAATCAGAAACGCCTTGAACGTCCGCATCAGGCCGCACCCCCGACCGAAGCCGCACGCCAGGCCTCGACCCACTCGGCGACGTCAACGCAGTTGCCGGCATTCGCGGCGAAGTCGAGCAGCTGCTCGACGGCCTTCGCCGGCACGACGTAGCGGCCCTGCCCCGCGCCTCGACGAAGCCGGAGCGCCGGGAACGCGTCGGCGTGAATCAAGCGGTAGAGGTACTCCTGCGACAGGCTGAGAAGCGCTGCAGCCTCGGGCACCGTGTAGGTCGGCACCCCAGCCATGCGCTTCCGCATCGCAGCCTGGAGTGCAATGTCGCGAAGTAGTTCACGAGTCTGACCGCGAGTGGCCGGTACCTCGTGTGTCGTAGTTTGTTCGTGCATCTGGTCTCCAAATGTCCGATGCGAGGCCCGGGCGGGGTGGCACCCCCGCCCGGGTCGCTTTGTCTCTGCTGTCCCAGCCGTTCAAACTTGTCTAGGCTGCCTGGACATGTTTGAAGATACCCAGCATGGCTAGACATGTCAATCGGTTGTCTAGGTTGCCTAGCTTGGATAGGCGCGGAGGCCGTATCCTGGCCGTCATGCAACTCGACCCGGACGACCCTCGACCGCCGTATCAGCAGGTCGCGAACGCGCTTCGCGCGGCGATCTTGACGAAGACGTTCAAACCGGGCGAGAAACTACCTTCCGGCCCAGAGCTGTCACAGCAGTTCGGCGTCGCCCGGATGACAGTGCAAACGGCCATTCGGCTGCTGCGCGACGAAGGTCTGGTCGTGTCCCGGCAGGGCAGCGGTGTCTACGTCCGCGAGCGCACACAGCGGGCGGTGGATCTACGGTCTCACCTTGAGCGTGCCTTCGAGCAGCCCCAGGTGTCTGTCGATTTCGCAGGCTTCTCCGGTGAGACGCTGCACGGCGCCATCACTGAGCCGCTGGACAAGATCCGTGACGGTCGTCTCCGGCCCGACTCGCTATCGATTCGGCTGCTAGTGCCGGACCCGCGACAGCCATGGACTCTGCCGGCGCAGGTCGAAGACCTTGCCGACAGTCCCGCTTTTAGGGCTCGAGCCACCCGGATCATGGAGCGCCACACGCTCGCGATCGTGGACGCGGTAAACGAGCTCGCCGACCTTGGCCTCGTCCCGGACGCTAAAGCGCAGGTGCGAGTCAATCCAGCCGTGCCGCTGTTCAAGCTTTACGTGATCAACGACAACGAGACGTTTTTCGGGTACTACCCCGTTCAGGAACACCAAGTAACGCTCGACGGTGAGCGGACGGCGATTTGGGACCTGATGGGCAAAGATGCGATCTTGTTTCACTACTCAGCGGACGGTGACGAGGACAGCCTCGCGTCGCAGTTCACTCGGCAGTCACGGATGTGGTTCGAGTCCCTGTGGACCACCGTGGGCCGGGATTACCTGCCATGACCGCCGATCAGCTCGCTGCTGCACTGAAGCGAACGTCGAGCGTTCTGCTCGACTTTGACGGACCCGTTTGTTCGGTCTTCAGCACCTTCACCCCGGCTGCCGTTGCTCATGAGCTACGGACTCGTCTCAGGCTCGACGCTGCGCCAGAGACGCAGGAACCATTCGACATTCTCAGTTACGTCGCCCGTCACGAACCGACGAGACTCGTTCGTACAGAGGCCGAACTGGCCCAGCTTGAGAAGACGGCGGTACTTCGAGCCGCGCCTACTCGCGACGCGGATGCAGTACTCCGACGATTCAGCGAGTCCGGCCGGCCGGTGGTTATCGTGAGCAACAACTCCGACGCCGCAGTGCGCGCCTACTTGGAGCTGCACGGTCTTGGACCCCTTGTGTCCGCCGTGTCTTCGAGGGTCGATCCGGACCCCAACTTGCTGAAGCCTCACCCGCATTTGCTCCGCCGCGCGGCGGCTGCGCTGGGCTGCGATGTGGCTGATTGCCTCATGATTGGCGATTCCGCTACTGACATCGAAGCTGCTCAGGCTGCAGGAGCCGTCGCCGTCGGCTACGCAAACAAGGCTGGCAAGCGCGAACGGTTCGAGCAGCTGAGAGCTGACGCGATCATCGAGGCCATGAGCGATTTATTGGTCGTTCGGATGCCTCTGTAGACCGTGCACCACTGTCTAATTCAGACACGAGCCGCGACAGCGACCACTCCCCACGCCTCGGCGCGAGAAACGTCGAGCTGAAGTCGGCGCGCCAGCTCGCCGACCGGACGGCCAGCCTTGAGCGCAAGAACAGCGGCGTCGTACTCACGGTCTCCAGCAACTGCACGAGGATCAATCAACAGCAACCCCTGTTCACCACGAAGCACGTTCCCGGACGAAGGGTCTCCGTGACACAAGGAACGCGACTCGTCGACGACGAGCTGATCGAGGATCGACAGGGCTCGCTCGCGTTCTGTGTCACTCGCCGCCTCGAAGCCCGGCGCTAGGTCGAACGCATCAGCACCGAGGAGGCGCTCGCGCAGCCAGATGGAGATCGGTGGGAACTCCCGAGACTGCAAGGCTCCGGCAAGTGGGCGAAGAACGTCGGCGAGTTCGTCGACCGATGCAGACTGAATGTCTCTCGTCCCCGGCTGCACCTGGTCCATGACCGTCCACGTGCTGACTGCGGACTCAACGACTTGGTAGACAGTCGGCGCCACACCGAGCATCGCGAGCCGTTGCGCTGCGCGTGCCTGGAGGGCACCGGCAGGATCAGGCGTCGATTTCATGATCAGTCGACCGTTGGGTGTTTCGACCGACACGACGAGCCCGTAGCGGGCGGCCAACACCTTCTGTGGTTGAGCCTCGTGGCTGCGGCACAGTTCGGCAAACTCGCCTTCCACAGCAGAAGCCCAAGATTCCCCGCGAGCTGGCCAGCGCGAACATACGGCGCGCGTGACGTCGTGCGGCACCGCTAAGCGCTCGCCATCTGGCAGGACTTCCGGGCGGGCCTGGCTTCGGCTCGGGCGCTTCATTCGACCGCCGATGACGTCAGCCGCTCGCTTGTCGGCTTCGGCGACCCAAGCGGCATACACCCGCAGAGTGGTGTTGCCACCGTCGGCGTGGCCGAGACGGCCGGCCACCGTACGGATGTCAACTCCAGCCAGAATGAGCTCGGTCGCCGAGTAGTGCCGCAGGGCATGCAGGTGGCTGTCGATCCCAAGCGACGAACACATCCGCGAATAGCGGCGACTGAGCCACGATCGGTTATACGGCCGGTCGAACGTCGACGAGGGAGAGAACAAGTACGCATCGTCCGTCGGCGCGACATCGAGGGCGCGCATCCGGCCTTCGTAGTGCACACGCAGGTCGCGGAGGACATCCACCGTCGCGGCGTCGAGTGCAATTCGTCGGGGCTGGTCGGTCTTGGTCTCATGCACGGCCAGGCGCGCCTTATCGAAGTCGACGTCGCGCCAACGAACGCGGGCAAGCTCACCGCGGCGCATCCCCGTGACCATGACCAGCCAAACGAGCGAGCCGTACGCGTCGTCCTTCTCCCACGCGGCCTCAATGATCCGCGCAGCCTGCTCTGACGTCGGCGGCTTCGGGTCAGGCTTGGGCGCTCGCGGCTTCCGGGCGTGCTCGGCCGGATTGCTCTTTACCCACTCCCACCGGATCGCTGCAGCGAACGTGCCGTGGATCATGAAATGCAACTTGAGCACGGTCGCCTTGGCCAGCGGCTGACAAACGTGCGGTTCGCAACGCGTCACGACACAACCGGCCTCGTCGCAGTCGTGCGGTGGGTAACCGGCCGCCGGCGGACGGCCCGGACCACGTTTGTGCTGCACCGTTCGACACTCATGCGGCCCGTCCACCCGGTGCTCGATGCGCGGTTTCCCATCGCAGCGCGTGCGGCAGCGTTGGATGTCGGCGTAGAACTCCTCGAGCATCCGCACTCGGATTTTGGCGAGAGGAACGTCGCCGAACACGGGGTAGAGGTAGTTGCGGGCGTAGCCCTCGTAGGTGTCCCGGGTGTCGTCGACGAGGTCGGCGAGGCGGAGCCAGTCCTGCATCGCGACGCGGAAGAGGCCATTGCTGCGAGCGTGGCGTTCTTCGTTGACCTCTGCGAGGAACCGGGTCCTGATCTTTTCGGCCTCGCGCTCGTCGGTCGTCGACTCCTCAAGGTAGAGGCGCTTACCGGTCACTGGGTCGACGCCGGCGTAGACCCTTACGCGCAGAGAGTTGCCGCGACGCTCGATCTGGCCGCGTTGCCGCGCCCCATTGATCGACTCTTTGACCATGAGTTGATCGTACTTGCACCCACCATAGCTCCCATTGATCAACTATGGAGGCGGGCAATCTAAGAAAACGGCTGGTCAGACTGTGTGGAGCTGAGGGGAATCGAACCCCTGACCCCCGCCTTGCAAAGGCGGTGCTCTACCAATTGAGCTACAGCCCCGGGCGCGGGTGCCCGTGGGTCACCCGCGCGGTGAGTCAGTTGCGGGAAGCGTCCGCGGCCTTGGCCGGGGTGCTGCCGTTCGCGGAGACCGGGCCCGTGGGGGCGGTCGCCTGGCGCCAGAGGTCGGCCTCGGCCTTGGCAGCCTTGTTGCGCTTGACGACGAACAGAACGCCGCCCGCGACGACTGCGAGTGCCAACAGCTTCTTCATCTGAAGCCCCCTTTTCCAGCTTGCTTCCGTACTCCACGATGCTACTGCACGCTCCGAGCGCCGGATCCGGCGGTTCCAGGGCTTGGTTCCACGTGGAACCATCGGCGGCCCGCGTCACAGGCCGAACGGAATACCTCCGGCGGGTGGGCTGTTGAACACCCTGGTCGGTGCGCCCAACGTGTCCCCCGGGCTCACACCTTTGCCTTCGCGGAATACCGTTCGGCTGGAGCCGCGTCGTGCCTTTCGCCGAGAGGCGACCGTGCGCGCGCCGACCGCAGACATGTCAGCCCTGCCGGCCTTCTCTTCCCGGCAGGGCTGACTTGCGTCCGGCGACGCCTTGAGCGCCCGACTCCACCAGGTCCGGCTGCCTGGTCGCGACGCCGTGGGTCACCTCGAACCACTGCCCCAGCCGGTGCCAGGCCCACGCCGGCCGGTCCTCGGTCACGCCATACGCCTCGGCCACGCGCGCCCGCGACGCCCCGGCATCACGCGCGTCTCGCAGCAGCAGCAGCTCACGCTCCTCCTCGCGCCGCGGCCGCCGTTCGACCCAGCGCCCGTCGGCCGGGGTCGCGACGCTGTCCCGCCCAGCCACACGCGCCCGGTGTGGCGCCGGACGCAGTCATCGCCCGGCGCCACACGTCACCGCGCTGGCCGGGGCAGCAGGCAACCGGGCCGGCCGAGGTCGAGCCGGTTGCCGAGGGTGATGCACGTGGTGAGCCAGTACGTCTGCGTGCCGTAGGCGATGCCCTTGTGCACGCTGATGACGCCGTCGCGGTCCATCTCGCACGGGTTGTTGACCGTGCACTGGCCGCCGTCGCGGTTGCTGGTGTTGTTGATGCCGATGACCTCGCCGGTCGCGGTGTCGACGACGGGCGAGCCCGACGACCCCGGCCCGGTCTGGCACGCCGACGTGTAGCGCAG
Source organism: Amycolatopsis sp. NPDC050768 (assembly GCF_040654155.1). NCBI lineage: Bacteria > Bacillati > Actinomycetota > Actinomycetes > Pseudonocardiales > Pseudonocardiaceae > Amycolatopsis > Amycolatopsis sp. NPDC050768. Next base: position 1,360,711 of record NZ_JBFAHL010000001.1, read on the forward strand.
CACGTCTTTCGTCACGTACCCCGTTTCCAACACGCTATAGGTGAGCTGGTCGACGCTGCAGGCGAAGATCTTCTTCAGCCCGCCCGAAACCACGCGGATGTCCGTGCCCGTGCTCGGCCGTTTCGCCGACACCGTGAGCGGCCGCACGTGGAACTTCCGCTCGAGCTGGCGGTAGGACAAGTCCAGCTGGTACAGCGAAATATCGGTGCCGGTCATGGTCACGTACACGGCCTTCACCGCCTGCACGAGACCCACGCCGTTGCCGGCCGCGTCGAGCACCGTCGCGACCCGCTGCGACGGCTTGTCCACCAGCACCTCGTCCGGCACCGGCCCCGGGCCTTCGTAGCAATGGCCGTTGGTCAGCATGAACGCTTTGTCGTCGTCCGCCGACGTCGGCATCCGCACCAGCGACCCCGAGCATCCGTCGACGTTGAGGCTGCCCGCGAAATCCACGGTCGCGGCCCCGGCTTGCGGCGCCGCGAGCACCAGTCCGATGGCCGTCACGACCACCGCCACACCGAGCCTGCGCATCACAGCCCCCTTCACCGGATTCCCGCGCATGAACCGGAAACGGTGTGACCGGTGCGGAAGAAGTCAACCGCCTTGGCCGCACACGGAATCTTGTCCAGCGACCCGTGCTGTCCATCCAGGACAGTCAGCAGCGAGCCACCGACCGCCTTCTGCGTGTCGACCGCCCACGAATACGGCGTTTCCCCTTCATCGATGTGCCCGGACACCTCGAACGCACTGCTCCCCTTCACCGGCTTCCACGGCTGCGCCGGAAACGGCCACCCACCACAGAAAGCGGCGATCTCGAACTTGCCGCCCGTCGCCGGGTACTCGCGCTGATGCGCCTGCACCTCGCCCCACGCCTGCTCGAAATCGCGGCCGCCGGTCCCCTCGTTGCAGAACATCGCGTTGTACTGCACGCTGTTCAGCCCGCGGGGATTCACGTCGAAACCGAAAACCTGGCGCGCGCCGGCCGCCGGGTGCGCCGACGCCGGGACACCGCCGTCGCGAACGGTGGCGAGATCATCCGCCGCGGAATCCCAAATGGACTGCGGCGAAGCGAACTGGCCGGTGGCCCACTGGCGGTCGAGCACCGTGGTGTCGTCGACGACCCGCGGGTGTTGCGCGAGTTGGTCGCGGAGCGCGAAAAGCGCTGCGTGGACAGCATCCGCGGTCGTGCCGAAGTGGTATTCGGCATCGTGCTGGGCCAGCCACGTGACGAACCGGCCGAACCCCTTCTCGGCGACCGCGTCGATCGAACCGTCCATGGCGGACAGGTCCATCACCGGCGGCATCACCGAATCGAGCCACATCCGGTCGACGTGGCTGTCGAACATCGACCGGTACACGGTGCCGATGGCGGTGCCGTAGGAGACGCCGTAGAAGCTGATCTTCGGTGCGCCGAGCGCGGCCCGCAGCGAATCCAGGTCGCGGGCGTTGTTCGTGGTGGTGAGCTGCTTGACGAACGCCGGGTCGATCGCCGTGCACCGCTTGTTGTACTCGGTGTACGCGTCGAAGCCGGCCTTCGCCTTTTCTTTCGCCGACGCCGTCACCGGCACGGCTGGGCCGTCCTGCCACTCACAGTCGATCTTGTCGCTGTAACCCGTGCCCCGCATGTCGAACCCGACCACGTCGTAGTCGGCGGCGAGCGCCCCGAGCCCCATGGTGCTGAACGCCTCGGGATCCTCGATGTTGCCCAGCCCGGGCCCGCCGAGACTGGCCACGAGCACCCCGCGCCGCTTCGCGGGATCCGCCGCCTTCCTCCTGCTCACTGCGATCTTGACCTTGCGCCCCTGCGGCTGCGCGTAATCCATCGGCACCGCCAACATCGCACACTCGGACTTCGTGTCGCCCGGGTCGCTCCAGTTGTTCGCCACCTTCGCGCAGGGCTCCCACTTCAGACCCTCTTCCGCCGCCCCCGCCGGCGCCACCACCCCAGCCCCGACGGCCACGACCGCCACCACAACCGCCGCAACTCTGACTTTCTTCAGTTCGACCATGGCTCACGACGCTAGAAACGCCGTGTCCCCACACCGTGCTCACACTTCGACAGTTCGGTAACGACCCAACCACCCAGTGTCGCCAAACGCGCCACTCACCAGCGCGACCACGTCACCGAGCGAACTCGCTCGTTGGCAGCCGACAACCAGCTGCCCCTGCCCGCGTTGCTGTTGTACGACCAGGTGCCCAACTGTGAACCGGCGGTGGTGGGCACACCTGGCAGTCTTACCGGGACGCATCCGACGTTGAAGGAGACAGCAGGTATGGCCGGCTGGTCGGCGGTCTCAGGCACACACAATTTCGTCGCCCCCGACCGTGCGCGCGCTGACGCGCTGGCCGCAGCGGTGGTGGCGCGCGACTTCGGCGGGTATCGCCGCGGTGGAAGCCGGTGCGACCCGGACATGCTGCACCAGTACCAGGACGGGCCGATCGTGCACACCAACCCAGGCGCACGGCCACCGGTCCCCGATGTGGTCATCACTCCGGCGCCGCCGAAACGCGCGCTGGACCTTGGCCCGGACAGCATCGTCGACGGCGTCATTGATCCGGCCGGACTCGATGACGTCGATTGGGCGCAGCTGACACACGCCCACGGGTCTGCCGAGGACGTCCCGGAGCTGATCCGCGCGCTCGGGCAGAACAGCAGTGAGTGGGACGCAGTTCTTGACGAACTGTTCGGCGACGACCTGCTTCACCAGGGCACCTGCTACTCCGCGACCGCTCCGGCGCTGCCGTTCATCGGTCAACTGGCTGCCGCGGACTCACTACCGGCGGCGCGGCGGCTCGAACTTCACCTGTGGCTGATCACGGCAGCAGACTGCTGGGCGGCCGGCCTCCTCGGCGATGCCGACCGCGCTGCAGCGCAGGGCCGTTTCCCTGCTGCGGCGCCGTGGACACAGGACGTGCATCGCGTCGTCGGCGAGCAGGTGCCTGCCCTACTGGCCCGATGGACCATCGAGCCACCCGCGATCCAATACATACTTGCCTGCCTCGCCGCGCTTTACCCACAAAGTGGTCAGTGCGTCGCGGAGAACACGGCTGCACTGGCAGCGACGTTCGCCGGGAGCCAAATCGGGCAGTACTTGCAGCTTGCCGAGCTACTCCAGCGCACCGACGACAGGCAGGCATTGACAATCGCTCAGCAAATCGCGACCTGGGACGAGTACCTGCGTCCTGTCTGGCTCGATGCCCCCAACGTCACCGCTGCGCTCAAGGCAGCACACGCCCTCGTCAGAGGAGCGACGCGCACCGGCAGCCACCCGACTCGCTGACCTACATCGAGGTTGCCCGCAACTCACCACACAGATAAGGCCACCGCGCCACTTACCCAGGCAGTCAGCTCACCAAGTGGAACTCACCCACTCAACACAAGGTCGCCAGTCAACTCACCCATGCAGGAATGGTCACCGATCGCACCGTGGGGGTCTGGGGGCTCGGCCCTCAGATACAACACCGCCCGGTCACCGTTTGCGTATTCCGCAAACATGACCGGGCTGACTGGGTGGGCCCACCAGGACTTGAACCTGGGACCTCTTCGTTATCAGCGAAGCGCTCTAACCACCTGAGCTATGGGCCCGTCGAACGAAGGGAACATTACAGGACCCCCGGAGGGGCCCTGCAACCGGGTTACTCCCTTTCCGACAGGGTGACTTCGAGGCCGCCGGCCAGGTCGGCAGACACGTTGTAGATGAAGGCGCTCACGGTGGCCAGGGCGGAGACCAGCACGATGTTGATCGCGCCCAGGATGGCGGCGATGCCGAATACGCGGCCGGCGCTGATGAGGGGCTCGGTGGACGCGTTGGCGCCCTCGCCGCCGACCAGGGACGAGTAGGTGCCGTTCAGTTTGTCCCAGACGCCCATGCCGTCGAGGACCGTGTACAGCACGCCGACGGCGACCAGCCACACGAAGAACATGGCGACGCCCAGGACGAGCGACAGCTTCAGCACCGACCAGGGGTCGAAGCGCTTGATCTGCAGCGACGCGCGGCGGGGGCCGCGGCCCGGGCGGCGCAGGGCGCTCGGGGTGGGGCGGGTGCGGCCGGCCGGGGGGACGTCGGCGGCGGCCGGGGGCGCGCCCTCGGCTCCGAAGAGCCGGGGCGCGGCCGTGCCGCTCACGGCGGGGTAGTCGGTCTCGCTCACGCGCGGTCCGTCCTGCTCATGATCCGAGTAGACCACATCCTCGGTGGCGATCCCGGTCGAAACCGTCGCCTCCGAATCGCCGCCGCCGTCCTTGGCGGTGCGCTGCCAGGGTGGGCTCGACGACGTGCCGTCTGCCTTCTCGGATGGTGTCACGAAGAGTCAGTCCTTACCCGTGCGTGGGGCGCCGCTCACTGCTCCGGCGCCGTGCCGTCTTCTTCCGTGCTTTCCTCGGGCGCGGTGGTCACCTCGCCGTCGACGGCGGGGGTCTCCACAGCCTCGTCCACCGAAGCTTCCGAAGTATCCGAAGCGTCTGTGGTCTCCGCGGAGTCCTCGCCACCATTGGCGACGTCCGAACCCTCGTCCGCGTTGCGTGCGACCGCGAGAAGAGTCGTGCCATCCGCCAGATTCATCAGCCGCACGCCCTTGGTCTGGCGACCGGCCTTGCGCACGTCGCGCGCCGGCGTGCGGATGACCCCACCGCTCGAGGTGATGGCGAACAGCTCGTCGTCCCCGTCGACGATGAGTGCACCCACCAGCCTCCCACGTTTCGTGTCGTGCTGAATGGTCAGCACACCCTTGCCGCCGCGGCCCTGCACCGGGTAGTCCTCGATCGGCGTGCGCTTGGCGTACGCGCCGTCGGTCGCGACCAGCAGGAACTTGTCGGGCTTGACCACGCTGATGCCGAGCAGCTCGTCGCCGTCGTTGAACCGCATGCCGAGCACGCCGGACGTCGCGCGGCCCATCGGGCGCAGCGCCTCGTCGGTCGCGTGGAAGCGGATCGACTGGCCGCCGGCCGACACGAGCAGCAGGTCGTCCTCCGCCGCCGCCAGCACGGCGCCCACCAGCTCGTCGCCTTCCCGCAGGTTGACGGCGATGAGGCCGCCCGCGCGGTTGGAGTCGAAGTCGGTGAGCTTCGTCTTCTTCACGAGCCCCTTCTGCGTGGCCAGCACCAGGTACGGCGCCACCTCGTAGTTCGGGATCTCGATGACCTGGGCGATCTGCTCGTCGGGCTGGAACGCCATCAGGTTGGCCACGTGCTGTCCGCGCGCGTTGCGGTTGGCCTCGGGCAGGTCGTACGCCTTCGTGCGGTAGACGCGGCCCTTGTTCGTGAAGAACAGGATCCAGTCGTGCGTGGAGCACACGAAGAAGTGCTGCACGATGTCGTCCTGCTTCAGCGTGGCACCCTGCACGCCCTTGCCGCCGCGCTTCTGCGAGCGGTACAGGTCGGTCTTCGTGCGCTTCGCGTAGCCGGTGCGCGTGATGGTGACCACCACGTCCTCGACCGCGATGAGGTCCTCGACCGACACCTCGCCGTCGAACGGGATGATCTTCGTGCGCCGGTCGTCGCCGTACTTGCCGACGATCTCCATGAGCTCGTCGCGGATGATCGAACGCTGGCGCTCCGGCTTCGCGAGGATGTCCTTGAGGTCCGCGATCTCCAGCTCGATCTCGGCCAACGTGTCGATGATGCGCTGACGCTCCAGAGCGGCCAGCCGGCGCAGCTGCATGTCGAGGATGGCCGTGGCCTGGATCTCGTCGACGTCCAGCAGTTCCATCAGCGCCGGCCGCGCCTCGTCGGCCGAGGGCGAACGCCGGATCAGGGCGATGACCTCGTCGAGCAGATCCAGCGCCTTGACCAGACCGCGCAAGATGTGCGCGCGCTCCTCGGCCTTCTGCAGGCGGAACTTGGTCCGCCGGACGATGACCTCGACCTGGTGCTTCACGTAGTGGCGGATCATCTGGTCGAGCCGCAGCGTGCGCGGCACGTCGTCGACGATCGCCAGCATGTTCACGCCGAAGTTCTGCTGCAGCTGGGTGTGCTTGAACAGGTTGTTCAGCACCACCTTCGCCACGGCGTCGCGCTTGAGCGTGACCACGATCCGCATGCCGGAGCGGCTGTTGGACTCGTCGGCGATGTCGGCGATGCCCGTGAGCTTGCCGTCGCGCACCAGGTGCGCGATGTTCTCGACGAGGTTGTCCGGGTTCACCTGGTACGGCAGCTCGGACACGACGAGCGTGGTGCGCCCCTTCGCGTCCTCCTCCACCTCAACGACCGCACGCATGCGCACGGAACCGCGGCCCGTGCGGTACGCGTCCTCGATCCCGGAGGTGCCGAGGATCATCGCCTTGGTCGGGAAGTCCGGGCCCTTGATGCGCGTGAGCAGCGCGGCCAGCAGCTCGTCGTCGGACGCCTCGTAGTTCTCCAGCGCCCACACGACGCCGTCGGCGACCTCGCGCAGGTTATGCGGCGGGATGTTGGTCGCCATGCCGACCGCGATGCCGGAACTGCCGTTGACCAGCAGGTTCGGGAACCGCGCCGGCAGCACGTTGGGCTCTTGCGTGCGGCCGTCGTAGTTGTCGCGGAAATCGACGGTGTCCTCTTCGATGTCCGCCAGCATCTGCATCGCCAGCGGCGCGAGGCGCGACTCCGTGTACCGCATGGCGGCGGCGGGGTCGTTGCCCGGCGAACCGAAGTTGCCCTGCCCGTCGATGAGCGGGTAGCGCATCGACCACGGCTGGGCCAGGCGCACGAGGGCGTCGTAGATCGCCGAGTCACCGTGCGGGTGGTAGTTGCCCATGACGTCGCCGACGACGCGAGAGCACTTGTTGTACCCGCGGTCCGGCCGGAAACCGGAGTCGAACATCGAGTAGAGCACGCGCCGGTGCACCGGCTTGAGACCGTCGCGCACATCCGGCAGCGCCCGCGCCACGATCACGCTCATGGCGTAGTCGATGTAGGAACGCTGCATCTCCTGCTGGATGTCGACCGGCTCGATGCGGTCGTGTTCCGGCGGCAAGGTTTCCGTCATGGGTTCCTTCTCGGGGAAAGAGTCTGGGCTGGCTGGAGTGGCGGACGGCTACACGTCCAGGAAGCGCACGTCCTTGGCGTTGCGCGTGATGAACGAGCGCCGGGCCTCCACGTCCTCGCCCATGAGAACGGAGAACAGGTCGTCGGCCTGCGCGGCGTCGTCGAGGGTGACCTGGCCCAGCAGGCGGTTGGCCGGGTCCATCGTGGTCTCCCACAGCTCTTCGGCGTTCATCTCGCCGAGACCCTTGTAGCGCTGGATCGCGTCGTCCTTCGGCAGCCGGCGGCCGGCCTCGACACCCGCCTGGATCACGGCGTCGCGCTCCTTGTCGGAGTACGCGTACTCCGGGTCCTGCCGCGGCCACTTGATCTTGTAGAGCGGCGGCCGCGAAAGGAACACGTGGCCGTGCTCGATCAGCGGGCTCATGAAGCGGAACAGCAGGGTGAGCAGCAGCGTGGTGATGTGCTGGCCGTCGACGTCGGCGTCGGCCATCAGCACGATCTTGTGGTAGCGCAGCTTCGAGAGGTCGAAGTCGTCGTGGATGCCGGTGCCCAGCGCCGTGATCAGAGACTGGACCTCGGTGTTCTTGAGCACGCGGTCGATGCGCGCCTTCTCCACATTGATGATCTTGCCCCGGATGGGCAAGATCGCCTGGTACATAGAATCGCGGCCTTCCTTGGCCGAGCCGCCGGCCGAGTCGCCCTCCACGATGTAGAGCTCGCACTCGCCCGGGTCGTTGGAGCGGCAGTCCTTGAGCTTGCCCGGCAGGCCGCCGATCTCCAGCGCGCCCTTGCGGCGCACCAGGTCCCGCGCCTTACGGGCGGCCATGCGCGCCTGCGCCGAGGAGATCGACTTGTTGATGATCGTCTTCGCCTCGTTGGGGTTGCGCTCGAACCAGTCGGCCAGCCACTCGTTCGACTGCTGCTGCACGAACGTCTTGGCTTCGCTGTTGCCCAGCTTCGTCTTCGTCTGGCCCTCGAACTGCGGCTCGGACAGCTTGATCGAGACGATGGCGGCGAGACCCTCGCGCACGTCATCGCCGGTGAGGTTCGCGTCCTTCTCCTTGAGCAGCTTCTTCTCGCGCGCGTACGCGTTGACCACGCGCGTGAGCGCGGCGCGGAAGCCCTCTTCGTGGGTGCCGCCCTCGTGGGTGTTGATCGTGTTGGCGAACGTGTACACCGACGGCGTGAAGCCGTTGTTCCACTGCATCGCGACCTCGACCTCGAGGCCGACGCCCTTCGCGTCGAAGGAGATCACGCTCTCGTGGATCGGGTCCTTGCTGCCGTTGATGTGGCGGACGAAGTCCTCGAGCCCACCGGGGTAGCAGTAGACCTTCTCCTTGACGCGGGCCTGCTTGCCCTCCGCGTCTGCTTCGGTCTCCTCGTCGGCCACGCGCTCGTCGCGCAGCGACAGGGTGAGGCCCTTGTTGAGGAAGGCCATCTCCTGCAGGCGACGCGAGATCGTCTCGAAGTTGTACGTCGTGGTCTCGAAGATGTTCGAGTCGGCCCAGAAGGTGATCGTGGTGCCGGTGTCCTCGGCGGGGCCGAGGTCCTCCAGCGGGCCGGCGACCTGGTCGGTGTAGAGCTGCCGCCAGCTGCGGCCGCCGACCTTGATCTCCGCGAGCAGCCTCGTCGACAGCGCGTTCACCACCGAGACGCCGACGCCGTGCAGGCCGCCGGACACCGCGTAGGAGTCGCTGTCGAACTTGCCGCCCGCGTGCAGGATGGTGAGCACGACTTCGAGGGTCGGCTTCTTCTCCTTGGGGTGCATGTCCACCGGGATGCCGCGACCGTCGTCGACGACCCGGACCCCGCCGTCGGCGAGGAGAGTAACGTCGACCTTGGTGGCGAAGCCGGCCATCGCCTCGTCCACGGAGTTGTCCACGACCTCCTGAACCAGGTGGTGGAGACCGCGCTCACCGGTGGAGCCGATGTACATACCGGGGCGCTTGCGGACCGCTTCGAGGCCTTCGAGCACGGTGATGGACGACGCGTTGTACTCGCTCTTGTTCTCGGTCACCGGCGTTGTTTCTCCTCGTCTCGCCCGAGCGGACGCTCGCTACTCCTCCAGTGTACTTGCCCGCGCGTGCTGACATGCGGCAAGGACACCCCTCACTGCGTCACAGAGCCGCGAAATCGCTCGAAGGCGAGTCAGGTCGTAGCTCGCGGGTTGTCAAGCGGTTCTCGGGGAACTCACCCGCCGACGCGCAACCGGAGTCAGCCGTACGTGTCTCGAGGCCCGCGACCCGGCACGACCCGTGGTCCTTTCCGCCAGCTCGGCGCCGTCGGACCCTGGATCCGCATGCGCTTCACGACGCCGTTGCCGACCCCCGCGGCGATCTTCGCGATGAGCTTGCTCTGCAGCAGCCGCAGCTGCGTGGCCCACGCCGTGGAGCTCGCGCGGACGGTCAGCTCGCCGTCCTTGAGGCTCACCGGCTGGGCGTGTTCGGCGACGTCCTCGCCCACGAGCCGAGCCCACTGCCCGAACACGCGCGCGTTGGTCATCGTGTCCTGCCAGCCGCTGTCGGAGACCAGCCGCGAGACGAGCCGGCCGACCGGTTGCGGGTCGCGCGCGTCGGCCCCGGGCCCTGACCAGCGACGACGGCGCGGGTTCTGGCCCCCGCCGCCCGTGATCCGGCCGCGGCGCAGGTTCGGCGGAGCACCGCGTTCCTTCGCCTTGGCCTTAGCGGCCTCGAGCGCGGCGTGCGCCAAGTCCCGTCCGGAGGGCTTCCCGTTCGGCCCAGCGGACACATCACGCTCGGTACCTGAATCACGCGTCCCACGTGGGTGATTGCCCGTTCGGGGGGTGTCAAGGCCCTCATCAGGCCGTTTCGTCACGCGCGGCGATAACCCATTCCCGGGTTTATCCACACTGTCCACAGGTTTGTCCCCAGATCGGTGGGTAACGTCTGTGACCGCGGTCACCCGCCGTGGCCGACTTGATCTTGGGGTCGAGGGCTCAGGCACGGTTGACCTCGCCATCCGCCACCACGAACCGGCTCCCGGCCAGCTCTGACGGCACGTCCTCGTCCACCGCCGCCGTGATGAGCACCTGCTCGGCACCCGCGGCGACCTCCGCGAGCCGCGCCCGCCGTTTGCGGTCGAGCTCGGCAAACACATCATCCAGCAGCAGCACCGGTTCGCCCGCTTCGCCACGCAGGAGCTCGTAGCTCCCGAGCCGCAGGGCCAGCGCGAACGACCACGACTCGCCGTGGCTCGCGTACCCCTTCGCCGGCGCCTCGCCCAGGATCAGATCCAGCTCGTCGCGGTGCGGGCCGACGAGGCTGATGCCGCGATCCAGCTCGTTGCGCCGGACGTCGGCCAGCGCCTTGAGCAGCAGCTCGCGCAGCACTTCCGCGTCCGCCCGCTCGCCCCCGGCCACGCCGTAGCCCGGCGGCAGCGCTTCGCCGAGCGACGACTTGTACGCGATCGACGCCGGCCGCGAGTCCGGCGCGACCCCCATGTAGGCCTCCGCCGCGTACGGCCCGAGGTCGGCGATGAGGTTCAGTCGCGCCGCCAGCAGCTGGGCGCCAGCTACCGACAGGTGGTCGTCCCAGACGTCGAGCGTCGAGAGCGCGTACGGGTCCTCCTTGCCGGTGCGGCGCTTGCCCGCGGTCTTGAGCAGGGCGTTGCGCTGCTTCAGCACCTTCTCGTAGTCCGCGCGCACGCCCGCGTACCGAGGTGCGCGCAGCACGAGCAGCTCGTCCATGAACCGGCGGCGCTCGCTCGGGTCCCCACGCACGAGCGCCAGGTCCTCCGGGGAGAACAGCACCGTGCGCAGGATCCCGAGCACGTCACGCGGCTTGCCGACCGCACCCCGGTTCACGCGGGCGCGGTTGGCTCGTCCCGCCGTGATCTCGAGCTCGACGGTGAGCTCGCGGTCGTCGTTGACCACGGCGACGCGCACGAGCGCGCGCTCGCACCCGTGCCGGATCAGCGGGGCGTCCGTCGCGACCCGGTGGGAACCCAGGGTCGCGACGTAGCCGATCGCTTCGAGCAGGTTCGTCTTCCCCCGGCCGTTCTGACCGACGAGCACGGCCGGGCCCGGTTCGAGGGCGAGGTCGGCTTGCGGCCAGGACCGGAAGTCGGTGACCTGGAGATGTCGCAGATACACGAGCGGGGGGAGGCTAGCTCCCGGCCTTCTTCACAGCGTGACCACCGAACTGGTTGCGCAGCGCGGCGACGGCGCGCATCGCGGCGGAGTCCTTTTGCCGCGAGGAGAACCGGGCGAACAGCGCGGCCGAGAGCACCGGCGCCGGCACCGCGTTGTTCACGGCCTCCTCCAGCGTCCACCGGCCCTCGCCCGAGTCTTCGACGTAGCCCTCGAGGTCGTCGAGCTCCGGGTCCTCCTCCAGCGCGCGCACCAGCAGGTCGAGCAGCCAGGAACGCACGACGGTGCCGCGCTGCCAGCCCTTGATCACCTCGGGCACGTTCTTCACGACGTGCGCGGCCTCGAGCAGCTCGAAGCCCTCGGCGTAGGCCTGCATGATGCCGTACTCGATGCCGTTGTGGATCATCTTCGCGTAGTGGCCGGCGCCGACCTCGCCGGCGTGCGAGAAGCCTTCTTCACGCGGGCCTTCCGGACGCAGCGTGTCGAAGATCGGCATCGCACGGGCGACGTCGGAGCCGGCGCCTCCGACCATGAGGCCGTAGCCGTTGACCTTGCCCCACACGCCACCGGAGACACCGCAGTCGAGGTAGCCGATGCCCTTGGCCGCCAGCAGATCCGCGTTCAGCTTGTCGTCGGTGAACTTCGAGTTCCCGCCGTCGATCACGAGGTCGCCCTCGGACAGCGACTGGCTGAGCTCCACCACGGTCTGCCGCGTCGGCTCGCCGGCGGGGACCATGATCCAGACGATGCGCGGCGCGTCCAGTTTGGACACCAGGTCGGCGAGCGACTCGGAGTCGGCGACGGCCGGGTTGCGGTCGTAGCCCACGACCTCGTGCCCGGCTGCACGCAGCCGCTCGCGCATGTTGAAGCCCATCTTGCCCAGGCCCACGAGACCGAGCTGAACCATGAGATCCCCTTATGTAGGAACGAAAATCCGCGGTTGTGACGCGCCGGTCAGCCCGGGAGCCGGACCGGCATCAGCAGATAGAGATAACCGGGGACGACGTTGCCCTCGGCGTCGGCGGGCTTGATGAGCGCCGGCCGGTTGGGGGTGGTGAAGGTGAGCTCCGCGCGGTCGCTGTGCAGCGCGCCGAGCCCGTCGACGAGGTAGCCGGGGTTGAAGGCGATGGTGACCGGTTCGCCTTCGTAGTCGACCTGCAGCTCTTCTTCGGCGCTGCCCTCGTCGTCGCCGCCGGCGGAAAGCCGCAGCGACCCGTCGGCGAACTCCAGCCGCACCTGCGTGCCGCGTTCGGCGACCAGCGACACACGCTTGATCGACTCGGCGAGCGCCGACACCTCGATCACGGCGCGCGACGTGTGCGTCGCCGGCAGCAGCTGCCGGTAGGGCGGGAACTCCGCGTCGAGGAGGCGGGTGGTGGTGTAGCGGCCGTTGCCCGAGAGGCCGAGCAGGCCTTCGCCGCTGGCGAGCGCGAGGCGCACGGTGCTGCCGGCGCCGCCGAGCGTCTTCGCGGCTTCGGCGAGCGTGCGCGCGGGCACGAGCACCGCGGCGTCGGCCAGGCCCTCCGCGGGCTTCCACGTGAACTCGCGCATGGCGAGGCGGAAGCGGTCGGTGGCCACGAGCGTGAGGGTCTCGCCCGAGATCTCCAGGCGCATGCCGGTGAGCATCGGGAGCGTGTCGTCCTTGCCTGCGGCGGTGACGACCTGGGTCACGGCCTGGCCGAACGTGTCGCCGGTGAGCTCACCCGCGAAGGCAGGCTGGGACGGCAGCTGCGGGTAGTCCTCGACGGGCATCGTCGGCAGGGAGAAGCGCGCGCTGCCGCACGTGATGGTGGCGCGGGCGCCGTCGACGGAGATCTCCACCGGCTGCGCGGGCAGCGCCTTGGTGATGTCGGCGAGGAGGCGACCGGAGACCAGGAGGCGGCCACCGTCGGCGATCGTCGCGGGGACGCCCACCGTGGCGGAGACCTCGTAGTCGAACCCGGACACGGTGAGCGCGTCGGACTCCCCGTCCGCACCCGCGTCGAGCAGCACACCGCCCAGCACCGGCACCGGAGGCCGGGACGGGAGGCTCCTGGCCACCCAGGCGACGGCGTCGGCAAGCCCGTCGCGCTCGACGCGGATCTTCATGCGCGCATCCTTTCGACAGCCGAGCCCCTCGGCTCGTGAAGGGTCGGCGGCTGGCGGTTCACGAGTACTGCGCCGAGTACGCCGCGACCGAGTCCCCACCGGGCCGGCCCGTTTCGGCGTGCCGGGATCGGCGCGCAGGAACGAACCAGGTGCAGGCATCCACGTTAGGCCGTCACCGGGGGTCCCGTCACCTCGGCCTCCCCTTGACTTTGTCGACAAGGAGACAGGCTCGACCGCTTGTCCCCAACTTCGTCCATCGCCTGTTTTTGTTTTGTTCTTTCTTTCAAAAGATCTAAGAGCAGTAGCAGTAATAGGGGCTGTGGGTTGTGTGGACAGAGCTCGTTTGCCCAGGTCGGAGGGCGCGGCGGGGTGTGGAGAGTCCTGGTGGTGGATCGGTGGATGGTTCGGGCGATCGGTGGATGGTTTCGTCTCGGCCGCGATCCATCCACATCTCGGGCCAGTTGTCCCCATGGTTGTCCCCAGGTGTGAGGGCAGTTGTACCCAGGTTCTGTGGGTGCGGAAACGGGTCCGAATCGCCCTGGAGAGTGACGGGCTCCCGTTGTGGATCACGTGTGGGCAACCTGTGGAATCCCCGTGGACAGCCCTGTGGAAAGTCTGTGGATTTCGTGTGGGCGGGATGTGGACCGATTCGGCGTCGCCGCAGCTCCTGGATCTGCTGGAGTTGTGCACAAACTGCGCACAGGGTGGGGAAAACTCCTTGTGTATCAATGGGTTTGAGGATGGCTGCGTACGCGTGCGTACGTGGGCGACGGCACACGCCGCTTGCTTCGCTGCTTCGCCTGTGTACGGGTGCTTCGTCCACGTTGGACCCGGGGCCTTGTGGAAGGTCTTGTGTGGTAGGGGAAACCGGGCTCGCTTGGGTGCTGGGCCGAGCGCGGGGTGCGGCGTGGACGAGTCTCTGTGGACGGACAGCGGGGCTCAGTGCCGGATTGCGGGCCTCGCGAGCGCCGTCGTGAGTACGTCGTCACGTCGCCCATAAAAAAGGAGGGCGCCGCCCGTAGGCGACGCCCTCCTTGAAGCTCCGAAGCTACTGCCGAGCCCGCTGCTTGATCCGCGACGTGAGCTCCTGCACCTGGTCGTAGATGCGCCGGCGCTCGGCCATCTCCTTGCGGATCTTCTTGTCCGCGTGCATCACGGTCGTGTGGTCGCGGCCGCCGAACGTCTGCCCGATCTTCGGCAGCGACATGTCCGTGAGCTCGCGGCACAGGTACATCGCGATCTGGCGCGCGGTGGCGAGCGCCTTCGTCTTGCCGGGCCCGCACAGTTCGTCGAGCGTCACGTCGAAGAACTCCGCCGTGACGCCCATGATGGTCGGCGCCGTGATCTCCGGTGCATGGGAGTCGGGGATCAGGTCGCGCAGCACGATCTCGGCGAGCGAGGTGTCCACGGCCTGCTGGTTGAGCGACGCGAACGCGGTCACGCGGATCAGCGCGCCCTCGAGTTCGCGGATGTTCGCCTCCACGCGCGACGCGATGAACTCCAGTACTTCGCCCGGGACCGCCAGCCGGTCCTGCGCGGCCTTCTTGCGCAGGATGGCGATGCGGGTTTCGAGCTCGGGCGGCTGGATGTCGGTGATCAGGCCCCACTCGAACCGCGTCCGCAGCCGGTCCTCCAGCGTCTCGAGGCGCTTGGGCGGGCGGTCGGAGCTGACGACGATCTGCTTGTTCGCGTTGTGGAGGGTGTTGAAGGTGTGGAAGAACTCTTCCTGCGTACCTTCTTTGCCTTCCAGGAACTGGATGTCGTCGACGAGCAGGATGTCGATGTCGCGGTAGCGCCGCTGGAAGGCGACCTTGCGGTCGTCTCGCAGCGAGTTGATGAAGTCGTTGGTGAACTCTTCGGTCGAGACGTAGCGCACGCGCATGCCGGGGAACAGCCGTTGCGCGTAGTGGCCCACGGCGTGCAGCAGGTGCGTCTTGCCGAGCCCGGACTCACCCCAGATGAACAGTGGGTTGTACGCGCGGGCCGGCGCCTCGGCCACGGCCACCGCGGCCGCGTGGGCGAACCGGTTGGACGCGCCGATCACGAACGTGTCGAAGGTGTACTTCTCGTTGAGCTTCGTCTTCGACGTCTGCGGCTGCGCGGGCGCGGTGTAGGGCTGCCCGGCGATCGGCTGGCCGGAGAACGTCGGCCAGATCTCGTGGACGGCGGCGAGCGCTTCGCCTTCCTCGTCCACTTCTTCGTTCGGGTCGTCGGACTCCTCGAGCGGGGCCGGCTGCGGCACCGGGCGCTGGCGCGGCGGCTCGGGCCGGGCGGCGCGCGCGGCGGCCATGGAGGCGCCGTCGATCGGCGGACGCTGCTGCGCGACGGAACCGTTGTCGAGGCGGCCGTTCTCGAGACGGCGGTTGTCGGGCCGTCCGTTCTCCACGTGCGTGGGGTCGAGGTGACCGGGTTCCAGGCGCCCGTTGTCGATGCGCCCGTTGTCGGGGTGCCCGTTTTCCACCTGAGGGGGTGCGGGCACGTAGCGCGGCGCTGGCGCGATGGCCTCGGCGCTGTCGACCTTCACGGCGAGCGACACGGCGCGGCCGAGCCGGCGGGAGAGGGCGTCGGTGATCGCACCTCGCAGCGCGCGTTCGATCGCTTCCTTCGCGAAGTCACTGGGGGCAGCCAGCAGGGCGGTGCCGTCGAGCAGGCCGATGGGCCTCGTCACCCGCATCCAGGCTCGTTGCTGCGGCGAGAGGGTGCCGTCGGACAGCTCCCGTACCACCTGCTCCCAGATAACGCCCAGATTGTGCTGGTGCTCGGACACCTGTCTGGCTCCCCTCCCCTCGTCGGCGTGAACGGCGGAATCACCCCAACCACGCCCGCAAAACACTCCCCTGGACGTCATCTTGGACCGACCTGCGCGCGGGCACAGCGAATATCCACATAGTTGTCCACAGCTGTGCACTAATGTACGGCTGCCCGCAGCCACGCCACCTGCGGGCTCGGCGTTCGCCGTGGGCGCCTCCACACCCCGGTGGCGATACCGCCGCGCGCCTCGAGACCGGGCGACCCGGAAGAGGCACGCTAACAAGCCTCGCCCGCTGCCACAAGGCACCATTGTGCGCAAGCATTTCACGGTGTACGGCGTGTTGCCATTCGGTGTCCCGGCGTGGGCGAAGGCGAGGTCACGGCCCGGTCGCCGAGCGTGGCGGAGGGGGTGCCTACACGGCTCCCGACCGGGGTGCGTACCCTCGTAAGGTCTCCCGTAAGCGACGGGTGCGTTTCGCGTGCCCACGTATGTCGTCGCTCGTCGTGACGAGGCCACACGTTGGTAGGAGACACCAGAGACTGCCGTGCGCCCGCACGACATGCCGGTAGACGGCCGAAAATCCGTCGCCCGACGGCCGAGACACAGGAGTAGCAGTGAGCAAGGGTAAGCGCACCTTCCAGCCGAACAACCGCCGACGCGCGCGGACCCACGGTTTCCGCCTCCGCATGCGGACCCGTGCCGGCCGGGCCATCTTGGGGGCTCGTCGTCGCAAGGGCCGCGGCGCGCTGTCCGCCTGATCCGGCTCGTCGAGGCGCGCCGTGCTGCCCGCAGCCGCACGTCTACGGCGGAGTGAAGACTTCCGGGTCGTTCTCCGCCGGGGCTCCAGGGCAGGCAGGCGTCGCCTCGTCGTCCACGCGTTGACCACGGACCCGTCCGCGGCCGCACCCGATGCGGCCAGGGCGGGTTTTGTGGTGAGCAAGGCCGTCGGGAACTCGGTGGTCCGCCATCGAGTGACCCGGCAACTGCGTCATCTCGTTTCGGCCCGACTCGGAACACTGCCCCCGGGCAGCTCGTTGGTCGTACGGGCATTACCTCCGGCGGCGTCCGCTTCGAGCGCGGAGCTCGGCGCCGATCTCGACGCGGCGTTGCGCCGGCTCGGACTCACCTCGTCCCGCCGCGCCGCCGGGGAAGATGCTCCCCGGCAACCGCGTCAGCAGGACGCGGCCCCCGACCACGGATCAGCGGTGTAACGGCAATGCAAGCCACTCCCGAGCACACCCACGGCGGCACCGACGTCACCGGGGAGACGGCCCCGCGCCGCCCCGGGCCGGTCGCGTGGGTGCTGCTCCTCCCCATCAAGTTCTATCGCAAGGCGATCTCGCCTTTCCTGCCGCCGGCCTGCCGCTTCTACCCGAGCTGCAGCGCGTACGCAGTCGAAGCCCTGACCCGGCACGGTGCCGGCCGCGGCTCCTACCTCGCGCTGCGCCGGCTGGGGCGGTGCGGCCCGTGGACACCGCCGGGCCGCGATCCGGTACCCGAGAAGTTCTCGTGGCGCCACCACCTGCCTGAAACACCGATCGAGGAGTAGCTCAGTGCTCGATTTCATCTACTACCCCGTGTCCTTCATCTTGTGGTGTTGGCACAAGGTATTCGGGTTCGCGTTCGGGGAAGCATCGGCGATTTCCTGGATCCTCGCGATCATCTTCCTGACGTTCACGGTCCGCGGCATCATGTTCAAGCCGTTCGTGAACCAGGTCCGGTCGATGAAGAAGATGCAAGACTTCGCGCCGGAGATGAAGAAGCTCCAGAAGAAGTACGCGAACGACAAGCAGCGCCAGGCGCAGGAGATGCAGAAGCTCCAGCGCGAGCACGGCGTCAACCCGCTGGGCAGCTGCCTGCCGATGATTCTTCAGATCCCGGTGTTCATCGGTCTGAACCACGTGCTGCGCGCGTTCACGATCCTGCCGCCCGGCGGTGGCGTGAAGACGGAGAACTACTTCTTCAACCAGCACGATGTCCAGTCGTACGTCACCGCGAAGCTCTTCGGCGTCAACCTGGGTGAAGCGGTCTACAACGGCGTCGGGGTGGTCAGCGGCAGTGTCGCGGCTCCCGGGTTCCACTGGAACGTGCTCCCGGTCGCGCTACCCCTGATGATCATCGCGTCGATCGCCACGCACCTCACCGCGCGGCACTCCGTGGCCCGGCAGAACGCCGCGTCGGCCACCTCGCAGACCGCGATCATGAACAAGCTGACGATGTACATCTTCCCGCTCGGCGTGCTCGTGTTCGGTGCCCTGTTCCCGCTCGGCCTGCTCTTCTACTGGCTGGCGAACAACGGCTGGACGCTGATGCAGCAGCGGCTCGTGTACACGCGCATCGACAAGGAAGAGGCCGCGCGTAAGGCGGAGGCCGCGGAGAAGCGAGCGTCGCTCGGGCCGAAGCCCGGGCAGAAGCCGACGGCTCCGAAGGTCGGGCAGAAGCCTGTGCAGCAGAAGAAGAACAACCCGTCCGGCAACGGTGACCAGCAGGGCAAGGTGAGCAAGGCGGGTTCGGCGCACGGTTTCGCGCAGACGAAGTCCCCGTCTTCCTCGGGTGGCGTGGAGAGCAAGAAGAACGCCTCGGCCGAGGCTGCCTCGCAGTCCACGCCGGCCGAGCCGGACACCGATGCGACCCCGTCGAAGCCGGCGCAGCAGCCGGCCCAGAACGGATCGAACAAGGAGAACGGAACCGGGGTTCCGGGGCTCCTCAAGGACTCGACCAGGAAGTCGGGCCGGAAGCGTCGCTGACGCGTCCGGTTCGGAGAGGAGACGAATGATGTCGGAGACGGTCGACACGATCGACGCCGATCAGGACGAAGAGACCACGGCCTCGGCCGCACCCGCCGTGGGTGCCCCCGCCGAGGCCGCCGACGAGAAGCAGGGCGGCGACGACCTGCTCGTGCAGGAAGGCGACATCGCCGGCGACTACCTCGAGCGCCTGCTCGACCTGCTCGACTACGACGGCGACATCGACCTCGACGTCGAAGCCGGCCGCGCCATCATCAGCATCGACGGCGGCGAGGACCTCGAAAAGCTCGTCGGCCCCCGCGGCACCGTGCTCGAGGCCCTGCAGGAACTCACCCGCCTCGCCGTCCAGCAGGAGACGGGCTCCCGCAGCCGCCTCATGCTCGACATCGCCGGCTGGCGCGCCGACCGCCGCGAAGAGCTCCGCGAACTCGGCCGCTCCACCGCCGAGTCCGTCCTGTCCAGCGGCGAGCGCGTCCGCTTGCAGCCCATGAGCCCCTTCGAACGCAAAGTCGTGCACGACGCGGTGGCCACCGTGGACGGCGTCACGAGCGAAAGCGAGGGCGAAGACCCGAAGCGCCGCGTGGTGATCTTCCCGGAGGGCTGAGCCTCCTGGACACCATCCTTGCGGCCGTCACGGCTTGCTGCGGGTGATCTGGACGCATCACTGAGTATTGCGAAGCACTGAGCAGAAGCGGCCCGCCGGACTTCCGGTGGGCCGCTTCTTTTGTCTCTGCTCTCTTGCTCGTTCCGCCGTACTGTGCGCGCCGTCGGCTCTCGCGCCGGGCTGCCTCGCCACCGTGCCCAGAACGGCTCCTCACGCCGGTCGCCTTGCCGCCGTTCGGCCGTGCCCCGAACCGGCTCCCGCGCTTGCCGCCGCGCCCCGCACTGCTGCCGCGCTCATCGCTTCATCACGTGCCCGGACCCGTTCCTCACGCCCACGCCCGCCGCCGGCTCCCCCGCTGGGCCGCCTCACCGCCGTGCCCCGCACGCTGTTGCCGCGCTCATCGCCTCATCACGTGCCGGGCCCGTCCTCTACGGCCGCGTGCCGTCGGCTCCCGCGCTCGGCCGCCTCACCGCGTGCCCGGAACGGCTCCCCACACCATCGTCTTGCGGCCGTGCCCCGCACGCTGTTGCCGCGCTCATCGCCTCATCACGTGCCGGGCCCGTCCTCTACGGCCGCGTGCCGTCGGCTCCCGCGCTCGGCCGCC